>NZ_JBOFMZ010000001.1:0-1908 GCF_051658645.1 Cetobacterium sp.
CGCAGAAAAAGCTATTTTTTGTATTTTTGTATTCATTCCACATTCTGCTATATAATTTTGATAAACAATACTTTCAATCCTGTTTTGCTCACTCTCTGAAAGTTCTTCAAACGCTTCAAAATAAGCTAGGTCGTACCCTGCTATACTTTGAGCTGGCTTTTCATCTTCTAGAGCCTTAAAATCGTTTTTAACGGGTTTTATGATCGTTTCTTCGTCTTCTACCCAATTGTTTTCTAGAGCTTTTATAAAATAAGCTCTTACTGCTACAACTTTATTTTTTTTCATATAAATTGCAGCGGCTTCAACTTTTGAGTATCCATACTTTTCAATAGCTTCTTTAATAGTTTTAGGCATACTTTTCAAACTTCTCGCTTTACTTGGCATCAATCCTAAAATTTTATCTATCATCTCTCTTGTTGAGACTGTACAAGATTTTATAGGCTCTATTTCTTCTATCATTTCGTGTTCTGTCTCACTTACAGTTGTATATGTTAATAGTTTGCGAAAATCATTTTTATCTTCAAAGAATCTTTGTTGCTTTTCTTCTTTCGAATTCTCATTAAAGAAAACTTCTATTTCTGAATTTGACCAACCAGAACCTTTTAAAATGTTAAAGTCTTTAATAAGATTTTTCTTTTTTAGTTCATCAAAAGCATTTTCCAATATTTTTACGGTTCTACTAATTTTATATTTGTCATATTTTAGAGGTATCCGTTTTATTAAAAAAATAACATCTATTTTTAAATACACACTTTCAAATCTTAATTTTTCTATTAGCATATAAATTGTTCTAGCTGTGCTTGTAGAAATGTCTAATAAGATTCCAGAGTTATAAACCATATAACCTTTTTGGATAATATTTTGATAAAAATGGTCACTTATATTTATTTCATAAATCTCTTTTATTCTTCCATCTCCGTACTCATTTCTATATATAAGATTTTTTTTTGAAGAAAGTTTCAAAATTTCTAAACTTAAAATAGATGTAGTTATTTCTTTGCTAAGAATGCCATTTAATTCTGAAGAGTACATTGTATTTTTAAAATCATAATTGGTTTTAGCTAATCTTAATAAAGAATTTTTAATAACATCACCATATCTAGTTGTCTTCAATTTTAATTTATCTCTTAGTTCTGTTGCTGAAACTGTAAATTTTTGAGGCATTCCTCTTTCTTTCATAATTTGCATTAGTGCAATAAATACTTTTTCTTCTGTTTCACCAGGAATATAATTTCCAGCTATAGGTGTAACTGTTATATAAGTATCACGATTTCTATTGAAAAAATATTTTACAACTTGATTAATTTTTCGCTTTGTGTTTTTAGAAAAAATTGGAAACTGCACTATATTCAAATCCACTCTTATAAGTTCTTTGTTTTTTAAATCGTTTTCATCTACATAAAAATTTTCTTCAACATACTCAGTTTCAGGAGTATCTATTGTTTCAACCCACCATGGTTCAGATTTTTTTTTAACAATTTTATCATTCAAATCTAGCAGCTCCTTTAGGTATTTTTTTTTGACATTAGATGATGAATAATTCAAGAATCAACATTTTTTTTAACAAAAAGCAATCATTTGACGTCCTTTTTTATCCATAATACACTAACAATTCAAAAAAATCAATTTTTTTATGGTAATTCATCATCTAATGTCAAGACATTCATCATCTAATGTCAAGACATTCATCATCTAATGTCAAGACATTCATCATCTAATGTCTAAACATTCATCATCTAATGTCCTACAACAAAAAAGCTTTTTAGCTCAATAAAATCAATGGCTAAAAGCCTAAAAAACAGGTGTATTTTTTGTACATAACAATAAACAATATTTACAATATAAACAACTATATACAATGTCGAATTATAAATCTATAATTTTTTGTACTAAAAAAAGTCTCTTAAA
>NZ_JBOFMZ010000002.1:0-2641 GCF_051658645.1 Cetobacterium sp.
TATATTTTGATAAATTATGAAGTTGTTTTATCTAACTATTATATTTGAAGTAGATTTAAAGTTTTAGTATATTGTTCTTTTTTTAAGAGTAAAATATTTATAAGTTTTAAAATTATTTAAAAGTGAAAAGATTTAAAGAGTGGAAGTAGAAGGACTCGTGATGGTGCCTTCTACTTTTTTATTTTTTGTAAAATAAATTATGATAGAAGATAAGATGTAATAGTTTATAAGCTATTCTAAAAACCCCAAAAATGAGTATTATTATACAAAAAAGGGAGAAACCTCTGGGGGGGACAGAGGTTTCGGGGGGATTAAATCATTTTATTATTACTTTTATTATAATTTTTAGACTGGGATTTTTAGAAAAAAGTTTGAAAAAAATATAGAATTTTTGGATTAACTTGCTATACTATTACCATAGATATAAAAAATTAGGAGGCTTTCAACAGTTGAAAAGAACTTCTAAAATTTGAAATTTAATTTTTACTTTTAAATTATTTTATATTAAAATAAGTCGAAGTGAGAATAAATGATATCAAAAAAAATAGAAAAATAATCGGTTATTGTAGAGTTAGTTCTAACAAGCAAAAAGATGATTTTATCGAAGAAGATAAGGTTAAAACCTAATAAAACTCAAGAATCACTGCTTTGGCAGTCAACAAGAACAGCAAGATTTATATATAATTGGACTCTTGGAAGACAGAAAGAGAACCTTGTTTTAATAGAAAAAGTAGGTTGGATTAAAACCTTGGAACAGTTACCTATGGACAGAAAATATTGTAATCCTAGGATAAGTTTTGATGGGAAATACTGGTATATCTCAGTAGGATTAGATGTTGAGAAGCCGATAGTAGAATTGACAGATAAAAGTATAGAAATAGATTTAGGGATCAAAGATTTAGCTATATGTTCTACTGGAAAAATTTATAAAAATATCAATAAGACCAAGAGAGTTAAAAAGCTAAAGAAAACTTTAAACAGGTTTCAAAAACAGGTTTCAAGAAAATACTATAAAAATAACGGAGGTGAAAATCGTTACCAAAAGAGCCAAAACATCTTGAAACTAGAACAAAAATTAAGGCTCATTCATAGAAGAATTTCAAATATCAGAGCTAATAATCTTCATAGAGTTACAAATGAGATAGTGAAAACCAAACCATCTAAGATTGTAATAGAGGATTAAATGTTAAAGGTATGATGAAAAATAGACACCTTTCAAAGGCTATAGCAGAACAGAACTTCAATAGATTCATAACTATTATGAGATATAAGTGTGAATTTAACGGAATAGAGTTTATACAAGTACCAAGATTTTATCCAAGCAGTAAAAGATGCTCAAAATGTGGAGAAGTAAAGAGAAATCTAAAACTTTCAGATAGAGTTTTCCAGTGTGAGTGTGGACACGAGATAGATAGAGATTTGAATGCAAGTATAAACCTAGCAAATTACAGAGTTTCATAGAACTTTCAACAAAGAAAGTATAGAGAAGAAAACTGTAATATGTACCGTTCGTTATGTGGGAATTGAAGCCTTTGGAGAGTTATACAAACAAAAGTAGTATCGAATGGATACAAAATTGAACTCTATGAAAAAGGAATGATACTTTTGACTTTTGTGAATTTTAATAAAAATTTTATAAAGTTTTATAAGTATCTGGTAACGGCTTAAAATGGGTATTTTACAAAATTTTAGAGTGTTGAAAGAGAAAGAGTTATTTAACTTTATAGCTTCAGAATTATATTATACAGATTTAATATCTGAAGATTTACTACCTGAAAATGCTGAATTAACACCAGAAGAGTTGGTGAATATTTATTTAAATTCAGTAAATGCTGTTTATGATATTTTACCAATTGAAACTTATGAGTTTTTAAAAATATATTTTGAAAACAATAAAAAAATTCCAGCAACACATGAATTGACTTCGTGTTTAGACACTTTAAAAAATTATGGTCTTGTATGTTTTGATGAAAATGATATAAAAGAAATGGATTTGATGTTGGATTTAAAATACAATAGAATTCATAGTTATCCAGATGATTTAATGAAAGAAAAGGAGTTCCATAATATCTTACTGGATGAAGATTATGCTCGGTTACTACTTCAATTTTTAGAATTAAATAAAGAACTTATTTCAGAAGAGATTAAAGCTAGAGATATAATTTTGGAAATATTATCAGCCCATTTAACTATACCACTTCAAAAACTAGAGAAAGTATTAGAAGAGCATGGTTTTAAGATACATGATCTTTATTCATTCTTAGAAAATAAATTAATACATGGTTCAATGGTTTTTTACTCAACTAACGGAACTGATATTTTAGTAGCTCATCCTTCTTTGGATATAGAGTTGGAAATGCTAAAAAAATAAATTTAATTTAAGTTTAAATTTTTAAAATTATAGAGGCTGATGTCTGTAGAAATAATTCTATAAAATTCTATAAAAATTTATAAAAAAACTTCAACTTATTTTAATTTTAATGGTAAAATTAAATCGAGGTAATAAAATGTATTCAATAGGTAAATTTTCAAAACTATTAGGAGTAACAACACAAACACTCAGAAATTGGGACAAGGAGAATAAACTTAAACCAAGTTTTGTAACTAAAGGTAAGACTAGGTATTATTCAGAAGACCAATT
>NZ_JBOFMZ010000003.1:0-2982 GCF_051658645.1 Cetobacterium sp.
AAAAAGTACACTTTTGTGTACTCCTATTATTGTTCTAATTCAGTGTTCACAAAATTACTTTTTTTAATTTTAGAACAACAGTTCACTAAACTCTAGGTAGTATTTGTATTTTTTTCACAAGCAAGATATAATTAATAAGATGAAAAAAAGAAGGATGGTACTACTATGAAATATTATTATGCTAGAGTTTCTTCAGAATCACAGAATCTAGATAGACAAGTTGAGCTTTTCAAAGAGATGGGTGCTAGTGCTAGAACTATCTTTGCAGAAAAGAAGTCTGGAAAAAGTTTTGATGGTAGAGAAGCATGGAATGAATTAAGAAATATTTGGGCTAAAAAAGATGATGTTATTGTTGTGAAAAATTTAGATAGAATTGGTAGAGATGCAAAAGAGGTCCGTGAATGCTTGTTAGAGCTAGCTAAAGATGGAATTACTGTTCAATCTTTAGACCAAGCTTATTTAAATAATTTTCTAAAAGAAAAGTTGGTCGAGCGAGATGCTGATTCACTTGCAGAAGCTATGCTAAATGTTATGCTTGATACAATGTTGCAAGTAGACCTACTAAGGGCAGAATGGGAACGTAAAGAGCTACGTCAACGTCAGAAAGAAGGGATAGCGAGAGCTTTAGCTAAAGGTGTGAAATTCGGTAGAACTAAGAATGATGAGTTTCGAGAAAAGTTCCTTCAACTTTATCCTCTTACTAGAGATAAAGACAATCCAAACTATCTATCCGTAAAAGATGTCATTAAAGCTATTGGATGCTCTAAAACTATGTTCTATAAAATAAGAGATGAAAAATAAATTTTAGGTGGTGGTAAGATGAAAAAATTGTTCGTAGCAATAATGATTTTAGGTTCTAGTTTAGCTTATAGGCCAAACGTCGGTTTTTTCCCGAAAACCCCACATTGGATTTAGAAAATTATTTTTCTTAAGTTGATGGGTATGAGCTATACCCTTTAGTTCTGCATCTTCTAAAAGTAGAATCTCTCTTTTTTTATGTTTTAGTTCAGTATCCCAATAATCAAGCTCTTTAACAGTTAGAGGTTCTTTTTTATTCACTGCATCTATTATGCTAATATCATGTTTGTAAAATAGAAACGGAATGAAAAGTGAAGGAATCTCTATTTTTAGAGTTTCATCGTCAATCTCTTGAGTTACAAAAATACTTCCAGATATTCCATATCCTTTTTCTTTATCTATTTCATATCTTTTTGAAACTGTTAAACCTTTAATAAAATCACTGAATTCTTCTTTTGTATAAGGTCTAGTTGTAGATGCTGACCATATTTCACGTTTTTTTATTGTAATAACTCTATCTTTTATTTCGAGTCCTTTATTCCACTTGTTGAACTCTTTTAAAATCCATCCAAAAGCATTTACAAAAATCTCTTTTTCAAAACATATTGGTAATCTGTTTAAATTTTTATTAAATCCAATTTTACCCATTTTTCACCTCAAAAGTTATAATATATCTCACTATAACATAATATGTATATATCATGCAAACATATTATAAAAACCACTACAATTTACATATTATAAGTACAAACGACCCCCATCCGACCATTGATTTTACTGGTCTAAAAGGGGGTCATTTTTTGTCTAAGAGTCTTTAAGAGTCTTTAAGGGTCTTTAAGGGTACTTAAAGAGTAAAAAAAATAAAATTTAAAGTGGATAATAAGTTTTTAAAAGTATATAATATTAGATAATTATTACGCATTAATTTATAGTTTATAGAAAATTAAAAATCTGTTAACTAAAGATGAAAAATAGGTCCAATTCCTAAAAAAGGGATAAAGATTTTCGACTTGAAATATTTTTGTAAAAAAATGATATCACAAAAAGACATAGCTTGTCTATGCCTTAAAAAGAATATTCTTTTTCTTTGCTAAAATAGCAGTAGATTTTTTCTGCTGACTTCGCTATATTCTACGCCAGCAACTTTGGCAGGAGTAAGGTTACTCAATCCTTTATGCGGTGTAATGTAGTTGTAGAAGAAAAAGAAGCCTTCTAATAGTGCGTTTACACTTGTTTCGCACTTTAAACCGTGGGTTGTTCTATATTTATGTTTAAATCTTTTAAAAAAGCTTTCAATTAGGTTATTAGTTACTTCGTCATACCATGATTGAACTTTAATATGTTTAGATTCTGAGAATACTATTTTTGTTGGAATATTGTAGCTAGGTAATCTATCAGATACTATTGATTTAGGTGCTCCAAATCGCTTTTTAACCTTATCAAATAAGTGGAAAGCAGAGGTTGCTTCTCTTGAAGTTGTAAGGTACCAATCAATAACGTATCTAGTTTCAGAGTCAATTAAAGTCCAGATGTAATATCTTTTACCTTTGATTTTAATTACAGTTTCATCAACGTGCCACTCATCAGATAGATTTAAATCTTGCGGAGTATATTTAGAAACGATATCTTTAAATATACCTCCAAAACCTTTGATCCATTTGTAAATGGATACATGAGAGATTTTAATATTTTTACGATCTAAAAGGTATTGTGAAATAGCTCTTGTGGTAGCTGAATGAACAAAATACATATACAAAGCATCAATGACAACATTGATATTTGTTCGAAGTCTTTTGATATTAATTGTTTTAGATTTAAATTCAGAAGAAATATTATCAAAATTAGAAGTCTTTTTTACTGCAATATGAATGTGATTACACTTTCTAGAATTACATTTAAACCTAGAATAGTAAAGATAATCATGATGTAAATATGTTCCTGAATTACAAATAGGACATTTAGGATATGAACGCCTATTATCACCGAGTTTAGAATTCACAGAGAATTGTCTAGCGCATTCTTTGCATTGGTATTTTTGATGTCCAAGATTGTTTTTACCAAAACGATAAAGGTTTTTAGAGAAACAACGAGGACAAGAGATATTATTAATATACATAGTTAAAAACTGCTCCTTTCTTGGGGGGAATATTGGTTGTTTGAATAACTATTATACCTCAAAGGATT
>NZ_JBOFMZ010000004.1:0-2120 GCF_051658645.1 Cetobacterium sp.
TATTTAGTTCTCTAAATTTTAAAACAAAAAACATTTTTTCTTCAGCTGTAAATCTAATTTTTTTAGCCATATACTACCAACTTTCATATTTTTATTAAATGTTGATAATATATGTGTGCCCTATATGGGTATCATATCAGACCAAGCACCCACATTTTTTATTGAAAAAAAGAGCGAATGGCCTCACACCTCTACTCTGGCTGTAGATATGTGCCTTGCCATTCGCTCGTTCCCGCCGTATATAAGCTCTCACAGGAAGCGGGATTTTTTTAATAAAAAATTACCACGCTACTATTCTCTTATAGCTCTTCTAATTCTTCATCTGTATTATCTTCTTCATAAATTGGACTAATATTTTTCTCTCTCATTTTTAAACTTTCTCTATATTGAGTTGCTAATGCAAATTTTGTTAATTTAAATTCTCCGCAATTTTGTTTTGCAAAAGTTTCAATTTCATCTAAGTTTATAGTAAAGAATTCTTTTCTTAAATTAACTAGATTTGTACTTTTATTATTAAATTCTTTATGAATTTTGTTTTCCAATCCAGGAGCATCTTCTGAATATATCATAGCATGAATATCAAATGGAAATGGAACTGATGCACCACTAAGTTCTTTAACTCTATCTAATGGATCTAATCTTCTTGTCATTCCTATTTTATAAACATTTTCTCCAAATGAACCAATATTAGATATTATATAAACATGGCCAGATTTAGTTAATTGTGCTTGAGAGATTGCTTTTTCTTTATTTTTACTTGCTTCTTCTAATTGTCTCTCCAATTCTTGAATTTTCAATGCAAATTTAGCTTTTTCTTCTTCAGATTTTGTTTCCATTATTTTTTCATATTCTTTTCTAGCTTGATCTAGTGCTTTTTGATTTCTTTTTTCTTCAACTTCAGATTCTTTTATTGCTTTTTCATATTCTCTTTTAACTTTTTCTTCTTCTCTAATTTGTTCACGAATTCTTTTTTGCTCTTCTTTTTCTTGCTCTTTATAAAGATATAATTTTACTAATAATTCTAATTCTTTTAATCTTGCTTCTAAGTATTTTTCTTCAATTTTAGCATTTCTAAAGGCTACTCCATTATAATTAACTAAGATATAAGCATCTTTAATTTCTTGTTCTAATTTGCCATAATTATCAGATTTAACTCTTGATAATATACTTTCCACTTTTCCATTAAAAGCATCTAATACAAATTCACATGCTGTTTTTGATCTAGTTGCTTGAACATAATCACAAGAAGATGCCATGTCATTGATAACCATTCTTTTAATTAAATCTCTTTCTTCTTTTAATTTTTTTCCAATATCTAAAAAATTATATTCATTTGCTAAATCATCAATTAATGAATGAGTAGGTTTTAAATAATCGTCTCCATAGCCAACGATTTTATTTTTCATAGCTAGAGCTACAGATTCATAAAAATCAGCATTCTCTTTAATTTCATAAGCCGTTCCAGATATTTCTTTTGCTTTATGTTTAGCATTTTCTTCTATTTCATGAGCTTTTTTTAAAGCTTTATCTATAATTTCTTCTGAATTTTGATTACTTTCTCTAGCTTTATGCTTAGCATTTGTTAAAATAATAGAACTTTCATTTTGATTTTCTTGTACTATTTTCTGAGTTGCTTCTAATAAAGAATTAGCTTCTTTTTCAGCTCTATCTTTAGTCATTTTCATTTCTTCATAAATTTTTAATTCATCAATTCTAATTTTAGTATTTTGATTTTCTAGTTTTAATTTATTATTTTCATTTTCTGAATCTTTAGCTTTTGATAAGGATTCATCTCTCTCTTTTACCAAAATATTATTCTTTTTTTCTTTTTTAAAAACTAAAACTAATAATAAAATTACCACTAGTAATAAAATTAAAGTCATTCTTTTCCCCCTGTTTTGATTAAATTTGTTTATACTATTTTAATTATACATAAATATAATAGAAACTAAAACATTTTTTATTTTTAAGTTGAAAAATTTAAAAGATATTTATTGCCAGTGCTAAAGAAGGTCGTTCGCATGCCTTAGCGAGTCCGTTGTTTACGGCATGCTCTCTCCGTGGCCGGCCCTTCTCCCCCGCCGGCGTCGCTACAGATGTTTTTTTAGCTAGGCCGGTTT
>NZ_JBOFMZ010000005.1:0-12180 GCF_051658645.1 Cetobacterium sp.
TAATCCCATATCTGATAATACTTTTGAGATTGCTGCTGTTGTTGTTGTTTTTCCGTGGTCAACGTGTCCTATTGTTCCAACGTTAACGTGTGGTTTACTTCTTTCAAATTTTTCCTTAGCCATTTGAAATTGCCTCCTAGTTATATTTATATTTTTTGTTGCGACTCAATTTTGAGTCACAACATTATTAAATTTTTATAAAGATTAAAGATAAACTATTATCTTCCTCTCTCTTCTTGAATAGCTTTTTGAACTGATACTGGAACCTGAGCATAATCTTCAAATTCCATAGAGTAAGTTGCTCTTCCTTGAGATTTAGATCTTAAGTCAGTTGCATATCCGAACATTTCTGATAAAGGTACTTTAGCAGTTATTATCTTTGCTCCGTTTCTATCAGTCATTCCTCCGATCATACCTCTTCTTGAGTTGATATCTCCTATGATATCTCCCATGTACTCTTCTGGAGTAGTTACTTCTATTTTGAAGATAGGCTCAAGAATGATTGGTTTTGCTTTTATAGCAGCTTGCTTAAGTGCCATAGATCCAGCTATTTTGAATGCCATCTCAGATGAGTCAACCTCATGGTATGATCCATCATAAAGTGTAACTTTTAAATCTACCATAGGGTATCCAGCTACAACTCCTGCATCAAGAGCTTCTTTACATCCTTTTTCAACAGCAGGAATATATTCTCTAGGAATTGATCCTCCTGATATTTTGTTAACAAATTCGAAATCTTTACCTGGGTTTGGCTCAAGAGTAATCTTAACGTGTCCGAATTGTCCTTTTCCTCCAGATTGCTTAGCATATTTAACTTCTTGGTCTTGTTTCATACTAATAGTTTCTCTGTAAGCAACTTGTGGTTTACCAACTGTTGATTCAACTTTGAATTCTCTTCTCATTCTATCAACAATTATTTCTAAATGTAATTCTCCCATTCCTGAGATGATTACTTGTCCAGTTTCCTCATCAGTTTTAACTCTGAATGTAGGATCCTCTTCTGCTAATTTAGATAAAGCTAGACCCATTTTCTCTTGGTCTACTTTTGTCTTAGGTTCAACAGCTACTGAAATTACTGGCTCAGGGAACTCCATTTTCTCAAGAACGATTGGTGAATCTTCAGAACATAAAGTATCTCCTGTAGTTGTATCTTTCAATCCAACTGCAGCTGCAATATCTCCACAGTAAACAATTTCGATTTCTTCTCTTTTGTTTGCATGCATTTGAAGAATTCTTCCCATTCTTTCTTTTTTACCTTTTGTAGAGTTTAATACATAAGATCCTTTTGTAAGAACTCCTGAGTAAACTCTAAAGAATGTTAATCTTCCTACAAATGGATCAGTCATAACTTTGAATGCTAATGCAGCAAATGGAGATGCATCTGAAATCTCT
This sequence comes from Cetobacterium sp., assembly GCF_051658645.1. Taxonomy (GTDB): domain Bacteria; phylum Fusobacteriota; class Fusobacteriia; order Fusobacteriales; family Fusobacteriaceae; genus Cetobacterium_A. The sequence continues at coordinate 1,393 of NZ_JBOFMZ010000005.1, forward strand.
CTAGTTATTTCTAATTCAGGATTTTTAAGATCAGTTCCTTTAATTAGTCCTTTATCTGTAGGTGCTGGCATATAAGTTATGATAGCATCAAGTAAAGATTGAACTCCTTTATTTTTGAAAGCTGTTCCACAAGTTACTGGTACGATTGTATTTGCTAATGTAGCAGCTCTTAAAGCAGTATTAATTTCATCAACAGAAATTTCTTCTCCACCAAAGAATTTTTCCATTAACTCATCAGAAGTTTCTACAACTGATTCAATCATAAAGTTTCTAGCTTCTTGTGCTTCTTCAAGTAATTCAGGTCTGATATCTTTAAGATCAAAGTTAGATCCGTTATCAGAATCTTTTGGCCATACAATTTCTTTCATTTCTAATAAATCGATAACTCCTTCGAAGTCATCTTCAGCACCGATTGGTAATTGAATAGGTACTGGATTAGATCCTAACTTGTCTCTAATATCATTTACACACATTTCGAAGTTAGCTCCTACTCTGTCCATTTTATTAAAGAAAGCTAATCTTGGTACACCATACTTATCAGCTTGTCTCCAAACTGTTTCAGATTGTGGTTGTACTCCGTCAACTGCTGAGAATACAGCAACTGCACCATCAAGTACTCTAAGAGATCTTTCAACCTCAACTGTAAAGTCCACGTGTCCTGGTGTGTCTATTATATTTACTCTGTAATTTTTCCAGAAACATGTCGTAGCAGCAGAAGTAATTGTGATACCTCTTTCTTGCTCTTGCTCCATCCAGTCCATTGTAGCGGCACCTTCGTGAACCTCTCCAATTTTATGAGCTACTCCAGTGTAGAATAATATTCTTTCTGTAGTAGTCGTTTTTCCTGCATCGATGTGAGCCATGATACCAATGTTTCTAGTCATTTCTAAAGAAACGCTTCTAGCCATTATGTTATCCTCCTAAATTTAAATTAAATAAAATTAGAACTTATAGTGTGCGAAAGCTCTGTTAGCTTCTGCCATTTTGTAAGTATCTTCTTTTTTCTTAATAGTAGCTCCCTCGTTGTTTGATGCTGCTATTAATTCTGCTGCTAACTTCTCTATCATTCCGTATTCTTTTCTTGCTCTTGTATAGATAGTTAACCATCTGATTGCTAGAGTTTGTTGTCTCTCAATTCTTACTTCTACTGGAACTTGATAAGTAGCTCCACCAATTCTTCTTGATCTAACTTCAATCTGTGGTTTGATGTTTTCTAAGGCTTGCTTAAATACATCGTACCCCTCTTGACCAGTCTTCTCTTTTATTAAATCCATTGCAGAATAGAAAATTCCTTCAATGATTGATTTTTTTCCATCTAACATGAATGAGTTGATAACTTTAGTTACAACTTTATCAGAATATCTTGAATCTGGTAATACATCTCTTTTTACTGCTGCTCTTCTTCTTGACATTTGCTGTCCACCTCCTTAATGATTATTATTATGCTTTTTTAGCTCCATATTTAGATCTTGATTGTTTTCTCTTAGCAACTCCAGCTGTATCTAAAGCTCCTCTGATAACTTTATATCTAACTCCTGGTAAATCTTTTGTTCTTCCACCTCTTACTAGAACGATTGAATGTTCTTGTAAGTTATGTCCTTCTCCTGGGATGTACGAAGTAACTTCGATTCCATTAGTTAATTTTACTCTGGCAACTTTTCTTAAAGCTGAGTTTGGTTTCTTAGGTGTAGTAGTATAAACTCTTACACACACTCCTCTTCTTTGTGGGTTTCCTTGTAATGCTGGTGATTTTTTACTCTCTTCTAGAGTTTGTCTTCCTTTTTTTACTAACTGACTTAAAGTAGGCATTTTACCCTCCTTCCTCGAATTTTTTATTTATTATTTTTAAATAATATTTAACTTTAGTATTATAATCGCTTTATTGCAAAAAGTCAAAGATAATTTTATGACTTTTTTTTTTAAAAAAAACTATTTTTTTAATTCTTCTAACTCTAAAGCTGTTTCATCCCAGTTTTCCATAGCTTCCAATATCTTTTCGTCTTTAGAATCTATCTCGTTTTGAATTTTTATTAATTCTTCTAAATTATTTTTTTCTCCAAAAAATTCATATTTTTTTTCTAAAGCATTCTTTTCATTTTCTAATTTTCCAATTTCATCTTCGAGCTTTTTATACTTCTTTTCTAGATTGCTGATTCTATTTCTGTTTCTTTTTTGCTCTTCGTAATTTAGACCAGCACTTTCATCTTTTTGTTTTATTATATCTTTTTGTGAAATATAACTTTCGTAATCGCCTTTAAATAAATTAGCTCCATCTTTATTAACTTCATATATACTTTTTACAACACTTTCTAAAAAATATCTATCGTGAGAAACAACTATTATTGTTCCATCATAATCTTCTAAAGCTTCTTCCAAAATTTCTCTAGAATATATATCTAAATGGTTTGTTGGTTCATCTAATATTAAGAAGTTTGGTTTTGAAAGAATAAGTTTCATAAAAGCTACTCTTGCTTTTTCTCCACCTGAAAGAGATTTTATTTTTTTATCTACATCATCCGAAGAAAATAAAAAACCTCCAGCTGTAGTTCTTGCTTCTTCATTACTTAACTTAAAATTAAATAATAATTCTTCCAATATTGAATTTTCCATTTTTAAACCTTGATGATTTTGATCATAATAACCTATTTTTACTCTTTCACCAACTTCTGCCTGTCCACTTTTAGCTTTCTCCAAATTATTAACAATTCTTAAAATAGTAGATTTCCCAACACCGTTTTTCCCAATTATCCCTACTCTATCTCCTCTATAAATACTTAAATCTAAATCTTTAAAAAGTTGTTTTTCTCCATAACTCATTGTTAGTTTCTTTAATTCTAAAACCTTATCAACACTAGGAGTTTCAATCTCAAACTTTAATTTTATTTTTCTAATTCCTATTATTGGATCATCAGCTTTTTCCATTCTATCTAAAAGTTTTTGTCTTCCTCTTGCTTGTTTGCACTTTTGACCTGCCTTATAACGTCTAACAAATTCTTCCATTTTTTTTATCTTATCTTGCTCTTTTTCAAAAGATTTTACTGCTCCAGATAAATATGCTTCTTTTTGAATAATATACTCTGAAAAATTACCTTTATAAGTTTTTAACACTTTAGCTTCTATTTCAAAAACTCTATTTATTATATTATCCAAAAAATATCTATCATGGGATATAACCATAAAAGCTTTTGGATAATCTTTCAAAAATTTTTCTAACCATTCAATTGCAACTAAGTCTAAGTGATTTGTTGGCTCATCTAATATTAGTAACTCTGGTTCTTCTAGTAAAATCTTTCCTAAAGCTACTCTAGACTGCTGACCTCCAGAAAGATCCTCTATTTTAGTTTTCCATATATCTTCTGCTATACTGAGCCCTATCAATATTTGCTTCACTTTATATTCAATTGTGTATCCCTCTTCCTGCTCATATTTACTACTTAAATGAGCTAACTCATTCATGTGTTTATCAAAATTATCTAAATCTGTAGCAATAAGAATATTTAAAACTTTTATTCTTTCATAATCTAACTTTAAACTAGAAAAAACACCCATCAATTCATCAAAAATTGTATTTTCTTTATTTAAATTTATACTTTGTGAAAGGTAACCTATTTTCAAGTTACCTTTTTTAGAAATTGTTCCTCTTTCATTCGTTTGTGGGTTGGGATCGCTATCATCTAAACCCATCAACATTTTTATCAAAGTAGATTTACCTGCTCCATTTACTCCAATAACTCCTATTCTATCTTTCTCATCTATTGAAAATGTAATATCTTTTAATAATGACTCTCCTGAAAAGCCCTTATACAAATTGTTAACACTTAATAAAGCCATAGTTAATCTCCTTTTCGAATAATTTATCCTTTTAATTATATCACAAGATTAAAAAAAAAGAATGGACTTTATACATCCACTCTTCTATTATAGTATTCTAAAAAAAATGTTGTTAAAGCTATCAAAATCAGCAAAAACCACATTGGATAAAAATAATTATATAAGTAGCTTAGTTGAATACAAAACACTATTAAAATTGGCCCCAATAATGCTGTTATTGAAAATCCTAAAGAATAGTCTTGTAATACTGGCGTTTCTAACTTTGGATCACATATCCTCAATAAAATTAATCCCGTTATAAAAACTCCTGTTGAAGTTCCAAATATTGATAAGGTTCTTTCTAATTCATAATCTTTAAAGTATCTTTTAGATAGTTTTGAAATTACTAGCCAAGTTATTACAAATCCCAAAGTACTTATTAATAATATTGGGAAAATATAGTTCATAACTCCTCTCAAAGGAATTGTCGCAACTGCTGCTGTTATTGAAAAGTCTATTAATGTTGCTGTTATTTTACTTTTAACTTTAACGTCAATACTCCATTCTGCTTTTTTTATATTTAAAATTTTCCAAACTATAAACATCAATACCATACCATAAGACCAAACTGTTATTTTAGATAAAATTGGTATGTTATAACTTTTAAATATATTTAATGTTAAAATAGAAATACCTGATACTCCAAATATTATTGCCAAATGATATGATAAAGTATCCAAAGATGTACTAAGCATTGTTTCTTTCCCAAAAGACAATTGTTTCTCTTTATCTTTTATATAACCTTGACTGTATTCCTTCAAAACTGAATCTCTTAATTTTGTTTTACTTTTAAATTTTATTTGAAATATTCCAAATAAAATTCCAAGAACCAATCCTAGTGTGGCTAGTGTTACTGTTACTCCTTGTGCTAGTTCCCAATAATCTGCTCCTAACTCTTTTAAAGTTCTAGCAACAACTCCTGATGTTCCGTGTCCTCCAGCAAAAGCTGAATTTAATTCAGCTCCAAAACTTTTATATAGTTTTATTTTTAATATTTTATCAAAAATAAAATTAATTATATATCCTAATAGAAGTTGTACAAAAGTCACTAGAAATAATATTCCTGCTGTATTCACAGTATTTTTCATCAATTTTGTAGATTTTTCAAATTTCATTCCCAAAGGAATTGAAACTAAAATTGGAATAATAAGTACTCCTGGAATACTTCTTAAAATAATTTCCCAGCTTGATGGTATTATCAAAAAATATTTACCTAGAATATTTGAGCTCAAAAAAAGTCCTACTAGTCCCCCTATTATCGAAGACGGTATAAATAAATTTTGAATAAATTTTATTTTATTTTTTATAATAAGACCAAGTAACATTAAAGTGCTTAAATATGCTGTTATATTTAAAAAATCATTCATTTGTAAAATCTCCTGATTTTCCACCTGTTTTTTTACATAATCTTATATTGTCTATACTCATATTTTTATCCATAGCTTTACACATATCATAAATTGTTAATAATGATGTTGATACTGCTGTTAGTGCTTCCATTTCAACGCCAGTTTTTCCAAAAGTTTTTACTGTTGCTGTTGCTTCAATTATTAATTCTTTGTCTTTAAATTTAAAACTAATTTCTGCTCCTGTTATAAATAGTGGATGACACATAGGAATTAATTCACTTGTTTTTTTAGCAGCCATAATTCCTGCTATTCTTGATATGCCTAATACGTCACCTTTTTGAATTGTTCCTTCTTTAATTTTTTTATATGTCTCTAAATTCATCGTTATTTCACCTTTTGTTACAGCTACTCTTTCTGTTTCTTTTTTTTCTGTTACATCAACCATAAAAGCTTTTCCTTCTTTATTAAAATGTGTTAGCATCTTCTAACCTCCTATGAATTAACTCACCATTATTTTTCACTTTTAATATTTCAGCCATAATTTCAATTGCAATTTCAAAAGGAGTTCCATCAGAAATTTTCAACCCTATTGGCGAATATATTTTTTCTTTTGGTATGATTTTCTTTTGTTCTTCTATATTTTTTTTTATTTCTATTACTTTTTTTTTACTTCCAATCATTCCTATATATTTACTTTTTTTATCTAAAATTGCAGCTAACGATTCTTCATCTGTAGAGTGACCTCTAGTTACAATTACAAAGTAAGTATTACTATTTTCTGGTAACTTTTTTATTATTTCAGAATAATCTCCAATCAAAATATCAGGAATTAAATTTTTACACTCTATTCTATCGTCTATTATTATTTTCTCAAAATCAGAATCTTTGATCACAGAATATAATTTTTGACCTATATGACCTGCTCCTACAATTACAATTCTATTTTTAGGGTTTATTATTTTTATATATCCTTCTACAGTTCCACCACAAGTCATTCCTAATTCAGCTTCTTTTGTCAAATCATATTTAAAGTCCATACTCAAATTATTTTCCAAAGCTTTTCTTGCGCTTTCTATAACTCTATATTCGATTAAACCACCACCAATACTTCCTATAAAATCTGTCATCCAGACACCCATTAAAGCACCTTCTTTTCTAGGCGTCGATCCTTTGGATTTAGTTAATGTTACTAGAGCTACACTTTGATTATTTTTTACAATTTTAAATATTTTTTCTAAAATATTCAATTCCATTTTTTACCTCTTTTTTTAGAATTTCACTTAAAATACCTTCTAAAACAGCTCCACCTAAACTTCTAGCTTTATCAGAAATTGTAAAACAATTGTTATACTCTTTTTTTCTGGGATCTATGTCTGCGATTTTTAATCCTTTTTCTACAATATAGTCATCATGTATTAGGCCTCGTAACAATCCATCTATTGTAGCAGTAACTTTTTTACCTTCAATAAATCCTATTGTTTCCCCTTTTTTCAAAAAATCTCCTATTTGTTTTTTACTTTTAAACATTCCTTTATTTTGAGCATATATAACTCTTTCTTTTGTAACACCAGCTACTTCTCCAGGAACCCCTGTATTTTCTAAAGCACATCCATAAGAAATTACTTTTCCTAAATTATGACCTCTCATGGTTTCTATAACAATATTAACGTCTTCACCAGCTATAAAACCTGGCCCTAAAGCAATTGTAATTGGAGCCATCTTTTTATTCGTTCCTAAATTTTTTTTTGCAATTATAGCATCTATTAGAATATCTGGATTTAATTTTTCTATATATTCCCCTTCTAAATCTACAACAACTGGAATAATTTTATTTTCCCAACATTTCTCAATTTCATCTATTGTTTGAACTTTTTTAGCTGTAACTCCCTCTAATAACGATAGGTAACTCTTTGAAGTTATCTCCAAGTTTTCCCCCGCTCCACACCGTGCATGCGACTTTCACCGCACACGGCGTTCCATCATAATCATATAAATTATTTATAATTAGAAAGTTTTTTTAGTATCTTTTGATAATTTTTATTGTCTTTATAGTAGTTTTTAGCATAATTACTTCTAAGTAGTTATTCCTTCATGTTCCTTTCATATCAACCACTGCAAATAAAAGTTACCTCTTTTTTTAATATATTTTCCTTTTACTTCACAAGTTAAGTTTTTTTGCTTTTTCCAGGAGGAAAATTTAGGAATTTTAAATTTACAAGCTTGTATTACTAAAAATATAATTTTTACTACAATTTCCTATTCTATTAATTAGATTTTTATTTACTATATACCCAATTTCTTCCAAATCTTTATTTACCATTGTTTCCATGCAATAATAGTTTTGAATTCTTAGTATTATTGAATTAAATTTAAGCGTTTCTGTCATAGATTGTTAAAATATGCCAAAGATCTCATTTTCGAATCACTCTTACGTATTTTTAGCCTTTTTTACTCATTATGATTTATATATTTTATCGCTTAATTCTTTTGTAATTCACTTAACTGTTTCATCTTTAATTTCTATTATATCATTTATGATTCCACCATTTGTTCCAGATATTTTACTCCTTTTATTTCTTTTAAATTTTCCAGTGGCTTGGCAAATATTTCTTTTATCTATTATCTTTTTTTACTAACACCATAGGTTGTTCTGTTTCCTTTTCATCTAGAAACTTTATTTTTTTGTTTAACCTATTAATTCTAAATTAAAATCATTTTAAGATTATTGACTTGGGGCTATCCCTCCATCACTTATTATCATGATTTCATCGGTACTGTGCCCCTACTCTCGCAAAACTAAAGAAATTTCGTTAAGTTAATTAACTTATATTCACCAACCCTCTAACTAGGTTTTCTGTTGTGTCTTGCTTTCCACGTTCCATATCTTTTATCATTGAACTCACTTAAGTAGCCACTTTGAGCCTGCAAGCTGAATACTGCCTTCAACAGTATAACGACTTTCATAAAAAAATTCTTACTTATCGCCACTTGCTCCACATTTTTGTGGTTACAACATTTCTATTGTATAGAACTTTAGACCCGTACATTCGCAACTTTGTCAGCACTTCCATGCATTCTTACCATATGAATTCGACTCCCGACCTATCATTACCTTGACCACCTCTGGTTCACATTTCCACAGCTTAACCTATTTGGGATAATTCTCAGCCGACTTTACCGAGCTTTATACAGTTAAATTTAGTTAGAATTTAATCGCATATCGGAGTATTAGAGGAAACATTTCGGGACGTTACTCCTTCATTCTACTTCTCAAAGATACAGTTCTCTGTTATTTCACTTAACTTTAAGCTACTTTTAACATGTCATAGCTTTTCACTACGAAACGTGTCGCACTAATTTGTTCTTCATTATATATACACTCTGAAAATGAAACAGTCCTTCTTATTGCACTTGGATTTTCTATTTCTAATACTAGTAATTTAAATCCACTTTTATATAATCTATAGATAACTCCTGTTGATAAATCTCCTGCTCCTCTAATAATTGTTAACATTTAAAGTCCCTTTACTTTTCAATAAAATCATTTTTATACTCCCAATAAGCTTTCTCAATTTTTTTTGCTATATTCCCAAATATTTTACAAGTATTTTCTATAAAATATTCATCTACAACGATTCTTTTCCCTTCTCTAAGACTAAAAATTTTTACAATCTCTTTTTCAATTGATTCAGGTATTTCAGTCATATAATCATGTAAGTAATCATTTCTTATTTTTCTGATAATACTTATAAATAGCTTTTCATTATTTTCCAGAAAAAATACTTTGTTTAATTTTTTTTCTATAAATAAAATGTAACTATTTAAATAAGACATATTCTTACTTTGAATTTCTTGTAGTTCTAAACTTTCATCATATGCTAAATCTTTCGTTATATTCTTTAATAAAACTTCAAAAATCATAAATATATTTAGAAGATTACTCATATGATGAATTTCTTTGAATGCATTATTATTTATAAAATAACACTTACTATATTTAGAAAAATCTTCATTGTTATTTCTTGTGGCTGTTAATGATTTCCTTGATATTTTTTGGTATTCTTTTAAAAAAATCGTATTCATTGTATACATTCTATAAATAGTTGTCATTCTAATTTCAAATTCTTCAAAAAATTTAGCATTCTTATCGTTTGTAGAAAAATATGGATTAGGTTCACAGGGAATAGTTTCTATTTGTATGCAAATCTCTTTTAAATAATCTCCATTCTTCTGTTCTTCATGTTCACATTTTTTACATCCACAATTTTGATTATTACATCTTAATAAATCATTTGTATTTACAGAATTTTTATTATTTATCATTTCTTCTTTTTTTCTAAAAAACCGTTTAAAAAAATCCATTATACTCCTCTAATTACTAAAGATTTTTATACCAATTCCAAGCTGTATCTATAATTTTAGCAACATCTACATATTTAGGTTCCCATCCTAAAACCCTTCTCGCTTTTTCACTAGAAGCTACAACTGATGCAGGATCTCCAGCTCTTCTTTCTATTACTTCAGATTTTATTTCTACTCCTGTTACTTTTTTTGCTGCATTTAACATTTGAAGAACTGAGAAACCATTTCCATTTCCCAAATTATAAATATCACTAATGTTTTTTTCTAAAGAAGGTAATGCTGCAATATGTGCTCTTACTAAATCTACAACATGAATATAATCTCTTATTCCTGTTCCATCTTCTGTTAAATAATCATTTCCATATATACTTAATTTTTCTCTTTCACCTTTTGCAGTTTGTAATATTATTGGAATTAAAGCTGTTACTCCATCTCCCTTTTGTCCTATTTGATATTTTTCATGAGCTCCTCCTACATTAAAATATCTAAATATTGAGTAATTTATATTATATGCTTTTGCTGCATCTATTATAACTCTTTCAGCCATTAATTTACTTGCTCCATATGGATTTATAGGATTTGTTGGATAATCCTCATAAACTAGGCCTTCACAGTCAACCTCACCATAAACTGCTGCTGTAGAAGAAAATATTATATTTTTAACATTATATTTTTTCATAATTTCAATTATATTCATTACTCCATATGTATTATTTAAATAATACATATTAGGTTCTATCATACTTTCACCAACTTTAATATATCCAGCAAAATTCATAACTGCATCTATTTTGTTATCTGAAAAAACTTTTTCAAACGTAGAGATATCCCTAATATCTCCTTTATAAAATTTAGCTCTTTTATCAACTAAATCCATATATCCATTTTCGAGATTATCTAAGACAATTACTTCATACCCAGAATCTAATAGTTCTACTACTGCATGACTACCTATATAGCCGGCTCCACCTGTAACTAATATTTTTTTCATAAAACACCCCTATAATTTAATTTTTCAACAATTAAATTATAACATATTTTTACAAAAAATAAAAAAAAACAAGAAATACAAAAAATAAAAAAAAGATTGGCAACTTCCTATCCTCCCAGGGGGCTGCCCCCCAAGTACTTTCAGCGTTTATGGGCTTAACTTCCAGGTTCGAAATGTTACTGGGTGTACCTCCATAGCTATCGTTGCCAATCAATA
>NZ_JBOFMZ010000006.1:0-4035 GCF_051658645.1 Cetobacterium sp.
TTTTTTTTTTTTTTTTTTTTTTATTAAAAAATTATTAATTACAAACATATTCCATTGTACAATCAATTATTGGACAAATGTCCTTTCTTTCTCTATACAACTACTTTTATACCGTGTTTAAAAAGAATATTCCGTACTTCTGAAGAAACCGTTTTCAAAAACATCTCCTCTTTTCCCTCCAGTCTCCAATAATTACACAATGTAAACATATAATCTTCCACCATGTGCTTAAACAATATCCACAGCTCTATACAAACTGACCTGTTTTTGGCTATATTTCTTCTTTTCCATATAGCGTTTTTCGCCAAAACAATTAACAAATTGATCATGGTTTTATTCCTACACTTTCCCTCCACTCCTAACATGAAAATTCTTTGCCAGTCCTGATTTTCTTTTCTTACTCCTAACTCGTTCATCATTTCTTTTAAGTATTGAAAGAAAAAAAATAATTTCTCACACAGTAAAAACAAATGAAACAACCCTTCATCTTGTTTATAACACACCTTACATAATGCAGTTTGTTCTATTTTTATCATACACAACCTCATTTCTGACCATATTACATTATGCTTTATAAAATAATCAAGACATTCCAGATTTGCGCTCACCAATATTCCCCGTGTATTTTCCCATATTTCTTCCTCTTTAAGCCCATTAAAGTGTCTTAACCACATATCATTTGAATTTGTTTTTTTAAAAACTCCTTCCCTAAATACCTTATAAAACATTTTAACATTTCCTGATCTTAGCTCCATCCATTTATCTTGATTTGTGAAATACACTTCAACCTTCCCTTCTTTCTTTTCCCCTTTCTGTATTTCACTCAGCCACTCTTTAGGTATTGCACTTTTCAACTCTTCATATTGTTTCTTAATACTTCTTAAATCATATTCTTCCTTAAACTCTTCCAACTCATCAATGACGGCTTGAACTGGTAAAAAACCTTCTCTTACCTCATACAATACATCTCTCACTCTTGAAATCCCAACCTGCCACCACTTTTTAAAAAATATTTCTCTCCCATTGTTCACAATATGCTTATTAAAAAACAGTGGTTGATTTAAAATTACTTCCCTTCCTTCAGGTTTAAAATCCACCTTTGAGAGAAAAAGACCCCAAGCTTTTAAAACTTCTCCATAAAAATCAGGTACCCCTTTAATCATCCATTCTTTCATTTTCATCCATAAAACACTATCCCCCATATTCCCCTCCCCACATTTTTTAAGAAAATACTTCATAGTTTCTTTCCATTCTCCCTTCTCTTCTTTATCAAGGTATTTTTTCACCACTTTGATTCTCAAACTCTTTTTCTTTATTTCTACGTCAGCTAGACCCATCCCTCCTTTATCTATCTGTCCAATCAAAGTATTATATGCAATCCTTGGGGGCTTTTTCTCCCAAACAAACTCTACAACACATCTTTTTATTCTCATTTCCACCCATCTTGGTGTTGCCATCACAGTTAAAATGTACCACATTTTAGATAACATTAAAACATTTACCACTAAAATTTTCCCTTTTAAACTTAAAGATCTTCCCTTCCAAAATCTTAATCTCTTCTCCATTTCTCCCACCACATTTTCAAACATTCTTTCTCTTGCCCCTTTTTCATCTTTCCCTAAGGTCACACCCAAAATTTTTGTTTCCTGAACCTCTTCAAAGTTAAAACCCCCAAACAAACTAGGTACTCCCCCAAATCTCATGTACACGGTCTTTTCTTCATTTACTTTTGCACCTGTACCCTTACCATATCTCTTTACTTTTCCCATTACCTCCTTCACACTCTCCAAATCCTTTAATATCAACGTCGTGTCATCTGCATATTGAAAAATAATTTTCCCCTCTTTTCCTTCTTCTATTCTAATACCTTGAGTATCCTTATCCTTTTTAATCATCAATCCTAATGGTTCCGCTACTAGTGTATACAGCTGCGCTGATAGAGGGCATCCCTGTCTAATTGATCTTGTAATTTTAAAAGGTTTAGTTAAAAATCCATTACATTTCACTTTTGTCATTACATTTTTATATAGAATTGTAATCCATTCTTTAAAGATGTTCCCAAATCCAAAATGCTCCAAAACTGCAAATAAAAAACTGTGTTCAACCCTGTCAAAAGCTTTTTCAAAATCTAAGTTAATAACATATCCATTCTCCTGCCTTTCATTTAAAACACTGATTATGTCTCTTATTCCACTAGTTATGTCTGCGATATCCCTTCCTTTTACACCATACGCTTGGTTGGTTGTTATAATTGTGGGTAAAACCTTATTTAATCTGTTTGCTAAAATCTTGGCTAGTATTTTCATATCCGTGTTCAACATCGTTATTGGCCGAAAGTTATTTAACATATTTTTACTTCCTTTTCTTTTATATATTAATTTCATCAATCCCATACTCATCCTTTGGTCAAATTCCTTTTTTATAAAAATCTCCTGATATACTTCCTTTAAAATCCCACTTATTTTTTCCTTAAACACTTTATAAAATTCATTAATTAGTCCATCTATCCCTGGACTTTTCTTTCCTTTCAGCATATTTATAGCATCTATAATTTCCTCTTCACTAATTTCCTTGTCACATTCCTCTTTATCCTCCTTTCTTACTTTAGCAGTAACACACCTTAATAGTTTATTTTTCTCCTGTTCATCTATTCCTTGGGTACTAAAAAGCTCCTCATAATACTCTTTAACTTCCTTTAAGATACCATCCGTCCCCTTAACTATTTCACCATTTTTAGAATGTAATTCTTTTATTAACTCTGACCGTCCTCTATTTTTTTCCAAATCAAAGAAAAAATTGGTGCACTTTTCTCCCTCAATTGTATATTTTGCTTTGCTTCTTAATATAGCTCCTCTACACTTTTCTTGCTCGATTTTTTTCAACTCCTCCTCCAACATTATGATTCTTTTTATTTGTGTTTCACTCTTACTTGTCTCTTCCTTCATTTTTCTTCTTATTTCTACTTCCCTAGCTTTTTTAGCTCTCTGTACTAATTTGCTGTAATTTATAGATTTCTTTTTTATTTCATACTTTACATTTTGCCACCATAATCGTTTATCTTCTAAATACATTCCATCTTCTTTCTCTTTTTCCAATAATTCTTCTATTTCTCTTCTATAATTTTCATTATTTAAAAGTCCTGAGTTTAAAATCCAAACACCAGGTCCTCTTTTTTCAATACTAAAATCTATTTTCCATAAAAGCATTTTATGGTCGCTCAAACCAGTTTCTTTATAATGAATATGCTCCAGAAAACACTCCATATCTCTTTTACTTAAAATAAAATCTATTCTTGTTTGGCACATAAAGTTCCCAACTAGTTGTCTTCTTGAAAAGTTTCTTTTTCTTTGATTCTTTTCTCTCCAAACGTCTATCAAATTATCCTCTTCCATCATTGCAATTAAAAATTTCCTCCCAACATCTGTTTTAAAAACCATTCCATCTGCCATGTCAAATTTGCTAAAAACTGTATTAAAATCCCCAACTAATATTGCATTTTCCCATTTCTTAGTTAAAATTTGTAAATCTTCAAAAAATTTCTTTTTTTCTTTCTCTTGTGTAGGTGCGTGTACATTGATTATCACAAAAACTTTCTCCCCTTGTCTGATTTCAATGGCATTACATTTTCCTTTCAAATCATTATATATTTCTTTTACTTCAAAATCCACATCTTCCCTTATTAGAATAGCCACTCCTCTTCCCATTCTTCCATCTCCATTGTTATAGAACATTTCTCCATTCCATCTCTTTTTAAAATCGTCCATTACCTCATTCTTCCAGTTCGTTTCTTGCAATAAAATAACTTCTTCATTTTTACATATCTCTTTCACCATATTGAATTTTTCTTTACTCATCAACCCTCTTGCATTCAAACATGCAAGTCGTATAGCCATCAGAAAAAATAATAAGTAATTTAAAATCAACATATTTGTCAAACATCCCCATACTCCTCCAAATCTCTCAGTACTTCAAAGCTATTTCTTGATGCTTTTTTCCTAGGTAAATCAAGTCTTGGTGTTACCTTTATTGACCTTC
>NZ_JBOFMZ010000007.1:0-16489 GCF_051658645.1 Cetobacterium sp.
ACAACGAGGACAAGAGATATTATTAATATACATAGTTAAAAACTGCTCCTTTCTTGGGGGGAATATTGGTTGTTTGAATAACTATTATACCTCAAAGGATTAGAGTAGTTTCAATAATTTTTAAGTTAACAGAAACAAAAAATATAAGAGGGGGAAAAATGGTAAAATATCTTGAAATTAAAGAATTATTTGGTGAAAAAAATCTGGAAATTTTTTTTAAAGATGGAATAAATATATTAATAGGAAAAAACGGAACTGGAAAAACTACAATATTAGAAATAATAGATAGCTTAGTAAATTTAAAAATAGAACGTTTATCAAAAATAGAATTTAAAACTATTCTTCTAGAAATGCAAGATGTGAAGTTTACAGCTGAAAAAACAAAAAATAAATTAGTGCTAAAGATAGAGGGTTTGAAGTCAGATGAGAAAATAATAGAGAAAAAATTTAATATAATCGAGGAGAGTAAAAATTTTTATAAGATAGAAGAGGATGAATTTGGAGATGAGAGAAGGGTATATTATAGGGAATTTTCTAGTGAAAATAGAAAAAATATTCTACAACTAAAAATATTTTTAGCAGCTATTAAGAAACAAGAGGTTCATTATTTAACTCTAAACAGACAAGGAGTAGCTTCAGCAGCAGTTTTAAGAAGAGAAAGGTTGAGAATAGGAGAAAAAAATGATGTTTTTGGTTTAGATGAGGTTGAAAAAACAATAAAAGTTGAATATTCAAATATATTAAGACACTATGAAACATATAATAATGAATTTAAAAAACAAGTATTATTAACACCATTTTCTGTAGATAAAAAATCAGATTTAAAATCATCCGTAGAAAAAGTTTTAAAATTTGATAAAAATATTGAAAAACAAATAGAAGAGGCTTTTTTAAGTTTAGAGATTCCTCAAGAAAGTTATAATTCTTTAGTGGGAGAATATTTTAAAACTTTATATGAAAAAAAGAAAGAGTTAGAAAAGCTAGATATTGAAACTGTATTAACTTCTCCTATAGCAAATGAAGAAGAGTTTGAACTTTTATTATTTTCTTTAGATAATATAAAATTAGAATATGCATATCATATAATAGAAAAAGCAAAGGAAATAAAAGAAAAAAAGAAAAAAATATATACTAAAATAGAGAAATTAACAGTGATAGTGAATAAATTTTATTCAGAAATAGGAAAGAAAATAAGAGTTAATGATGTGGGAGGGTTAGACATAAGAAATGTAAAAAATGAAGAGAAAAAAATAAATTTAGAAAAACTATCTTCTGGTGAAAAACAAATTTTAACATTATTTACATTTTTAATCTTTAATACAAAAGAAACATCAGGAGGTATTTTTATAATGGATGAGCCAGAATTATCTTTACATATAGACTGGCAAGAAAAAATATCAGATTCTTTAAATGGAGTAAGCGAACTTAACCAGTATATAATAGCAACACATTCACCAGAGGTGATTGGAAATTACGGAGAAAGATGTATTGAAATAGGTGAATATAATGTCATTGAATAATACACTGCAAGGAGCTGTTAATAAGTTAAGATTAACTTCAAAAAATATACTTTTTATAGAAGATTTAAATAGTAAAGGTTTATATTCTAATTTACTAAAACAATCTTTACCCGAAAATAAATTTAAAAAGATAAAGATAGAAAGTTTGGAAAATAAAAAAAATGTATTAGATTGCTATAATGTAGTAAAAGATAATAATAAATTATATAATAAAAGTTTATTCTTAGTCGACTTAGATTTTGATGTAATAAAAGAAATCCCAAAAGTAGAAGATAGAAAAGTTTTTTATTTGGAAAAATATACTTTGGAAAATTATTTTATTTCAGAAGAGTATGGGGTTATGATAGTATCAAATAATATGAATACAGAATATTTACAAATAGCCAAAGAGTTTTCATATGATAAGTGGTTGGATAAAGTAAAAAATATCTACTTTGATTTATTACCGTTATTTTTATCAATACAAAGTTTACCAAGTCCTATAGAGACTTCAAAACAAAATCCGAAAATATTTTTTGAGACAAGTAATTTTGATAAACATTTGCCAGGAATGAAAAATTATTTAAAAGGATTAGGGGATAAAAAATGTGAAAAGTTATGCCATTTAATTAGAGAAAATAGAGAAAAAATTGAGCAAATAAATATTGTGGATTTTATACCAGGAAAACAATTACTTGAATTATACGTTTTAAAAATTAATAATCATTTAGGAAAATCTAACCATATAAGTATGAATACTTATAAAACTATTACAATGTATAATTTACCTAAAGAATTAAGAAAAATACTTAAAAAAATAGAAAATGAACTAAATCTTGATTAATAATTAAAAAAACTTGCATTTTTAGTTTTTTTAGTGTAGTCTATTCTCCGTAAAAGACCTTGTGTTTAATAAAGGGGGATAAAGTGGAAAAATTTAGTAAAAGAATTGAAAAATTATTAGTTGAAATTGGTTCAAGTTTAGAAAAAGATGAGAAAGTATCTATTCAAATAACTAAAGAAATGAATGGTAAAATATTTTATTCAATAGCTCCAACAAAAATAATAGGAGCAAATGAATAGGAGTAAAAAATACAATGTTACAAGAGAGACGATTATTTATAAATACAAGTAAGCCAGAAGGTAACTGATTTATAAAGCAACTTTTAGAGACTTTTGAACTATATAGAATTGGAATAAGAGTATGAGTCAGTGACCGCCCTTATCTAATCATTATGATTGGATAGGGGTGGTCTATTTTTTTATCAGGAGTTTTTATGGAAGAAATGGAAAAGTTAATGGAGATGATTGGAGCTTTAGATATTGATTTAGATAATAAGTCAGAGTTAATGATTCAATTAGGTAAGGCTGATGCAGAAGCAAGGAGATGGAATAATGGTAGGAACTAAAAGAGTTATTTTATTAGCAGGACATAACTTTATAAGTCCTGGATGCAACACAAATATAGATGGAAAATTAATAACAGAATTTGATATGACAAGTTATTTGGTAACGGAAGTTTTTAAAAAAGAGAGATTAGTTGGAATTGATTTAATTATTAAAGCTAGAAATGATTTTGGAAATTTAGTTAATGAAGTCAATTCTTTAAATGGAGATATTCTAATAAGTTGCCACTTTAATGCTTATGATAGAAAAGCACAAGGAACAGAGGTTCTATATGCTCATACATCATCAAAAGGAAGAAAGTTAGCTTCAGTAGCTCAAGATATTTTAACTAAGCATTTAGGGCTACCAGATAGAGGAATAAAACCAACTAAACCAGAAGATAGAGGAGGTTCAATCCTTAATAAAACTAAACCAGTAGCAATACTAATAGAACCATTCTTTTTAGATAATATTAAGAATAAAGATTATCTAGAGAAATCTATTGAAAAAGTTTCAAATGCAATAATTGAGATATTAGAGTATGTAGATAAAAATGAGCTTTGAGAGTGTCATATGAAAATAGAAAAATTAAAACTAAGTAAAATAATACCATATATAAATAATGCTAAAGAGCATCCTCAAGAACAGATAGACCAAATAAAAGGAAGTATAAAAGAGTTTGGTTTTAATGATCCATTAGCAGTAGATGAAAATAATATGATTATAGAAGGTCATGGAAGATATATTGCACTTCAACAGTTAGGAGCTGAAGAAGTAGAAGTAATAAGGTTGGATCACTTAAATGAGATACAGAAAAAACAATATATAATAGCTCACAATAAATTAACCATGAATACTGGATTTAACTTACAAAAGTTAAAACTAGAGTTAAAAAGCATAGAGATTAATGAGAAGGATTTATCTTTAACTGGTTTTGAAATAGAAGAACTAAAAGAGTTAAATATTGGAAGTCTAGAAGTAGAGATTGATGAGTTTAAAGAAGATGACCCACCAGAAATAGATTTAGAGAAAGAACCATATAGTAAACTTGGAGACTTATATATGTTAGGTAGCCATAGATTGCTTTGTGGAGATAGTACAAAAGTTGAAGATGTAACAAAGGTAATGTTAATAGATAAAGCTGATTTAGTATTTACAGACCCACCGTGGAATGTGAATTATGGAGGAGTAAAAGAGGATAATCCTCAAGGGTATAAACCAAGAACAATATTAAATGACTTCATGGGAACAGAGGATTTTAAGAAATTTATGTTTGATATATTTTCAAGAATGGCTGAGTTCTCAAAGAAAGGTTGTCCAACTTATGTTGTTATGTCGGGACAAGAATGGGGAAACATGATGTTAACTTTAGCTCAGAATAATTATCATTGGTCATCAACAATTATCTGGAATAAAGATTCACTAGTTATTTCAAGGAAAGATTATCATACGAAATATGAACCTATTTGGTATGGATGGTTAGAAGGAAAAGCAAGACTTCATCCACTTGAGAGTAGAAAGCAATGTGATGTTTGGGATGTTCCGAGACCTAAAAAGTCAGAGCTTCATCCAACAACTAAGCCAGTAGAAGTTCCAGGAAGAGCAATTATGAATAGTTCTAAAAAAGAAGATATAGTTTTAGATTTATTTGGAGGTTCAGGTTCAACTATGATGGCTTGTGACCAATTAGAAAGAAAAAATAGATCATTGGAGTTAGACCCAAGATATGTAGATGTGATAGTAAAAAGATATATAAACTTAGGAAGAGAAGATGTAATTTTAATAAGAGATGGGAAAGAGATTACTTATTCTGAGATTGTTGATGATTTATTTTCTTGAGTATAAAACTATTGCTAGAAGGTGAGTATAATTGATAAAAAAAATTAAAGAACTCTTTAAAAAAGAAATAAAAGAAAATGTATTTGAAAATCATTATACATATATTCCGAGTAATATTACAAAAAAGATAGCATATGAAGAGTATTCTAAAAATCAAACTATATGTTTAAAATGTTTCACTACTAAGTATGGATATAATGGAATAATAGCTATTTTAGAATACAATTCACTTAATAATATTAATACATCTAAAGAGATATTAGAAGTACTAGAAGCTGAAATTATAAAAACAAAATATAAATTACCTATTAAAAATATTATTCAAAAAATTGATTAATGCTGCAAATGTTTCAGGAGAAATTTCTTTCAAAGAAATTAAAATTCCAAAAAATAAAGATATAGATTCTAAAAGTATTTTTATAAAACTTGGAAATTTTAAAGGAAATATTTCATAAAAGCTATTTAGTATTGTTGGTATTGATTTTTTTAAATACATAAAAGGATTGAAAAAATTGAATATATATTTTAATAAATTAAAATCATTATCAATCTGAACACTTACTGAATAAAGAGAATATAAAGAGTGAAGAAGTTCATCACGATAATAGAAATTTAGATATTCTGTAAAGTTTATTAAAATATTGGATAACATAGATTGTTGGGGATCGTTTCTAAAATGAAGATTACCCAAGCCAGAACTATTTAGGATTTTATGATTTTTATTTAAGAACATTAAGTGTTTATCAATATTTTGCTCACGTTTTTTAATCTTTCCATGTAGTTGCGTAAAGTGACCAATAGCTTCCCTAATAATAATTCTAGTTTTTATTGCATTAAACAGATCTCTTATAAGATTAATAAAACCAATTAAAAAAAGTAAATAAAAAATATTTTTTAAAGAAAATTCAAAATTCATAATCCCTCCAGAAACAATATCGTTTTTAACAATTCAATTATAACTTTTTGGAGGGATATATACAAGCCTATTTCAGGGTAGGCTACTGATTAAAATGTATCAATTAATTGGTGCATTTTAATCAGTAATAAAATATGGATGAACCAATGTGTAAACTGCAGGAAGGTTCGGGAAAGGGGTTGGTAGAATGGAGGTATATAAATGTGAATTTAGATGCCAGTAAGATATTTAGAATAGGTATAGATTGGTTAACTCTATATAACTTTGAAATAAGTTATAATAGCAATCTTTATATAACAGAACAGGTAACAGAGGAGTACTACCAAGAAAAATTTTGTTTAGATGAGCCAAGCTACACTTTAGATAGCACTACAAGGTTATATAGTAGTGGAAAGGAAACTCATTTTAAAAATTTGAGATTTAATCCGAATAAAATTTTAAATGGTCATAATGTTTATAACTCAAGAGAGATAGAGCTGAAATCAGCACTTTTAATACTAATTAAAGAACTTTCTGAGAAAGGCATAGAGATAAATTTATCTGAAGCAAAAATTAAAGATATTGAAATAAATTTGAACTTTAATAAACCATTTTTAGAAGTTGAAGAAGCTTTTAAACTATTATTCATATCAGTACCACACTTTAAAAAAATAAGTAGATGCACTAGAAATAAAAGCTATAGATTGATGTTTCAAGATGAAACTCTTCTAGGAAATTACGGCTCTACTTTGGTTACTGTTTATGACAAAACAGAAGAATCTAAAAAGCTGGATTTAGAATTAGATGTAACAAGATTAGAATGGAAATTTCTAAATAGAACTTTTTCATATTATGCAAATAAGAAAGAAAAGGATAATAGCCTGAATTCTATTTTAAACAGCTTTGAGCTTATTGATGGAATCTTTATAGAGAATACGAAGAAGAAGCTCTTGGAAGAGGGAATAAGGCATTTAGAAAGTGTTATAAAGAATAATTTAGAAAAAGAATTCCTAGCTTTTAAAAAAGCCAATAGATTTGGAAAAGAGTTGGGTAAAAAAGAGAAAAGAGGAGTCTATAGATATTTAGAAGAATCATGCTGGATATTTGACTACACTCTTTTAATAGAACTTGTTAATAAGTACGATAGACAACATAAAACAAGAGAAACAAAAACAATATTGAAGAACTATTCCAATCGTAATAATTTAGAAAAATTAAATTATTTGATGGAATTTATTTTTAACCACTAATTTCAAATAGTGGTTAAACTTTTGAGGCTTAAAAATAGGCTGAAACACTTTATGAATAGGTAGGTTGTGAATGATATTACTCTAAGTAATTTGGGTGATTTTTCCTTATTAACTAATAGCCGTTACAAATTACATTTTTATGACTTAATTTATTATTTTAATTGGGAGGTGTGTCATAGTGATAAATAAAGTTTCTAATGCAATTAAGAAAGAGATAAGAAAAAGATTTGAAGCTGGAGAAGATTTAAAAGAGTTAGCTTATGAGTTTAGATTGTCTTATGGCACATTGAGGAACTTATCTAGTAAAGAGAAATGGCAAAAGGGAATTAATTCAACACTGCTTTACTTACAAGAGGTACAAAAAGATGTAGAACAGCATTTAGAAGAGAAAGAGGAAATAAAAGGTCATTATAAGAATCTTCATAAATCAACATTAGCTTATCTAATTGAATTAGAAAGAAAAAAAGAAAGACCTACAAATAAAGGTAGAGAAGACGCTCTAAGAACTAGAATAGCAACTCATAGAGATGGTTATCAATTTGCTAAAGAGTTATATTCAATAATGAATTCAGAGGAAGAGCTTGATTATAAAATTAAATTAGCAAAATATGAAGCTTATAAAGATGAGATATTAGTTGATGAAAAAGAAAGGGAGATAAAGCTAGACTCTGATTTAATAGATTTAAAATTAAAAAAGATAGATTTAAAAACAAAAGAGATAAAAGCGAAAGCTTATGGAGTTGTTGTAGATGAATAGGATATGTCCTAGATGTAGAAAGGTATACTCATATAGTTTAAAAGAGTGTCCAAATGGTTGTGCTAAGAAGACAAGAAGTGAATCAAATAGGATATATGATAAATGTCAAAGAGAGAATCAAGGATTTTATAACAGCAAAGAGTGGAAGAGATTAAGAGAAAGTTGTAGGAATAAGTTTAGTGAGTTGTGTCTTTGGAGTTTATATAAACATAAAAGAGTTAAAAAAGGAAGTTTAGTTCATCACATAGTTCCATTATCAGAGGATAAATCAAAAGGATTATCATTATCAAATCTTGTTTATTTATGTGATGAAGCTCACAGAGAGATACATAGGCTATATAAAACAGATCAAATAAAAACAATTAAAGAGATAAAAGAGTTTATAAAAATATGGAAGGTTGAGTATGGAGGCGGGGGTATATGAAAAAGTTTTTGAGAAAGGCTTTAATACCACATTTTCTCAAGTCTTTTCGCAAATTTCCCTTTGAGAAAAAAATAAAAAATAAAAAATGGAGGTGTTGAAAATTAGAAAATCACTTGAAGCACAGACAAAGCATTTGACCCAAGAAGAGATAAAAAGAAAACAGCTAGAACAAGAATCTGTATTTGTTGGAAATGAGCAACTGGAACATCCTCCAGATTGGCTAGTAAATCAAATTGCAATTAATGAATGGATTAGACTTGTAGAGCAATTTAATAAAAAATCTATGATTAGTAATTTAGATTATAACAGCTTAGGAGGTTACTGTAATGCCTTTGCTAGATATGTTTCAATTGTAACTAATCTAAAGACTGATGTAATGATTGTAGAAGATGTAAATCCACTTGTAGGCTTAGAGCTTAAATATTCAGAGGAGATGAAAAAGTATGGTTCTTTATTAGGATTAACTATGGAATCAAGATTGAAAGCTGGTTCTGGAATAGTAACTAGAATAGATAAAACATTAGATGAAGAATTTGGAGATGTTTAATGAGTATTAAAGAGAAAATTATACAGTATTGTAAAGATTGTATAGATGGAGTTATACCAAGTGGACAGAAGCATATATGGGCTGCACAAAGATTTTTAAAAGATGTTGAAGAGTCAAAGTTTATTTGGGGTGAAGAAGAAGCTTTGAGAATAGTTAAATGGTTTACATATCTGAAACATTCAAAAGGGATTTTAGCAGGAACTCCAATAGTATTAACTGATTGGCAAAAGTTTATAGTTTGTCAAATATATGCTTGGAAAAGAGAAGATGGATATAGGAGATATAAAAAAGCTTTTATAGAGGTTGGAAGAAAGAATGCTAAAACTCAGATGCAAGCGGGATGTATGTTGTATGAAATATCTGTAGTAGCAACTAGAAATAGTGAGATAGCAGAAACGTTTTGTGCAGGAACTAAAAGAGAGCAATCAAAACTCTTATTTTCTGAATGTCAAAATATGCTTACAGGAAGTTCTTTAGCACCAAAGTTTAAGTTAACAAGGGATAAAATAGTTCATATAAAAACGACCTCATTTTTAAAACCATTATCAAAACAAGATGGAAAAACAGGAGATGGAACCAATCCAGCAGCACTTGTTCTTGATGAATATCATCAACATGCAACGACAGAGTTCTATGACTTAGCATTAGGAAGCAACTCTAAAGAGTCTTTATTATTGATAATAACAACTGCAGGGATAGATTTAAATGTTCCTTGTTATACAGAAGAATATAAATATTGTTCTGAGTTACTAAATCCAAATATAGATATAGAAAATGATGAATATTTTGTGGATATTTGTGAAGCTGATAAAGATGATGATATAGGAGATTTAAAAACATGGCAAAAAGCCAATCCACTACGAGCGACCTATAAAGAAGGTATACAGAAAATAGCATCAGATTATGAAGTAGCTAAAAGTGTTCCTGAAAAGATGATTTCATTTAAAACTAAAATTTGTAATATTTGGGTTCAAGCTAAAGATTTAGGTTATATGGATATGGAGAAGTGGAAAAGATGCGAAGTAAAAAATCTTCCGTTTGATATAACTAATAGACCTGTATATGTGGGATTTGATATGTCAGCAAAAATTGACTTAACAAGTGTAGCCTTCGTAATACCTATAATGGTTGAAGGGATTGCAAAGTATATAATATTTAGTCATTCTTTTATTCCAAATAGAGAAAAACTTATGGAAAGAAAAATGGTAGATAAAGTTCCTTATGATAGCTGGGAGGAGAGGGGATTTTTAAGTGTAACAAATACTCCAATAGTTGACCAAAGCTATGTAATGGATTATGTATTAAACACCTGTGAAGAAAACAATTGGGAGATAAGACACCTTTGTTTTGATCCTGCTAATGCTTCAAAATTAATGATGGATTTGGATATTCAAGGATATGAAGTAACAGAGGTTTATCAATCGCATAAATCTTTAAATGAAAGTACAGCAGGTTTTAGAGAACAGGTTTATTCAGAGAATGTTTACTATTTACCAAACCCACTTTTAAATTATGCAATGGGAAATACAGTTATAAGGCAAAATAATGGACTTATAAAAATAGATAAGGATGCTTCTATTAGAAGGATTGACCCAATTGATGCTCTTTTATGTGGATATAAATTGGCAATGTATCATGAGTTTGAATTTGATGTTAATGAATTGGTTTCTGATGAAATTCTAGATAAATTATATGGTGGAGGTGAATAACAATAAAAATAATAGATAAGATAAAAAATATAGTTAAATCAGATAAACGAGAAGAAAAAGAAGAAGGATTATCTTTAGAAGAGATAGGAGATTTTTTTCATGGGTATGGAATAGATGTTGAAAATATTGATAAGAGCAGTGATTTGTCAGAAACAATTTACTATATATGTTTAAAGCATTTATCAGAAACAATGTCTAAGATGCCGTGGGAGCTTAGAGTTTTAACAGAAAAAAAAGGTAAAGAAAAAGTTCTTGATTCTAATATTGATAGAATTTTTAATTTAAGACCTAACCCATACATGACTGCTGCTACATTTTGGGGTACAGTTGAACTTAATAAATTACATAATGGGAATTCATATATCTATATAGAAGCTGATAAAAATGGATTTCCAAAGAATTTATGGTTGCTTCCAAGTGCTCAAGTTAAGATTTGGATTGATAATAAAGGTATTTTTGGAAAGTTAAATGCTATTTGGTATATTTGGACAGATAGCCGAACACGAAAAAAATATAGCTTTGAAATGAATGAGATTATTCATCTGAAAACTCATGTAAGTTTTGATGGACTTTCAGGAGTGGCAACAAGAGATATTCTCAAAACCCAAATAAGTAGTGGGAAAAATTCTGTGGGATTTTTAAATAAGCTTTATAAAAGCAATATGTTTGGTTCTAAAATCTTGATTCATTATCCAGGAGAACTTGAAAGAGGTAAGGAACAAAAAGTTGCAGCAAGTCTTGAAAGATATTCAGCAACACAAGGATCTGGAAAATTTATTCCTGTACCAGCAGGATTCCAAGCACAACTACTAGATATGAAGCTGGCAGATGCACAGTTTTTTGAAAACAACAGAGTTTCAGCACTACAGTTAGCAGCAGCATTTGGAATAAAGCCAAATATAATTAATGACTATACAAAATCTAGTTATTCAAATTCAGAAACTCAGCAAGTTGATTTCTATGTAAATACTTTACAGCCTTTATTTAAAGCATATGAACAAGAAATGAGTTATAAGATTCTGACTGAGAGCGATATAAAAAGAGGGTTTAGATTAGAAATTAATGAAAAAATTCTATTTAAAATGGACAATAAAACCCAAGCGGAAGTTTATAGTAAATATCTAACTAATTTTGCTATGACACCAAATGAGGTGAGAGAAGACTTAAACCTTCCGTATATAGATGGCGGAGATACTCTCTTAGGAAATGGCTCTACAATAAATTTAGAGAATATAGGAAGTCAATATAATAAAGGTGGGAGAGAATAGATGACAGTATTGAATTTAGACAAAGGGAAATTGGAAGTTAAAAATAAAACTGAAAATGTAGCGGAATTAATTATTTTTGGAGAGATTACATCAAGTAGATGGTCAAATAGTGATGTTATACCATCTGATGTAAATAATCTGTTAAGTGAAATTGGAGAAAATGATGCTTTAGATATTTATATCAATTCTCCTGGTGGAAGTGTATTTGCTGGAATTGCTATATATAATATGTTAGCAAGACATAAAGGGCATAAAAGAGTTTTTGTAGAAGGTTATGCTGCATCAATAGCTTCGGTTATTGCAATGGCGGGAGATGAGATTATAGTTCCTGAAAATGCATATTTAATGATTCATAAAGCTTGGGGATTCGCAATAGGTAATGCTGATGATTTAAGAGAACAAGCGGATTTGTACGAGAGGTTTGATACCACAATAGCGAATGCATATATGACTAGAGCAAAAGATGGAAAAACATTTGATGAGTTCTTAGAACTTATGAAAGCAGAGACTTGGTTTGATGGTTTTACAGCTCAAGATTATTTTAATGTTACTTCAACAGAAGCTGTTGATATAGCAGCTTGCTTAGATGGAGAGTTGTGTAAGAATTATAAAATTCCTCAAAATCTTTTAATGAATAATATAAAAGCTAAAGATGAAAAGGAAACAGATATTCAAAAGGATTTCGGAAGTTCCGAAATAGAGTTAGCAAAAGCAAAATTAAATTTATTAATAAACTTATAGGAGGTCGTAATGACAAAATTACAACAAATGCAACAAGAGATGTTTAACTTAAAAGCTGAAGCAAAGAATATTATGGAGAAGGCTGGAGTAACAGAAGCAGAAATAAAAGAAGTTACAAATAAGATATCAGAGCTTCAAGCTAAGATTAATTTACAAAAAGAATTGGATAATCCACAAACAGAACCTGAAAATAGAAGTGGACAACAGCTACCAAGAGGAAATTTAGATGGTGAAGATGTAGAGCCCGAAGCAAGATATGGTGAAGCATTCTACAATTCTCTAAGAGGAAGAGCTTCAAATGAAGATAGAGAGATTCTGGAAGCTAGAAATTTAAGTTCTGGAATAGGTGAAGATGGAGGGTGTTTAATTCCAGTAGACCAGCAAACTGAGATTAATGAACTAAAAAGAACATTTACTCCTTTAAGAAATTTAGTAACAGTTGAATCTGTTAGAACTTTAACTGGATCAAGAGTATTAGAAAAAGATGCAGAACATACACCGCTTGAAAAGTTTACTGAAACAGATGAGGATGGAATTAAAGAAACTACAGCACCTAAATTTGTGCCAGTAACATATAAAATAGAAAACTATGGAGGTATTTTACCAATTCCAAGAACTTTATTACAAGACCAAACAGCAAATTTAAGAGGGTATTTAAATAGATGGTTAGCTAAAAAGGCTGTAGCAACAGAAAACACTTTAATAATTTCAGTTTTAAATACATTAAGTAAAATTTTAATTTCAACAATTGATGACGTTAAAGATGTTATGGATGTAAAATTAGACCCATCTATTTCAGCAATAGCTAAAGTAGTAACTAACCAAGATGGTTTTAATTATTTAAATAAACTTAAAGATTCTCAAGGGAATTATTTATTAGAAAAGGACCCAAAAGCTCCAACTAAAAAATTATTAAATGGAAGAGAAATTATTGTGCTATCAAATAGAATTTTAGCTTCAGTAGGAACAACTGATAAAAAGGCTCCTTTAATAATTGGATCATTAACAGATGCAATTGTTTTATTTGATAGAGAAACTATTGAATTAAAATCTACTGATGTTGGTGGAGATGCATTTAAGAAAAATAGAATTGATATGAGAGCTATTATGAGGCTAGATGTTAAGAAATTTGATTCATTAGCAGTTGTGTATGGTGAAATACCAATCTCAGGAGTAGCGTCAGTGGACTTTAAAGAAAGTGTTGAGAATAAAGAGGAAGAAACTGCGAAAAATAACAGAAAATAGGAGGCTCGTATGGTTGATAAAGCTAGAGCTAAGGAATACCTAAGAATAGATGAAGAGGATGAAGACAATTTTATTGAAATGTGTATAGAGTTTAGTAAAGAGGAGATAGAAAATTCCACTGGAGTCACTTTTGATTCTGGTGGAGAAAGTAAAACATATGAAATGGCACAACTCATAATTATAACTGATAGATATGAAAATAGAGGTTCTCAAGATTTAGCGTTTAAGGTAAATAACATGCTTTCTTGTTTATATACAAAGTTAAGGTATGGTGATTATAGTGTTGAGTCTAAGTAGCAGATTGAAAAATAGAATAGGTATTTATAAAAAAGAACATATAAATGGAAAACTTGGAACAACCTACGAGGATGTTCTTGTAAAAAAAGTTTGGGCTGAGATTAAGTTTCAAAGTGGTAGTGTAACTGGTGGAGAGGGAGATACAGAAGCTAATAATACAAGATTCAAGATAAGAATTAGAAAAACTAAGATTGAATCAGATTATCATATTGTTTTTAAAGGGCTCATATATGAGATTGAATATATTTATCCAGATTTTAAAAAGAATGGCTTTATGGATATAATGGCAAAGCTAAAAACGGAGTGATAGCATGAGTTTAGACCAATTATCTAAAGATTTATTAAAGTTGGCAAATGGAATTAAAGATGGAAAAGAGACTAAAAAGTTTTTAAAAAAAGAAGGTGTTAAATTAAAAAATAAAACGATTTCTATTGCAAAGAGTAGAGTTAAAAAGAAAACTGGAAATTATATAAAAGGTATAAAATTAGGAAAAGTTTATGAGTATCAAGGAGCATATGCATGTAGAACATATTCTACAGCTCCTCATGCTCATTTAATAGAGTATGGGCATAATGTGGTTGATCGAGTTGGAGGTAAGCATGAGTTTAAAGATGGATATAGTGTTTTTTTAAGTGCAAAAAAAGATTTTGAAAAGGAATTTGAGAGTGATACAGAGAAATTTTTAGATGATCTTTTAATGAATAATGGTTTTAAGTAGGTGGAAAATGACAGAGTTTATTGATATTCAAGCTTCAATTGTAGAAAAATTAAGAGAGTATGCTCCACATATAGATGTAATTAGTTCAAATATAGAAGAGGGATTTAAAAGGCCATGTTTTTATATAAAAATGTTAGATGTTAATATTGATGATTTAGCAGGTAACTTTCAAGAAACAGAGGTTGAATTCGATGTTTTATATTTTCCAGAACATTTAAAGAAAAATCAAGAAGATTTATTAAAAATGAGAAATATTTTAACAAAAGCATTCGGAAGAAATAAAAGTATTGAAATAGCTGATGGTTTAATAACTGAAGCTGAGAATGTTAAGTTATTTGAAGTGGATAAGATCTTACATTGTACATTTAATGTATTTATAGCAGAAGAATATGAGAAAGAGTACGAAGAAAACATGGAAGAGTTGAAATTCAAGGAGGAGATTAATGGCAACAAATAATGGACTACCGAAGTTAAATATAGAGTTTAAAGGATTAGGAGTTTCAGCAATAGCTAGAGGAGAAAAAGGTTATGCTGTTTTAATAGTAAATGATGATACACCTGGAGTCCAAAAGCAAAAATACACGACAATAAGTGATTTTGGAAGTGATGAACAAAAGAAGTTTGATCCAGAGAATGTTCTTTTTATAAAAGATGCACTAGAGGGAGCTCCATTAGCTCTTTATGTTTTTAAATTAGGGACCGATGCAACTCTTGTTGATTTATTAAATAAAATAAAAGGAATAATTCCAAGAAATTCTTGGATTACAGTACAAACATCAATTAGTGAAAATCAAAATGATTTAGTAACTTTTGTGAAAGGAGAGAACAAAAATAATAAAAAAAGATATAAGGCTATAGCATATAAAGTTACTACTGCTGACTCTATGCATGTTGTTAATCATACTAATGAAGAAATAGAATTTAATGACAGTAGAGAGATAAAAAGTGGAGAGTATGCTTTATCATATTTACTTGGGTTCTACGCAGGGTTATCTATGATGATGTCAGGAATAGCTAAACCATTGAAATTTAAAAGTGTAAAAGAACCAGAAGAACTTGAAGAAGCTATTTCAAATGGAGAGCATGTGTTGTTTAATGATGAAGGTGAAGTAAGGGTAGCTAGAGCTGTAAATTCACTTGTAACAACTGGAGAGGGAGTTACAGAGGAAATGACACATATAAATACAGTAGAGAAAATGGATTTAATATTCTGTGATATATATAAAGCTTGGAACAATAGTTATAAAGGAAAATACCCAAATATTTTAGATAATCAAATGCTATTAATATCATCAATAAATGGATACTTTAAATCTTTAGCTAAAGATAAAATATTAGATCCTAATTTTGATAATAAGTCAATGATAGATATAGAGGAACAAAGATTATCTAATTATTCAAAATGGGGAGAAGAAACAGTTAATTCATGGGATGATTCATATGCTATGAAAATGACTATAGGAACAAAAGTATTTTTAAAAGGAAATATAAAGATAACAGGAATTATGGAAGATTTCTTCTTCGATATATTCATGTAAGGAGGAGAATAAGTGGCAAATCCTAGAAAGAATGATTATTTTAATGGAAATAAGGGGAAACTTTGGGTTAATGGAGAGGAAGTAGTAACTGTAACAAAGTCTAAAGCTGTAAGAAAAAATAAATATGAGGAGATTCCCGCTCCAACAGGTGATGGAACAGTAAGAGTTAAAGTTGGGGAAACAATTGAATTCTCAGGAACATTTAAATTCTTAGGTTCAGAAAATTTGGATGCTTTTAATGAAAGTGAGGATATATCTTTGATTTTAGCAAATACAAATATTTCAGGAAAAATAACAAAGAGACTCAAGTTAGATGGAGTGACATTTGATGAGGAGGTTTTAGTAGATTTTGAAAAGAATAAAGTTGCAGAGATA
>NZ_JBOFMZ010000008.1:0-5078 GCF_051658645.1 Cetobacterium sp.
AAAAAAATGAAAATATGCTGAATAACTCTTCTGAAACTGATAAAACCCTCTTTCAAAACGTTGAACCTGTAGAATCTAGCGAATCAATGGATGATATATCTGAAATTAAAAAGAAGATTTTAGAAGCTTTAGAATTAGCTGATATTGTTTATTCTTACAGTGAAGATGCTAAAAAAGAGTTATTGCTTAGTATTTTGAAAGAAGTTATTGCAATAAGAAATGAGGGTATTTTAACAGCTAAAAAACTTACCGAAGTGATAGGTAATCATTTTTAAAATAAAATCTAAAGAGTAGGTGAAATGGTGTTTATTAACAATCGAAAACTTACAATGTATGAAAGTTTAAAAAATTCAATTAATTCTTCATCTGAAATTATTATAAATGTTTCGTTTATACGTGATTCGGGTTTGAAACTATTAATCCCAGAGTTGTTAAAGGCTAGAGATTCTGGTAAAACTATAAAAATACTTACAAGTGATTATATGAAAGTAACAGAGCCAAATGCTCTTTATAGACTTTTAAGTATTCCTGGAGTTAAAATTTTCAACAACCCGTTAAATGTATCGTTTCATCCCAAAACATATATATTCAAAACGAACGATAAAATAGAGGTTTATGTAGGTTCTTCAAATATATCTTATTCAGCATTAATATCAGGTGTTGAATGGACTTATCAATTCTTTGGAAATAGTGGTGACGAAGACATTGAAAATATTTTGTCAGAGTTTGAAGAACTTTACAGCCAAAATAGTTTTAATTTAACTTTAGAATGGCTTAGAAACTATGAAAAAACTTATCAAAAAAAAGAGCTTCAAAAGCTTATAGACCCAGATATTCCAATTCAAAATACGAATGTTTTAGAACCTATAAAGTTTCAAGTTCCAGCTCTTTATGAGCTTTCTAAAACGAGAGAAGAAGGTTATACAAAAGCTTTAGTAGTCGTAGGAACAGGACTGGGTAAAACATATTTATCAGCTTTTGATTCTATAAATTTTGAAAAAATCCTTTTTGTAGCTCATAGAGATGAAATTTTAAAAGACGCTCAAAAAACTTTTGAAACTATTTATTCTGACTCTAAAAGCTATGGATTTTTTAATGGATTTCAAAAAGATAAGTCAAAAGATATTTTGTTTGCAAGTGTTTCAACATTATCTAAAAGTGAATATCTCTCTCAAAAATACTTTGAAAAAGACTATTTTGATTATATTGTAATAGACGAGTTTCATCACAGTACTGCTAAAAGTTATTCAAACATTTTAAATTACTTTAAACCAAAATTTTTACTTGGATTAACAGCTACTCCAGAACGAAGTGATTCTGGAGATATTTATAAATTATGTGATTATAATATTGCATATGAATGTGATTTTAAAACTGGAATTAATAACGGTTGGCTTGTACCTTTTGAATACTTTGGAATTTATGATGATACTGATTATTCTTTAATTCCATGGAGAAATGGAAAATATGACGTCGAACTTTTAGAAAATTCTTTGATTTTAGAAAATAGAATAAATTTAGTTTTTAAAAAATATCTTCAATATAGAAAAAAATCTACTCTAGCATTTTGTGCGAGTGTAAAGCATGCCCAATTTATGAATGATTATTTTAAAAAAATGAAAATCAAAAGTTCAATTTTAATTGGAGAAACAAGTATTGAAGAACGTCAAAATATAATTAAAAAATTTAAAGACGGTAAACTAGAAATTATTTTTACTGTTGATGTTTTAAATGAAGGTGTTGATATCCCTTCAGTAGATACAGTACTTTTTCTAAGACCAACAAGTTCATATACAATCTTTATTCAACAACTTGGTAGAGGATTAAGAACCCATATTGACAAAGAGAAACTAAGAGTTCTAGATTTTGTTGGAAACTATCGAGGAGCAGAATTAAAACCAGGATTTTTAGCATCAACTAACCGAAAAACTGAACTTCCTAAATCTCCATTAGACGATAATTTTATACTACCTTTAGGATGTACAGCAAACTTTGATTTTAAAATAATAGAGTTTTTTGAATCACAGAAAAATCAAAAAAATAGTTTAATTCAAAAAATAGACGCTGATTACAATGAAATAAAGAATCTGTTAAATAAAAATCCAAGTTTAATGGACGTTTATACATTTGGGAAAATACCTGTTCATGCTTATTTAAAACAGTATAAAACATGGTATCAATTTCTAAAAATTAAAAATGATTTATCCCCTCAAGAATCAACGTTTTCAGAGCTAGCAATAGATTTTTTAGAGTTTCTAGAAAAGACAGTTATGACAAAATCTTATAAAATTCCTTTATTACAGTGTTTATTTAAAGTACACCCTAAACAGATAGGTTTAAAGTCTTTATATAAAACGTTGATTCTATTGATAGTAATAGATAGTATATGCTGAACTGTAGATAAAATACTGTTAAGTAATAACGTCCAATATAATTAAAAGTTTAATAATAATTTTGATGCTAGACTTATTTGTGTAAAATAAGATATACTAATTAGATATGTTATGGCGAGTTTGTAATATTCAAAAATAAAGCATCCAGGGGAAAAATTAAATATGTTAGAAAAAAAAATATCATTTTACAAGAATCAAGAGAACTACTAAAAACTAATACTGAATTTGTAAAAAAAACAGCAAGAGTAGAAACAATTGAATCTTTAAAAACAAAAGAAAAAATCCTAAAATATTCAAAAGTTTTTGGTGGTTTGTTAAACGACAAAGAATTAATAGAGTTTATAGAAATTCCAATGAACAAGTATTACAAATACAAAAAAGAATTAGTAAACGAAAAATTTTTAGCACCGTTATTAAAAAATATAACAGTAATAAAATGTCCAAGATATATACCTAATAGAAATTACTAAATTATAATCTAATATCAAAAAGCTCTAATTACTATTCGAATAGTAATTAGAGCTTTTTTCTTTAGGTAAAGCGTATTTTTTTTAAAAAGAGTGTTTCTAAATTTAGTTATTTCTAAAAATATTTTCAAACTCTTTATTGAATTCTAAAAATATTTTCACTATGTCTGGATCAAAATGTTTTCCACTCTCTTTTTGTATAATATCAACAGCTTTTTCATGAGAAAAGCCTTCTTTATATACTCGTGTTTGTCTTAAAGCATCATAAACATCTGCTAAAGCGACTATTCGAGCTTCTAAAGGTATATCTGTTGATTTTAATCCACTACAATAACCTTTTCCATCCCAACGCTCATGATGATAAAGAACTAAATTACTCGCGATTGTTCCTAATTCCATTTTATCTATAAGTTTTTTTCCTAAAATAACATGCTCTTTCATTTTTTGAAATTCTTCCTCTGTTAATTTACCAGGCTTTTTCA
Organism: Cetobacterium sp.; assembly: GCF_051658645.1. GTDB lineage: Bacteria > Fusobacteriota > Fusobacteriia > Fusobacteriales > Fusobacteriaceae > Cetobacterium_A. Next base: position 3,343 of record NZ_JBOFMZ010000008.1, read on the forward strand.
ATATTGTATCTGAAATTCCAATTTTACCAACATCATGAAGTGATGCATACTCTCCAATTTCATTTATAAATTTAGACGAACATTTTAATTGTTGAGCTAAAAGTTTTGAGTATAAGTTAACCCTTAAAATATGATGCCCTGTATCTTCATCATTTAACTCATTTGCAGCTTCAAAACTATGAACAAGAGCTTTTGTTATACGTTTTCCTTTTAATTGAGCTAAAAACATTTTTTTCAAAAGATAAGCTAATATTAATATTATTGTTATTAAAACAGCTGCAACAAATAAAAAATATTCATAATTGATGTTTATTTTTTTAGAAAATTTCAATTCACTTTGTAGAATACTACTTTCAAATAATTTATTTGGAAAAATAATATCCAAAAGTTCGAACAATTCTACATCATGAGGAACTCCAAAACCAAGGGTTGCATAGCCGCCTAAAAATCCAGAAACCTTTATATCTTTCTCTAGATACTTGTTTTCAATAGCCATATAAATAATTTTAAAATCACCATATAAATAATCAATTTCACCTTTTAATAATCCGTTTAAAGCAGCGTCAGAATCTTTATATTTTATATATTTTTCAAAGTGAGAGATATTTTTTAGAAAATCTGAATTCAAATTTTCTATGCTTACAAAACCAACACTTTTACTATAAGTTTCTTCAGATGAATCTATAAAATTTTCTGAAATACGAGAAAATACAGCAACTCCAATTTTATAGTATGGTATATATTTATCAGAATTTGTTTCTGCAAATATACTTGAATCTACAGCTTTAATATCATATTTCTCATTTGAATTTTTTGTATATACTAAAGGAACTCCTAAAACAAATGACAATTCATTTAATCGATCAATTGCATAACCTTCATTTTTGTTTTTATATTTATATACAAATGGTAAAACATCACCACTTGGTGGCAATAAAACTTTGATAGAACTATATTTTTTTCTTAATTCTAAAACTCTTTTATCTTTTTTTAACAGTGTCTTGTAAAATATTGGACGTTCTTTTTTTAAACTTTCCAAAATCTCAGAATTACTAAAATCTATTGTTGATTTTTTTACAATTGAATAAAGCTCTGGTAAATTTTTATTAACAGACAACCAACTATTTGATACGGGTATTTCATTTTTTGGTGTAAATTTATCTTCTAAAGTTGGAATATAGTAATATAACTTTTCTCTTGATTCAACTCTACTTGAATTAAATACAATATCACCTTCTCCATTTTTTAAAAGATTTCTTAAATCTTCTCTCTGTTTTACAGTTATATTAAATTTCAATCCTGTTTTATCCGTAATTTTTTTAAAAAAATCTAAATATACTCCTCCTAATTTCCCATTTTCTTTTTGAAAAAAATAGATATGATTTGGATTATAAAAATATACATTTATAACTTTACTTTTATTTTTGTCTAACCAGTATTTTTCTTTATCTGTTAAATTTAAACTAAAAATTTGTGTAAAGATAATCAAAAATCCAATTATTAATTTTTTAATTTGTATCCTCCTAGTAGATCTTTTTTAACTTTAGTATTATATATTAACTTATTTTAGCCTAGACCTATCCTTAAATCTATGCGTCTCTTTTAGTGTTCTAGTGTTTTAGTCTTCTAAAGGTATATTATAGCATAATCCTGTGTTTATTATAATATGTTATAGAGTATAGTATACGCCTCCTTTGAGCAAACCACGGTCCATTTTGAACGAACCGAGACTTATC
>NZ_JBOFMZ010000009.1:0-18865 GCF_051658645.1 Cetobacterium sp.
GCATTCCCGTTGCATTTTTTCCCGAAAGATTTATTTTTCCTGAATTTTCTATTTGATATTTTTCTGTTTCCCTAGAGAGGGTTGCTGTAGATTTCCCGTGGATCCCTACTGCTCCATCTCCAGTTAAAGTAATGGTTGCTTTACTTTCCACATTTGCATTAGTTGCAGTGATACCAACTAGATTTTTTTTATCTCCAGAAACAGTTCCTGCTACTACAAAATTTCCTCCTGTTAGATCATGGCCTTCATTTGTATAGTCTTTAGTTATAGTTTCTGTTGGTGTCGGTGTCGGTGTTGGTGTCGGTGTTGAAGAAGACCCACCACCACCACCGCCACCACAAGCTGTAAGTGAAAATGCAACTGTTCCTGTTATTAAAAATCTAACTATTGTTTCCATATTTAAAGAAACACGGTTCTTTAAACAACTTTTTAACCTTTTCTCTGTAATTCCCCTCATTAATTTCCCTCCAATATTTTTATAATATTTTTTTAAAATAAAAAAGTTCTAAAATAAAGTATACTATATTTAATATTCAATTAATACTTGAAATGTTTTTATTTTTTTATAAAAAAGTTTCAATAGCAAAAAATAAGTTCATAAAAAGAACAGGAGTAAACATTTGAAATTATTATAATGTAATAAATGGTTACTCAACTTCAATCATCTATTATTACTTTTTTAGTTCAAATTTTTCCAAATCCATTATCATTATAATCAATAGGGGTCTCATCAGGAAAACTCCTGATAATAACACTAAGGATTTTTGAAACACCATTTAAACCTTTGGTTCTATTAAGATTAGAAGCTTTTTTATTATTAAAAATTTAAATATTGTAACAAAAATAAAAGCTCAAGAAGAGATACAAAAAATAATGGGAAAAAGTTAAATGAAAAAATAGTTCAATTTGCAAGTATAGGAAAATCTTTAATTAAAGCTAAAGAGGAAGGGATAGTTTATACGGGTATTATATCAACATGACCCTTTCTTATAAACTTTAAATTCAAATACCGATAGTATCGAGAACGAAAAACACTTTTACCTAACTAGTAGAGTTTTATTATTTGAAAATTTTACTATTATAAAATTACCGTTTAATTTATACGAGCTTGAAAAATCTAAGAGTAAAAAATCATATTTTTGAAAATTTAAATTACAATTATTTATAAATAATATTGAAGCTTCTTCTGTGCTAAAAATAAAAACTTTTTCGCCTTTATTTTTATTTTTTACTGAAGAGTAATAACCATTTACTTCTTCGAAAGAAACTTCATAAAAATTAGAATTATAGATAACATTAAAATCTAAAACTAAATCTTCATTTTTTGATTTTACTTTATCTGAACCATCAAAATTGAAAACATTATTTTTATCTAAAAATATTTTTTTGTCACTATTTTTTTGAAGAATTACTTCATTTTCAAGAATTTTTAAAATTCTTTTATATCCTGTAAAATCTGAAAATACACTTTCTCCTGGATATATTTCAGCACAAGAGATACGAATGTTAAAATCATTTTGATCTTTGTATATTTCTCGAGTGATTCCACCACTCCATTTTTTCCCAAAAATATTTTTTATATTATTCATAAATCTCCTATTTAAAGATATTGATAGCGGTTATTATAATTGGCATTTGAAATATATCTATTAAAAATGCACCCGTTAAAGTTACAATTAAATATGGATTTGGAGTATAACCATGTCTCTCTGAAACTTCTCCCATATTCAACATAGCGTTTGTTGTAGCACCTAATCCTGACCCACACATTCCAGAAACCATAACAGCAGCATCATAATCTTTTCCCATAGCTTTAAATACTATTAAACTTGTAAATAAAGCCATAGATAGGAAAATATTCAAAGAAGTAATTCCTATAATATCAATAAGGTTTCTATTGATTTTAACAATATTGAATCTAATATTTAGATTATTAAAAATAATAGCAATAAACATAGCTCCAACATAAGATGGTAATGCTAAATTAAATATATTTTTTAATAAATCGGATGTACTTGTTCCAATCATCATAATTATAGATATAATTGCAATATGTTTTAAAAGTTCATCTGCTGTAATATTTCTAAACGAGATTGAAACTCAAATCGTTAAATCAACTTTACTCTAACCATAGTGGAATTTAAAACATTATTTGTATGCCTAACAATTATATCTGTTATTCTGATATACTCTATTGGTATCTTATCTAACAAAACTTGATTTTTTTATTTAAAAATTGACTTTCACCTTAGGGCATAGTGTATACTTTTTTTAGAAGTGAATATTATGGAGGATAATTATGAAAAAAGATTTATACTTAATAGGTGAAATCTCAAAAATAACTGGACTTTCAAATAAAACATTAAGATATTATGATGAAAATAATATTCTAAAACCAGATTATGTTGATCCAAATAATGGATATAGATATTATAGTGAATATCAAATTTTAAAATTGCAAAATATAATTACTTTGAAAAACAATGGATTCTCTTTAGAAGAAATTAAAAAGAAGTTTGATAAACGAAATTCAAAAGAGATAAACAGTTTTTTTTACGTGTATAAGCAGAAAATAGAAGATATAGAAATACAGATAGAAGCTTTAAAAGCTAGTAAAAAAAGACTTCAAAATCTTTTAGATGAATTTTCATATCTAGAAGTAGACAAGATTACATTAAAATGTTTACCTAAAAAATTTCTTTATAATTTAGATGTTATTACAAATAAAAATTTGAATAACTCTATTTTTGATATTTATAAAATTATTGAAGCTTCTGTTGAATGTGGAAGCGCTTATTTAGGAAAAAAATTTAAAATTGTCAATTCAGACAAATGTATTACAAAACAAATAAGTGAGTTTTTACTTTTTAAAAATGAAAACTTTTTAAAAAATGTTGAAAAAATTGAAAAGAATGAATATATTACAATAAAATACAGATATGGAAATAGAGAAAATGCATTAAAGAAAATTTTAGATTATATATCTTTAAACAAAATTAGTGTAGAACCATTTATTTACGAAGTTGAAATTATAAATTTATTTTTATCTGGAAATAAAAATGAGTATATAACAGAAATTCAGGTTCCAGTTAAAACAATACAATTTACGGTGGAAACAAAAATGAAAGATGGAAAATTTATAGGAGTTGGAAAAGGATATGGAGGAAATATTTCTGTAGAAATTGAAATTAATGATAATCTTTTAAAGAATATAGTTATTCTTTCTCATAATGAAACTAAAATAATTTCTGATCCAGCTTTTGTTCATATACCAAAATTAGTATTAGAAGCTAATAGTATTTTAGTTCCAAATGTTTCAGGTTGTTCTATGAGTTCAAGAGGGATTAGAGAAGCTCTAAAAAACGCTTTAATTGAAGCTGGAGAAAATTTAGATAAACTTGAAATTCAGATGCTTGAAGCTGAAAATTTAATTAAAATAGGTGATACAGGTAGTAAAAAATATATAAAGAAAATTGAAAATTTTGATGTCGTTATAGTTGGAGCAGGAGGAGCAGGCTTATCAGCAGCTATTTCAGCAGCGTCTAATGGAGCTAAAGTGGTTTTACTAGAAAAGATGTCATCAATTGGTGGAAATACTCTTATCTCTATGGGTGGAATAAATATTCCTGGAAATGATGCTCAGATAGAGAAAGATATTGAAGATTCAATAGAACTTTATAGAAAGGATATTCTTCTTGGTGGAGATAATGAAAATTATTCTGAACTTTTAGATATTTTTGTTAATGAAGCTTTACCTGCCTATAAATGGTTAAAAGATGAAATTAAGGTTTCTTTTAAAAATGAACTTATTCATTTTGGTGGTCATTCAGTCCCAAGAGCTGCAGTATTTTCTGGTAAATATGCGATTGAATTAATTGCAAAACTTAGAGCTCGAGCAATCTCCTTAGGAGTTGAAATTAAAACAGGAGTACGTTCTAAAGAGTTAATCAGTGATAGTGATTCAAGAGTGATTGGAATTTCAGCAACTATTGATGAAAAAAATGTTAAGTTTATGGCGAAACAAGGTGTTATTTTAGCAACTGGTGGTTTTAGTGGAAATATTGAGTTAAGAAAAAAATATAATCCAAATTTAGATGAAAGATATAAAACTACAAATATTAGTGGTATCACTGGTGATGGACATTTAATGTGTGAGAAAGTTGAAGCAGGTTTTCTGCAAATGGAATATATTCAAACCTTCCCAATTTCTAATCCTGAAACTGGAGAGCTATCTCATGTTGGTGGAAGTAGATTTGATGGAGCAATATTAGTAAACAAGTCTGGAGATAGATTTGTAGAGGAACTTGAAAGAAGAGATACTGTTTCAGAAGCTATACTTGAACAAGAAAATGGTGTTGCTTATTTAGTTTGGGGGGAAGAGATAGAATCAGTAACTAACTATGTTAGTAAAAATAAAGAAGAGATAGAAAGATTAAAAAATTCTAATTTGATATCAATATCAGAAACCTTGGAATCAGCGGCTAATTTTATGAATATTGACTCAAAAAATCTTTTAAAAACAATCGAAAAGTATAATGATTTTGTTAAGAATAAAAAAGATTTAGATTTCAATAGAAGAGGAACTCTTTTACCTATAATTAATGAACCGTTTTATATTCAAAAAGTTGCTCCTGCAGTTCATCATACAATGGGTGGAGTTCATATCAATAAAGAAAATCAGGTTCTTAATAAAGCAGGAGCTGTTATTGAAGGACTATTTGCAGCAGGTGAGATTGTTGGAGGACTTCATGGAACAAATAGATTAGGTGGAAATGCTATAACTGAAATAATTGTTTTTGGAAAAAGAGCTGGAGAAAATGTAGTGAAGTGCTCAAGAAAAAAGCAACTATAGTTTTGAAATAATTTCATAAAAAAGGAAAGAACCTCTGCGGGAAAACAGAGGTTCTTTGAGATAGACAGGATCTAAATACATTCGTGAAGCTGGTAGAGCTCTACTAGCTTATTAGGTTAGGAACTAGCCATAGAGCGTGGTAGTTCACTTACTTTCAATATTAATTTTTACAAAACTTTTAGCATTTTTTAAAAGTAACTTAGAGTCTAAATTTAAATTGATCAAATATAGCTTTTTTCCATTCTGTTCGTATTTTTCTGTTAAAGAGTTTAGTGCTTCAATAGCAGAATGGTCTTTAATACTTGAATTTTTAAAATCAATAACTACTTTTTCAGAATCATTTTTTATATCAAAAATTTCTTTAAAATAAGTTGCTGAACCAAAGAATAAAGGTCCATCTAGTTTGTAATGTTTAACACCATCTATCAATTTAACCGTTGCAGAGATTTTTTTACCTTTTTCCCAAGCAAAAGTTAAAGATGATATAATAATTCCTAAAATAACAGCAACTGCTAAATCTTCAAAAACTGTAACTAAAGTTACTATTATTATTACAACAGCATCTTTTTTTGGAATTCTTTTTATAATTTTAATTGAACTCCAAGCAAAAGTTTCAATAACAACGATAAACATCACACCAACAAGTGCAGCTAAAGGAATAATTTCAATTACTTTTGAACCAAAAAGAACAAAGATTAAAAGTGATACTCCCATAGCAACTCCAGAAGCTCGGCCTCTTCCACCAGAAGTAATATTAACTATTGATTGTCCAATCATAGCACATCCACCAGTTCCTCCTAAAAATCCATTTAGTAAGTTACCAATTCCTTGACCAACACACTCTTTGTTACTACTTCCTCTTGTATCAGTTAAATCATCAACTAAAGATAAAGTTAATAGTGATTCAATTAAACCAACAAGTGTTCCTATTACAGCATAAGGAAATGTTATCTTTAATGTTTCAAAATTTAGTGGCAAATTTGGAACATGAAACTTTGGTAGTCCTGCTGCTAAAGGTTCACCAGCAAAATCTCTAACATTTGGGATATCTATTCCAAATCTCATCGCAAGATATGAAAGTATTGTTGTAATAATGATTGCAGCTAAAGATGAAGGAATTGCTGCTGTAAGCTTTGGGAGATAATGAGTTACTAACATTGTAATTAAAACTAAACCTATCATTACAAAAAGTTGAGAACCCTGCATCCAATTTGAATTACCTAAAGCATCTTTTACTTTAAATTGTCCTAGTTGTGCAGTAAAAATAACTATAGCTAATCCATTTACAAAACCAAGCATTACTGAGTGAGGAATCATTCGAGAGAATTTACCCCATTTAAAAATACCAATTAAAATTTGAATAATCCCCATTAAAACTACAGTAGCAAAAAGATATTCAACTCCATGCTTTAAGATTAATTCAGCAAACACAACAGCAATAGAGCCAGCTGCTCCTGAAATCATTCCAGGACGTCCTCCAAACAAAGCTGCAACAACTCCAATTATAAAAGATGTATGTAATCCTACAATAGGAGATAAACCCGCTACAAAAGCAAATGCAACTGATTCAGGTACCATAGCTAAAGATGTTGTTATACCTGCTAAAATATCATTTTTTAAATCTTTAAATTTTTTCAAATCCATAAATCCTCCATTTTTTTAATTATAAAAATTAAGTATATCATATTATCCTAATAGTTTAAAATGTATTTACATAAACTTAAAAATGTGATATAAAAATATACATGAGTTAATAATCATTCGAGGAGAGAACATATGGAAACTTTAGAAATATTAAAATCATTGTCAGATTGTAATAGATTAAGAATTCTTAATTTATTAAAAGAAGTTAATAGAGCTTGCAACTGTGACTTAGAAGAAGTTTTAAAATTAAATCAATCAAATACTTCTAGACATATTACAAAATTGAAAAAGGATAAAATAATAAATTGTGAAAAAATAGGAAAATGGTCATATTATTCTTTGAATTTTGAAACAATAGAAAAATATCCTTTTATTTTAAATGTTTTAAACTATTTAAATGAAGATATTTTTCTTCAAGATAGAAAAAATCTTATAAAATTTTTAGAATTCAAAAATCATTGTATAAATTCAGAAGATAAACAAAACTAAATTAGAAATTCGTAATATACTTATTTACAAAACAAAATATTTATGTTAATATAAAAAACATATGAGTATGTAGTCATGTATAAACGAAAATATTTAGGAGGAAATATGGGATTTTTTGAAAGATATCTATCTGTTTGGGTAGGAATATGTATAGTTTTAGGTGTTGCAATCGGAATATTTTTACCAGTTGTACCAGAAACACTAGCTCTTTTTGAATATTCAAGAGTATCAATACCAGTAGCAATATTAATTTGGTTAATGATATATCCAATGATGTTAAAAATTGATTTTACATCTATAGTTCATGCTACAAAAAATATAAAAGGTCTAGCAGTTACTACAATTACAAATTGGTTGGTTAAACCATTTACAATGTATCTAATATCGGTTTTATTTTTTAAAGTAATTTTTAAAAGTTTAATACCTTTAAATTTAGCAGATGAATATATAGCAGGAGCAGTGCTTTTAGGAGCAGCACCATGTACAGCAATGGTTTTTGTTTGGAGTCAACTTACAAAAGGAAATCCAGCTTATACATTAGTTCAAGTTGCAGTAAATGATTTGATACTACTAGTAGGATTTGTACCTATTGTAGGATTTTTATTGGGAATAAGTAATATTTTTGTTCCATATGATACTTTGATACTTTCAGTGCTATTATTTGTAGTTATTCCACTTTTTTTCGGAATAATATCAAGACAACTTGTTATTAAAAATAAAGGTTTAGATTATTTCAAAAATGTTTTTGTAAAGAAATTTGATAAAATAACAATAACTGGATTATTATTAACATTAACAATAATTTTTTCTTTCCAAGGAAAAAAAATTATTGATAATCCTTTGGATATTTTATTAATTTCAATACCATTAACAATTCAAACATTCTTTGTTTTCTTCTTTTCTTATGGATGGGCAAAAGTGTGGAAATTACCACATGAAATAGCTTCACCAGCAGCTATGATAGGAGCAAGTAATTTCTTTGAATTAGCAGTAGCAGTATCTATTTCATTATTTGGTTTAAATTCAGGAGCAACTTTGGCAACAGTAGTTGGAGTTTTAGTTGAAGTTCCTGTTATGCTTATCTTAGTAAAAATTTCAAATAAAACAAAAGAATATTTTGTAAAAATTTAGGTAAATCTTAGGAGGAAAAATGAAAATAATCGTAGTTGGCGCTGTTGCAGCGGGGACATCAGTAATTGCAAAAGCACGTAGAAATAGTGAAACTGTAGAGATAGTTGCTTATACTTCAGGAGGAGATATCAGTTATTCTGGCTGTGGAATTCCATATTATATAGGTGAAGATTATATAAAGAGAGGAAATTTAACACCGAGAGATGCAGAGTGGTTCGAAAGTCGTTTTAATATGAAACTGAATACGAATCACAAAGTAATATCTGTAAATAAAGAAAATAAAACTATAGAAATTCAGAATGAATTAACAGGAGATATTTTCGAAGATAGCTATGACAAACTAGTTATCACAACAGGAGCTAGACCTAGAAAAATAGAATTTAATAATGAAAATATTTTTTATATAAGAGATATTGAAAATGGAGATAGATTAAAAAGTTTTATATTAGAAAAAAATCCTAAAAAAGCTCTTATAGTTGGATCTGGATATATAGGTCTTGAGATGGCAGAAAATTTAGCACACAGAGGAATTGAAGTAACTATTATTGAAATGTCAAATACGATAGGAAGAGTTGATGCAGACTTAAGTTTATATTTAGAAAAATATTTAGCTAAAAAAAATGTTAATCTAATTTTAAATGATAAAATTAAAACTATTTCAGAAGATGGAAAAAATATTACAACATTTAATGGAAAAAATATTGCAACAGATTTTATAGTAGCTGCAATTGGAGTAACTCCAAATGTCGAATTTTTAGAATCAGCAGGAATTGAACTTGGAAAAAATGGTGCTATTAGAGTAAATAAATATCTTGAAACAAGCTTAACCGATATATATGCTGCTGGTGATTGTGCAACTTCATACTCATTATTAACAGGAGAAGAAACTTATATTCCTTTAGGTTCAACTGCTAATAAAATGGGACGTATTTTAGGAGATAGATTAACTAGAGGAACTTTAGAATTTAAAGGTATTTTAGGAACATCAATTTTTAAAGTATTCAACATGGCTTTTGCCGCAACAGGTTTAAGTGAATTAGAAGCTCTAAACAGAGGTTATTCTATCGAGGTTATTCACAATATAAAATCGAATGCAACAGAGTATTTAGAAACTTCTAGAGAGATGATTATAAAAGCTATTGCTGATAAAAAAACAGGAAAACTTTTAGGAGTACAAATATTAGGTGAAAATGGTGTAGATAAAAGAATAGATGTTTTTGCAACACTTTTAAGCTTCGGAGCAACTGTAGACGCATTATTCCACTTAGATTTAGCTTATGCTCCACCGTTCTCAACAACAAAAGACCCTGTTATCTATACTGGAATGATTTTGAATAATGCTATAAATGGAAAAAATAAAATTATAACTCCTAAAGAGTTAAATGAAAAGAGAGAGGAATTTTTAGTTATAGATGTGAGAAGTAATCTTCAATATAATGCTGCTCATATAGATGGTGCTCAAAATATACCTTTAGAAAATTTAAGAGATAGTTTAAAAGAACTAGATATACATAAAAAAATAGCTGTTCATTGCAACAAAGGTGTTACAGGAAATATGGGTCAAAATATCCTTTTAAATTCAGGGTTTGATGCATATAATATATCTGGTGGATATTCAAATTATTCTATTTTGAATAAAAATAAATAAAATAAAATTTGACTAATAAATTTTCATATGTTAAGATAACTAAAATAATTTATCAAAGGAGTGGTTTAGATGAAAAAGTATAATTTAATATCAAAAACGACAATGATGAATATGATGCCTATGGGAGTTTGTACCAAAAATTAATTATTTAATTTTGGGACGAACTCATTTTCGCTTAGAAAAGAGAACTCCCAAGGAATAAAGTTGTTAACATAAAGCTTGGGATTAAATCTCAAGCTTTTTTTTATACTATTTTTCTAAAAAAATTAAATTATAAAATTATTTGGAGGCTTATTATGATAGAACTTAGAAATATTATTAAAACTTATGAAACTAAAGGACAAAAAGTAGAAGCATTAAAAGAGTTTTCTTTTAATTTTAAAAAAGGAGAAATAACTGGAATTATAGGATATTCTGGAGCTGGTAAAAGTACTTTACTCAGATGTATAAACTTATTAGAAATTCCAAGTTCTGGAGAAGTTTTAATAAATGGCGTGGAATTAAATTCTTTAACACAAAAAGAACTTAGAGAAAAAAGAAAGAAAATTGGAATGATATTTCAGCATTTTAATTTGATGAAAAGTAGAACAGTTTATAAAAATATAGCGTATCCATTAAAGGGAAGTGGTCTTTCAAAAGTTGAGATAGATAAAAGAATAAACGAACTTTTAGAGTTAGTGGGATTAAAAGATAAAAAAAATAGCTATCCTTCACAACTATCAGGAGGACAAAAACAAAGAGTTGGAATTGCAAGAGCTTTAGCTAATAAACCAGATATTATACTTTGTGATGAAGCAACTTCAGCGTTAGACCCAGAAACAACAGTTTCAATTCTAAAACTTTTGAAAAAAATAAATAAAGAGTTAGGAGTAACAATAGTTTTAATAACTCATCAAATGAATGTTATTAAAGAGATTTGTGACAGTCTTATTGTTATGAAAGATGGATTTGTAAAAGAAGAGGGAGATATTATAGATATTTTTTCAAACCCGAAAGAAGCTATAACAAAGAAATTTCTTTCTTCTGTTTTCAATAATGATAAAATTTATAATTACTTAGAAAATGTTGCTATTAAAACGAATGAAAAAGTTATAAAACTAGCTTATGTTGGAAATGCAGCAGAAGAAGCATATATATCTAAAATATCCAGAAATTTTAATGTAGATGCAAGCATTTTATTTGGAAATATTGAAATAATTAAAGAAACAGCGATTGGAAATTTAGTTGTAAAATTTAAAGGCTTAGAAGAAAATATTTTAAACTCAATTCATTATTTATCTCAAAACAATATATATACGGAGGTATTAAAAGATGGTAGAAAGACTATATAACTATTTTGAAAATGTAATTCAGTATGGAGATGAAATGGTTCGTGCTATTGGTGAAACATTGGTGATGGTTTCTATATCAGGAATAATCTCAACTTTAATCGGTCTAACAATGGGTGTTGTACTTGTTATAACAAAAAAAGATGGTATCTTAGAAAATAGATTCATCAATAATATATTAGGAAAATTTATTAATATTTTTAGATCTATTCCATTTGTAATTTTGTTAGCAGCACTTATACCAGTAACAAGATTTTTTATGGGAACAACCATAGGATTAAAAGGAGCAATTGTTCCACTTATATTTGGATCTGCACCATTTGTTGCAAGACAAATAGAATCAGCATTATTAAGTGTCGATTCAGGTGTTATAGAAGCAGCACACTCAATGGGTTCAACACCTTTTGAAATTATTTATAGAGTTTTACTAAGAGAAGCTTTGCCTGAAATTATTTATTCACTTATTATAACTACAGTTAGTTTAATTGGTTTTTCTGCAGTAGCAGGAACTGTTGGAGGAGGTGGCTTAGGAGATTTTGCAATTAGATATGGTTATCAACATTTCAAGACAGATATTATGATAGTAACAATTGTAATTTTAGTAACATTGATAACAGCTATTCAATGGTCGGGAGAAAAAATATTAAGTAAAATAAAAAAATAAAAATCTAGGAGGAGAATATATGAAAAATTTTAAAAGTCTAAAGGCTATTTTATTGTTTATTATTTTTATAGTAATATTTGTAGGATGTGGAAAATCAGAGGTTTCTCAAAATAGTAGCGGAAAAAAAATTGTTAAATTAGGAATTAGTGGTGATGAAAACATTATTTGGGAAAATGTTAAAGCTATATTAGCTAAAGAAAATATTGAACTTAAATTTATTAATTTTTCTGATTACATAAGACCTAATTTAGCTTTAGAAGAAAAAGAGTTAGATATAAATGCTTTTCAAACAGAGATATATTTTGATAAATTTAAAACTGAGCATAAATTATCTATAGTAAATTTAGGATATACTGTTTTAGCTCCAATGGGAATATATTCTAAAAAAATTACAGAATTATCTCAACTTAAGAATAAAGCTACAATTGCTATTCCTAATGATATTTCAAATGGTGGACGAGCATTACTACTACTTCAAGATGCTGGAATAATAGAGTTAGACAAAACAGCGGGAGTGTTTCCAAGAGTTAGAGATATAGTTAGTAATCCTAAAAATATAAAAATTGTTGAACTTGTTGCAACACAGATTCCGAGATCAATCGAAGATGTAGATGCTGCAGCAATAAATAATGGAGTAGCAGTTGAAGCTGGATATTCACCATTGGCTGATTCTATATTTATCGAGGACTTTAAAAATGAAAGATTGAAGCCATACTTTAATATTATTGCTTCTAGAGAAGATAATCAAAATAATCCTGAAATAAAAAGAGTTTTAGAAATTTATCAAACTCCTGAGAATAAAAAAATAATAGATGATTATTATAAAGGTTCATCAATAGCTGTATTCTAAAAATAAAAAAAATGGAGATGAGTAAAATGGAAAATAAAATTATAGATTTTTTAAATAAGAATAGAAAAGAGTTTATCGGTTTAAGTCAAAGTATTCATAAAAATCCAGAAATTGGAAATGAAGAATATTTTGCTGCAGAGTTGTTAACTAACTATTTAGAATCGAAAGGATTTTCTATAGAAAGAGATATTGCAGGTCATAAAACAGGATTTATAGCTCGAAAGCAATCTATTCATGGCGAATCACCTAAAATAGCTTTTTTAGCAGAATATGATGCGTTACCAAATTTAGGGCATGCTTGTGGGCATAATATTATAGGAAGTATTAGTGTTGCAGGAGCAGTGGCTCTTGGTGAGGTTTTAAATACGCTTCCAGGCGAAATAGTAGTTTATGGTTGTCCATCTGAAGAGGGTGGTGTAAATGGAAGTGCTAAGGGCTCTTTTGTAAGAGAGAATCTTTTTTTAGGAATAGATGTAGCAATGATTATTCATCCTGCAAGTCAAAACTCTATAACAAATAAAAGTTTAGCTGTAAATCCTCTAGATTTTGAATTTTTTGGAAAATCTTCTCATGCAGCAGGATCACCAGAAAATGGCAGAAATGCTCTTGATGCTCTTTTGCATTTTTTTACTGGAATAGCAAGTTTAAGACAACATGTAAAATCGGATGTAAAAATTCATGGTATAATAACTCATGGTGGAGATGCTCCAAATATAATTCCAGATTATACAAAAGCTAGATTTTATATTCGTGCAGCTACAAAATTAAGTTGTGACAATGTTACAAATAGGATTTTATCTATAGCTGAAGGAGCAGCTATAATGACTGGGTGTAAAACAAAAGCTACAAGTTTTCAAAATAGGGTTGATAATATGGTGAGAACAGATTACTTCGATGAGTTATATGTTAAAACTATGGCTAAATTAGAAGTTGAAGTTTCAACAGTTTTAAAAAATGGAATTGGGTCGACAGATGTTGGAAACGTAAGTCATATAATACCAACAATTCATCCAAATATTAAGATTTGTGATTCAAATATATCAGGACATACTCATGAGTTTGAAAAAGCCGCAGGATCTATTGAAGGAGATAATGCTGTGATACTAGGTGGAAAAGCTTTAGCGCTACTAGGATTAGAGTTAATACAAAATTCAGCAGAGTTAAAAAAAGTAAAAGAGAGTTTTGAGAAAAGTATTAGAGCTGCTGGTTTTTCTGAAGAATAATCTAATGCTAAATGATGTGCTAAGATTAATTATTGCTAAGAAATAAAGGAATATTATAGGTTGCTTTGAAAAATATTATATAAATAAATTTTGAAGGAGTATAAATTATGAAAGTATTGTGTATTTTAGCTAATCCTAAGCCTATAGAAGAATCATACAGTAAAAGAGCCTGTATGGAATTTGTAAATGAATATAAAAAAACAAATCCAGATCATGAATTAGTAGTTTTAGATTTATATGAAAAACAGCAAGAACACTTAAGTTATGAAAATTTGAGTAATGCTATGAAAAACTATTCTAATAAAATGACTGATGAGGCAAATTATTTTTCTAGTTTTGATAAGTACATAGTATGTTCTCCTATGTGGAATTTGACGGTTCCTTCAATTCTGAAATCTTATATAGATCATATAATAGTGAAAGGAATAACATTTAAATATAGTTCAAAAGGAATCCCAAGTGGGATGTTAAAAAATAAAAAAGTTATATATATTGGAAGTAGAGGTGGAGCTTATCCTTTTCCTTTATCATTGATTGCTTGGGATGATAAGTATATTCGTTTTATTTTTAAATTTATAGGAATTAAAGATTTTAAAAAAATAATTTTCCAAAACACAGACAAAGACCCTATAAAAGCAGCAGCAAAATTTCCAGATTTTTTAAATAAAATAAAAGAATATAGTATAAATTTTTAGGAGGATATTATGAAAAAAATATTTGTACTGATGCTAGTACTTTCATCATTAGCAAATGCTGAATTGAAAGATGGTAGATATACCTCTAAAACTGATAAGACTATTTGGTTTTGGTATCCTTATACAGAGATGACTGTTAAAAATGGAGAAATTATTAGTGTTTACCATGATAGAGTTAAAAATGATGGCAGTAAAGCATCTGAAGATGAAAGCTATAATAAAAGTATGGGAAAAAAACAGAATGTTAATCCAGCACTTTATTCAAAGTTAATACCAGAAAACTATTTTAAAGCTGGAAAAAATCTTGAAACAATGGATTTAGCAGCAGGAGCAACAGATTCGGTGAATCACTTTAAAAAACAGATGAAAATGTTGATTCAAAAAGCAGAAACAGAAGGACCTGGAGATTATATAATAAAAAAATCAGAGCTATAAAAAATCTCCTCATTTAAAAAACTAAGTGAGGAGATTTTTTTATTTTTGTTTTGAAATTTTATAAAGATAAACAAGCTTGTTACTATTATCAAACTCAGTATAAGAATTTTTGAATTCTATTTTATAAAAATCTTTTATAGTTAATTCATTTTTTTTAGATAGAATATAAAATTCATCTTCTAAAATAGTATTTTCTGTTAGAGTATGAATATTTTGCCCAACGCTCCAAACGTTTTCAATAGAAAAATCTTCTGAATATATTTTATATTTTAAATCTGTTTTTTGTAAAACATCAAGATTTTGAATTAAAATATCTTTTTTACTTCTAAATTCTTTTTCAATAATCCATGTTAAATTTGAATTTACAATTATAAGTAAAAGACCACTTATATAAATAATGTTTTTCTTAAAGATATTTTTATCGCTAAGGCTAGATTTTAAAATATAAATTAGTATTACTAAAAATGGTAATGCTAAGTAAAATAAATTCTGTTTTTTCCAAAGTATAATTCCAATACTTCCAATAGCAACAGTTGATATAAAAATAGTCTGAATATAAAATAAAACTTTATCATATTTGTTTAAAATATTCCAATCAGTTTTTAGATAATAATTTAATACAACTCCTATAGGAAGAGTAGAAACAATATAAAGTGGAAATCCATAACGTTCTTTTTTCATTTTGATAAAAGAGATAAGTAAAAAAGTTAAAAAAGACCATAATATTCCAAATTTAAAAAATCTATTTTCATTTTTATTATGAAATGTCCATTTTTTAAAAAATGTAAAAATTGAAAAGAAAATCCAAACTCCCATAAATAAAAAATAATTAAAATAGAAAAAGAAACTTTTAACATGGTTGTTAGACCAAGTATTTTTTTCTTTATTCATAACTGATAAAAAGAGTTCTTTATTTTCAATTATCATAGCAATAGGCCATATAGAAGCTAATAGCAATCCAATTATAAAGTACAAACTAATTTTCTTTTTATTTTTCATAATATTTTTAGTTCCATAAGCTACTATATAAGAGATAGTAAATGGTAAAAACATACCATATATTGGAACAGGTCCTTTACTTAGTAAAGAAAATGCTAAAAGAATGCCTGCAACTATAATATCAAAATATCCTTTTGTACCAATACTTTTAAGAAAAAATGCAATTGACCCAACCATAAAAATATATGGATATGCGTCCCAAGCATTTTCAGCTCCAACTTTTGTTAACATAAAAGTTGTTGTAGCAATAAAAGCTGAAAGAAATGCAAGTGTATCATCTTTTGAAAGTTCTTTAACTAGCTTATAGATAAAATATATTAGAAGAACGGATGTTAAAGCAATAGGAATTCGTAACAACCATTCATCAGAAAAGTTTCCTGTTATCTTCATAGTAATTGCTGTAAACCAAGTTGGTAAAGGAGGTTTTTCAAAACGATAATTACCATTTAATGTGGTAACAATCCATTCATTATTTTTTACAATTTCTCTAGCAGTAATAAAATTTCTAGATTCCATTAAATCTGCTTTTCTTACCCAAAGAGTGCTGAAAAATGAAATAAAGCTGAGTGTAACCAAATATAATTTTTTATTGTTCTGAAACATAAAATCCTCCTAGAGTTTTAAATTAAAAAATAAATGAACAGTTGTACCTACATTTAAATTACTTTGTATATCTATACTTACTTTCAAAATATTAAGAATTCTTTTTACTATAGACATTCCTAATCCGTGTCCTTCAATATTTTTACTACGAGATTTATTAGCTCTATAAAACCGATCATAAATATGATTCAAGTCATCTTTTTTCATTCCGATTCCATGGTCTTCGATGGTTAAAATCACTTTATTTTGTTCAGAAATATTATTAATACTAATATTAATAACCTTATCATTTCCATATTTAATTGCATTTTCCAATAAGTTTTTAATAAGTAGTTTGATTAGACTTTCATCAGACTCTAGAATAGTATATTCAGGTATAAAAGTAATATTAGAATTAGGATATTGAAATTTTAAATTTGAAATGCATCCTAAAACAACTTCAGATAATTCAATTTCAGAAATATTACTTTTAATTTCAGATTCTTTCGCTATAAAAAGTAATTTTTCAATAAGCAAATTCATTCCATTTGTTTCTTCTTCTATAGAAACCAAAGCTTCATTTAAGATTTCAGGATCACTTTTACCCCATCTTTTAATCATATCAATATAACCTCTAACTATAAAAAGAGGTGTTTTTAATTCATGAGATGAGTTGTGAACAAATTCAATTTGCTTTTTATTTTGTTCGTCTAATCTTATCAGCATCTCTTCATAGGAATCTAAAATATGATCAAACTCTTTAAAATAATTTGTAGGTCGAATAAGATTTAAATTTTCTAAAGTAATATTAGAATTTAGATTTTCTATAAGTGAAAGCTGCTGATTAACTTTATTTAAAAGATGATTAAATGTAATAGCAGAAATTAAAATACAAATAATAAGACCAAACATAAATATATAAATCATATTAAAGAAAAAGTTTTTTTCAACACTCAAATTTTTAATAAGTGTAACTGTAAATGTTTCACCATCTTTATTAACTAAGTTATTTTTTAAAATTATATAGCCATAGTTATTAATATTCATAACTTTGTCTTCAACTGAATATTTTAAATAATTTTTATTTTCAGTTTCAGAATAAAAATTGTTTTTATACTCTATAGTTATTTCAGAATCTTTAAGATTTACATTTTCATCTCGAAGTTCAGCAATTAAATCACCATTGAAAATTTCAAAAGTTTTAGAGCTAGATTCTTCTAGAATTTCAAATTTTAAAAAAGACATAGCATTTCTCAAAGATAATTTTGAAGTATTAATTAAATACTTACCAGTTATAGACAAAGATATTCCTAAAACAAAAATAAATAAACATATAATTCCAAAAGAAATATGTTTTAAAGTTTGAGATAATGCTTTCAATTTAACACTCCTTTTTTAATGAATATCCAAAACCACGAATTGTTTTAATATAATCACTATTTGGATCAATTTTTTTTCGTAATGATTTTATGTACATGTCAATTATTTTACCATCACCGAAATAGTCATATCCCCAAACATTTTCTAAAATATTTTCTCGAGTTAAAACTAAATTTTTATTTATTATTAAGTAGTGTAAAAGATTATATTCTGTTTTAGTAAGAGTAATACTACAACCATTTACATTGACTTCTTTTGTACTTAAATCAAGAGATATATTTTCAAATTTTAATATTTTTTTATCAACAAGAGTGTGTTTATTTCTAAAAATTACTCTCATACGTGCTAATAACTCTGCAATAACAAAGGGTTTTGTGATGTAGTCATCAGCTCCTAAATCTAATAAAGTAATTTTACTAAAAATTTCATCTTTAGCAGTTAAAACAATAATAGGAATATCAGATTCTAATCGAACTATTTTACAAATTTCTTCTCCACTTAAAATTGGAAGCATCAAATCAAGCAGAATAAGTGAATAGTTATTTTTTCGAAATAAATTTAATCCAATTTCTCCATTTTGAGCTAAATCTATATTATACCCTTCATGAATTAATTCAAGTTCTAAATATCGTCTTATTTTAGGATCATCTTCTATAATCAATATATTTTTTTTCAATTTTTACACCTTCCCCATATTATATACTTTAATAGCTATAGTATAAAGGAAAAAAGTAAAAAAATGGTAAAAATTATTATAAATTAAAAAAATTTACTAAAAATTTACTTTTTAAATTTATAATAATAAAAAAGAATCTGTTAACTAAAGATGAAAAATAGGTCCAATTCCTAAAAAAGGGATAAAGATTTTCGACTTGAAATATTTTTGTAAAAAAATGATATCACAAAAAGACATAGCTTGTCTATGCCTTAAAAAGAATATTCTTT
>NZ_JBOFMZ010000010.1:0-5526 GCF_051658645.1 Cetobacterium sp.
ATTACCTACTGATTACAAGTCAGTTGCTCTACCAGGTGAGCTAAAGCGGCATATGGTGGTGAGAGAAGGATTCGAACCTTCGAAGGCAGAGCCGTCAGATTTACAGTCTGATCCCTTTGGCCGCTCGGGAACCTCACCATCTTATAAAATTTATTTGGTACCCCGTAGGGGAATCGAACCCCTGTCTATAGAGTGAAAATCTATTGTCCTAACCGTTGAACGAACGGGGCAAATATGGCTGGGGTAGCTGGATTCGAACCAACGCATGACAGAGTCAAAGTCTGTTGCCTTACCGCTTGGCGACACCCCAATAATTTAAATGGTCGGAATAGCAAGATTCGAACTTGCGGCCCCCTGCTCCCAAGGCAGGTGCGCTACCGGACTGCGCTATATTCCGTACTATTTTGTTTCGTCAACATTTGTAGCTGACAAAAATAATAGTACCATAAGTTTTGTATTCTGTCAACAAAGAATTTTATTTTTTTTAAATATTTTTAGATTAGATAAAATATTACATATTAGATGTTTTTAAAAAATTTTTAGTTTTTAAATATTAATCTTATAAAATAGTTAAAATATAATTTAGATTTAACGATTATCTAAGATATTAATTAATTAAAATAGTTATATAGTTTTTTTTAATAAAATAATTTTAATTGGTTTGATTATAATTAATCTAAAGATATTCTTAGAATAGTCTAAATTAATTTTTAAAATATTTTAAAATATATATTAAATAATTTTAATTTGATTATATTTAAATTTATAATTTTTAAAATTTAAAGTTAATTTAAAAAAAGGATTGTTTATAGTTGTTTTATTTGTTTATAGTGTTTATATTGTTGTATTTTTCAAAAAAACAAAATTAAAGCTTAAAAAGCTATATAAATTAAGGCTTAAATGAAATTGATAAAAAAAAATGAATAACCGTCGGTGTTGTATATCTCTGACCGTAGATGTTGTATATCTCTGACCGTAGATGCTGTATATAAAAGCCACTTCTGTTGTATTGTTATGACCTTTACTGCTGTGCTTTTTATTGATAACAAAAATGTCCGCTTCTATATACTAAAGAAATAAATTATTTGAAATAACTACTTATAAAAGTAGATTTTATACAACATAAGAGGGAAAAATGCTTGAAAATACTCCTTTTTTATTGTAAAATATAAATTAGGAAAAGGAAAAGAAAAAAGTATACAACATAAAAGGGCTGGTGAAAATGAAAAAACTGAAGAAATTTGACATTCCTAGAAATGAAGTTATTGATACAGGTCCAAGTGAAATAGTAGAGAAATTTTTGGATGTTTCTGAAATTGAAAATGAAAAAAACCATAGTTTGGTTAGAATTGATATAAATATGATTGAATATCCATTGTTTACTAAAAGTACTAGTAAAAAGAAAAATCAAATAATAAGATATTTTTTTAATAGATCTAAAGAAGCATATATTCAAGTTAATCCAACTTCAGGAGATTATATTCCTGGTGAATTAGAAGAAAGAGTATTTATAGCCTTGTTAAAAATAATGAGAGATAAAAGGTATAATAATATGTTTTATACCACAATAAGTGAAATTTTAACAAATATGGGAATTGCACAAGACTCGTTTAAAGGATTTTATGGAAGAATTTCTAAAGCTTTATTGAGATTATCCCAAACAAGTTATACATTTAAAAATTCTCTGTATTCTAATAAAATAAAGGGTATTATAGAAGAACAAATAAATACAAATATAATGAATATTCATATGATTTCTGTAAAACAAGCCCATGAATCAGAAAAAGAATTATTTACAGATAGAAGAATAAAAGAAGTTATTAAAGTATCTATATCGTCACATTTCTATGATAACATAATTAGAAAAGGTTATTTAGTGTATGATTCTCAATTATTATTAAGTATGGAAAATCCAATAACAAGAGCATTATATATGTTAATAAATAAATTAAGATTTAATAGAATGTATATAAAAGTACTTTCTATGAATTTAATAAAAAGAATTCCTTTGAGTGAAAATATTCAAAAAATAGGTAGAACAATAAAAATTATAGATAAAAGTTGCCAAGAGTTAAAAAAAATGAACTTAATTGAAGACTATACTCTTATAAAAAATAGTAAGTGGATGGAATCAGAATTTGAATTTTTCTTTAATGAAACACACAATGAATTAAAACAAACTTATTTTTTTGATGATAAAAATCACTTTGATAATTTATTGATAACTCATACTGATAGTGGAGTGGATTTATTAAATGATGGGAATGAGCAATTCCAAGCTGTTAAAGCTGAAACTGTGGATAGAATTCCAACAAATGAAAAAGTAGAAGAGATTTTCAAAATTTTACCATCTAAAGCTAAAGAGTTAAAAACTTTACCAAAAGTAATTAAAGATGGTATAAGACAATATGGATACGAACATATAAAACTTGTAGCAGAATATGTAAAAATACAAAGAGTTAGCAATATAAGAAGTTATATAATACAAGCCTTGTTAAAAGGTTGGGCAGAAGATTACATAGTTCAAAAGAAAAACACTACATCAGAGAAGGTTAAAAATGAAAAATTAAGATTGGTGGATTCAGATAAACAAGATTTAGAAAAGAATAATAATGAATTAGAAAATTATTTAGAAGTTCAAAATTTTTTAATTGGAGCTTCTATTGAAACAAAAATGGAAATAGAAAAAGATGCTTATAGAGATTACATCCTCATGTGTGGTATAGAAGGTAAAATTCAAAAAATGGCCTTTAGTGCAGCAAGGGATAAATTAGTAAAAGATTATTTGTCTAAAAACCTTAGTAAGTATACAGCACAAACGGCAATGAATATTGAAGATACTTCTAATAGTTTTAATTCAAATGAAAAAATAGAATTAGTAGAAGTTATTTTGCCAAAAGTAGAAAAAGTAAAAGAAATTAAAAATATAGAAATTAAAATAGATACATCATATAAGGTCAATAATCCAAAAGATGATATTAAAGAGATAAATACAGCAGAAGCGGCTAAAAATATAGAAGTTAAAAAACAATATAGAAATATGTCGATGTTCCAACTAGATATACTTGATATTTTAGAGGGTGAAAATATCAAAGAGGTTAATAAAATAATTAGATTATTAAATATAACAAAATTCTTTGAAGGAGAATTAGGATTATTACATGTTACATTAGAATATAACGAAGATGAAGAAAGTATAATAAAAATAAGTTCATTAAAATAATGTCCATTTGTGTTGCAAAGTATAAAAATAGCAGAGTCGGTCGACTCTGCTATTTTTATACTTTAAATATTATTTTGTAACAGATAAAACATAACTTTTTCTTTCGTTAGAAAGTGGATAATTATATTTTCTTTCTTCATTTTCAGGTGTTTTGATTAAAACTTCAAAATTACCTTCAGAAAGTTCAGTCATATTAATAATATCAAAGTTATCGATATCTAACTCTTCAGATATTGAATCTAAAAAATCATCTTCAATTTCAAATTCAAAATATTCGTTGTTATGTTCTATTACATAATAAAAATCAGCATAATTAAATAATTTCATAAGTAAGTCTCCTTTAATAACTTTTTAGTTTGTTCTTTCTATTTCGCTCAGTAAAGTTTTAATTTCATTATTAAGCATTGCTATTTTTTCGTACACAGTTTTAGCTTTAGTTGAATCCAAATTTGAAGATTCCATTTTATTTTCAATTAATGTTGAAATATTTAAATTTAGTTTGTTGAATAATTTTTGTATAGAATCAATTTCGGATTCTTTGAAAACATTTGTTTTAAAGTTATCTTTTAAAGAAATATATTCTTTCCTCGTCTTTATTTGTTTGTTTAAAACAGCATCAACAAGATCTTTATTTGCATTTGGTAATGATATTTCATAAGTTAAAGAAAGAGGAAGAGATTCAAAGTAAATTTCATCTTCTATTGATAAGCAGAAAGTTTTCATAAATCTAAAACGGTTGATTAATCTTTCGGCATTTTTTTTTCCAATTTTCATATGATCTAACCAAACACCAAATGTTCCATTTTTATTACTTGAATATTTATTATTTGCTTCTTCTAAAATTTCACCAGCTTTTGTATGGTAGTTACTTTTAGCAATATGAAGAAGAGACTCATATTTCATCAAATCTTTTTTTATTTCCAAATCTTGAATATTATCATAATCAAAAAAAACATCTGTATGAGGTAAAAAATCTTTTTCAATAACAGTAATTTCAAATTCTTTTATTTCTGGTTGTTTATTTAGATGAGTTTCTTTTTTTTTAAATGAATCTTGTTTTAAACGATCAAGAACATTCATTTTTTTATTAACCATTTATAATTCCTCCAATAATTTCACCATATAAATTTTGAAGATCTTCTGCTTTTTTAGCTTGAGTTTCCCAAATTGTTTTTCCTTTTTCTGATAGTTGCTCTTCAATGACACTTTCAGGAATAGGTTTAGTTAAGGTAACTCCTGTATTATTAAAAAAATCTGAGAGACTATTAAAGTATTCACGAGAAATTTTAGTGTTTCTATATAGATTTGGTACGATTTGAGTAATTTTATTTCCTTCAGCTTTTTCAATTAGCCTAGTTATTCCAGCAGTACTTAGTTTATCTAATTTGATAGGAACGATAATTTCATCGGTGATTTCAAGAATGATATCATTAAGAACATTAAAAACAGGTGCACAATCAACAATTATAAAATCATATTTATCTTTTAAAAAATCAAAAGATTTCACTATTTTATTTTTTAAATTTATACCAAAGGTGTCAGTTTCAACAGGGAAATAATCTAAATTTTTTCTTATTTTAATCTGGACCTCTTCTCCATTTTGAACAAAAGCTTTAAATCCTTTTCCACCTTCAAACCACCCACCCAGAAGAATTAGACTATCATTTTGAGCATCTGATGTTATTAATGCAGTTTTAAAATCTAGCATAGCTAAGCCGTGTGCAATATTTTTAGATAAAGTTGATTTTCCAACTCCACCTTTATTGTTTTTTATTGTTATTATTTTCCCCATTGTCAACGCTACTAAAAAAAGTAACGCCTTTCACCTCCTTTTTTTAATAATTATAGTATAAGTTAAAAAAGAAAAATAATCAATTTTTTTGTATAAGAAAAAAATATTATAATATATTATTGTAATAACGACAAATTGTCGCAATATAAAAAAAGATCTATTAATTGTAGAATTGATAAATTTAGAGAAAAAGTAGAAAATATAGAAGGTTTATTTGAATAACGACAAATTGTCGCAATATAAAAAAAGATCTATTAATTGTAGAATTGATAAATTTAGAGAAGAAGTAGAAAATATAGAAGGTTTATTTAAATAACGACAAATTGTCGCAATATAAAAAAAGATCTATTAATTGTAGAATTGATAAATTTAGAGAAAAAGCAGAAAATATAGGAGGTTTATTTAAATAACGACAAATTGTCGCAATATAAAAAAAGATCTATTAATTGTAGAATTGATAAATTTAGAGAAGAAGTAGAAAATATAGAAGGTTTATTTGAATAACGACAAA
>NZ_JBOFMZ010000011.1:0-6457 GCF_051658645.1 Cetobacterium sp.
ACAAAAATACAAAAAATAGCTTTTTCTGCGAGTAGAAAAAAGTATATTTCAGAGTTTTTAGAAAAAAATGAAAATCTGCAGAATAAATCCGCTCAAACTAATCAAACCCTCTTTCAAAACGTTGAACCTGTAGAATCTACCCAATCAATGGATGATATATCTGAAATTAAAAAGAAGATTTTAGAAGCTTTAGAATTAGCAGATATTGTATATTCTTACAGTGAAGATGCTAAAAAAGAGTTATTGCTTAGTATTTTGAAAGAAGTTATTGCAATAAGAAATAAAGGAGTTTTAACAGCTGAAAAACTTACCGAAGTGATAGGAAATCATTTTTAATTATCCAAAATTGAAATAAAATCCAAGTTAATACTCTTGGATTTTTTGTTTTTATGTGTTATTATAAACCATTATTGTAAGATGGGATTGTAATTATAAAACTTGGAGGTTTTATGTCTGTAAAATTTTATAATGAAAATGCGATTCAATTTTTTAACAGTACTGTAAATGCTGATATGAGCTATATTTATGATGTCTTTGAAAAAAGTCTATCTAGAAAAGGCGAAATATTAGATTTAGGCTGTGGAAGTGGAAGAGATTCAAAACATTTTCTAGATAAAGGATATACAATTAAGGCGATTGATTTATCTCGAGAGCTAGCAGCAGCAGCAAGTAAATATATTGGAATAGAAGTTTTAGTATCTGACATGAGAACTTTAGATTATAGCGACAGATTTATAGGAATTTGGGCTAGTGCTTCTTTATTGCACCTAACAGAACTAGAAATTTTAGAGACCTTAAAAAGGTGCTATAAAGCTCTTAAAAAAAATGGTGTAGTTTATGCTTCTTTTAAAATTGGAGAAAAGAATTATGAAAAAGACGGTAGAAGTTTTACTGTTTTTACTCGTAAAAAATTTTTAGATTTAATAAAAAATTGTGATTATGAATCTTGTGAAACATTTGAAACTACTGATGTTCGAGCTGAAAGAGAAGGTGAGAAATGGTTAAATGTAATTCTGAAAAAAAAATAAAAAATAAAAGAGTTGTTGTAACTGAAACGAATGACGAGCTTATAGCTATGTATAGGAGCTTTTCAGAAAAAATAGAAGCGTACAATGGTGCTTCTATGTTCCAGCTTAAAAAACACGGTTTTAAGTACTCAGAATCAGTTTTATTACGTAGGTTTGGAAGTTGGAAAGAAGTTAAAACAGCTGCAGGCTATACATTCAATTTAGGCTCTTTATATTCTAAAGATGATGTTACAAAATTGCTGTTAAATGCACGAGAGATAAAAGGTCGTAGATTATCTCAAAACGAGCTTAATAGCGATCCTAATTTGCCTGTGTTAGAAACAGTTTTAAAGTTTTTTAAAACGACAAAAATCTCGGTTGTATGGGATGAGTTGGAGAGGGGATTAGAAAAAACTAGCACAGAGGGTAAGCACTATTCTTTAGAAGAGGTTAAAAATTTACTCTACAAAGAGTATTGTGCAAAAGGTGCACCTTTGACTGTAATGGAAATTACTGCCAAAACAAGAGAGGGTAAACTACCAGGCAAAACGACAATTTACAGACACTTTAAAACACAAAAAATTAGAGATATATGGAAAATTGTCTTAGAGGAGAAAGAGAATATTGGATAAAATTAAAAAGACTTTTTATAAGTATTGGTCAAAAGAAAAAGCAGATAAATTCTATGAAACTTTAGAGAGTACAGTTTTAGTTTATAAAATAGAATGTTTGGAAAACTTTATTGAAGAGATTTTTATAGAGAATCCACTTATTAAAAGCTCAGAAATAATTAAATTAGCTCAAAACATGGATGCATTCGTATCTCGTGAAGAGTTTTTAATAGACTTTTTCAGATGTACAGAAACACCTGAAGGTGAAGCTGTTATAGCTAGATTAGAGAATGATAGTGATGAAGTTCAAAGATTAGTAGAAGGATTAGTTAAATCTAAAAAAATTAGAGTTGTAGAGAATGAGAATGAATTTATTGTTATGTATGTGTAAATTTATTTATACTAAAAATTAAAAATAAAAGGAGAGTAATAACGATATAATTCAGAAAGAATTAGGTGTTTTAAAGTAACAACACAAGCTTTTTGTTAAAATTCCTAAATTTATCATTGAGAACTATTGACAAAAAATATAGAAAGATAGAGGTATAAAAATGATTAAGTACACAAATTTTTGGATTTTTTTAAATAATCCTAAATATTGGGATTTGGAAAAGTTTCTTAGTGATAGTAAAGAAACTTCTCTTCCTTTAACTTGGACTATTCCAAAATTTCAAAAGGATTATTTTTATCCAAATCAATATGGAGTTTTAAGAGTAGGAAAAGATAAAAGAACTCTTAAAGAGTTAGGATCTAATAAAAGATTAGAATCAGGAGTTTATGCCATTGTTCAAATAATATCTTCTGCGAAAGAAAAAAACGAAGAACATGCTTGGGATAATATCTATAATTTAAATAATGAAAGTAGTTATTTAAGAGGCCAATATTGTATTGAACTTAAAATAATTCATAATCTAGTTGATGCACCTCTTTTTTTTAAAGATATTTCAAATATACCACAAATTGAAAATGATAAGTATTTAATTTCTGGATATCAAGCTTCAAGTATTCCTTTATCAGAAAGTTGTTTCAATAAATTATTAAAAATATCAAATTTAGATATAGTAAATTCAGAAAAAAATGATGAATATTTTATTTTAACAGGATTAGAAAAAGAAATTATTAGTAAATATAGAGTAGGACAAACAAACTTTAGAAATAATTTACTTTTTCACCAAAGTAGATGTAAGATTTGTAAATTAAGTAATGAAAATTTTTTAATAGCTAGTCATATAAAACCATGGTCAGTAAGTAATGAATTTGAAAAAGTTGATGTACACAATGGATTTTTATTATGTCCACATCATGATAAGTTATTTGATGGTGGATATATTTCATTTAAAGATAATGGAGAGATTTTAATCTCTCCATTATTAAATCAAGCTGATCAACTTTTAATGAATGTTAATTCTAAATTTAAAATCAAATTAAATAATGAAAATTTAAAGTATTTAAAATACCACAGGGAAAATATATTAAAAAAATAATTGTAATATAATATTAGTATAGATAATGAATTCAAAGTATTTGGAGAAGTTTTAAATTGAAATCCAGTAACAATATATTTATCAAGAAAAGTTTTGATATAAACAATAGAAAAAAATATGAAATTATAAAAAGTTAACAAGGGGGTTAGTGAAAATGAAAGAAATTGAATTTTATTTTGATTTTGAAAATGGAAAAGTAATTTTTAGTGATGGCAATAAAGTTGATACAAATTTTGAAAAAGAAAGCTTTATATATAAAGGGAAAGAGTTTTATTTAGAGTCTGACGTTGAAAAAGATTTATGCTATACTTTTAATATTAGATATGTAAATATGGATATTTAGACTTAAAAATACTTTATAGAGCCCATTACAAAGCAAGAATATGATGCCTAAAGAATAATCTATAATTTAAAATGGAGGAGTAAAATTGAGGGATAAATATATTGATTTTTTAGCAGAAGAATTACAAAATCAAAAATTAGTTATTTTTGTTGGAGCAGGAGTTTCAATAAATAGTGATTTACCTAGCTGGCATTCATTGGTAAAAAGCTATGCTGAATATATGGGAATTGAGAAAGATAATTATAACTCTGAAGAAATGTTAGAAATTCCTGAAAAATTTTATAATCATTTTGGAAAAATAAAATATTATGACATTTTAGAAAAAAAATTTAAGAATAATCATGAGCCAAATTTTATTCACAAAGCTTTGAATAAGCTTAATTTAGAGTATATAATAACAACAAATTATGATAATTTGATTGAAATTGAACTAAATGAAAGTAATGAATATGATGTGGTAACTAAAGATGAAGAGTTAGCATATTCAAAATCAAAAAAAATGATAATTAAAATGCATGGTGATATAGAAAATAGAAATGTCGTTTTAAAAAGAAGTGATTACGATAAATATGAACAAAACTTTCCATTAATAACAACATTTGTAAAAAGTTTGTTTACAACAAATACCGTTCTTTTTATAGGGTATTCATTAAATGATGTAAATGTTAAAAATATTATGAAATGGATTAGTGATATTTTGAATGAAGATTTTAGAAGGGTCTATCTTGTTGATTTTGAAAGTTCAGACGGTAATGAAAGTAATAACAACTTAATAAATAAAATTTTATTGCAATGTTCAGATGAGAATAAAGGTAAAAAATTAGCTGATTTTTTAACAGAATTATATTCTAGAAAAAAAAAGAATGAAATGAAGGAAAATTTTAAAATATATGAAAATTTAAACTATATAACAGAAGATAATTTGAAAAAAATTATAAAAGATCTAAGTGTTTGTGAATATTCTTGCTCCTCTGAAGGAATAATAACAACTAAAAAAATAAAATTAAAAAAAATGGATGATCCGAATAAATATAGAGACATATTTTTTAAAGCTCGGATTAATAATATTGTTATAAATAAAACTGAGAAAATAGAGCTTAATGAGTTGTTTTCTAATAAACATGAAAATAATAACATCAATAACATAATAAATTCAATAATGACTTTTGATAAAAATAAATTTGTAAATTCAATACAAGGGATAGAAAATAGTTATCTAAAAGCTTATGGTTTTACATTTTTTCATGAATTTCAAAAAGCCAAAGATGTTATTGGAGAATATAAAATTCAAAAGTTATCTAAAGAGAAAATCATTTGGAATAATTTTATTTTATTGAATATTGAAAATGAAGAACAGAGAATCAACTTTAAAAATAAGGATAAAATTGATTTGAATAAAATATATAGAAAATTTTTTAAAACTGAAACAGAGCTATATCAAGAAATCTTTGAAAATTTAACATTAAGTAAGATTGAAAATAAAATTGAAAATTATTTATATAAAATAAGAAAAAATAAAAATTGTTGTAATTTAGGTACAACAACAATAGAAAATTCAGAATACTCTATAAAAGAGGCTTTCAATCACTGTATACTTAATGGAATAAGTTTAAATAACTTTGAGATGTATAAAATTATAAAAAAATATTTAGAAATACTGTTTATAGCTTATACTAATGAAGTTCAAGATATAAATCGTAACAATTTTTTTGGTGAAAGTTCAAAATTTGAAAAAGTGGATAAAATTGATTATCTTGATATTTTTCTAATGATGCAATTAAATTTAAAAGATTTAAAACTATTATTTAAAGATTATTTTATAGATGAGTTAAAATGTGATGAATCATGTGTTGAAAATATAATTCAGAGTCTAAAAAATGTTCTTAATTTTCCAAAAGAATTGACAACAAAAGTAAATGAAATACTTACAAAAATATTATTATTATTATCAAAAACACATCTAACAGAAGAACAATCTAATAAATGCATAACTATTATTTTAAATAACACTAATTTTTTTAAACTACTTATTTCTAATGACATTTCATCTCATGAGACTAGTTCCAATTTTATAAATTTTCTTTATACAATAATAAAGAATCTAAAGTGTAATATATTAAAAGAGTTAATTTTAAAAATAGTGGATGAAAAAGATTTAATTGAACCGAGTCCAAATTTAATTAATTTTTTAACATATTATTTTAAAGAAAAAACAGAAGAAAAAATTATAGAATCTGAAGATATTCTATGTTTTTTAAAAAGTTGCAAAACACATTCACAGGTAAGATTATATTTTACAAGAATTTTAGAAAAAAGTTTAATTAAAAAGATTATTAATGAAGAAAAAATAAAGTTGAATCAAAAATTTGAAATGCGAACATATATGTTAATAATAGATTTAGAATTGATTGCTCCAAACTTTTCTCAAGAAAAATTAATTATAGAGAAACTAGAAAGTCTAGAGCTAAAGAATGACTTAGTAAGTGAAGCAGATTTTATTATAAATAATATTTTTTATTTGCTTTTAAACAACTTAGTAACGAGTGAATTTATAGAATATATGAAAAACTATAGAGATGAAAGTGTGATTAAGTATATTGAGAAAAAAGGATTTCAAAATATTTTAAATTATTCTTTAGATAAAGAAAATTTTGATTATTCTCTATTTAAATTATGTGATTTTGAAATTTTTACTAAAAATGGATTAAAAGAATTAATTAAAAATTCAAATAATAACAAAGATTTGCTTTGTTTACTACACAATTATATAAAATCAAAAAATAAAAATGATCTAATATTAGAAACGTATTTAGAATATATAAGTGAAGAAGATTAATATATTATATAATCACTAAATAAATTAATTCAGTACAAAAAAGTACACTTTTGTGTACTCCTATTATTGTTCTAATTCAGTGTTCACAAAATTACTTTTTTTAATTTTAGAACAACAGTTCACTAAACTCTAGGTAGTATTTGTATTTTTTTCACAAGCAAGATATAATTAATAAG
>NZ_JBOFMZ010000012.1:0-41910 GCF_051658645.1 Cetobacterium sp.
ACAAGAGCCAAAATATCGTGAAATTAGAGAAAAAAATAAGGCTCGTTCATAGAAGAATTTCTAATATTCGTAACAATAATCTTCATGTAATTACTAATGAGATCGTGAAAACCAAGCCATCTCGAATTGTAATGGAAGATTTAAATGTTAAAGGTATGATGAAAAATAAGTATCTCTCAAAGGCTATAGCTGAACAAAATTTCTATAAATTTATAACTTATATGAAATATAAAGCTGAATTTAATTTGATTCAATTTATACAAGTGCCAAGATTTTATCCAAGTTCTAAGACTTGTTCAGACTGTGGAACTATTAAGAAAAATTTAAAACTTTCTGATAGAGTTTTCAAATGTGAGTGTGGTCATGTTATGGATAGAGATTTAAATGCAAGTATAAATTTAAGTAATTATAGAGTTTCCTAAAAAAGAAAACTATAATATGTACCGTGCGTTATGCGGGAATTTAAGCCTTCTGAGAATTATATCAAACTAAAGTAGATAAATTAATTTATCGAAATAGGATTCTATGAATAAGGAATTTAATTTGTATATTTTTACAAATTAATGGTAACGGAGCCGACGTCTAAAATGAAATATAATTTTGATGAAATTGTTGTGAGATCAAATACTCGATGTGCAAAATATGATGAAAGAATTAAAAAATTTGGTTCAGAAAATTTGATTCCATTATGGATTGCAGATATGGATTTTAAAACAGCTGAACCAATAATAGTAGCTTTAAAACAAAAAGCTGAAGAAGGAATATATGGTTATGTTTCAAGACCTGATAGCTATTTTAAAGCAGCATGTGATTGGAAAAAGCGTCGTAACAATTGGGAAATTGAACAATCTTTATGTTCTTTTTCATTGGGAGTAGTTCCTGCTATGACTATTATGGCTCAAATATGGTGTAAAAGTGGAAGTAATATTCTTATTCAACCTCCAGTTTATGGTGAATTTTTTGAAATAGTTAAAAATTCAGGCAACAATGTATTAACAAATCATCTTATAGAAAAAGATGGAAAATGGTCTATTGACTGGGAAGATTTTGAAACTAAAATAAAAGAAGTTTCTATGTTTTTATTTTGTACTCCTCACAATCCTTTGGGGATTGTTTGGGAAAAAGAAGAGATTGAGAGAGTCGTAAATCTTTGTGCAAAAAATAATGTAATACTGATAAGTGATGAGATTCATTCAGATTTAATTTTTCATGATAAAAAATTTATTCCAACAGCTACAGTAAGTGAGTTAGCAAAAAAAACAGTTGTGACTTGCTTTTCAGCTACAAAAACATTTAATCTAGCTGGGTTACAAGCTTGTACTGTTGTTTTTCCTAATAATAAACTAAAAGTAGAATTTGATAAATGGTGGCTTTTAAAAGATATTCATCGTAATAATTCATTTTCTTCTGTTGCAATGGAAGTTGCTTATAACGAAGGTGAAGAGTGGCTAGAACAATTACTACCATATCTAAGCAGTAATTTTGATTTTGTAGTTCAATATTGTAAAAAAAATATACCTAAAATTAAGACTTCAGCACCAGATGCAACATATTTAATGTGGCTTGACTGCCGAGCTTTAAATCTTACAAATGAAGAGTTAGATAAATTCATGATTCAAAAAGCAAAGCTTGGATTGAGTAGTGGATCAGCATTTGATAAAACATTAAATGGATTCATGAGATTGAATGCAGCAACTCCAAAAATAATTTTAGAAAAAGCATTAAAAAGCTTAAAAAAAGCTGTAGACGAATTAGACTAACAACTAAAAAAAGATACATCAGATTTTTTTCTGATGTATCTTTTTTTAGTTGTTTTTTTCATTTTCGTCATTCTCTCTAACTTCACTCGCTTCAGCCTCAACATTTGAGTCTAAGATATCAGGAGATTTAAGTTTTTCTTTTTTTTTGATTAGACATGCACAATTTTCCATTAAAAAATCACCTACTTTTTTTGCTTCTATTAATATTTATATTCTTAATAATCGAATAACTTCCTTTAAAAAATATCACTATATTTTTTTGACCCGAGATTCAAATATTTGTTGACAATTATATTATTTTAGTTTATATTTATAATATAAGAAAAATTATTTATCAGGAGGCTTTAGTTTATGAATAGCAATATAGGATTAGTATTAGAAGGAGGTGGACTAAGAGGAGCGTATACAACTGGAATTTTAGACTATTTTTTATCAAAAGAGTTATATTTTAAATACACTATTGGAGTATCAGCAGGTGCTATATATTCAGCTTCTTATATATCTAAACAAAAAAGAAGAAATATTGATATAATTTTAAAATATTTAAATGATGATAGATATATGGGATTAAAATATTTAGTGAAAAATGGAAGTTATATAAATACAGATTTTGCATATAAAGAAATAACATATAAAAAATCTCCATTTGATTTTGAAACTTTTAGTGATTGTGAATTAGAGTTTAAAGTAGGAGCTTTTAATTGTACAAAAGGAAAAACAGAATTTTTTAGTAAAAAAGATTTTAAAAATACAGAAGATTTATTAGAAACTTTAATAGCATCTGGAAGTTTACCATTCTTTTGTAAAGCAACAACTTTAAATGAAAAAAAATATTTAGATGGTGGAATAGCATCTCCAATCCCAATTGTACAATCAATTTTAGATGGAAATAGTAAAAATGTAATTATTTTAACAGAAGATAAAAGCTATACTAAAACTCCATTAAGATTTAAGCCTCTAATAAACCTATACTATAAAAAATATCCTAAAGTAGCAGAAGCTTTAAATAGAAGACATTTAACATATAATAAAGAGTTAAGAGAAGTAGAAGAGCTAGAAAAAAAAGGTGATGCTTTTGTTTTTAGACCAACTAAAATTGTAGTAGTTGATAGATTAGAAAAAGACTTAAATAAAATAAAAGATCTATATAATCTAGGGCTAAAAGACGCAGAAGAAAATTATGAAAGATTATTAAGATGGTTAAATAATTAATAAAAAAAAATACCTTCGGTCATGACCGAAGATATAATTTTGATATAATTTTGACCGAAATCTATATTAAACCTAGATACTGAGATACAGATATTAAAATACAACCACTTGCGAGCATTGTAATAAATATTTTTAATACAAATTTTAAATATTTATCATAAGGAACATTAAATAATTCTAAGGTTCCCATAGTTGTAGCACCAGGATATATTCCCGACATAAAGTTTAATCCCAGAGTAAATGCAGAGATTAACATGATTTGTCCGCCAGCTGCTCCAACTTTTGAATTTTGGAATAATGCCATTGCAACCGCTCCTAATATAGGCATTGTGATTCCAGCAACACCACTTGTTGACTGTAAAAAGAATCCAATTCCAACATAAGCTAAAACAGCAGCAATTGAGAATGCCCATGCAGGTATACCTTGCAGTGCTGATTGAATCCAGTAAACAAATGTAACAGACATTCCAGCGGTTTTTCCACCCATCAATATTGAAATTCCATTTGCAACAGATAAAACTAAAACAACACCTAAAAGGTCTTTTGCTCCATTCGCAAACTCTTTTACAAATTTATCTTCAGGAATCTTATTAATAAATCCAATTAATAATGAACCTAATAAGAATACAAATGAAAATTCACCAAAATACCAATCTCCTAAAGGAGTAATGTGTTTAGCTCCAAAAACATTACCTAAAACAGGAACTTTAGCAAGTAAATAAAGAGGAGCATTTATTATATCTTGGAAAGTTTTTCCATTCTCCATTTTAATTTCATACCAAGGCATATAACCTAGTATCAATAAAACTATTATTCCTACTAAAACTATAATTGACCAAAATCTTTTCTTTGTTAACTCTGGTAACTCAGCATTATTATTAGTTAGTGTATTTACTTCAATACCTCGAAGTATTGACTTTTCTTTATCTTTTTTTACTTCATTTGCATACTTTACAGTAAAAAATAAACCTATAAAATAAAGAAGAACAAACATTAAAAGTCTTAAAACAAGACCACTTCCAAGAGATAAATCTGGATTTCCTATAGCTCCTATAGCAGCACCAGTTGAAAAAGGATTTACAATACTTGACATGTTTCCAGCTGTTGCTCCAACTGTTAAAACTGCTAATCCTGTCATGACATCATAACCAGCGAGTACAAATAATGGAACTATTACTATTGAAAAAGCTGGAATCTCTTCCCAAAATCCAAAAACACTTCCAAAAATAGCAAATGTAAACATTAGAATTGCGATTAAAGTTGTTCCAGTATATTTTTTCAAAAGTGAACCAATACCAGCATCCATAGCTCCTACAGAGTTTATAAGCCCTAAAAAAGCACCTGCCATAAGTATTGCTATACTTACAGAGCTTGATTTTTCAAAGCCTTTAATTGGAGCCATTATAATGTCCCAAAGTCCTGCAGGTAAACGACCAGCTTCTCTTACAACTTCTCCAGAATCATTAAATACAGCGTTATATACAACCTCTTTAACTCCATTATTATCAAAAATTATAGATTGAGGAACTATCCAAGTTAAAGCAGCTGTTATTATTAAAAAGACGAATACAATTGTATATGCACTAAACATTTTTTTCTCTTTTTTCATTTTTCCCTCCATTATAACTAATCTTTGAATTTTTCAAAAGCTTTCATATAAATTTTCATAGCTATTTTCATATCATCTAATATAATATATTCGTTTGGTTGATGTTCTGTTTTTGGGCTTCCTGGTAAAACCGAACCAAAAGCAACACAATTATCTATAGCTCTAGCATAAGTTGCTCCACCACTAGCTATTGGTTTTGATACTGTATCTCCAGTAACCTCTACGTATGCTGACATTAAAGTTTTTATTAACTCTGAATCTAAAGGAGTATATATTGATTTTAGATAATCGTGCTCTTTATACTGGAACCCGTATTCTTTTGCTTTTTCAGTTATCTTTTTTACAATAAGCTCTTTGTCATAAGTTACAGGAATTCTTATATCAATACATAAAATTTCATTTTCAAGATTAAATTCAACTTTTCCAACATTGAATTTTAATTCTCCAGAATGTTCATCTTTTACTTCACCAAAAATAGGCTCTGCAAAATCGTATCCAATTAAGTTTTCAAATATAAAATCTCCAGATTTTGTTGATTTTCCACTTTTTTTCAAAGCGTGGAAATATCTATTGATAGCATTTATTCCAGTTTCTGCAACTTGAGCATGAACACTCTTACCTACAATTTCAATTTCACCATTTTTATCTATAAACTCATAGTTTAAGGTATTCAAAGCTTCTATTAATCCTTCGGTATTTTGAACAAGGATACTAGATGGAACTGAATTAAAGGCATCTCCACCTTTAAAAATCATATTACTTTCATTTTTGG
The DNA here is from genome assembly GCF_051658645.1 of Cetobacterium sp. Taxonomy (GTDB): domain Bacteria; phylum Fusobacteriota; class Fusobacteriia; order Fusobacteriales; family Fusobacteriaceae; genus Cetobacterium_A. The sequence continues at coordinate 5,354 of NZ_JBOFMZ010000012.1, forward strand.
CAGTTAGTTTACATTGAAGCAATCCTTTTTCTGCATATATTAAAGGAAATCTAGAATCAGGTGTGAATCCAATTGTTGGAATTTCCTCTTTCGCAACATATTTAGGCATATCTCTCCATAAATTTTCTTCATCTGTTCCAAATATAAATCTGACTCTATAATTAAGCTCGAAGCCACAATCCAAAAGAGTTTTCAGAGCATATATAGCTCCTAAAGTAGGACCTTTATCATCTTGTGCACCTCTACCATAATATTTACCATCTTTTATTATTGGCTCAAATGGTGGATTATCCCATTTTTTTAAATCACCAGGTGGAACAACATCGAGATGCCCCAAAACTCCTACTAATTTTTCCCCACTACCAATTTCTGCATATCCATAGTATCCTTCTGGATCTATAAAAGTTTTGAAACCTAAATTTTTGCAAATTTCTAAAGTTGCTTCTAATACATTTTGAATATTTTTTCCAAAAGGATAACTACTTTCATCTTCTTCAAAATAACTTGGAATAGAAATTATTTTGTTTAAATCTTTCAAAAAATTTGGAAAATTAGCATCTAATGCTGTTGAATATTTTTTCATAACCCCTCCATTTATAAGTGTGTCCTTAAAAATTAAAATAACATATCTATTGAAAAATGTCTAATATAGAATATATATATAATAAATAGAAGTATAGAAACATCTTTTTCTAATTTGGGAAATATGATATAATAATAAAAAAATTAGAAATAAAAGGGAGAAAAAATGAAGTTAAGAACAGCAGCGATATTAACCTTATTAACATCAGCTACATCATTTGCAGGAAGTATTGATTATCTTTCACAGCAAGATGCAGAGTATTTAGCACATCCATCTATGGTAGGAAAAATAGGGGTATCAGGAGCTTATTATAACCCTGCAGGTCTTGTTTGGCTTGAGGATGGGTTATATGTACAAATAAACAACCAAACACATTTAAAAACTTATAGTATGAACTATACGGATTCAAAGGGTGAAAATCTTGATTTTAAAAGTGATAAAGCTTCACCATTAGTACCAAGTATTCAAATAGTAAAGAAATTAGCGGATAGAGCATATTTCTTTAATATGGGAGCGATTGGTGGAGGAGGAAGTGTTGCATATAGTGGAGGAATTGCTTCTTTCCCACAACTAACTGAAAGTAGTCCTTTGCTTGAAATAATTGATACAAAATTTTTAGGTGGTTCAACAATAGATGGACAATCTTATTATGTAGGAATTCAAGGTGGAATTGCTCAAAAGTTTAATGAAACTTGGAGTGGTGCAGTTAGTTTGAGATTAGTTGACGCTGAAAAAAAATTCAAAGGTTCAGGAGATTTTACATATAACAAAAAACTAGTAGATGCTTTATTAGCATTTAAAGGTATAAATGAAAAGTCAACAGGAAAAGCGAAATATGATATAGACTCAGAAAGAACAGCATTTGGAGTAACAGGAATAATTGGTTTAAACTATCATCCAAATGAAAAATTGAATGTAGGTATGAGATATGAAACAGAAACAAAATTAGATTTTGATACAAAAGAATCTAAATTAAGAAAAGGATTTAGAGAATCAGCAGGTGGTAATTTTATAGGTGATATACTATATGATGAAATGGGTAAAAGTACAGCTATAAGACAATGGATGGTTGAAGGAAGCGGAAGAAGAAATTTACCAGCAGTAGCTGCATTAGGAGTATCTTATAAAGCAACAGATAAAACAACTTTATTAGCATCAGGAAACTACTACTTTATAAAAGAAGCTGGAGATGATGTTGGAAACTTTGATGGTTATAATAATGGTTATGAAGTATCAGTTGGATTGGATTATCAATTAAATGAAAAGTGGACTTTAATGACAGGATACCAATACACAAATACTGGAGCAAACGAACAAACTTATACAGATACAGATTATGTACTTGATGCAGATATGTATTCAAGTGGAGTTAAATACAAATATAGTTCACAGTTAGATTTAATGGGAACATATTCTCATATACAATATAGAACAGATAAAAGTGTTAAAGGAATAGAATATAAAAAATGTGTAGATGCCATTGGAGTATCAGCAACATATAAATTTTAAGTAAAAGCAGATGAAAAAATTTTTTCATCTGCTTTTGTCTTTATAAAAAAAAGATTAAGACTTAAAAATCGTATAAAGTTAATGTATAAGAAAATTTTAATAGAAAATAAATATTTAAAAAGGAGAAAATTAATGAAAAAATATGTTGTTGGACTTTCAATTGAAGAAGTATTAGGAATAAAGCATAAAATCGAAGGAAATAGTTTTGACAATAAATTTTTAGTGTTATTTCAATTTACACATTTTTCATCAGGTGTAGGAGCTACAATTGGTGTATTTCAAAATAAAATAGAATATTTAAACTGGTTTTTAAAAGATTTACTACCATATACAGAGTTTTGTTTAGATGAAGATATAGCTGAAAAAAATGAATCCCTAGATTTTACAAACTTAAAAAATTCAATTACAGAATTTTTAGAAGAAGAATCAAAGTTATCTTTTGAAGAAATTTTAAAACTAATTGATGAGACATTAAGTTGTGAGAATACAACTTCTTGGGGATATAATCATCTATGTTTTGGAAGAGCAGATGAAATATTGAATCATATAATAGAAGACAACTATTTTTAAAAAAAACAAAAAAAGCTTGCATTTTTTCGGTTTTTGACTTATGATTCAAGTGTAGAGTTTTTTTATATTTAATAATTTTGTAATTAGTAATAGGAGAAATAAAAATGATGGAATTTAGAAATATGAGTGATGTAAAATTTATAAAAGTGATATTTGATGAATATGAAAAGTCTTTTCTATTAGAAAGTAAACTTACAACAAAAGGAATAAAAACAAAAGTTGCAAGAAGCTTAATCAATGAATCAATATTTAAATCACCAAAGGAAATTATAGTTGTTCCCGCACAAGAAGCTGAAGAACAAGATTTACTTCAAGAAAAAGTTAGAGTTAACAGTTATACTAGCATTGGAATTCATGTAAAATGGGATTTACATAAAAATATAAAACCTGTTGTAAAAACAGAAGAAATTTTCTTAATTTTAAATCATTTTGATGCTTTCCATAATAATTATGAAATTTATTTTAAATCATTTGGAGCAATACAATTTGTAAATCAAAGATTGAAGATAAATATAGATTTTAAAAATAGTGAAGAGTTATTTGAGTTTTTAAAAAAGCATTTTAACGTAGCAGAAGTTAATAAAAATATAATAAAATTAATTTAATTTAATTTAATTTAATTTCAAACTTTTTAGGCAACAAAAAACGTCTAAAAATTATAACAATAGTTAGATGAATTAAATCATCAAAGCCAAAGATTAAAAAAATCCATCACACAGTTTTAAGAGTGTTTTAATATTAGAAGTTATTTAACCTTTTATGAAGTTTTAGTAAACAAAAATAAATTAAAGGAGTTATTAAGTTTAAAGTATTTTAGCAAATCATGAAGTTGTGCAGTTTAACTATTGTATAGAAGTAGATTTAAAGTTATTAAATGAGTTTATCTTTATTCTGAATAATATAAATAAAAGAGTAAAAGAAGTTTATGAGTTTTAAAATTATTTGATAGAAAAATATTTATAGCAGTGTATTTTAGGTAGAGAGATTGTGATGGGTCTCTCTACTTTTTTATTTTTGTTAAATAGTATTATTTTTTGAAGTTATAAAACTAAAATTATAATTTTCGTTAAATAGTATTTTCCAAGTGAAAAAAACAAAAGTTTCAGAAAATAATGTACTTAGCCATATTCCGTTCAAGCCCCAGATTCTACTTAAAACAAAAAGAGTGATAGGGAAAAATATAAATGATCGTAAGCAAGAGATAATATTTGATTTTCCAGGGTCATTTATAGCTTGATAGTAACCAGATTGAATAACATTGATTCCAATTATAAAGAATGATATATTGAAAAGAAAAAGTCCAATATATGTTTCTTTTAAAATAGTAGTTTCTTTTGTAAATAATCCAATAATTTCATTTCCAAAGAAAAATGTAATTATAAAGTATATAAAGTTTATAAATAAAGAGCTTAAAATTGTAAATTTATAAAACTTTCGAACTTTCTCAGAGTTGTTTGCACCATAATTAAAACTAAATAATGGTTGAATACCAAAAGATAAACCCAATAAAAGCATGTAAACTATTGTTGTTAAGTAGTTTATAATACCAAAAGATGCCATTTGATTGTTATTTCCAATTTTTAAAATAGCTATATTCATACAAAAAACTATTATTGAAAAAGTAATTTCCATGAAAAATGAAGGAAAACCAATTCTAATAAAGTTTAAGATATTTTCTTTATATAATCTACTTTTACCAAAAGATAGATGACCTTTTTTAAATAAGAAATGTAAGAGTATAATCAGCACAGTTAGAATTTGTCCTAATCCAGTTGCTATAGCGGCTCCTTTTATTCCTAAATGAAATATAAAAATAAAGATGTAGTCTAAAATAATATTTAAAGCAGCTCCTGAAATTGTTGCAATCATAGCTAATTTTGGATTGCTATCATTTCTAATAAAACTACTTAAAGCAATTCCAATTATATTTGGAATACAGAATGCAACATAATATTTTAAGTAAGTATTTGCTAATTCGAGAATAGAGTCACTCGCTCCTAAAAATATAATAATCTCTTTTGAAAATATAAAAAATATTCCACTTAAAAGAGAACTTAAAATTAATAAAAACAACAGTGTTTCTCTAAAAATAGCGACACCTTTTTGTATATTTTTATTTCCAAAACTTTCAGAAATAAGAGTTCCACCTCCAACAGCAAACATAGATGCTATTCCAAAGAAAAATATAGAGATTGGTAAAACTAAGTTAACAGCTCCAAGAGCTAAACTCCCAACACCTCTTCCTACAAAAATACCATCAATTATAACATATAATGATGATACAAACATTGCAAATACAGATGGTATTGCATAGTTAATAAATTCTTTAAACATTTTACTTCCTCCTTTTGTATATATCATTGTATACTCTATTGTAAGAATAGAGTCAAAGGAAATCTTGGAGGATAAAATGAAATTTTCAATTGGTGAAACAGCAAAATTAACACGAGTTACAATCCAAACACTTCGTCACTATGATAAAGAAGGACTTTTAAAACCATCTTATGTCGATGATGAAACAAAATATAGATATTATTCAATTGATCAATTTCAACAAATTGATTTTATTAAAAGATGTAAAGCATTGGGATTTTCTTTGGAAAAAATAAAATCTATTTTGTATGATGAGAATAGTTTAGAAAATATTTTAGACTCAATAACTTTTCAAAAATATGTGATTCAAATAGAAATTGAAAAATTAGAAAAAATTAGAACTGATTTGGAAAGATTAGAGAATAATTTAGAGCATGCTTTAGAAAGACTAGATAAAGATCCAGAAATTGAAGAAATAAATTTTTTTATTTTAGGAAATTATAAAAGTGAGATGAAAAATATAGCTCATATAGAAGATAGTATCAGAAAAGTTTTAAAGGATTTTAAAATTCCACACAGTATAATTGATACACTTATAGTATTGAAGGTTAATAAAGCTAATCCACTAGTTTATGAAGAGCTTTTAATAGCATCATATATAATAAAGTCAGAAGTACAATACTCTTCAACTGGAATTTCAGTCTATGCTGAAGGTCAAAGTTTTGAAAACCAAGAGTCTTTTTCAAAAATAGAAAATTATAAAAATAAAAATAATATTATTTCAGAAGATAACTATTTTGAGATATATCATATATCAAAGTTAGATAGTAAAAATAAAGAATACTCATTAATAAATATATTTTCTCCTTTTAAATAAATTAGGAATTGACATATTTCTGTAACAAAAGATTGATAATATAACTGTATAAAGAATAAATAAATTAAAAATAAAGGGAGTGATTTTTATGAAAAAATTATTATTAATAGCGGTATTATGTTTATCAGCGGTATCTTTTGCTAAAGGGCATGGAAATATGGGTAACGGAAATATGGGTAACGGTGGAATGATGAATGGTTCTGGAAACTGTTTAATGATGGATTCAAATATGACACCTGAATTAAGAAAAGAGATGCGAAATGATATGATTTCAATTCAAGAGAAAAATTTAGAGATCAGCAAAATAATGAATACAGAAAATCCAGATATGAAAAAAGTAGAAAAGTTAAACAGTGAAATTTATGGAATAAAAGCTGCTCACAGAACAAAAATGCAACAAAATATGTTAAAAACAAAATAATTAAATATTATAAATGAAAAGACGGGGCTAACTCGTCTTTTTGTTGTATAATATATTAAATTAAGAAAAGAAAGGAACAAAAGATGAAAAAAAAGATATTAATAGTAGAAGATGAAGAGAATTTAGCAAGAATAATAGCTAAAAATTTAGAGAAAGAAAATTTTGAAACCAAAATAGTTACAGATGGAGAACTTGCGGTAGAAGAATTTTATTCGTTTAGCCCTTCACTTGTTCTTTTAGATATAAATTTACCTCGAAAAAACGGTTGGGATATTTGTAAGGAGATTCGACAATATTCGAAAATACCAATAATAATAATGACAGCTAGAGATGCAGAGTTAGATGAAATCCATGGATTAGAATTAGGAGCAGATGACTATATAGTTAAACCTATTAGTAATAAAATAATAACTATAAAAATTAAAAAACTTTTAAAAATGGAAAGTGATGAATTTTTTTCTTTAAAAGGATTTACTTTTGATTATAATAAATTTAAGATTTTTATAGATTCAGAAGAGACTCTTTTGAGCAAAAGAGAAGCGTTACTATTAGAGTATTTTTTTAGAAATAAAAATATAATATTAAGCAGAGAAACATTATTAAATGAAGTTTGGGGGTTTGAATTTTCTGGAGAAGAGAGAGCTGTAGATACGTTAGTAACTAGACTTAGAAAAAAACTGAAAGTTTATGGTGATTGTATAAAATCAATAAGAGGGGTTGGATATGTTTTTGAAGAAAATTAAATTTAATATGTTTTCAAAAATATTTTGTTTTTCAATCTTTATTGTACTTATAACACTTTTAATAAATTATACTTTTAATATCTTTTTTCTAGAGAAGTTTTATATTTATAGAAAAAAAACTACTATGTTAAAAATAGTAGAAGTTGCTAAAAATATCTATATAAATGAATCAGAAGATAATTTTGAGGATTATATTTATGATATAAAAGAAGCTAATGGTATTGATATAGAGGTAAAATCAATCAAAAAAAATCGGATGATGGGGCATATGCGTAAAAATATAAATCTCCAAAATTTAAAATTTGATAAATTTGTAACTCAAAAATTAATAGGAAACGATGCAAAAACACTCTATTATGCTAGGCAGTTGAAAGATGAAAAAGCTTTAATTATTAGAACATCACTTTCTGTAATAGAATCTCATAGCCATGAAAGTAACTTTTTCAATTTAATTACTGCGTTAATAGCATCAATAATATCTCTTGTTGGAGGTATTATATTTTCAAAAAGAATAACAAAAGATATTAGTTATTTAAAAGAAAAAGCACATAAAATAGCAAAGTTAGAATTTCCCAAAAATATAACTATAGATAGAGATGATGAAATTGGAGATTTAAGTAAAGATTTAGAAAAAATGTCAACTGAGTTATCGTCTTCGATAGATAATTTAAAGTCATTTGTTTCAAATGCCTCACATGAATTAAGAACTCCAATTGCAGTTATTTGTACTCATGCTACAGCACTTTTAGAGCTAGATGATTTAAATTCAGAAGAGAAAAAAAAATACCATGAAATAATTTTAAAAGTTAGCAATGAAATGAAAGATTTAACAGAAAACCTTTTGACACTTTCAAAACTAGATAGCACTGTTTTTAAAGTACAAAATAAAGAGATTAGTATTAATGAAATTTTAGAATCAGCTTTAGAGAAATATGATATAATTGAACTTGAAAAAGATATATCTGTAGATATAAGTATATTTAACGATAAAATATTTGGAGATTCTAGAATTTTAAAGCTAGTTTTGAATAACTTAATTCAAAATGCTTTAAAATACTCTGAAGTTGGTGGAAGAGTAGAAATATTCGAAGAAAATGAGTATCTGTTTATAAAAAATGCGTTTAAAGGATATATAGATACAGATTTAAATAAATTAATTCAACCATTTAGCAGAGGTAAAAATGCTGAAGATTTTAAGCTAGAAGGTACTGGATTAGGGTTATCTATAGTTCACAAAGCTTTAAAGTTAGGAGAAATAGATTATAATTTAATTTTAGATAAAAATATATTTTTAGTAAAATTAAAGATTTTTAAGAATAATATTGAAGTAAAAGGAGCTGATTTGCATGTTTAAGGTGGATTCTACAAAGTGCGTTGGGTGTGGACTTTGTATAAAAGATTGTTTTGTAAAAGATATAGAGTTGTCGGATGGTAAAGCTGTTATAAAAAATAAAAATTGCTTTAAGTGTGGACATTGTATAGCTGTTTGTCCAACTAATGCTATTTTGACTGATGATTATAATATGACTGATGTTTTAGAGTATAACGAAGAAAAATTTAAAATAGATTCAGATAATTTACTTAATTTTATAAGATTTGAAAGAACTATTAGACATTTTAAAGATTTAGATGTTGAAGATGAAAAGCTATTAAAAATAATAGAAGCTGGAAGATTTACTCAAACTGGAAGTAATGCACAAAATGTAAATTATGTGGTTGTAAAAGAAAACGTTAAAAAAGTTAGAGAAATAACTTTGGAGATTTTAGAAAAATACGGTAGACATATTATAGAAAACTCTGATAATGTTCTTTATAAAAGATATGCTAAAATGTGGATAAATATGCATAAAGATTTTACTGAAAACCCTGCAGGAGAAGATAGACTTTTCTTTAAAGCCCCAGCTTTAATAATGGTAACATCTGAACATGCAATAAATGCAGGCTTAGCTGCTGCAAATATGAAGATGATGGTGGATGCGTTAGGTTTAGGAACTGTATTTAGTGGATTTTTAGTAAAAGCTTCACAGGAAAACCCAAAATTAAAAGAGTTTTTAGGAATAAATCGAGCTGAAGAGATTGTTGCTTGTTTAGTTATAGGATATCCAAATATAAAATATAAAAGAACTACACCTAGAAAAAAAGCTAATATAATTTGGAAATAGTACAAAAGCTTAAAATTGAAATAAAATATATAAAGTAGGAGATATTTATGAAATTACTATACTTAGATACAGAAACAACTGGATTAACAGATAACTCTGCAATTGTTCAAATAGCGGGAGCTATAGAGATAGATGGAGAGATAGTTGAATGGTTTAACGTTAGATGCCGTCCACACCTAGGAGCTGAAATCTCTCAGAGTGCTTTGGATACAATTGGATTTCAAATTGAAGATTTAAATAAAGAGCAATCTCCAGAAGATGCTTTAAAAGAGTTGGAAACTATATTTTTGAAATATGTAGATAAGTATGATAAAAATGATAAATTTATAATGGTTTGTCACAACTATCCTTTTGATTTTAGAATGTTGTTTAATTTTTATAATCGATTAAATAATAAATTCTTAGGAAGCTTTATTAATTATAAATTGAATGTTTGTACTTTAAATTTAGTGAAAACTCTTCAAGTTATAGAAGTTTTACCAATTTTAGAAAACAACAAATTAGAAACTCTTTGTAAACATTTTGATGTTTCTTTGGAAAATGCTCATGATGCCTTAGAAGATATTAAAGCAACAATCATTGTTTATAAAAAAATAACAGAGTTATTAAAAAAATAACTACATCCATAATTAAGAAAAAAATCTTGAATTTTTATTTATTATGATCTTCTAGTGTTTAGTCTTTTGGCAAACCACGGTATCAGAGTGAGCGAAGCCGAGACTTATCCCCTTGTAAAAGAGGAAAAGACATAAACAAACCACGTATAACGTCATTCGATCGCATCTGACTGAATCTAAATGCTTTTCAGCTCATCTAATACTTGCCCTAGATGATATGTTCTTAACCCTTGTATTAGTTAATAATGAACAACTTTAGATACTCCCTAAATCAAGTATCACTCCAAGCCTTTTTTTGAGAGTAGCTTTCACTCTTGCAACAATTCATAAGACGGCTTATACGTCTACTGATTAGTGCCTATCAGCTCTAAAATATTTTAGAAATTATATTAGTTATAATTACAAGTAAACAAAAAAGGTTATCATAGAATTGAATGATAACCTCAATATTTTACAAGTATTTTAGATTTCTTATAGACAAACTTCAATAAATTTGTTATAATAATTTAAATTAGTTGCTTGATATGTCAGTATCATTCAATTAAGGTTCTGAAGAGTTTGCCGACTTTTCAGGACCACTTTTTTTTATCTAAAAATATAATAACATAAACTATAGTCTAAAGTCTAGTAATAATTTTAAAATGGACCCTATGTCAAGGGCATTTTAAAAAAGAAAGTTAAATATTTAAAAGCTGATTCTTGTATTGTACAGGAGTCAGCTTTTTTAGATTACATTCTTGTACTAGCACAATCAATTCGAGATATGCCAATAATATGAACATCAAAATTGGCCTCTTAAATATTATTATACAAAAAAGCCCCTACAAGATAGACTCGCTTTTTTTACGTGTCCATTTTAATTAAGTTTAGAAGCTTTCTTTTTATTAAAAATAATTTTTTCATCTCAATTTTGTAAAATATTTATGTTAAGAAAAATCCTGTAAACGGCAATTTTTTTTGTTACAACTAACAGCTATATATAAAATAACAAATCTTTTACACAAAATTAATCTTCTATTAACATTTATACCTTATAATATTATGTAATAAAAAAATTATATAAGAGGAGAAATTGGATGAACATTAAAGCAACTTTATTTTCAATTGTGACTTGCACATCAATCACTTTAGCAGCAGATTTTGAATATCTTGGTACAAAACAACCTTATAATTTTGAAAAATCAATTGTTACACCTACTCCTGTTGGATACAAGCCTATTTTTATCAATTACTTAGGAAGACATGGATCCAGACATCTTTCTTCACCTAAATACGATATATCTGTTTTTGAACTACTTTCAATAGCTGAAAAAGATGGTGAAATAACAGCTGAAGGTCTTAATCTGAAAAAAAAAGTTGCTAAAATTATTGAAATAGAAAAAGGAAATTACGGACTTTTAACTCAAGTTGGAGCTACAGAACAAAAGGAAATTGCTAAAAGATTCTATGAAAATAATAAAGAGATATTTGGAAAAGATATTATTGCTAGTTCTACATATGTTGAAAGAGCTCAACAAAGTAGAGATGCTTTTTTAGAAGAGCTATCAAAATATACACCATCAACTAATTTCAAAATTTCAACAAATACTAAAAAAGATAATATTTTAAGGTTCTATGACCTTTCACCTGAGTATGAAGAGTTTGTAGATAATGGTGATTGGAGAAAAGATGTTGAAAAATATTCTAAAACTAAAGATTTCAACAACGAAGTTTTAAGTAAATTGTTCTCAAAAAAATTTATTGAAAAAATAGAAAAAGGAGAGTTTAAATTAAAAGATGCTAAAGGTAAAACAGTTTTAAAAAATCCAACAGATGCTGTTAGAAATATCTACGACCTTTATATTATTCAATCTAATATTGGAGTAGATTTAGGAATTGGAAACCTTTTCTCTAAAGAACAACTAAAGTGGTACGAAGAAGTAGATAACTTATATGATTTTTATGAAAAAGGACCTGGAAAAACTGGAAATGATATTGCTACTACAATCGCATTACCTCTTTTAAAAGATTTTATTAAGACTAGTGACGAGGCTCTTCTTAATAAGAATATCAGTGCTAATTTAAGATTTGCTCATGCTGAAACAATGATTCCGTTTATAACGCTTTTAGAAATTAATGGAATGGCTGTTAAACAAGATAAAATTGAAGATGTTTATAAAACTTGGTTAGGTAGAGAAGTATCAGGAATGTCAACGAACGTTCAATGGTTATTCTATAGCAATGATAAAAGTAATGTTATAGTTAAAATGCTTCACAACGAAAAAGAGGTTAACCTACCTATCAATAGTTCTATGAAGCCATATTATAAATGGGATGACGTTAAGAGTTTCTACGAAACAAAATTAAAATAATTTATAATTTGGAGGAATTAAATTGAAAAAATTTGAAAAGATACTGACATTTGGTTTATTAGGAACATCTTTATTTGTATCTGGTTGTGGAAAAAAAGATAGCAGAGAACAAAAATTAGTTATAGCTTTTGGAATTGACGAAGACCTTGAGATGAAAGTGAAAGCTAAAGATCAATTTTTAAAAGATTTAGAAGCTAGTGTTGGAATGAAAGTTGAATGGTTTGAACCATCTTCTGATATGGCTTTAAGAGAGTCTTTAAGAGCTAAGAAAAACAGAACGGATATTGCATATACTGGTGCTATGCCTTACTTTATAACTTCTCAAAGAACGAAGATTGAGCCTCTTGTTTCTTTTGCCAAAGATGGAAAAAAACAGAACTGGGGAAAATTCTCATATTTCATAACAAGACCTGATACAAATATAAATGGTTTTACTAAAGAGGATTTAATAAATCCAACTAGACCATATACTTTTGCTTATACAAAACAATCGTCTGGTTCAACTTATCTTTGGCCAGTAAATGATCTTATCAGTAGTAAAATTATAAAAGATACAAATGATTTCAACACTAAATTTAAGCCTTATGAAACAGGTTCGACGACAAATACTGTTAGAGCTTTACTTGATAAAGATGCTGATATTGGAGTTATCTCATCAAACTCATACATAAAGAATAGAAAATTCTTTACTCCAGATAATCATAAGATTATCTATAAGAGTTCTGTTATTCCAGATAATTTATGGCTAATACAACAAGATTTACCAAAAGAGTTAAAGCAAAAGTTAGAAAATTTCTTCTTGAATTATAATGATCCTAGCTTTATGCAAAACTTCTACGGTAAAAAAGATGGAGAGCAACATATAAAAGTAGAGCTTAAAGATTTCGATATAATTGAACAAGTTATGAAAAATCTTAACTTAATAGAACTTAGTACAGATTAATTATATAAAAATAGTAAATAACTTTAGTTAGTGAAAGGGAGAAAAATGGAAAATATAGTTTCAATAAAAAATGGTAACAAGATATATGATAATAAATTTTTAGCTTTATCTGATATTAATTTAGATATAAAAAAAGGTGAATTCGTGGCTATTATAGGATCTTCTGGAGCTGGTAAATCAACTCTTTTGAGAACTATCAACTCAATGAACCCTCTTTCTAGTGGAGCAATTATCTTTAATGGAAAAGATATATCTAAAATATCTGGTGGAAATCTTAGAAAAGTGAGAAGAGAGATGGGAATGATTTTCCAACACTATAACTTAATCGAAAGACTTTCAGTTGTTCAAAATGTTCTTCATGGAAGACTGGGTTATATGACAAATCTAAAAGGTTTCTTTGAACTTTATTCTGAAGAGGATAAAATAAAAGCTTTAAATATATTAAAAAGATTAGGTCTTGAGGATCATTGTTATAAAAAGGCATCAGAACTAAGTGGCGGACAAAAGCAAAGAGTTGGAATATCTAGAGCTCTTGCTCAAAATCCTAAACTTATATTAGCTGATGAACCAATAGCAAGTTTAGATCCTAAATCATCTGAAGTTGTTATGGAAACTTTAAAGAACATCTGTGTTGAAGATAATCTAACATGTATTGTTAACCTTCATCAAGTTGAATTTGCTAAACAATATGCTACTAGAATAATTGGGATGAATAAAGGAAAAATTATTTTTGATGATATTCCTGAAAATCTTACAGAAGAAAAGATAGGTGAGATTTATGGACAAAACATTTAATATATCTTTTATCAAACCATCTAATATTTTTAGTAAATCGTTTACAAATGTTTCAGCTAAAGAACTTTTTAAATCACTTATCAAGTTCTTTAGTGCTAAAACTGATTTATTAGTAATTGGAGCGATCTCTCTTATTTATCTTTTAATTGCACAAAGAATAGAGTTCTCTTTTTCATTATTTTTACAACAACTTCCTGAAGCTGTATTTTTTATCACTGAAGAGATGCTTCCTGTAAACTGGGAAAGTTATAGTGATTATTTATCTCCACTATTAGACACTTTCTGTGTTGCTATCATTTCATTAGTTTTTTCATCTGTTATATCTTTTTTACTTGGATTTTTGTGCTCAGAAAAGACTATGCATATTAAATGGGTTAGAACTACTGTTAAAGGTTTTATGGCAGTTATTAGAAACGTTCCCAACATTATTTGGGCTCTTATGCTAGTTCCTGCTTTTGGAGTTGGAATTACAACTGGAGTTATCGCTTTAACTGTTGGAAATATTGGAAGTATGACCAGATTTTACTATGAAACTATAGATGAAGTTGATTTAGAACTGCTAACATCTTTAAAAGCAACTGGAATGTCATACATACAAGTTATTAGATTTGGTGCTATTCCCCAGGCTCTTCCAGGCTTTATTTCTTGGACTATTTACTCTCTTGAAAACAATATTAGATCATCATCTATAATTGGATTAGTTGGAGCTGGTGGAGTAGGTATGTACATCAGTAACAATCTAAGTTTAATGAAGTATAAAACTGCAGCTATGGGAATTATCTTAATTGTTGTTTGTGTTATTATCACTGAAATAATTTCTAATATTTTAAGAAAGAGGATAATCTAAATGAATAAAAACTACTTTGGAAAAATCAAAATTAAAGACCATGAAACTGATAAATTCTTAAATAGAATCATGTTAAGTATAATACTTCTATTTATTTTCTCATTATTTAAATTAAATCTAGATTTTTATAGATTTTCTAGAGGAATGACAAGACTTGGAGGAATTTTAGCTGATTTTGGAAGACCTGATTTAAGCGTTTTTAAATTTGTCTTAATAGCTGTTTGGGAGTCATTTGAAATTGCTTTTATAGCTACTCTAGTTGGAATGATTTTCTCTATTCCCCTTGCATTCTTAGCTGCGGGGAACACAACACCTTGGAAACCGTTAGCTACTGGAATAAAAGCTTACTTGTCATTTATAAGAGCTGTTCCATCTTTAATCTGGGCAGTTATATTTGTTTCTTCAATAGGACTTGGTCCTTTTTCTGGAATTTTAGGATTATCTGTACACACTGTTTCTTATTTAACAAAAGCTTATTTACAATCTATTGAAGATTTAGGGGATGAAAATATTCTAGCTATTAGATCAACTGGTGCTTCTTGGCTTAATATTATAAAAGCTGCTGTTGTTCCAAACATAAAAAGAGTCGTAACTGGTTGGACAGCTTTAAGATTTGAATCTAATATGGCTCAATCATCTGTAATAGGGGTAGTTGGAGCTGGGGGAATTGGATATATAGTTTCTAAATTTATAAAAGCATATGATTTTAATGCCGCTGGAACAGCTCTTATAACATTAATTACAATATCAGTGTTCGTTGAAGTTTCTGGAGCACTTTTGAAAAAATATACAGAAAGAGGTTAATTAATATGAAAACTATTTTTTTAGGAACTGGATCTGCAAGTGGAATTCCTGATCCATTTTGTTCTTGTGAGTATTGCAAAAAAGTTAGAGAGTTAGGAGGGAAAAATCTAAGAAAAAGATCCTCATTTTTATTAGAGGATCGAATTTTACTAGATTTTTCTCCTGATATTAGAACTCAAATCATAGAAAATAAAATAGATTTTAATAACATAAAGGGAATTATTTTATCTCATACTCATAACGATCACTTAGATATCCAAGAGTTGATAAAAATAAAAGATCCTATTCATATTTTTGTTAATGAAACCTCTTATGAATGGCTTAACTCACAAATCAAATCTGGAATTAAACCAAAACATCTAGCTAAATTAGCTGAAAGAACACAACACCTAAATATTATACCTATAAAAAACTTTCAATCTTTCAAATTTGAAGGGTTTAAATTTACTCCAATAGAAGCTCGACACACTGGTCTTAATACTGGGGAGTTAGGGATGAATTTTATAATTGAAGATAAGTATAACAAAACTAGACTTCACGCATCTGATACAGGCGTTTACTCTGAAAAAACATTTGATTTTATAAAAAAATATAGATTTGATAGCATCGTTGTTGAATGTACTTTCTTAGACTGTAATAAAGATAATGTTGACCACTTAGATTTAAGAACCCTAAAAGAAGTTTTGACAAAGCTTCAAAGTTTTGACTCTATTAATTCTAAGACGCCTATTATTATAACTCATTTTGGGCATGATCCTATGAAAACTCATAAAGAGATTGAAGAGTTAGTTAAAAAATTACAATTTAATATCTCTGTTGCATATGATTCTATGGAGTATATTAATCCTATTTTAAGTAATAATGGCGAAAATTTATGATTTTAAATGGAATATTTACAGAAAAAGAGTGTGAGGTTTTAACTTTCAATTTAAACTTTAGAAATATTAAAAAAAATATAATTTTATTTTTAAAAAATTGTCCAGATGAACATTTTCCTGTAACATTAAAAGACCCAAATGGAAATATTAGAATCTTAACAACTTTTAAATCTAAAGAAAAAATTTTCTATAGTGGTAAAAGTTTTGAAGAGAGCTCTAACTGCTCTCTTCCTGGTGAACTTATGGATGGTATTTGGAAACTTGAAATAACGAAACCTTATGCTTTTAGGGGGATGTTTGTTTTAGAAATTTTAAAAAATGTTGATATGAATAACTCTTTATCTTTTATGGATATATCTAAATTTGATTTTGAAAAACAGTTTTCAAAAAAAAGTAGATGGTACAAAGGAGAGCTTCATGCTCATACAAAGTTTTCAGATGGGTTACTCGATTTAAGAAACTTGCCAAAAGGTATTGAAGAGTTAGGTCTTGACTTTGTATTTCTAACTGACCATAATGTTGTTTCAACAAAAACTCCATTGACTAACTCTCCAATTATTCCCTCAACTGAACTTACTCTGATGGAGAATGGGCATTTTAATTTTTTAGGCTTAAAAACTCTTCCTGATTATTCAGCTTTTTTAAAAGGAAAAAAGGTTAGAGCAGAGATTTTAAAGATCATATTTGAATGGGCTAAAAAACAAAATGCTTTGCTTGTTATGAATCATCCTTTAAATGATACTATGGGAGTGAATTATAACCTCGATTTAAACAGCTTTGATTTAATTGAAGTTTTAAACTCTCCATATAACGAACAAAAAACTCAATTTAATATTGATGCTTTAAAAGCTTTTGATGGTTTATTAATGAATGGTTATAAAATATTTGCTGTTGGTGGAAGTGATTCTCATACTGATTTCATTCATAAAGATTCAAGTTTTTTAGGAAGACCTTTAAATTATGTTCATATGAATGGATTTTCTGTTAATAATTTACTTCAAAGTTTAAAAATTGGAAAAAGTTATATTTCTACAATTGGAGAATTAGATTTTTCTTTTTATGAAATATCTGATAAAAACGAAAAAAAAGAAATTTTCTTTGGGGAAACTTTAAATCACAACCTTATCGAATTGAATCTTTCAGCAAATGAAAATATAATTTGGAAATTGATTGTTAATGGCGAAATACACTCTGAAGTTATTGGAGATAAACTTCATATTAAAATTTCTCTTCCTAAAGATAGTTATTTTAGGATAGATGGGTACAAAAATAACGACATATCTGTTATTACAAATCCTATATTCTTTGGAGAGATTTTAAAGACAGGTAAAGATTGGTTGAGTATTAGAAAATAAATTTTTTAGTGACTTAAGATATGGAATTATTACTTTGCAAGGATGATTTAAATTATTGCATTGAACTTTTTTTAACAAAAAAAACTATCTAGGCATTGATTTTATTAACTTTTAAAGATGTTTTATCTATGCCTAGAATGTATGGGTATATTTTTATTTATATATTTTCTCCATTTGCTGCTATAACATCTTTATACCAATAGAATGATTTTTTTCTGCTTCTTTCTAAAGTTCCAACACCATTGTCATCTTTATCTACATATATAAATCCATATCTTTTACTCATTTGACCAGTTCCAGCACTAATTAAATCTATACATCCCCAAGGTGTATAACCTATAAGCTCAACACCATCCTTGATTCCTTCTTTCATCTGCTCGATATGAAGTCTTAAATACTCTATACGATAGTCATCATTTATGCTTCCATCGGCTTCGACTTTATCAACTGCTCCTAGTCCATTTTCTACAATAAATAAAGGTTTTCCATATCTATCATATAGATCATTCATTGTCACTCTCAGTCCAACTGGATCTATCGTCCACCCCCATTCTGATTCTTTTAAATATGGATTTCCTAAAGTTTTAAATGCATTTCCAGGTTTTATATTTTTCATAACCTCAGGATCAGCACTTTTTAGTCTACTCGAGTAGTAACTAAAACCTATATAGTCAACAGTATTCTCTTTTAAAATCTTCTTATCCTCATCAGTTATATCTAATTTTATTCCCATCTCTTGGAATAATCTTTTTGAATATCTTGGATATTCACCTTTCGATTGAACATCTATAAAGAAGTAATTTTCTCTATTTGCAGCTTGAGCTACTAAAATATCATCAGGATGACAAGTATTTGGGTATACTGTTCCTGCAGCTAGCATACATCCAATCATATTTTCAGAATCTATTTCATGACCAATTTTTGTAGCTAATGCACTTGCAACAAGTTGATAGTGTGCTCCTTCATACATACATTGCTCTCTGTTTTCTGTTTCTTCAAAAACAAGCCCTCCCCCAAAAGATGGGATGTGAAGAATCATATTTATCTCATTGAATGTCATCCAATATTTTACTTTTCCTTTATATCTATTAAAAAGAACTTCACAATATCTTGTATAGAACGCTATCAATTTACGATTCTTCCATCCACCATATTTTTTTGTTAATTTTAGTGGAGTATCAAAGTGGTTTATTGTAACTACGGGCTCTATTCCATTTTTTATAAGCTCATCTATTAATGAGTCATAGAACTTTAATCCCTCTTCATTTGGTTCTAAATCATCACCATTAGGAAAAACTCTAGCCCAACAAATTGAAGTTCTTAAACATTTGAATCCCATCTCTTTAAATAATTTTATATCCTCTTTATATCTGTTGAAAAAATCTATTGAAACATGCGAAGGATAATAATCATAAGTTGTTTCTAAAGTTTTTCTCACATCTGCTAGCGCTTCTTTTCTAATTGGAATACCACCTGGTAGTATATCCACAGGAGACAATCCTTTTCCTCCCTCTAAATATGCTCCTTCACACTGGTTAGCAGCAATAGCTCCTCCCCATAAAAAGTTTTCTGGTATTATTTTTTTCATAACTCTCCTCCTCATATAATTCTTTCTATGCTAACACTAATATATTTTCTCCAACATTTACTTTTCCAAATTTTGAAACTATTACTTCTGCATAATCACTCGAATTAGTAATAATAACAGGAGTAGAAATATCAAATCCTTTTTTCATAACTACATCTCTATCAAATCTCACTAAAATATCTCCAGCTTTTACTTTTTCTCCCTCTTTTACACAAGATTCAAAATGCTTTCCATTCAATCTCACAGTGTCTATTCCAACATGAATCAAAATCTCAGTTCCATCTTCTCCCTCTAATCCAACAGCATGTTTTGTTGTAAAGACTGAACTAATAACTCCATCTACAGGTGAATATATTTCTCCAACTTCAGGTATTATAGCATACCCTTTTCCTAAACTTTCGCTTGCAAAGGCGTCATCTTTTACAGTTGATAATTGAATAACTTCCCCTTTTGCTATCGATTTAATTTGAATAGCTCCATCTGCAGGTAACTCTTTTTTTATGTTATCATTTTTAATAGGTTCAGAATCTTCGTTTGGAATATCTTCAAACCCTATTATAAATATTGATATAAATGCTGTTGAAAAAGCTATTGCACAAGCTACTGCAGCGTGAATTATATTCATAGGTTTTATTTCACTTATAAATATTGGTAATGATGCTAGTCCTGGAATTCCTGTTGAAAAACGCACAACTCCCATAATTCCACAATATAGTCCTGCCAAACCTCCACCTAACATTACTGATATAAGAGGTTTTTTCAATTTCATTGTCACTCCATACATAGCTGGTTCTGTTATTCCTAAACAAGCAGTAAACCCCGCACTTCCAGCAAGTTGTTTTAAATCTCTATTTTTAGTTTTTAATGCAACAGCTAGAGTTGCTCCTCCATGAGCAACATTCGAAACTAACATTCCTGGTCCAACAACTGTATCAAATCCATTTATAGCTAACTCATTAAATCCTATTGGAATTAATCCATAATGCATTCCTATCATAACTAATAACGGTGTTGTTCCTCCAACTATAACAGGAATTAACCACGGAGCAAAGCTGTTAATTTGTTCTACTCCTAAAGCTAAACCTTCTCCTGCAATTGATCCTAATGGTCCTAGCAATAAGAAGCTAAGTGGAGCCATTATCAATACAGTAATTAAAGGTTTAGAAAAAAATTTGATAAACTTAGGTGAAACTCTATCTGCAAACTCCTCTACAAAAGACATAATATAAACAATCATTATTATTGGTACAACAGATGAAGCATAGTTGACAAGTCTTAAAGGCATTCCTAAAAAATAAACCACTTCTTTTGAATTAACTAATGATAAATAGTTTGGATGAATTAAAGCTCCTCCAATTAACATACCCATATATGGATTACATTTAAATTTCACAGCTGATGTATATCCTAAAACTACTGGGAAAAAGAAAAACGCTGCATCTGCTACAAAATTAAATATATAAAATGTTTGACTTTCTTTACTCAAAAATCCAAAAGTTGTTGCCAATACCAAAACTGCTTTTAACATTCCTGCTGCTGTAAGAGGTGGAATAATTGGAGTGAATATTCCTGAAATAACTTCAAAAAATCCTACAATTCCTCTTTTTTTCTCAGAAGATTCTCCTTCAGTTTCAATAGCTCCTACAATTTTCAGAATCTCCTTATAGACTTTTGAAACTTCACTTCCAATAATAACTTGAAATTGGCCATTACTGTCGGCTATTCCTATAACTCCCTTTGCAACTTTAATTTTATCTACATTAACTTTTTTAGCTTCTTTTAAGTTAAATCTCAATCTTGTTGCACAATGAATTACATTTGAAATATTTTCCTTTCCTCCAACATTTTCTAGAATTAACTTTCCTAACTCTTGATACATAACCCATTCCTCCATTTAATTTTTTATAAATGGGTCTTGCCTGTTTTATAGAAAATAAAAAACCTAAGTAAATAGAAAAATGAATCTCTATCTTACTTAGGTTTTGCCTTCTCACAGTAACAATCCTGTTTTATATTTTTTTTGTTTGATTTGTAATTTATATTAACACATTATTTTTCATACGTCAAACTTTTTCAGTTTTTTTCGTTCTTAATTTTTACAATTTGTAGAGTTAATAAGACTCTTTCATCTATATTTAATATTTTTTTATATTTACGTTCTATAAATTCTGTTATCTTTTCAACACAGTAATATTCTCTTGGAAAACTTTTAGTAGTTGCAATATATATTTCATCATATTCTCCAATATCTTTAATGATTTTATTATTTATAACTTTCTGTGCTAAAAATTTAATGTTATTTATAAAATAATAATAAGACTGAGTTTCTTCATCTAAATCTAGTAATAGATTATATTTTACAATATTCAAAATTTCATTAATCAATTTTGTTATATCAATTACATTTGGAATTGTTTCTTTCAACTTAGCATTGATTATATGAGTCGCAATAAAAGCTGCCTCATCTTCTGGCATTTGAATTTTCAATTCATCTTTTATAACCTCTAAGGCATAAAGTCCAACTTCAAACTCCTCTTTATATAGCCTTTTTATATCCCATAAAAGTCCATTCACTAATTCACCTGAAGCTATGAACCTATCTACAGATCTGTAGATATGGTCTGCTATTCCTATGTAAGTTATATCATTCAACTCCTTTTTAAAAATATCATTTGTATGCCTAACAATTTTATCCGTTATTCTGATATACTCTATTGGTATCTCATCTAACAAAACTTGAATTTTTTTCTTAGTTTGATTGTCGGAAGATATAAAAATTTTTTCAATTAAAGCTTCATCTAACATATCACCAATCTTTTTCTTAAATGCTATTCCACACCCAACAACAATAATCTCTTTCTCATCTATATTTTCTGAGATTGCAACATTGTTATTCAATATTTTTTTTATTTTCACTGTTCCCCACTCCATAAAAAAATTTGTTTTCCGAAAGTATAGCATACTTTTAGAAAAAAAATCAGTTATTTTTTTAGGGAAAATTAATATTATATTCTCAAATTGTTTTGATTACAGTATAATCAATGATATTCTTCATGTAGATATTATTTTTTGCAAATTAACTCAAATAATATAAGCTAAAAAAAGAGATATATAATAAAAGAACATATTATAGTTTTCTTTTTTAAGAAACTCTATAATTACTTAAATTTATACTCGTATTTAAATCTCTATCCATAATATGACCACATTCACATTTGAAAATTCTATCAGAAAGTTTTAAATCTTTCTTAATAGCTCCACAATCTGAGCACGTCTTAGAACTTGGATAAAATCTTGGTACTTGTATAAATTCAATCAAATTAAATTCAGCTTTATATTTCATATAAGTTATAAATTTATAGAAATTTTGTTCAGCTATAGACTTTGAGAGATGCTTATTGTTCATCATACAAATCTTCCATTACAATTCTAGATGGCTTGGTTTTCACTATCTCATTAGTAATTCCATGAAAATTATTGTTACGAATATTAGAAATTCTTCTATAAACGAGCCTTATTATTTTCTCAAATAATATTTCTCACTCTTAATATTTCCAAAAAAACTTCCACTGGACCATTATCTATACATTTTCAAACTCTTGACATACTATGAGTTACTCCTAATCTTTCTAGAGTTTCTTTGTACTGTAAAGATGTAAATTGAGCGCCTCTATCACTATGTAGAACAGCATTTTTAAGAATCTCTTTTGTATATGAGTTTTCTAACACTTTCAGTACTAATTCTGTATTTGCTTTATTAGAAAGTGAGTATGATAAAATTGATTTATCATACAAATCAAAAGTAGCACACATACATATATTTTTCAGCTGTAAATCTAATTTTTTTAGACATATACTACCAACTTTCATATTTTTATTAAATGTTGATAATATATGTGTGCCCTATATGGGTATCATATCAAATAAGTACAAAACTGGTTTTTATGTTAATTCAGATAAAAAAATTTATTTAACTCTTTCTATAGATCAATTCATAGGAAGATTATTATTGCATATTCCTCCCAAAGATTTTAAAATGATTAGAAGATTCGGACTTTATTCAAGAAGACATAAAAAGAAAAAACCCAAGAAAATTAAGCTTTTTAAAGACAAAATTTCTTGGGCTGAACATATTTTTAAAACTTTTAAGATGAATCCATTAATTTGCCCTAAATGCAACTCTGATCTTGTTCTTTTAGAAATATTCCATATTAAATACGGTGTGATATTTCCAAAAGCTAGTTCTTCTTAATACGTTGACTCAAATAACTATTCACCCGCACTACACTTGCGGTATTTTCACAACTTTGAGCTTTCACATTATTATACTATTTTTTTTGTTCTATCTCAAATATTTTAATATTTTTTTACCAAATTTTTTTCTACAGTTTCCTTATATAATAAAAACAGTAACTATTTAGATTATATCTTCAACAAACTCTTGGTCTTCTGAATAATATGTATCCACTATCTGTTTTATGATGTGGAATCAATTTTCCATTAGAGTCCCAATTTCTCAATGTTTGAGCTGTTACGTTTTAAATTTTTACCATTTCTTTAGTTGAGTAATACTTCATTAGCTTTCACATCAACTTATTTTGTCATAAAAAATTATAAAAAGAAAAACTAAATTTTGATTTTTATAAGTTTGTTTCAACTGTTACTAACCTTTTAAAACATTGATATAATTCGTATATTTGTCTTAAATGGTTCTCCCGTTTTAAATGTTGAGATAAATTATAACAGCTTTAGAAAGATATTTATAGAGAACAATTTCTTTGATTTTATATTTTTTTTTATTTTAATATTGTTTATAGTTGTTTTTTTAGTTAATATAGTTTAATTGTTGCATTGAACTTTTTTTTAAAAAAAATAACTATCTAGTCGTTGATTTTATTAGCTTTTGAAGATGTTTTATCTATCCCCACCATATAGGGCTATCTATCCCCATTATGTAGGTATACTTCTCCCCACTATGTAGGGGTATCTCTCCACACTATATAGGTATATTTATCCCCACTATGTAGGTGTATATTTTAAAATTATAAATTTTTATAAAAAATACCCTCACTAAATAGGGGTACTTTTATTTGCAAATAATAAAGAAGTGTGATAATATAAGGCTATTCAATAATCCAAACAAGTAAAAAAACATACATATACCTACATAGTGGGGATACAAAAATATAGATTATAAATTATGTTAGACTAACTATATGAAGTCAAGTATATAATTTTATTTTTTTGAAATATTTTTTAGAATTTTTTTTAAAATATGGATGTATTTCTAGGAGACGACTTTTGATAAATTTTAAAGTCGCCTTTTAAAAAATAAAATCATTAAATTTTTTAGTTCTGTGGAACAAAATTAATATTATTCTTTAAAAGATGAAAAATTACTCTGAGTAGCTTCTTAGATGTATGACTAATTGCAACATAATGATGTTTTCCTTCACTTTTCTTTTTTTCTTGATAAAGTTTGAATGTAGGATCACGCATTGCAACTAAAAGCGTAGCTTGTATGATTGCCAATCTCAGATAATATAATTGATCCTAGAGTATAAGATATTCCAAGAATACTCATCAATGGTGTTTTCATTTGAATAAGAAGCTCTTTCAAAGCTATCGCCTTATCTTTTCCGTACTTTCCCTTAGAAGTTTTGGATAAAAGATTAGTTAATTTAGTTAAATGACAATCAGAAATATCATAAGCAATTGGATATTCTAAAAGCATAGCATAACTAGCTTTTGGATGTATTGACCATATTAATGTCCCGAGTTCGGGAAATAGAATTGTAAGTAAACGCGAGACAGAAACTTTTAATTTAGTGCACTGTCCAATTAATCTATAACGGTGTCTAGTTAGAGATTTTAATTCTTTAATTTCATGAGATACAATTGCTGTTGGGGCTTGTTCGGAGTTGAAAAGTAAGGTAGTAATAAACTTAGCATCAATTTTGTCAGTTTTAGTTTTTCTTAGTGTTTAAGACTTCCTAAAAGAAGCTCCAGCAAGGGGATTAAATACCGTAATTTGGTATCCCTTGGTACGCAAGAAATTTATATACCTTAGTGCCCAGTGGATTCAAGCCCTATATGCACATCACTAGCGACTTGACAGTTTGAGAAAATAATAGAATAAAGAGTATTAAATCCTTCAAGAGTATTTGTGATTCTTAAATTATTGCTGATAAAAACGCCATCAGAGGTAACAATGTAGCAGTCATGCTTATCTTTTGCGATATCGATTCCTACATAGATCATAATTCACCACCTTGAAATATATTAAAAGTACTGTTTGTTTTCCACTAAAGCTTTATACTGAATGTATCCTCGTCCTATATAAAACGTCAAGTGTTATCTAACTAATTAACAAATTAGTATAAAGCTCTGGTTATAGCCTAAATGAAATAGTCTAGTTAAACTAGCTATAGGGCGAAACAATAATCCACAGTACTTTAGTAAATTATATCAAATAAATTGATGAAGATTCTACATCTTCATTATACGAGGGGGATAAATGTTAAAAAAAATCTTAGAGGATGAAATTCTTGATTATAAAGAAGAAGATATGATAGAAGAAGATATGATTGTAGATGAAAATATGATTAAAAATACATCTTCTGTAAGAATAGATATGAACATAATACAGCATCCTTTATTTTCAAGAAATACTAAAAGAAAGCCAAATCAAGCAGTAAAGTATTATTTCAATGAAAATAGAGATATGTATATAAAAGTGACTCCTACACTAGGAGAAACTATTCCAGGTGAATATGATGAAAGAGTTTTTATAGCTCTTTCAAAAATAATGAAAAAAAGAGGTTTTCCAAGAATTTTTATTGTTGCTAATTTTGAAATTAAAAAAGAAATGAAAGATGATAAAGATAACAATGCTTATAAAAAAATTAAAAATTCTATTAAAAGACTAAATAAAACTAATTATACATTTAAAAATACTATGTATTCTAATTCTGCTCGTGGAATAATAAATAGAGAAATTGGAACAAATATTTTCAATATAGAAATTATAGATTTAAAATTAAAAATAAATGAAAATCTTAAAAAAGAAATAAGTGATGACAGAGTTAAAGAAGTTTATAAGATAAGTATGAGTGACCATTTTTATGAAAATATATTATCAAAAGGATATTTAGTTTATGATAGTGATATTCTTCTTAATATTAGTACAGGAACAGCAAGAACACTTTATATGTTAATAGAAAAATTAAGATTTGACAATACAAAACTCGAGCTAGAAAGTATATTTTTGATAAAAAGAATTCCACTTAAATCAGATAGTAAAAATTTTTACAGAACTATAGAAACTCTAAGAAAAAGTTTTTTAGAACTTCAACGTCTGAACCTTGTAGAAAGTTTTGAAATAGTAAAAAATACTACTTGGGAAAATTCAACTATTAAAATAGTATTTAGTAAAACAAATGTAGAAGAAAAGCAAAGAAGATTT
Organism: Cetobacterium sp.; assembly: GCF_051658645.1. GTDB lineage: Bacteria > Fusobacteriota > Fusobacteriia > Fusobacteriales > Fusobacteriaceae > Cetobacterium_A. Next base: position 32,175 of record NZ_JBOFMZ010000012.1, read on the forward strand.
TTTGAAGACAAAAATGAATTTAGAAAAATAGCAACAGCTTTAACTATAAGCGATATGGAAGATTCATTAATATCTAATACACAAAATAATTTACAAGAGATTTCAAATAAAACAGGGATAGTTCCAAGTAAAGAGATGATAGATGCTGTAATATTATGTCTACCATCTAGAGCTAAAGCTTTAAAATCGATGCCTAAAACTATAAGTGATGCTATATTTGAGTACGGATTACAACGTGTTGTTCAAGTAGCAAAATATATAAAGAAAAATAAAGTAGAAAAAATAAGAGCTTATTTTTTAAAAGCACTTAAAGAGAATTGGGAAATTGAAATTGAAAAAGTTGTTGTTAAAGAAATAAAAAATAATACAGAAAATGAGTTTGTAAAGATAGAACAATATACTAGTGTTGAAAAAGAACAAGCCTTAATATATTTCAATAGTTTAGCAGATAAAAGAAAAATAGAGTTAGAGGAAAAAGTATACTCTGAATATATTAAAGAATGTGGTTCAAATACTAAAATCCAAAAAATAGCATTTAAAGCAGCTAAAAACAATCTTATTTCTATATACATTTTAAAAAATCCGCGAGTAAAAACAAACATTAAAATTGAAGAAGTTAATGTAATAGAACCTGAAATTATAATAAAGAATAATATGTCAAGTTTATCAAATTTCAAAAAATATGCTGAGGATACAATTCAAACATTTAAATTTTTGTTTGAATTAACAGATATACAAGTTAAAAAATTACAAAAAAATGTTTATTTTAAAATAACTCCAATGATGTTATCTAAAGAATTAACTAAAGAAAAAATATCTAAATTAGTACAAGAAGAAATTGAAAATATGTAAAATTGGTATTGAATGATAAAATGGAAGGATTATGGAAAAGTATAATTGATTAACGATTTAAGACAGCTTTCCCATTACCTTAAGAAAATTTTTGAGGTATAATTATACCATAAAATAAAATTATTAGGAGGATGTTAGCTATGGATAGAGCACAAAAATTCCCTTATCTTTGGAAGAATATAAAGAATGAAAAGCCTAATATGGTATGCTCAACTGATATTACCTATTTAAAAACACCGACAGGTTTTATGTATTTAACTGCAATAATTGATGTTTACAGTCGTAAAATATTAACTTGGGAATTGTAAAACAGTATATCTAAAGATTTTTGTATTAATTGTTACAAAAATGCAGTAAAAACTTATGGTTCACCAGAAATATTAAATACGGATCAAGGAAGTCAATATGGAGTAATGAGTTTATCGAAATGGTGCTTTCATCAGGCGCTTTATTAAGTATGGATGGAAAAGGACGTTGCCTGGATAATATCTGGATAGAAAGATTTTGGAGAACAATTAAATATGATTATTTATATCTTTATGAGTATAAAACAACACTGGAATTATAAAAATGAATCCAATCATATTTAAATTTTTACAAGTCAGAAAGAGGTCATAGTTCTTTAGGATATTCTACTCGAGATGAAGCTTTTGAACTATCTACTTTTGAGTACAAAAAAATTTCTTAGGTTTTAAGAGAAACTATTTGATAAAAGAGCCCACCATACAATCTCACCTTCTAAAATCCATTTTGCTTCTGCATTTATCATACAATATTTTGTATAATAAATACCTTTAAAAATTTTTTGACAATTTAAGTATTGAGAGGTATATATAATATAAATATTTAAACGCTATATTCGTGTCTTAAAAATTTTGAAATTTAGGAGGAAAAATGCATTTTTTTAATGAAAACTTAGCCTTAAAAATAGGAATTAATGAATCTATATTTTTACAAAACATCTATTACCTTTCAAAAAAAAGAATAATTTTTGATAAAAATATTGATAATGAGCTATGGCTTAAAATGTCTAGTACTAAAATTCAAGAGTTTCAACCATACTTTTCAAGATCTGAAATTCGAACTCTTATAAAAAATTTAGTAAAAAATGATTTGTTAATAAAAAATCAAAATAATAAAAGAGTCACGAATACGATGTCGTATGCTTTAACTTATCGTGGTTGGATCTTAATGTTAAGTTTAGAAAAGAAATCTGAGTTAAAAAAAATAAAAGAAAACTTGGTTAATTTAGACAATGCTCCTTGGTAATATCTGCTAGATTATTTGCTAAAAGATGTTAATAAGTTGGTTAAATCAGCAAATTCTTGGTTAATTCTAACAAAAGATTGTCCAGATTTAGCCAATATAATAATAGAATATAGAAACCTTATAGAAAGAAATAGAACAATAGAAAAAATAAAAGACAAAGATAAAAATGAAAGTGAGCCTGAAGATAAATTTTTTCAATCTTTAAATTTTTAAAAAGAAGGTTGAAAAGTCATTCAGTAACCATGAAAAATTTTGTGACAAAGTTATATTTCCAGCAGTAGAAAAATATAGGCCTTCAAAAGTCTTAAAAGCCCTCAAAAAAACCGTCGAATGCAATCTTTTTCATGAATTTGAGCAAATCAGAGCTTCAAAATTAAAATTATCTAAAAATAAAAATGAACTATTACCACCTTCTCTAATTAGAATGGGATAGTTCACTAATTTTTTATTTATTTTTACTATTTAAATACCCTTAAAGACTATTAAATACTACTAGAGAAACACCACCACCATGTTAGTCCAGCAAAATCAATACTCGGATGTGTGGAGCATAAGATTATAAACCCTATATTGTAGTGATAATTATAATTTTGAGGTGAAAAATGGGGAAAATAGGATTTAATAAACAGTTAAATAGGTTGCGTATTTATTTTGCAAAAAATATTTTTGTGAATGTATTTGGGTGGTTATTAAAAGAGTTTAATAAGTGAAACAAAGGCCTTGAAATTAAAGAGAGGGTTATCGCTTGAGATATGGGAAGCTTCCACAACTAGACCCTATACAAAAGAGAAGTTTAGCGATTTTATCCCTGGTTTAACAGTTTCAAAACGCTATGAAATTGACAAAGAAAAAGGTTATGGAATATCTGGATTTTTTTTTGTAACTCAAGAAATTAATGATGAAACTTTGAAAATAGAGATTATTTCGCTTTTTATTCCGTTTCTTTTTTACAAACATGACATCAACATTAGAGATAAAACAAAGAAAAAATAACCTCTAACTATTAAAGAGCTAGATTATTGGGATAATGAGTTAAAACATAAAAAGCAGGAGATACTGCTATTAGAGTTGATGAGGATAGCTGGAAAGCACGCCAAAAGGCTTGTATGCTGTTAAACAGGCTACTTCTAGAACAATTCCGTGACGTTTTAGAGGTGCCTGAGGCTTATATATTAGGGAGAACAAATGATAAAATTATCAAACCAGCCAAAGCAGAGTTAGAAAAGAAAATGATATATAGATTCCCATCAAAAACGAAGGGCAAAGGTCGTAGAAAAATTGAAAAGATAGAGATTCATTTTTCTATTTTTGAAGCTGAGCCTCCTAAAAAGAAAACTGGCTTAACTTTAGAAGATGAAGTGGCAGCAAGAGAGATCCTTCAAAAGCAAGGCGTTGGCTTTGAGATTCTTAACGAACAAAAGAAAAAATCGTCAACTGTTTACATAAAAACCCTAAAGGCTGTGTTGAAGAAATAGAATTCAAAAGGTAGAACTAAACGGAGTATATATTACGATTACGAAAATTAAAAAGAAAAATTAATTAATAATTTAAAATACGGTCTAAAAAAATAAAAATGTCGTTTTTTTAGTTATAAATATATTAATATAGAATATATTGTTGAATATAAATGGGGGGATTAAATGAAAAAAAGATTATTGTTATTATCATTGATGGTAGTTATGGGGAATCTGAGTATGGGAGAAAATTTTAAAGAAGGAACATACTTAGGAAGTGCAAATGGATATAAAGGAGAGATAAAAGTAGAGGTAAAACTCTCTAAAGATAAGATAGAAGATATAAAAGTAATTTCAAATATAGATACACCAATAATATCAGAGGCACCTGTAAATATTATTCCAAAAAAAGTTTTACAAACACAAGGTTTAGGAGTAGATGTCGTAGCTGGTGCAACAGGAACAAGTAGAGGAATTATAGCAGCTATAAATAACGCAATAAAATCTTCAGGATATAAAACAGATCTAAGAAGAGTTAAAGAGACTAAAGAAAAATTCACTGATAAAGTGGTAGAGCATAAAGATGATGTTATTGTTATTGGAGCTGGAGGAGCTGGATTAATTGCAGCAATAGAAGCTAAACTAAACGGAGCTAATGTCACTGTTATAGAGAAAATGGCTTTTCCAGGAGGAAATACACTTATTTCTGGAGCAGAGTATGCAGCACCAGAGAACTGGGTACAAAAAAAAGAAGGGCTAGAAGATAGTAAAGATCAATTTTTCAATGACACAATGAAGGGTGGAGATAATGAAAGTAATCCTAATTTAGTAAGAGTTTTAGCTGATAACGCATTAGATGGAGCAGTATGGCTAAAAGATTACGTAAACGTTGTATTTGAAGATAGACAGATGTTTTTTGGTGGACATTCAGTTAAAAGAAGTTTAGTACCGAATGGAGCAAGTGGTGTAGAGATTATTGGAAAATTAATGATAAAAGCAAAAGAGTTAGGAATTCCAGTTCACTTAGAGATGAATGCAGTAGAATTAATAACAGAAGGAAATAGAGTAGTTGGAGTAAAAGCTCTAACACCAATAGAAACGCATAATTTTATGGGGAAAAATGGAGTGATTATAGCAAGTGGTGGATTCGGTTCAAATATAGAGATGAGAAAAAAGCATGATCCAAGAATGGATGAAAAAATTCTTTCTACAAATACAACTGGAATAACTGGTGACGGAATAGTAATGGGAGAAAAAGTTGGAGCAGTAACAAAAGGTATGGAGTTTATTCAAACTTATCCAGTTTGTGATCCAGAAAACGGAGCCTTACTTTATACAGGAGATGTAAGATTAGCAGGAAGTGCAATTTTAGTTAATAAAGAAGGAAAACGTTTTGTTGAAGAGCTAGATAGAAGAGATATTATCTCTTTTGCCATAACTAAACAAATAGGTGGGGTAGGATACTTATTCTGGGATCAAGCCCAACTGGATAAAACAGAAGTAGCAGTTCATCACAAAGGGGAATATGAAGCTCTATTAAGAAGAGGAATTTTAGTGAAAGCAGACACAATTGATGAAGCTGCAAAACATTTTGGAATAGATGCAAAAGAGTTAAGAGGTACTGTTGAAAAATATAATGAGTATGCTAAAAATGGAAAAGATTTAGAATTTAATAAAAGAGGTGGACTTGTAGCATTTAAAGAGGGACCATATTATATTTTAAAAAATACTCCAGCTATTCATCATACAATGGGTGGATTAGTAATAGACTCAAAAGGTAGAGTTTTAGACAAAAATGGAAATCCAATAGATGGATTATTTGCTGCTGGAGAGGTTACTGGAAATATTCATGGGAAAAATCGTTTAGGAAGTAACGCTATTACAGATATAACAGTATTTGGAAAAATTTCAGGAGAAAGTGCAGCTAAAAATTTAAAAAAAGTGAATTAAATAAAATCGACTAAAAATTAAGAAAAAATAAAAAAAATTATTAAAAGAACTTTAAAAAATTTAAATTTAAAGTTCTTTTTTTCTTGAATAGTTTTAAAATAGACAAAGGCTCACTTAAGAGAATAATAAAACCAGTACTTTAGCTCCTTTTGTGATAAAACAAATGATCCTTTTAAAGGATCTTTTTCTATGAAATCTAAATGAAATGAAAAAGAGGATAGAATATTACTTCTATCCCCTCTTTCATCACTAGTATTTCCTTTACAAAATTCTTAATGATTTCTGTTTAATTAAAACTTGTATCCTACACCTGCACCAACAAATGAGTTATCTCTTTTTCCAAACTCTTTTCCTGCATTGATATTGAAGTTAAATATTTCACCTTTATACTCCATACCAATTTTTGTTGTTGTTTTAGCATTTTCCATTTGGTTTTCAGGTAAATATGCTGACCCTTCGAATCCTTCAAAAGATAATTTCTGATCTTTTTCCATATTTCCTAACTCATATGAGTAATCTACTGAAGCATATAGAGATATTTTATCTATATTTTTTCCAACTGTTACTCCTACTTTAGGTAAAACTGATGTGTAGTCTTGTGATTCTATTTTTGTGTTAGCAGCATTTGCTCCTGTCTCAGAGATAGTGTCATATTTTCCATATGCTATTTCTAGTGAAGCAAATGGTTCTACATAACTTTCCTCTCCGTACTTCTTAGATATTTCTCCAACTGCTCCGATTCTATATGAATCAAAATCAGATTCTGCTGTTCTTCCAAGAGTAGATATTTTTCTGCTGTTCTCATGGAAATTATACTCTCCAGATAATCCAAGTTTGTAATCAAACTCTCTCTTTTGAGCTAATTTATTTAATCCTAAATGAATAGTTTCTATTTTTCCATCAGCTGAATCATCATAATCTATATTGCTATACCCATATCCGATGTTTCCAAACATTCCATTTCCTAAGTCCATAGCTCCAATAAATCCACTAAGTTTAGACTCGTATCCTTCAATTCCATTTTTAGAATCTACGTCAGAATATTTTCCTAACAGTGAGAAATTAATTTTATTTTCTCCTATTCCAGATATTGTACTACTTCCTTGAGAATTGAAAACTTCTCCAATATTAAATATCTGAGAACTTAAGTTAGCATAAATACTTGGAGTTAATTCATTTAGAGTATTAGTTATAGTTCCTACTGATTCAGTATCTATAGATTTAAGAACTGTCTGAGCATCTTTAGAAAGAGTTTTAAATCCTTCTTCGTTTTGATATTTTCCAAAGATATCTGCTACAGATATTAAATTTCCAGCTGTGAAATCAGAAAGAGTACTTTCATTTCTAACCAATTTTCCATCCAAGTTACCCCATCTGTCAGTTATAGCTTCAGCGTCATAAAGTAAAGATGTTGATTGGAAATTAAAATTATCTCCATAAGTTATCTCTTCAGCATCTACAACATTCTGCATTGTGTAGCTATCTTTGAATCCATTTTTTGTCATATTTGCAGATACTTTTATATCTCCATTAAGTGATACACTCTTAGCACTTATTTTTCCATAAGTTCCATTCTCTGATGTTCCTATGACAAAAGATCCACTGTTAACAGTATTGATCGATAGGTCAGTATCAGCTGTTATCGTTCCAGAGTTTATGAGAGTTCCAGAACCCATCATGGCAATACTTTCTCCACCAACGTTATCTTTATGAATATTGATTGTTCCATAATTTATTGCTATTGCTCCATACTCAGCATACATTCCTCCTGCTGCACTCCCTCCAACTTTTATTGTTCCTTCTAATCCATTAACAATTGTAGAACCCTGATCAGCATACATTCCATATGAACCTTCTCCATCTATGTTTATGATTCCATTATTAGTAGCTTGTGCAGTGCTTCCTGTTACCAATATTCCAATAGCATAATTTCCAGTAACCTGTATTAATTTATTATTCTCAACTATACCGCTAGAATTTATTCCAATAGCTCCTCGAGTACTAAATGGTGAATTATCTGGATCAATTATTTCATTATCTTTTTGTACAACTAAATTACTATCGATTATTATATCTCCATTATTAACTATATCAAATCCATCAATCCCTATAATCTGACCAGAAGCATAAGCTGAATTTTCTGTTTCATGTACAATGAATTGATCCCCAGAAATTTCTATTTTCCCACTATTTAAGATTTTTGGTTTAAGTGTTCCATCAGTTGTTCCAGCAGATATTCCGACTAAAAATCCTCCTTGTAGCTTATCAGCATACTCTTTAGTTCTTTCTAATGAAATAAGGCCTTTATTTTCAGCTGTTCCACCATCACCAATACGCATTCCCCAACCTGAATCTGCTATATATATTTCTCCTAATTTTTCATTTATTATAGTAGAATTTTCGTTTCCTAACATTCCATAACTTTTATCAAATGAATTTTCCGAATGTGGCTCTGATAGAGTTTCAATATAAATTTTTCCAGAATTACTAGCTGTTGTATTGTTTATTACACTTACACCCGCTCCTTCTCCGATTACAGAAATTTTTCCATCATTACTAACACTACCGTCTCCATACATTCCATTTACAAAAGTCCAATCAAGCAAACCATCTTCATGAACTTGTGATTCTACTATTATATTTTTTTTATTAGTAATTTCACCAAAACTTGTAGTCATTCCATTTCCAAGACCACTCAAAGAAATTAATCCTTCATTTATAGCTTTAGCTCCATTAATTGCAAGAATTCCATCACCACTATTAGAAAGATTTATTTCCCCATTGTTTGTTGCAGTTGAATTACTTCCAGTGATATAAATTCCTTTAGACTCTTTCCCTTTTACAGTCACTTTACCATTATTGATTAAATCTCCATTATCTATTTTTATTCCTATAGAATAATCACCTATTACATTTATAGCTCCTGTATTTAGAATACTTGATTTACCAACAGACTCTAAAACTTGAATACCTATAGGGGCGAAATATCCACCCCCATTTCCTTCTACATTGATAGTTCCATGATTTTCTATTATAATTTTTTCACCGAAACTAGATGAATTACCATATATTCCAATAGCACTTCTTTCTGTTGCTTTTACTTCAATAATTCCTTTTTCAGAATTTATAAATTTACCATCAAAGTATATATATGCCCCTATTACATTTTTACCCTCCATAACTATTAACCCATTGTTTTCTCCAGTAGAATTATATCTTATCTCCATTCCAATTCCAGATCCTGCCAGTTCTATAGTTCCGTTATTTACTCCAGTAGAATCCTCTTCTATCTCCATTCCAATTATCTCTGTTTCTTCTATACTTTCAGACTCAACTAGCTTTCCTTCTGAATCTATGGTTGAGTGTTTTTGAAGAAAAACTATACTTTCACCATAAATATAATTTTCATTTGTTGCTATAGAGTTTTCTGAGGCTTTTATTCCAATTGCAGATCCTGCCAGGTTTATAGTTCCGTTGTTTACTCCAGTAGAATTCTCTTCTATCTCCATTCCAACAACTTCTGTCCAAGTATTACGTTTATTTTCATGAGTTGGACTATGATAATTCTCTTCAACCTCTTCTGAAGTTACTTCTATAGTGCCTTTATTTATTGCATCAGAATTGTTAACAGCCAACATTCCTTGACCTTTTCCAACTAAAACTATTTTACCTTTTTCACCATTTGTAATTTTAGAACCATCTTCACCTATCATTCCAACTACATCTTCTTTTGATGTTCCTGATTCTTTGTGAACTGATTCACTATCTTTATCATACACTTCAGAAATATATTCTTGATTTCCTGATTTCACGTCTATAGTTCCATTATTTTCTAAATTCGCTGAATTTGCTAACATTCCAGCTCCAGAACCATCTATTGTTATTGATTTATTATTTGTAGCAACAGCTCCTGATTCCGCTCTCATTCCTTCTATCCAATCATATTTCTTCTTTGTTGTGTATACTTCTTTTTCACCATCATCTGTTTCTACTTCTTCAAATACACCTTCAATTACGTTAGACTTTCCAGTTATTGTTCCATTATTTATAGCAGTAGCGTTAGTATCTACTAATATTCCAATAGAGTTATCTCCTGAAACTTCAATTGTTCCACTATTAATTCCTACTACATTACCTTCAAGAAGCATTCCCGTTGCATTTTTTCCCGAAAGATTTATTTTTCCTGAATTTTCTATTTGATATTTTTCTGT
>NZ_JBOFMZ010000013.1:0-4063 GCF_051658645.1 Cetobacterium sp.
TATATCTGATTATATAAAATTTTATAATGAAGATAGGTTGCAAAAAAAATTAGGGAACTTAAGTCCCTTAACATATAGAGAAAATAATAAGCAAAAAAATGTTGATAATTAAGGTGTGCCCTTGACAGGGTACACATCAGTCCACCCCCGCCGCTCTTCCCCCCAAGCCCCCCTTCCGGCATCCCCCCATTATTGTACTCCCTTTTTGGGGGGACCGCTCTTGGGGGTGGCCAATGCCTTTCCCTCATTTTGCTCCCTCTGAGTAGAATCGGGCTTTTTTTTGCTGATTAGTAATATGAAAGTAAATATTTTATCAGCAAGCCCTCATAAGCACGGGGCCGCAACTTCGCACCCACAAAAGAATTCCCACCCTCCCTCTACTGCTATCTTGTCGGGACATTCCCATTTCTTCGCTAGTATGAAAGGCATATTATCTATAGAAGTCGTAAAAATTGCGGCGGTAATATAGTTCAATGTTCTTCAAACTACAATCTCCGCCTACAAAAAATAGAGATAATGCAAAATGCACTATCTCTATTTTTTATCTTTTTACAATTTTTATTTCTAATTTTTCACTATTTTTTTCATTGAACGATAAACTTTCAATTTTACAATCAAATTTTTCTAATTTTACTTTTAATTCTTCTGTAATTTTTTTAGTTATAACCATTTTTTCTAAAGTTGTCATAAGTTCTCCTTATTACTTTTATAAGTATATAATAACATTTTTCACTCTATAATTCTTATATTTTCGAAAAAGTTCGCTTAAAAAACCGATGAATATTCTTGACTATTCACTTTAAAAAAGATAATATATATTATCACGTACAGAGGAGAGTTAAATGGCAAAAAAATTAGGTGGAGCACGTCCTGGTGCTGGAAAAAAAAAGGTAATAATGGATCCAATTGATGTTAATACAAGAATTGAAAAAAGTGAGCTAGAACTTGTTGAAACTCTAGGAATTGGAAAAACAAAATCAGAAAAATTAAGATATGTCATTAAGTTAGGATTAGAAAGTTTATTAAAAAACAATTAGTTTATAGGAGGTATTTTGAAAGTTATTGCTGTTATAAATCAAAAAGGTGGAGAAGCTAAAACTACAACGGTTAGGAATTTAAGTTATATATTTTCTCAAAACAACAAAAAAGTGCTAACTATTGATATGGACGCTCAAGGAAATTTAACAACTAATTCTGGAATTTTAAAAAGAGAAGTAAATACAATTGTAGATGTTTTTACTGGATCAAAAAATATAAATGATGTTATTATTAATGTCCATAAGAACTTAGATCATATTCCTAACAATATGGAGATGTCAGATTTTTCTTTATTTTTAGAAAAAAGTGCAGGGTGGACAAAACTTTTAAAAGATTATATAAAAACGATTAAAAACGATTATGACTATATATTTATTGATTGTCCTCCTGCACTAGACTTTTGTACTTACAACTCTCTCGGAGCTGCAGATGAGGTTATTATAACGCTACAAGCAGAAGAAAATAGTGTTGAAGGTATTTCAGATTTAATTAGATCTATAAATATGATTCGAGAGCGAGATAATGAAAATTTAAATGTACTCGGAATTGCTATCACTAAGTTTAAAAAATCTACGAATTTACAAAATCAGTTCTACAATCTTTTAAAAAATCACTTTGGAGATTTAGTTTTTGAAACTGTAATCCGAGATAATATAAAAATTGCAGAAGCAAACTATAACCACAAATCTGTAGTTCAATTTGATAAAAATAGTAATGGAGCTAAAGATTATATAGCACTATCAATAGAGATACTAAACAGAATATAGGAGGAGCACGTTGAATAACAATCACTTAAACGGATTTGGAGAAATAAATAAACCAGCTCTTCAAAAAACTATTGTTGCAAAATATAGTGACTTTCAAAATATAACAGAAAACTTGTTCAAGTATATTGATTTTTCAGATAAAACATATATCAATAGATTAGATGATGAAAGTGTTATAACGAATGATGAAAATTTTCTAGGATTAATGGAATCTATAAAACAAATAGGCTTATTAAATCCAATTTATCTTTTCCAAAAAACTAAAAACGAATACATAATTATAAGTGGTTGGCGAAGGCTTTTAGCGTTAAAAGAAATCTATAAAAGTAATAAAAATATGATTTTTTCTCAAAAAGCAATTATTTTTAATAAAAATACACCGAATGAAGTTTTAGAAAATACATCAATTCATGAAAATACAAAAAGAAAAGATTTATCAATTCTAGAATTAAGTTACAAATTCAATAATTTAGCTAAAATTGATGGAATTGGTGTTGATGACTGTTTGAAAAAATTTAACATTGGAAAAACTCAGTTTCATGCAATAAAAAAAGCAATTAATTTTGATCCTTTTATAAAAGATTTTGTTTTAGAAACTGTTGGACCACTAAAATCTGACTATTTAAATAAAATTTTAGAAAAATTATTATTAGAAAATTCTGAAACTAGTGCTCATATTGTTATAAAAAACAGTATGAACAAAACAGTTGAAGAGCTAAAAACAACCCTAAAAAATTTAGAAGAAAACTCTGAAAAATCCCGAGAATTTTTCGAATATAAGTTTACTAAAAATGGAGCGACTTTTAAAATAAAAGAAACTATTTCAGAAGAAAATTGTAAAAAAATAGAAAATTATATTAAAAGATTACTAAAAAAGTAAAGTTTTTTCTAGACTTTGATTTTAAAGGGTTTTTAGAAGTGCGACGGACAAATATTAAGAGTATTCTGGCTTTGGACGGACAAATATTAAGAGTATTTTTCTAATAGTGCTATAACCTATTGATTTTATTGATCTAGATAGATGACGGACAAATATTAAGAGTATTTTTTTTCGCTGTTTTGGACGGACAAATATTAAGAGTATGACGGACAAATATTAAGAGTATGACGGACAAATATTAAGAGTATGACGGACAAATATTAAGAGTATTCTGTTAGTAGCCATTGATTTTATTGGCGATTGAGCACCCTAAAAGGTTTAAAAGGTTTAAAAGTATTTAAAAGGGAGAGTTGTAAAAAATGATAAAAGAAAAATCAGATTTATTTAAACCTAGTTTAGTTGTAACTAATTCAGTTCCTTTAACAGCTTTACAATTGGATTTATTTAATTATTTTTTAAAAAAAGCTTATTCAGAATTAGAGAAAAATATATTTCAATCAAGATTTATTTTTTCTTTAGAAGAAATTAGAAATAACTGTAATCCTAGAATAACTTCATACTCTAAATTATTAGCAGAAGTTGAAGATATATACAACAAAGAATTTAATTTCAACATACTTGGAAAAGATAAAAGTATTGAACAAAAAGTGAAATCAAGATTTATTCCAACAATAGTTCAAAAAAAAGATTCAACAGTAGAAATAATGTTAGAGCCTATTACTATTGATTCTTTTAGAATTATGATAGCTAAAAAACAAGGATTAGATTTTAATGAAACTAAAAACGAAGAGTTAAAAGTTTCTCCTTATGCTAAATTATCTTATACAGCTCATAAAAACTTAAAATTTTACCCTGCAAAAGTAATCTATGAAATAATCAAAGATTATGAAAATATTTCTGTTCCTGAAATCGAAATAAATAATTTTAAAATAATAACAGATACAGTCAATAAGTATGAAACTAGTTATAATTCTCTAGTTTTAAAAAAAGCTGAAAAATTATTAAATGAAGAATTTAATATTAACGTTAAAATTATAGGAGTAAAATCAGGTAGAAATTTAATTGCTGTAAAAATCGAGAGTGATTTAAATTTAATAAATGGAGTTAAAAGCGTTAAGCTAGAAGAGATTGAATCAGAGTTTCACGAATACTTAAAAGCTGGCGGTTTAGATCCTAAGGTTAATTATCCAAAAACTGTTTTAAGTGGATTTTTAAAATCTAAAAAATACGTATTAGTAAAATAAAAAAATCCCTGCGAATAATCCCGCAGGGATTCTTTTAATTCTTTTCTTTCTTACTTAGAAATTCTATTTGAGATTGATTAATTATCCTATGTTTAGGATATATCACTTCTCCACGTTCTTTAATTGAAGCTTTA
>NZ_JBOFMZ010000014.1:0-1085 GCF_051658645.1 Cetobacterium sp.
TCTTCCATTACAATTCGAGATGGCTTGGTTTTCACGATCTCATTAGTAATTACATGAAGATTATTGTTACGAATATTAGAAATTCTTCTATGAACGAGCCTTATTTTTTTCTCTAATTTCACGATATTTTGGCTCTTGTCGTAACGGTCTGTCACCTCCCTAGATTTTTCATATTTTCGTGAAACCTGTTTTTGTAGCCTTTTCAATTTTTTCTTTAATTTTTTAACAACTTTTTTCTTATTTATATTTTTATAAATTTTACCGTTAGAAATAACCGCTAAATCTTTAATACCTAAATCTATTCCAAGAGAAATATCGCTTAATTCTAAAAGATTATCAGAAATAAATTTCCCACCATTTTCATAATTTTCTTTTTGTTTTCCAAGAGTCCAATTGTAAATAAAACGAGCTGTCCCAGCAGATTGATAAAGAAGTTTTTCTTGAATTTTATTAGGTTTTATTCTAATCTTCTTGGCAAGGACCATCTGCAATCAGCTCCTTCACCATCTTTTTAGCTTTAGTTGCTCTCTTGCCTTGAAGCCTACAACTGAGAACAGTGACTATCTGTACTAAATCCTCTACAAGTTCCTGTTCTTCATTTTTCTCAGTGTTATCAATTATTTCTATAGTCGTACCATATAATTTAGCTATGTTTTCTATAAGTTCAAAACCAAACCTTACCAATCTATCTTTATACAAAACTACTACCTTCTCCACTCTGTTCTCAGTGATCAACCTTATGAGTTGATTTAAGCCTTTTTTATTATAATCAATACCACTACCAACATCTTCTATAATATCAAAAGTATAACCTTTCGCTATCATAAAGTTTTTTAAATTATCCACTTGTCTTGCTAAATCATCTTTTTGTTTGTTAGAACTTACTCTACAATATCCTATAACTATCTTATTGATTTTAGGTATTGTCATTCCTCTCATCTCATTGAATTGGTCTTCTGAATAATACCTAGTCTTACCTTTAGTTACAAAACTTGGTTTAAGTTTATTCTCCTTGTCCCAATTTCTGAGTGTTTGTGTTGTTACTCCTAATAGTTTTGAAAATTTACCTATTGAATACATTTTAT
>NZ_JBOFMZ010000015.1:0-1173 GCF_051658645.1 Cetobacterium sp.
TTTAAAATAAATTAAATTATGGAACTGTTATTGTTGAGAATTGGTGGAATAAAACAGAAGAAGAAGATATTGAGGTAAGATTAAACTTATCAATTTAATAGATTAAAAATAAGACGCCCTAAGTTTAACTTAGGGCGTCTTTATGGTAAAAATATATGTATACCATTTTTTCTAGTAATCATAAATTTTTAAACTTATTTTTCAAACTTCTAAGTTCATTACAATAGTTTACAACCGTAACTGCTGTTTTCTCTAAATCGACAGCTCCAAATTCATCTAAGGTTATATAATTTTCTATTATTGCCGTTGTGCACCACTTACCAACCTTGAAACGAGCTGGCGGTTTTACACTATCTCCAAAATGATTTTTCAAAATTAAGAAACTTTTTTTAAGATTTTGAAGGCTGTAATCTTCGGACTTTTCATCTATCCATAATTTTATCACGAGTTTTAAATTTTTGTCACTAGTTTTATTTTTAAAAGCTGTTGATTCAAGTTGTATATAAAAGCCATAGTTTTCAAAGTTAGCAACGTTTGTAAAGTAAAAACAGTAAAGACAACATTTCATCCCACCTTTGTAAGCCCAGTTGTAATCAATATCTGTTTTAATTAAACCCAATTTTTTCAACTGTGTAAAACTAGCATCAAGGGCATCATAATATCCAATTATTTCTGCTTTTGTAAAACAGGTGGTTCTTAAATCAACGTTTTTAAAATTAGCTCTAGCGGCTTCTAAGTTTAGAGTGTGTTCAAAATATTGATTTATAAGAACATCACTTCCCGAGTAAAAATTGAAGATTTTTATAATTTCAGCTCTTAAAAAACACGCGGTATTTATATTTTTATGGATATTTATAATATTGTAAGTGCTTTCATTCTCGATTTTGTAATAAATAGCATACAATTTTTTTTCTACATCTTTACTATCTTTAAAGTATTTTATAACTTTTTGACGATAATCCTCAATTTGGTTTTTTCTTTCAGATGTAAAAGTCTTGTTTTCAATTATAATATAGATAGATTCATTTATTATCAAAAGAATATCTATAGATAAAAATTGTTGTTTAATAACGATAGTTTCTATTAGAACACTTTTTAACTTTAATTTATCAAAAAATTTTGCTAATAAAAATTTTGAAAAAGAGTATTCTTCAGGGTATCTATATTCATTAA
>NZ_JBOFMZ010000016.1:0-1972 GCF_051658645.1 Cetobacterium sp.
ATGCTGTTAACAGCACTTACTCAAAGCTATTACTTCAAATCTTTAAATTATCAATTTTAATATATCATCTGAGCTGAACTCCCCTTTCCTTCTACTTTTTATACAGGTTTTAGGAACTAGTATTTTTAATTTATCTATTATTCTAAAAACTTTGTAATCATAATGATGTATTCTATCTAAGTAATATTTAATCTTTTGAAATATCTTCTTCTCACTAAAAATCAAGCTTTTATCCTCAATTTCTTCTCGTAAAATATTTGATAATTCATTGTTCATAAGTATATTGCATAACTTTCCATAGAAATGAACCTCTATTCTTTCCTTTTTTAGTTTTCTAGTGCTTTCATCAATTTCTAATATTGATTTCCAATTTTTAAAATCTAACTCTATCTGCCATCTTAAGCTGTAAATGGGATATATATCTTTTTTTGGATAATCTTTTTTTGGAAGATTTGTTATGATAAATCCATATTTTGCAATATCTCGTTTTTCTTCTCGCAAATAAGGACGTGGATCTCTAATTTTTTTAGTTACTGTTTTTAACCTACGCTCTTCTAGAACACCATCTAACCTTGTTATTATTAATCTACATGGAACTTTTTCAAATGCTGATCCAACATATACATTCTCAACTTCTTTAATTTCCCCTATATTCATAGAACTACAGATTGTTTCTAAATCTAGTTGTACATATCTAGTTTCAGATTTTACATTACCATTCTTAAAATATTTGGCATCAGGATTATTTACAAAAATTGTTTTAGTGCTATTAAGTTTAAGTTTGGATATGAAAAAAGCCTTCTTTTTTAAAATATATTTAAAAAAATCTAAAGAATAGTATCCTAAATCATTTAAGATTAAATCTTTAGCTCGAATAATTTTCTTTAGTTTAGGTAAAAATTTAAAATCATTTTTAGTTCCAGCTGTAATTTTTACATCTACAGGTAGGTTATGTTTTAAATCTTTTATGAAATTAATTTTTAAACTAGAGTATTCACCTTCTTGATTTTTACCACCAGGATAATCTTTCGCTAAAGAACGATGAAGCTTAGAAACACTTGAATCTGTTAAGAGAATACGATTAAAAACTGCTAAACTTTTTTTCTCAGGTTTCTTCATATCTAATATGATATTGAGAAGCCTCAGGAAAATAGCTTTAAGAAACTTAACAAATTTAGAGTTGAATCGCTTATTAATAGCTTCTGAGCTAACAGATAGATTCTCTATTTCAAAAAGATTAAGAGAGATATGGCTGAGTATGTCTTTGGTGATGTTATTTGGAGAAAGTATGACCATCTTGAGTAATTGTATAGGACTAAACTTTCGTATTCTTTTACAGAGGCCAACCTCTTTAGCAATACGATTAATCTCCTCTTCATTAAGTAAAAAGTTTAAACATTTAGATTTCATAAAAAAAGCTCCTTTTATATTAGTAAAAATATTTTACCATAAAAAGAGCTAAAGTATTTGATTTTATTGACTTCTTAAGTTGATGGGTATGGCCAAACGTCGGTTTTTTCCCGAAAACCCCACATTGGATTTAGAAAATTATTTTTTGAAAAAAGTGATTATTTATATATCTAACCTAGTATTTTAAGGGATAGTATCATTTTCTATGATGCTGTCCCTTTTCTCATAAACTACAGTTTTTGAACCTTTTAAATTTAAGGTGGTTATGAGACCAAAATTTTGATAAAATAGTTTCATAACTATTGCCAATAATATTTTCAAAATCTAGGGTTCAAAAACATATGTTACGGAGGCTATTTTAATGAAATTTGGATATGCAAGATGGTGCTAGAATAAGTTTGTAGATATAAAATAATAAATCCTAAAAAGTACACTTTTGTGTACTCCTATTATTGTTCTAATTCAGTGTTCACAAAATTACTTTTTTTAATTTTAGAACAACAGTTCACTAAACTCTAGGTAGTATTTGTATTTTTTTCACAAGCAAGATATAATTAATAAG
>NZ_JBOFMZ010000017.1:0-29676 GCF_051658645.1 Cetobacterium sp.
AAAATTTTTAGCTATTGAAAATGTAGCTTTAGAGAATAACTATTCAATAAAGTTTCTTTGTGGAGTATGGAATCTAAATAGAAGATCATATTACAAATGGTTAAATAAATCATTATCAGCTCGTCAAATTGAAAATGAAATTATTAAAGAAAAAATCTTGGAAATATACCATTCGGTTAATAAAATCTATGGTTTTCGTAGAATGACTATGAACATTAATTTTAGAATGAATAAAAAATATAATTTAAAAAGAATATATAGATTAATGAAATGATGTGTGCCCTCATCAGCGGAAGTGATGATGTTGCTAAATTCTTCGTTCAAAACCTTATTGAAAAGCAGTAACAGAGAGGATTACTATAAAGACAATGAAAATTATGCAAGAATATTAAAACCATTTTCTAAATATAAATAAAATTTAAAATTATTATGGAACGCCGTGTGCGTTGAAAGGGTGTAGAGAACCTCAAAGCCTTAAAAAAGCTGACTTCTGTATAATACAGAAATCAGCTTTGAATATTTAATGTTATTTTTTAAAGGGTCCGTTTTACAGATTTTTTTAATAACTGTCTGCCTAAAATGGATTATACTAAATTAAATTATGAGACATATTATTTTATAAAAATAACCATGATTTATAGTTATATATTGCATAAGCAGTTATAGTGTCGTAATATTTAAAGGTAAAATATAAAAGAACAGCTATAAAAGCTAAACTTCTGAAAAGTTTATTTTCAATTTTTGAGATAATAAAAGGTATAGTTATAAAAACTCCAAGTCTAAAATATTCTAGAAATCTTAAAATAATAGCAAATCTATAAAATGATAAAAATATAAAAAGAGCAAATATATTTAAATTTATAAAAATTGCTTCTTCAGAAGATGCTTTTTTTATAAAAAATAAACTAATGAAAACTAAAATCAAAAGTTCTGAGAACTCATATCTATTTCCATGTTCAACAATTCCAGAATATCTGTTCAAACGTTCACTTAAACCTAAAAACTCAATATTAAGTTTAAAAATATAAAAAGATAAAGGGTTTATAAAAAGAGCAGTTCCAAAAATACATATTAAAGATTTTTTATTTAACTTATAGTTTAAAAGAAAATAAAAAGGATATAAAATAATAGCTGTTTTATGAAAAAAAGTAGCGATTGTAATTAAAGCTATATAAACTAAAAGCTTCTTTTCTATTATAAATTTCAAACTTATCCAAAATATAAGAATAGCAATAAAGTTTCGAAGTATTGTAAAGTTGTGCCAATAATAAAATGTAGAAAGATATATTAAAAATGAAACTGTAGGATTTATACTATATTTGATAAAAAGTTTATAAATCGTATAATTAAATATAAAACTTAAAGTGAGTAAAAAAATATTATAATTGAATCCAAAGAATTTGAAAAAATCTTTTAAAAAAACAAAAAGATGTTCATACCCATAGGGATTTTGAAAATATGGCAAATTATAAAAATACTTATAAACATGATAATCATAGCCACCAACATTAAAACGAGTTCCAGTGTATAAGGTTAAAAGAAAAACAGGGATTAAAAGTAGATTTTTTTCATAAAAATCCTCTGTAAAAACCACACTATAAAAAAGAAAAATTCCAAATATTCCAAAAACAAAAATCATAACTCATCAACTCTACTTTTTAAAACAGTTATAGTTAAAGCACTAAAGAAAGATAAAACGAATCCAGCTAGAAGTATTAAATATCTATTATCAACTACTTCAACTTTGTTAGCTCTAGTTATAATAGGAAAAGTTTTTTTTGGATTTTCTATTAAATTTTGTATTTTTAATATTTCTTCATTTATATTTGTTTCGAGAAGTTTTTCTTTTAAAAAATTTGAATTAATATAAAAAAGATTATCTAAAAAATTATTTATCTCTTTTATAGGTATGTCCTGATTTTGAGATTCACTAATAATAGTGTAGATACCATTACCAGTATTTAAAGATAGCTTTAAAGATTTTCTATCAATAATTAATGATGGAATATGTAAGCCACTGTTACCTGGAATAAAACTTTCATATGTAATAGTTCCATTGCCATCAACTTTAGTAACTTTGTTCATACCTTCAGGCTCTATATATTTAAAAATACCTTTTGCAGAATAAATTATAGGTTTTTGACTATAAGTATAAAAAGTAATAAATATACCTATTGAAAAAAATATGAGAAAAAATTGAAACTTATTTTTTAGTAATTTTAGAAAAAAATATGACATAATTCACCCCACAATAATGTTCTTAATATATTATTACTGAAAAATAAAAAAAAACCTCTAATTAAAGAGGATTTTTTAGTTAAAAGGATACCAAAATTCTTTTAAAATATAGATTTTAAAATATAAAGATATTAAAAAGAGTGAACTCATCAAGATTAAACATAAAAAATCAATTTTTCCGTATTTTTGAGAACTATACCAAGTTCTTTTCTTTTCATTTCCAAATCCTCTTAAATCCATTGCATTTGAAATAACTTCAACTCTGTTAAGTGATGAAATTACAAGTGGAAATAAAATTGTATTGTAATTACGAAGTCTTACAAAAATATTTGCATCTTCTTTTCTAAAAGCTACACCTCTAGCTTCTTGAGCGTGCATTATATTTTTAAATTCATCTCTTACATCTGGAATGTATCGAAGAGCAATATTGATAGCATAAGCTACTTTATAAGATACACCAATTTTATTTAAACTACTAGCAAATTTACTTGGATGAGTAGTAAATATAAACATCATCATTATAGGAAATACAGCAAGATATTTCATAGAAAGAGTAAGAGCAAACCAGATAGTTTCCAATGATAAAGTTATGTTTTTTATGGTTAAAATACTAGTTGTTGTTCCAGTTAATGTAGACCCATATTCAGGTGTAATAAGTATTAAAAATCCAGAGTTCATAATAGTAAACATAATTATAAACAATAACAACGGTTTTATAGATTTAAATGGAATTTTAGCAAAGCTTAATAAAGTCATTCCAACTAAAAAGAAAGCTATAAATACTCTAAGATCATTAAATAAGAAAACTGAAGCTGTCCAAACTAAAAGTAATAAAAACTTAATACTTCCATCCATTTTATGAATTATAGAGTTTTTTTCAATATATAAAGTACCTCCTCTAGACATTATTTAGTACCTCCTATATTTTCAAAATTAATAAAAGAGTTCATTAATTTTTCAGAGTCTAATCCCATTAAATCAGCCATATGAGATAAAGATGTTTCTTTTAAGTTTGATTTTTCCATTAAATCAGTTTTACCTAAAATAACAGATGGTGGATCATTAGCAACAAGAGTTCCATTGCATAAAACAACAGCTCTATTAGCATACTCTAAAGCTAGGTGCATATCGTGTGTTATTAAAATAATTGCGACACCATTTCGAGCAATCTCTTTAACAAATTTCATAAAATCTTTGTATCTTTTATAATCTTGTCCAGCAGTTGGTTCATCTAAAATTAAAACTTCAGGTTGAAGAGCTAAAATAGCAGCAATAGTTAATCGCTTTTTCTGTCCATAACTAAGAGATGTAACTGGCCAATGTCTAAATTCATGTAATCCACAAACCTCTAAAGCTTTTTCAGCTTTTTCAGCATAGTTTTTAACTCCTCTAATTCGAAGCCCAAATTCAACCTCAGCTGCTAGAGTTTCTTGAGTTATCATATGATTTGGATTTTGCATAACAAATCCAATTTTTTCACCTCTTCTTTTAATACTGTCTTTTACAATACTCTTATTGAGTAAAATGATGTCTCCTGAAGTTTCATTTTCAATTCCAGTTATAACTTTACAAAGAGTAGATTTTCCAGCGCCATTGTTTCCAAGTAAAGCTAAAATTTCACCTTTGTTAACAGAAAAGCTGACATCTTTCAATATAGGTTTATCTTCAGTATAAGAGAAAAATAAGTTCTTAACTTCTAAAATTTTTTCTTTAAAGTCAGTTTTTTTAATCTCGATAGAATCACACCAAGTTTTAATTTTTTCTATATTTTCAGAAGTAGCAATTTTTTCAATAGGATATATAGAGTCTTTTTCTAAGTTTATACCAGAATATTTTAAAGCTTCAATAAATAAAGGTTCTCTAAGACCATATTTTCTGAATAGATTTTTTCTGAATAACTCTTCAGGAGTTCCATTAGCAACAACTTCACCTTTATTGATAATAATAACTCTATCAAAATTTTGCTCTAAAACATCTTCAATTCTATGCTCGATAACTATTATTGTTTTTTGAGTAGTTTTTTGTATATCAGAAATTAACTTCATAGCGTGCTTTCCACTATAAGGATCAAGATTAGCTAAGGGTTCATCAAAGAGTAAAATATCAGCAGGACTTCTCATTATACCAGCAAGCGATACAGATTGTTTTTGACCACCTGAAAGTTCTTGTGGGCTATGATTAATAAAAGCTTGCATACCAATAGTAGTAAGAACATCTTTAGTGCTTTTAATCATTATATCTTGGTCTACAAGATTGTTTTCGTCAATAAATGATACATCTTCACCAACACTAAGACCTATAAATTGTCCATCTTGATCTTGTAAAACTGTACCAACATGTTTACTAATTTCAAAAATACTAGTTTCATAAGGTTCAATACCATTTACAGTACAAGTTCCTTTGAAACCTCCCTCTTTTGAAAAGGGAATAATACCGTTTAAACAACTTCCAAGAGTAGATTTACCGCTACCACTTGGCCCAGCAATTAGAACTTTCTCACCTTTTTTAATTTCTAAATTAATGTTTTTTAGATTTGGTTCTGATTGATTCATATACTTAAAAGTAAAATCTTTAAACTCTACTACGTTAATCATTTTTTATTCCTCACTTAATCTTCTATTTTTAAATTTGAGTATTTTCTTTTTCTTGCAGCAATTCCTAAAACAATAGGAATACCAAGACTAGCAGTCACTATAAAGTTTGTAAATGTAGCTAAAGCTATTTGAATTGCAACTTTATGAGCAGGCTCACCATAAAAGTAAACATCTCCGATATATGCAGCTAACCCAGCAGCAACCATTCCTAAAATTGAGTATAGATACATTTTGAATACATGCATCTTAGTAACATTACCAGTTTCTAGAGAGAAACTTTTGTCAAGAGCAATAAATCCACCAAATAAACCTATAACAGCTGATAAGAAAACCCAACTGAACCAAACACTTCCCCACATAATCATATCGTTTAGTGCATGTCCAACAAATCCTACAAAGAATCCAACGACTGGTCCAAATATAGCACCAAAGATTGTTAAAAGAGCAACTGCAATTCTAAACGAAGTATTAGGACCAACAGGGATAGCAACTCCAGAAAGAACACTATAAAGTGCAGCTCCAATACCTATAGCAACAACATTTTTTGTAGAGAAAAGTTCAATTTTTTTTGTATAGTATCTAAAGCCATCTTCTCCAACATATTTTTTAATCATAATTTTTCCGACCTTTCTTTTTTTTGTTGAATAACTATTCACATATATATATAGTATCATATTACCTTTATTTACCAAATAAAAAATAGTATTTTTTTTACTTTTTTTAATAAGTTAAGAAAGTTAGTGAGAAGTTTAACCATATAATTGCTATATTCTTAAAATTATGATTATATATTAGTAAGAAATAATTATATTAAAATAACTCGGGGAGGGTTTTATGGAAAACTTACATAATCCAAGAATTTTTAAAATAAATAGGTTAAGTGCTCATTCAAATCACAAATATTCTGCTGAAAATATAGAATGGAAAAAGTCTTTAAATGGAGTTTGGGATTTTTCTTATTGTGATTCGCCGAATTGGTCAAAGATTAATGTCCCAGGACATATGGAGCTTCAGGGGTATGGAGATCCACAATATGTAAATACAATGTACCCTTGGGATGGAAGAGAAAATTTAGAACCTGGGGAGGTTCCAAAAGAGTTTAATCCATTTGGAATATATAAAAAAGAGTTTAAAGTGCCAAAGGGCTGGAAAAACAAACCAGTTTATATCTCTTTCCAAGGAGTTGAATCATGTTTAGAACTATATTGCAATGGTCAATTTGTAGGATACAGTGAGGATAGTTTTACTCCAAGTGAATTCGATTTATCTCCTTATATAAAGGAAGGTAAAAATGAAATTAAGGCAAAAGTTTATAAGTGGTGTAGTGGAAGTTGGTTAGAAGACCAAGATTTTTGGAGATTAAGTGGTATTTTTAGAGAAGTTTACTTGTACTCAACTCCAAACGTACATCTAAGAGATATGTTTGTAACATCTGAATTTTCGAATGGCTTTAAAAAAGCAACTTTAAAAAATGTTTTAAAGATAGAATCTTTAAAAGAAAGCCTAATAGATATTGAAATGCAATTATTAGATAAAGGTGAAGTCGTTTTAAATTTAGAAGAAAAAGATATAAAAATAAATGAAAATATAAAAATAGATTTAGCACAGAAATTTGAAAATCCAAAATTATGGAGTGCAGAAAAACCAAATCTTTATGAAGTGAAAGTTATCTTAAAAGATAGTAAAACACGAAAAGTGATAGAAGAATCTTCTCAAAAATTTGGATTTAGAAAATTTGAAATAGAAGATAAAATAATGAAAATAAATGGAGAACGTATTGTATTTAAAGGCGTAAATAGACATGAATTTAGTTGTCATAATGGAAGAGTAGTAACAGAAGAGGATATGATTTGGGATATAAAATTCTTAAAAGCCAATAACTTTAATTCTGTTAGAACGTCTCACTATCCAAATATGACTAGATGGTACGAGCTTTGTGATGAGTATGGTTTATATTTAATAGATGAAGTAAATTTAGAAACTCATGGAACTTGGCAAATTTTAGGACAACCATTACCTGAAAAAGTTATACCAAATAATAATCCAGAGTGGTTAGAAAATGTAATGGATAGAACTGAATCTATGTTTGAAAGAGATAAAAATTATTCTTCAATAGTTATTTGGTCTTGTGGAAATGAAGCTTTTGGTGGAGAAAACATCTATAAAATGTCACAGTATTTAAGAGAGGCAGATAAAACAAGAGTTGTTCACTACGAAGGAGTTTTCTGGGATAGAAGATATGACAAAACATCTGATATGGAAAGTAGAATGTATTCTAAAGTACACGAAATTGAAAGATACCTACAAGAAACTCCAGAGAAGCCATTTTTATTGTGTGAATATTCTCATGCAATGGGAAATTCAAATGGAGGATTACATAAATACACAGAGTTAGAAAAGAAATATCCAATGTATCAAGGTGGATTTATTTGGGACTATATAGATCAATCTTTAATAAAGAAAGATCCGTTTGGTAAAGATTATTTAGCTTTTGGTGGAGATTTTGGAGATAGACCAACAGACTACAACTTCTGTGTAAATGGAATAATTTATGGAGATAGAAAAATATCTCCAAAAGTTCAAGAAATTAAACAGTTATTCTCAGATTACAAGATAACCGTAGAAGAAAAAAGTTTTATAATAGATAACAGTAGTTTATTTACAAATACGAATGAATATGATACAAAAATACAACTGTTTAAAAATGGTGTGAATATATTTGAAGAGGTTTTAGAGTGTCCAGTTAAGCCTTTATCAGAGAAAGAGTTTAAATTACAACTTCCTAAAGTTGTAGATTCAGGAGAATATACAATTGAAATTTCTCTACATTTGAAAGATGATAGATTCTATGCTAAAAAAGGACATGAGATATGTTTCGGACAGAAAGTTTATAAAAAAGAGAAGAAAAAATTAGTTGTTTTAAAAGGAAAACCATTGTTTATAAACGGTGGCTTTAATATTGGAATAAAAACCAAGACATCAGAACTTATTTTCTCAAAAGCTTATGGAGGATTAGTATCTTTAAAGCTTTCAGGAAAAGAGTTTGTGAATGGCGTTGTAATGCCTAACTTCTGGAGAGCTTCAACAGACAATGACAGAGGAAATAAGATGCCATTTAGATATGCACAATGGAAGTTAGCTTCAAACTATGCTAAAATGGTTTGTGTTGAAGGAATAGAAAAAGAAAACTCAGTAGAGATTAAGGCAACTTACGAATTACCAACAATACCAGCTACAATTTGTAATTTAAGCTATGAAGGTTTCGAAGATGGAAAGATAAAAGTAACTATGCAATATAATGGAATTGAAGGTTTACCAGAGATGCCTTTATTTGGAATGAGCTATAAGCTTCCAAAAGAGTATAGTGAAGTAAAATGGTATGGTATGGGACCAGAAGAAAACTATATAGATAGAGTTCATGGTGCTAAATTAGGAATATTTAAAAAAAGTGTAGAAGAAAACCTTAGCCAATATGTAATACCACAAGAATGTGGAAATAGAATTGGTACAAGATGGGCAGAGATAACTGATAAAGCTGGATTTGGAATAAAAATATCTGGAGATATTCCATTTGAATTTAGTGCATTGCCTTATACAGTGTCTGAACTTGAAAGTGCAACTCACCACTACGAATTACCAAAATCATATTGCACAGCATTGAATATAAATATGATTCAAATGGGAATAGGTGGAGATGATTCATGGGGAGCTCCAACACACGATGAATACTTAGTTCAGAGTAATAAAAAATATAGTTTTACTTATACTATAGAATCTAATAATAACTAGTTTTAAGCTAGAAGAGTTTTAACTCTTCTAGCTTTTCTTATTTATAAAGGTAATATTGCTAAAAAATATAAATCATGGTATAATAATACATTAAATTTAATAGAATATAAGGAGATAAAAATGACTATAATAGATTTCAAAAATGTATCAAAAACATTTTTTTCACAAAATTTATATAAGAATGTAGACCTAGAAATAAATTCAAGCGATAAAATAGCTCTTGTTGGAAACAATGGAACTGGAAAATCAACTTTAATTAAGTTAATTACAGGAGCAGAGTATCCTGATAGAGGAACTGTAACTAGAGATGAGTCAGCAGTTATAACTTGTTTTGATCAATTTGGAAGAGTTAACTTGGAAAGTAAAGTGCAAGATTTATTAGATTCACCTTTTAAAAGAGTAATGGCAGTTCAAGTAGAGTTAGATGCTATATCAGCTCAATTCACTGGAGATGCTGACAATGATGAAAAAGTAATGGAGCAATATTCGAAGATATCTGATGAATTTGAAAGTTTAGGAGGATATTCATATATCCATATTCAATCAGAATTTATTGATACTTTCGAATTAACTGATAAGTTGGATAAGAAATTCAAAGAACTTAGTGGAGGAGAAAGACAGTATATAAGACTAGCTACAACTCTATTTAGTGAATCTGATTTAATAATTTTAGATGAGCCATTATCTTTCTTTGACAAGAGAAAAACAGCTTGGTTAACAGATTATATAAATGGAAGTCCAAAGGCGTTTTTAGTAATATCTCATAACATTGATTTTATAAAAACTTTCTCAAATAAAATATTTGATATAGATAATTTTGAAGTTGGAGTTTACGAGTGTACTCATCCAAATTTCTTAAAAGAGAAAAAAATTAGAATAGCTGAAAATAAAAAGAAAAATAGAGAAACTGAAGAGGTTATTGGAACAACAGAAGAAGCTGTTGAGAAAAAATTAAAACTTTTAGAAAAATGTAACAATAAACATGCTCATGCTGTTATTTTAAGAAGAATGAGAAAAGAGTTAATAAGACTTCAAAAAGAAAGAATTAAATTCTCGCCAGAATACCAATATGACTATATAGATGCACCAGAAGATGTAATGATTACTGGTAAAAAATCATTTGAAGGTCCAATTGTAGTTTTAAATGATGTTATGAAAGAATATCCTGATAAAGTTTTATTCAAAAATGGAAACTTAGTTGTAGATAGAGATACAAAAATTTGTATTGTTGGAGAAAACGGTTCTGGAAAATCTTCATTATTAAAAATCATAGCTGGATTAGATACTCCTACATCAGGAGAGGTATTCATAAATGAAAAAGCAACAATTGCATTTATTGAGCAAGAAGCAATTTTTCCTAATGAAAACATCTATATATCGCAGTATTTAAAAGATAAAACAGGTCTTTCAGACGAATTTATAGAAGCAGCTATTGATAGTTTATATAACAATGAAATAGAGTTTAGAGATAAAAGAATATTTATGTTATCTGGTGGTGAGAAAAAAAGATTAGAGATATTTACAAATACTCTAATGGAAACAGATTTATTAATAATAGATGAGCCAACAACATATATGGATGATTATTCTAGAACAGCAATAGCAAATATGTTGTTAGATTACCCTGGAGCAGTTATTTTAGTAAGTCATGATAAAGTTTTGATGAGAAGAATTGGATTTGTTACTTATGACATTCGTGATAATAGATTCAGAGTAAAAAACTTCTAAAAAAGTAATTGACAATTTTTAAAAGTTATGGTATTATAACTTTGTCTTGAGGGATCTCTTCAAGACGTTAGCGGGAGTAGCTCAGTTGGTAGAGCGTCAGCCTTCCAAGCTGAATGTCGCGAGTTCGACCCTCGTCTCCCGCTCCAATTTAATATTTTATTATATTGATAAATAACAATTTAATGGGGGTGTAGCTCAGTTGGTTAGAGCGCATGCCTGTCACGCATGAGGTCGCGAGTTCGACCCTCGTCACTCCCGCCATTAAAGAACTTTAAGATGTAGAAATACATCTTTTTTTATTTCTCTTTTCCATCTAAACCACCTATTGACTTTTTGAAATATTGTAGTATAATTTAATAAAGCTGAACAAGGATATAGAAATTCCTTATAAAAATAGAGCGGTGTGCGAACCCTCTATTTTTTTTTATAGAAAAATTGAACTAATTTTCCGCCTAGATTACTTTCTAATTTTTGATTATTTTTTAATTTAAGAAGGTTTCTTATGAAAGGGCTTATAATATTAACTATTAAGCATAGAACTAAAAAAAATATAATTAATAATTTATAATTCATATTTATCAACTCCATATTTTATTTGTAAGGAGGTTGAGGGTGCGACCCCAACCAATATTACTACTTTTTTCTACTATCATACCAAATTATCCATTCTCTAATTTCTTTAGATATTTCTGGAAGTTTCGCTATAAAAGCAACTATCAAAGCTGTTAACAAGGATTATCACCTCCTTACAAATATATTTTATATTGTATAAGATGAAAAATCAAGAAAACATTTGAAGATAGTAAAAAAAATTAAAGTTAACTAATTACTTTTAGTCCTATATTTCCTATCTTCCACCAACAACTATATCACTAATTTTTACACGTGGTTGCCCTACGTTTGCTGGGATACTTCCTGATACAGAACCACACATTCCTTGGCCATGTGCTAAATTATCTCCAACCATTTCTATTTTATGTAAAACTTCTGGTCCATTTCCAATTAGAGTAGCTCCTCTCACAGGTTCAGTTATTTTTCCATTTTCTATTAAATATCCCTCCATAATAGAGAAATTAAAATCACCAGTACTTGGATTAACAGAACCTCCACCCATATATTTAGCATAGATTCCATTTTCTACTCCAGCTAACATATCTTCTAAAGATGATTCTCCATTTAAAATAAATGTATTTGTCATTCTAGAAGTTGGTGCATACTTATATGACTCTCTTCTTGAACTTCCAGTACTTTCAGCACCCATTCTTTTTCCGTTTAATTTATCAACCATATATCCTTTTAAAATTCCATTTTCTATAAGTAAATTTCTTTTTGTAGGAGTTCCTTCATCATCTATATTTGAAGATCCCCATTCATTTATTAAAGTTCCATCATCAACAGCTGAAACACAGCTACTTGCAACTTTTTCTCCAATTTTTCCAGAGAATACAGAGAGCCCTTTTGCAACACTTGTAGCTTCAAGACCATGTCCACAAGCTTCATGGAAAATAACTCCTCCAAACTCATTTTCAATAATTACAGGCATCTTTCCACTCGGTGCATATTTAGCTTTTAACATAGTTTTGGCTATTCTAGAGGCTTCTCTAGCATACTCTTTTACATCTATCTCTTTAAAGAATTCAAATCCTTTTCCAGACCCAGGTCTATATGAACCTGTTTGCATATCATTCATATCAGAGGCGATACTTTCTATTCCTAATCTACTTCTAGTTCTACTATCTTCAGCCCAAACTCCTTCTGAATTAGCAACTAAAATATTTTGAGTTGAATCACCATAATTTATTCTAACTTGGCTTATACACTCGTCATAGTTTTTTGCAGCTAAATAAGCATCTTTCATAACCATAATTTTATCATCTTTTAAAACACTCCCAGGAGCCAGTAGAATTTTATGTTTGTTCTCAATTTCTTGCTTAACAAGGTTTATAACAATATCTTCTCGAGTTCCTTTTATAGCTTTTGCAGCTTTCTGAGCTGTTTTTAATAAGTTTTCTCTATTCATATCATTTGTATAAGCATAAACAGAAAATAAACCTTTAAATATTCTTATTCCAACTCCAAAGTCTTTTCCTGATATAGCACTTTCTACTTTTCCATCAACTAAGTAAAAAGAATCACCTGTTTTATCTTCTACAAAAACTTCTGCAAAATCTCCACCAGTACAAAGTGCTTCGTTTAATATATCTTCAACTAAAACTTTATCAATCATAATCACAACTCCTTTTCTCTTTTTCAATAGAGTATACCATATGATTTTTTTTTTAGAAAGAGCATTAATTTTGAAATTGGTTCTTTATATTTTTAGTATTAAGAGGTATAATTCTATTAATTACTATTTTGGAGGAAAAAATGAACATAAAGTTATTTATAGATAAAGTTTTTAAAGCTGCTGAAGAGTTAAAATTAGAAGAATTTGAAATTTATTTTACATCTTCAGAAAGTGAAAGTATTAAAGTTTTTAAAGGAGACGTTGATACATATAGTAACTCTCAGAATATGGGAATATCTTTTAGAACTAAAGTTGATGGGAAAATGGGTTATTCATATACTGAATCTTTAGAAAGTTTAGATGTTTTACCTCTAATTGAAAGAGCTATTTCAAATGGAAAAATAATTGAAAATTTAGATGTTATTGAAACTTATGGTGAAAAAAAAGAATACCATAAAGTTAACTCTTTTAGTCCTAACCTAGAAAATATTGCTGTTGAAGATAAAATTGAATTTCTTTTAACTGCTGAAAAAACAGCTTTAGAGATGGATTCTAGAGTTAAAAGTGTTAATTACTGTGTTATGGGAAGTGGTGAAGGAGAAAATATAATTAAAAATTCAAAAGGATTGGATTTATATCACAAATCTAACTCTATTTATGCATATATAGCTGTTGTTGTTCAAGATGGTGAATGTATCAAAAATGATTCTGCATATATTGTTGCAAAAGATTTTTCAGAGATGAATCCAGTTAAATTAGCAACAGAAGCTGTGAATAAAGCTTTAAGTAAATTAAACTCTATCTCTATTGAGAGTAAATCATATGATGTTATTATCCAGAATGATACTTTTGCTGATTTGTTAGGTTCTATGAGTGGAATTTTTTCTGCTGAAGCTGTTCAAAAAGGTGTTTCAAAATTTAAAAATAAATTAGGGTTAAGAGTAGGAAACTCTTTAGTAACTATAATTGACAATCCACATTTAGAAAATGGATATGGTAGTGCTTCATTTGATGCTGAAGGAGTACCTACAAAGCCTAAAAATCTTATTGAGAATGGTATTTTAAAAACATACTTATATAATTTAAAAACAGCAAAAAAAGATGGTGTAGAGAGTACAGGAAATGCTGCAAAAGGTGGGTATAAAGGTACAATGGGTATTTCATCTTTCAATCTATACTTAGAGAAAGGAGATGAAAGTTTTGAAACTCTACTTAATAGAATTGAAAACGGTATTTTAATAACTGGTTTCTCTGGTTTGCATTCTGGTTTAAACTCTATATCTGGTGATTTCTCTTTAGCAACTGAGGGATTCTTAATCAAAAATGGTAAAGTGGAAAAGCCTTTAAATCAGATAACTGCTGCAGGAAATTTCTTTGATTTATTGAATAATATAGAATGTATTGGAGACGATTTGAAATTTAACCTGTCTGGTGTAGGTTCACCGTCGTTAATTGTTAAAAATATAAGTATTTCATCATAATATAGTTTATTGGAGGAAATTTTATGAATAAAATTAATAATATTGATGCACTAATTCTTGCTGGTGGACAAAGTTCTAGAATGAACTTTTCTGATAAAGCTTTACTAAAATTCGATAAAAATCGAACTTTTTTAGATAAAATTAGCAGTGAATTAGAAGATTTTGAAAATCTTATGGTATCTGTTAACAAAAATCAAAACTTTCTTATACCTAGAGGAGTTATTGTAACTGACCTTATTGAAAATGCAGGCCCTATAGAAGGTATTTATAGAGGACTATTAAATTCAAAATCAGATTCTATTTTTGTAACAACTTGTGATATGCCAAATATTACTAAAGAATTTATTGAGTTTATGTTAAAATTTAATTCAAAAAATTATGATGCTGTTATTGTCAGAGATAAAAATGGAAAAACTTATCCTCTTTTTGGAATATATAATAAAAGTGCTTTAAGTACTATAGAAGGTTTTGTTATAGATAAAAATTATAGAATGCAAGAGGTTCTTACTGAGTTAAATGTCCAGTATATATCTTTAGAGAATACAAGTTTTAATTCACACAAACTACTAAAAAGTATTGATACTATAGAAGAATTAAAGATGAACTCTTTATTTGTAGAGAACACTGCATTTGTTAATATCTATTCTGATGAAGGTTTAGATTCTAAAATGTTGTTTCAAAGTCTCGTGAAAAACTTTAAGGATGCTGGATTTAAAGTGCATCTTTTAGAATATGCTTCTCAGTATAATTTGGAAGTTTCAATAAAAGAGTTTGATATTATTTTACTTGAGAATTGGGATCCAGATTGTTTTTCTAAAGTTAAAGTTTCAAAAGATACCCTTTCTACTTTCAAAGAAATCTTGAAAATAACAGGTCTATGAAAAAAGCTGGTTCTCAAATTTTGAGAACCAGCTTGCTTTTTTTAAGACCATTTTTTTCATTTCTAAAATCTTATCATCATATACTTCTAAAATTATCATAATATATTAACTATTTTATTATTTATAAGGAAAATGTAAACTTTTTAAATATATATAATGTAAATAGACTTAAAAAATAATATGTTTCAAACTAACTTACATGTTAGTTGACTATGTTATTATTTTCACTAACATATACTTGGAAGTAACTAGTTTTAAAAGAGTTATGTAAAATTTAATTTATAAAAAACTAAAAAAACTATCTATTCTGTTAACTTTAAAGTCAGTTATTAAACTATTGTATCATTTATGATATAATATATACTGAAATTTTATAGTTTTTTTGACTATTTTATGAGAAGTTTGAAAGGGGCGATTATGAGCTATAATTTTGATAATACTATAAGTTTTTTAATAACAAAGCGGAAATGGGCTCTTATTATTATCTGGCATTTAAGAGTTGAGAGTAAAAGGTTTAAAGATATAAAATTAAAAATACCTTCTTGTAGTGAAAAAGTTTTGAATGAAACACTTAAAGAATTACAAGAGTTAAAGCTTGTTTCAAAAAAAAAGTTTGAAATATATCCAAAATATTCTGAATACCGTCTTACGAAATTAGGGTATGCAACAATTCCAATTATTTTAGAAATTATTGATTTTGAAAGTTTTTATTCTTCAAATAAAGAAAATACTTAAATACGGAGTTAGGTTTTTATTGGGGTGAATTAATGAAAATGATAAGGTTAGAAAAAGGTGAATCTTTTTACATAGAAAATAAATGTTATGTTATCTTAGAAGGAAGAGGAATAGTGAAATATATATTACCAGATGGAAAAGTAATAGTAAATGAATGTATTCTTGAAAAAAACAACATAGCTTATAATCTATTAAATTTAAATTTAGATTTAATAAATAAAACTCTTTTATTCAAAGAAGCCGAGGGGTTATTTAAAGCTTTTGAAGAAACTTTAGTTCAAGAAGTTGAAATAAATTACGATTTAAAAAAGAAATTGTATAATCAGCTTATAGAGTCGTATATATTAAAGGAAATGAATTTAATGATGACGAGTGTAGAATATGTGTTGTTTACTTTAAAAAAATATTCGAAAAATAAGTATGTTTGCAAAGAGGTAATTTCTTATGATGATTTTAACTTAAGTAGAAGTCAGTTTTATTTAGTTTTACAGAAATTAAAAAAAAATAGATATCTTATTGAGAGAGAAAATGGATATATTTTAGTAAAAAATCCTAAATAGGATTGTATTAAAGCAGATTTTGAAATATCATTTAGTTGGAAGTTAAGTCCCCTTAGGCTAATTTCCTAAATAGAGATCATGTCCCCCCAGACTGATTTCCAAATGGTGAGGGCAGGTACACTTGAAGAAAATAAGTTGTACTTGCCTTTTTATTTAAGACTAAATAGAAATATTTAGAGAAATTTGTAAAATTAGTAAGAACTACAGAATCTTGTAAAGAATAAGGAGATGGAGATGTTGCTAAAAGAGTATAGATTAAAGCAACAGAAAGTTTGAAAAATACTAAAATTGTAAAAAAAATTTTATTTTTATTAATTAATTTTCATATTTTTGCAGATAAGTATATTCCTAAAAATCAATTTGAAAGCGATTACTTAAATAATTTAAAAAAAGAACAAATATCAATAGGACTTGTTAAAAATCATGACTTTCTAGGTGAAAGTAAAAATGGAGATTCTATAAATAGTTTAATTAAAGAGATGTTTTTAGAGTATTTAGATTTAAATGTTATTTTTATTGAAAAAGAATATAGTGAATTACAAGAACTATTAGAAGTTCAAAAAATTCAAGGAATTGCTTTAATCAATAGGGAGAAATTAGTTAGAGAAAAACTAAATTTAACAAATCCAATTTTTTCTAGAGATATTTATATAGCTTCTTCAAATAAAATTCTTTCTGGAATAAAAACTTTAAATAACAAAAAAATTTATTATGAAAAAGATAACTTTTGTTTAAAATTTTTTGATCATCAAATGCAAATATACAATATTGATGTAGAAATGATTGAAGTAGATTCAATTAATAATTATAAAAATCAGTTGATTTTAACAACAGTTCCAGAATATTATAATTTAACAAATTATTTATCAATTACAAGAAGTGCAGGATATACATTAGGGATGATAGATTCATATTCAAAATTAGTTAATATTTTAGATAGTAGTCTTAATCAAAAGTATCGTAAAAAAATAAATATTTTAGAAGAAAAAATTCGAAAAGAGTATTCTAAAAATAATTTTTTGAACTCTTTAACAAATTCTGAAAAAATGTATTTAAAAAAATTAAAAACTTTAAATACAAGCTATGATAATGATGTAGGAATAATGTCATATTGGTCAAATTACAAAAAAGAATATAAAGGAGTAGTTCCACTATTATTAAAAGGAATAAGTGAAGCTTTAAATATTGAAATTAAAACTCATAAATTTGAAAAGAAAGATAGAATAAACGCCTTAAAAAATGGAAATTTAGATTTTATAATATTGTCAAAAACAGGAGAAAAAAGTAATAAATTTATATTTTCTAATAAAATATCTGAAATAGCTACATATGTTGTTAATTTAAGGGATAATATAAGTCAACAAAGAAGAGTAGGAGTTTTAAAATATAATATTGGAGAAGAAATGGTAAATTTTTACGATATTCCTGAGAATATAAACATCTATCCAAATTATAGAATTTTAAGAGAAGCTTTAGATAGTAGAAAAATTGAATATATATTGACTACAGATATAAGTAATTTTAATTTCGAAACTTATAAAATTAGAATATTTCAAAATGTTCCAATTAATTTAGGTTTGAATAAAAATAATATCTTGTTAAAAGAAATTATAGATAAGGCTTTGTTATACTTAGTTGATATTGAAATACTAAAAAAACAAAGTTTGTTAGAACAAGAAGAAGAAGAATTATTTAAAAGAAAAGTTTTATTTGAGGAGAAAAAAACATTAATCATACTATTATTGATATTACTTGCTTTTATATTTTATGTATTATCAAAGATTAAAAAAGAAAGAAAAATAACGAGTAAACTGTCAAAAGATGAATTGACAGGACTTTTAGGTAGAGAAAAATTTAATAGTTTTTGTTTTAAAAATATAGAAAAAAATGGATTTGGATTTGTAATTGATTTAAAAAATATTTGTAAATATGAATATATTTTTAGAATATCAGGAGATGAATTCTATGGTTTTTTAGAATCAGAATTAGAAGAAACAATTTCTAAATTTAAAAAATATAAAGAACACTGTCCTTTAATGATTGAAAATAATGTTTCGTTTTCTTTAGGATTATGTAAAATAAAAACTGGAGAATCTTTAAAAGATAAATTTAGATATGCAGATTTAATAATGCTTCAAAATAAAAAGAAATATGAATTTAGTTATGGAGTTGTAAATTCAGAGTTTATTTTATCAAAAGAAAAAGAAGAAAAAATCATACAAGAGTTAAAAAGTAACTTAGAAAATTTCTATGCAGTATATCAACCTAAATTCTCTATAACAGATAATAAAATAATTGGAGCAGAAGCTTTAGCTAGGTATTATTCATCTAAATTTGGAAATATTTATCCAGATGAATTTATCGGAATTGCAGAAAAACATAAAATGATTCACAAGGTTGATTATATAATTGCAGAAAAAAGTATAGCTTACTTAAAGGCTAAAATCACCGAAGGAAAGTTACCAAAAGATTTTAAAATTTCTTTTAATTTATCTGTCCAAACTTTTGAAAGAGAAGATGTTGTACAAGTTTTAAAAGGATTATTACAAAAGTATAAAATTACAGAAAAAAATTTCGAAATTGAAATTACAGAATCTCTTTTTATAGTTAAAGCAAATTATTTAGTTAAAAAATTAGAAGAACTAAAAAAAATAGGTTTTTCTATATCTTTGGACGATTTTACAGCAGGTCATTCAACACCATCTCTTTTGTCAATACTTCCAATAGATACTATAAAATTTGATAAATCTCTTTTGGACCCTATTGAAGAAAATTGCAAAGATAAAAAATCTATGAAAGTTTACCATACATTAACGTGTTTAATTAGAGAACTAGAAATGGAAATAATTTCTGAAGGAGTAGAAACACTTGATCAACTTAGATATGTACATTCTTTAGGTATTGAATATATTCAAGGTTATTTTATAAGTAAACCAGTTGGTGAGGATGAATTAGATTTTGTGGTAAGTAATCATGGAGGTAAAGATGGAAATGTTAGAAAAGGATAAGTTTTGTAGAGAAAAAATTAGAATAGAAAACATTGAGCATCGTTTGTATCAAATTGCTCGAAAGGGAAAATATTTTTTAAAGGATATTGTATTGGTAAAAAATATAGATATTTTAAAGTGTAGTTTTGATGAATATCATATTCTTTTAAAAAAGTATGGAATTGAAGCTGAAATAGATGATTACAACTTAGGTTGGACTACAATTATACAAGGATACAATATATTAGATGAATATAGCTATATTCTTACTAAATATACTGTGAGTTGGGATATTAAATTTTTAGTAGGGCTAAAGCGAAGTATTCATGAAGAAAATTGTGGGTGGGAATTATATATAGAAGATATTGAAACAAACTTTCATACTTGGGTTTATGCTCAACTAGAAAAAAATGATTTAGAAATATGTCAAAACTACACTATTAGTGTTGATAATTTAGATGTTCCAAAAGAAATTTATATTTATACCAATAATAAACAAATACTTATTATTGAATATGTTGATTAGTGTAAACTATACACTGTTAAGTAGATAGTTTAAATAATATAAAATCTAAGCAGCTTGAGGCCCATATTCTAAAGGGCTTAAGCTGCTTATTTTTTTATAATTCTTCAAAAAATATAAATTACAGGATGAAAAGAACGGATATAAAACAAAAAGATTCAAAATAATTCTAAAAATAATTAAAATAAAGTTTGACATTTTAAAAAATAAGGAGTATAACATTAGCATGAAGAAATTAATTAATTCTGTTAACTAATTAAATTAAAAATAAATCGGAGGTCAAAATGAAGTATTTTTTAGACAGTGCAAAATTAAACGAGATTGAGTATGCTTATGAGAATTATGGAATTGATGGAGTGACAACAAACCCAAGACATATTATGTTAAGTGGAAAACCATTCTTAAAAGTAATCGAAGATTTAGCTCAATGGGTAAAAGAAAAGGATATTGTAGGATATGAGAAGTTCCCAATTTCAGTTGAAATTAATCCTAATTTAACTAAATGGGAAGACATGGTAGAAGAGGGGCAAAAAATAGCTGCTTACTCACCTAACTTCATTATCAAAATTCCTTGTATTGAGCAAGGTTTAATAGCTGCAAGAAAGTTAGAAGCAAAAGGAGTTAGAACAAACGTAACATTAGTATTCTCAGCTTCACAAGCTTTACCAGTTGGAAAATTAGGAGCGAAATTTGTATCTCCATTCGTTGGATGGAAAGAGAATTCAGGAGAAGATACAGCTCAATATATTCAAGATATAATTGATATCTACGCAATTCATGAGTTTAATACAGAAGTTATTGTTGCTGCATTAAGAAACGGAAAACAGATTGCAGATGCTGCAAAAGCTGGAGCACATATAGTAACTTGTGGTTTAGATGTTTATAAAGCTAGTTTCGAGCATCCGTTCACAGAGTATGGATTAGGTGTATTCAGAAAAGCTTGGGATGAAACAGCAAAATAAATTTACTACTTTTACAAAATGGAGGATATGAAATGAGAATAGGTTTTATAGGTCTTGGATTAATGGGAGAACCAATGAGTTCTAACATTGTAAAAAAATTACAAAATGAAGTTTTAGTATTTGATATAGATCCAGCAAAAGTAAAAAAAATGGAGCAACTTGGAGCAATAGGAGCAAGTTCAATAAAAGAGATTGGACAAAAAGCTGATGTAGTTATTTCAATGGTTCCAAAAAGTGAGCATGTTCAAAGTGTTTATAAAGAACTTTTAGAAGTAGCTAAACAAAATCAAATATTCATAGATATGAGTACAATTGATCCTAAAGTTTCAGCTCAATTAGCTGAACAAATACAAGCAAAAGGTGCAACAATGTTAGATGCTCCAGTTGTAAAATCTGTACCAGCAGCAGTATCTGGTGGTTTAGGAATTTACGTTGGTGGAGATATTAAAGCATATGAATCTATAAAGTTTATTCTAGAATGTATGGGTAATAACATTATTCACTTAGGAGCAAATGGAAGTGGATTAGTTATGAAACTTTGCCATAACACGTTAGTTTCTCAAATCCAAAATGGAGTGAATGAAATGATAACTCTTTCTCAAAAAAATGGAATCCCAACAGAAGATTTTATTAAAGCTATATCATACGGTGGAGGACAAAACTTCTATTTAGATGGAAAAGGTTCTTCAATCATGAACAATAACTTTGCTACAGCTTTCTCGGTTGAAAACATGCATAAAGATGTACATTTAACTGGAAACTTATTAGATGAGTTAGGTTTAAACCTTCCAGGAGTTAAAGTTGTTCAAGGCGTTTATGATGAAGCTATCAACAGAGGATACGGAAAAGAAGATTTCTGTGCAACAATTAAAGTTGTAAGAGGCTAGGGAGGAAAGATGTCATTTAAAGTTGCTTATATACCTATAGGAGTACCTACTTTCCACTTGGAAAGTGCTCAAGATCAATTCCAAAAATCAGTTAAAATGATAGAGGGATTAACAAATAATGGAGTTTATCCAGATGCTCCTCTATTATCAATAGATGATTTAAAAAAATATCTTCATGGATTAAATCCAGATTTAATAATTTTACAAAACACTACATTTGCTAACTCTGCATATGCCAGTGAAGTTTTAAAAAGATTTAACTGCCCAATTCTATTATGGACTTTAAGAGAGCCTATTATAGATGGTGGAAGACTTAGATTAAACTCTTTAACTGGAGCTTACTCTGCTGGAAATCTTTTCCATCACTTAGGAAGAGAAAAATTCGGTTATGTATTTGGAAGCCCATCTGAAGAAGAGGTTATTTCTACAACAAAAGCTTATATAGAAGCTGCTAAATTAAAAAAATCATTAAAAAGTTTAAACATGGCAAGTATTGGTCATACTCCACAAGGGTTCGGATTTGGAAGAGCTTTAGATTCAGAGCTATTAAAAAACTTTGGAATAAACCTTTTATCTGTTGAAGCTAGAGAGTTAATGACTAAAGCTAAAGAATTAAAAGATGAAGATATAGAGATTGTTTTAGAAGAAGCAAAGCAAAAAATGGTAGGGTTAATGGAAATACCAGAAAAAAATGTAAAAGATTTTGCTAGAATATATAAAGCATACAAAGACTTTATTGAAACTAACAATGTAAAAGCAATAGCTTCAAGATGTTGGCCAGATTTCTTTATAGAGTTTAAAACTCCAGTTTGTGGAGCTTTAGGATTACTAAATGATAATTTGATTGCAGCAGCTTGTGAATCAGATTTAATGGGTGCTCTATCTATGTATATGGGCGTAGAGTTAACTAAAAGTGCAGTCTTCTTTGGAGATCCAGTTTCTTTAGATGAAGTTAAAAATACTATTACATTCTGGCATTGTGGAATGGCGGCTTGTTCTTTAGCTAACAAAACTAAAGGAGCCGAAACAGGTGTTCATCCAAATAGAAAAATTGGACCAACAATGGAATTTGGATGTAAAGGAGCAGAATCTGTAACTATATTTAGAGTAGGAAGAAAACCAAATGGTGAATTCAGATTCTTTATTGCTTTAGGAGAAGCATTAGATGAACCAAAACAATTCTTGGGAGCTTCGGTAGTTGTAAAAACTGAATCAAAATCTCTTGAATTAGTTAAAAAAAGTGTAAAAGATGGTTGGGAACCACACTTCGTAGTTATTTATGGTGATGTAGCTAAAGAGTTAGAAGTTTTAGGAGAACTTTTAGGTTTAGAAGTGTGCAGATATTAAATGAAAATTGGAGGGTATAATGCTTAATAAATTAAATGAATTAAATAATTTAGAAATCTTATCTTGTTCTAGTAAAGAGTTTGAAAGATATGGTAAGGTGATAACTGGATATGATTTTAATGAGTTAGTGCAATATGCCGAAAAGAATACTCTTATTCCTTCAAGTGGTAACATATATGTTGGTTCTGTAAAAGAAATGGAGGGGTTCGCCCCTCTATTTTCATCTTTAGAGAACAATTTCTATGGTGGAATGGAAACTCAAATCGGATATTGTAATGGAAATAACTCTTTTTTAAATGGATTAGAATACCATAAATCAAGTGAGATAAATGTAGCGGTAACAGATTTAGTGTTACTACTATCAAAAACAACAGAGATTAAAAATAGTGAATTAGATAGTTCTACAGTAAAAGCTTTCTTCTTGCCTAGGGGTATGGCAATCGAACTTTACTCGACAACTATGCATTTTGCTCCTTGTAAAGTAACAAATGATGGATTTAAATGTATTGTTATTTTACCGAAAGAAACTAATACAGATATATCTTTAGAGGATAAAGATGTGTTAACAGAGGAAGATAAGTTTTTATTTAAAAGAAACAAATGGCTACTTGTTCATGGGGATAAACAAGATTTAATAGCTAAGGGTGCTTTTCATGGAATTTCGGGGGAAAATCTAGAAATAAAGTTTTAATAGATGAGTTGAAAAATAAAAAAATAAAATAGATTTGAAGGAGGAATTATATGGGTCTAACGATAATATCTTTTTTATTCTTTACGGTTTTAGTTGCAATAATTTCTTGGTGGAAAACAAAAAGTGAGAAATTGGATACTGCTGATGGATATTTCCTTGCTGGAAGAGGTCTTTCAGGAATGGTTATAGCGGGATCTATGCTTTTAACAAATATATCAGCTGAACAAATGGTAGGTTTAAGTGGGCAAGCATATTCAAGAGGAATAAGTGGTATGGCTTGGGAAACAACAGCAGCTATAGCAACAATAGCCTTAGCAATGTTCTTTTTACCAAATTACTTAAAAAGAGGATTTACAACAATGCCTCAATTTTTAGAAGAAAGATATGATTCAGGAACAAGAAAACTTGTATCAATCTTATTGTTAGTAGGTTATGTTCTAATTTCAACACCAGCTGCACTTTATGCAGGAGCAGTTGCTTTTAACCAAGTGTTTAATCTGACAGATTTACTTGGAGTAACATACGTTCAATCTATATGGATTTTGGTTTGGATTATTGGAATAATTGGAAGTATTTATGCAATATT
Source organism: Cetobacterium sp. (assembly GCF_051658645.1). Lineage (GTDB taxonomy): Bacteria > Fusobacteriota > Fusobacteriia > Fusobacteriales > Fusobacteriaceae > Cetobacterium_A. The sequence goes on from NZ_JBOFMZ010000017.1 coordinate 24,217, forward strand.
TGGTGGGTTAAAAGCTGTTGCAGTTTCTGATACGATAAATGGAATAGGTCTTATAGTTGGTGGGCTAGCAGTTCCTTTCTTTGGGTTGCTTTATCTAGGAAAAGGTGAAGTAATGGTTGGTTTAAATGAAGTAATAACTACACATACAGACAAATTAAATGCTGTAGGAACAGCTACAGATCCAGTACCTTTTGGAACTTTATTTACAGGAATGATTTTTGCGAATTTATTCTATTGGTGTACAAATCAAGTTTTAATTCAAAGGACTTTAGGAGCAGCAAATTTAAAAGAGGGTCAAAAAGGAGTCTTGATGTCAGGATTCATGAAAGTTTTAATTCCTTTAATTGTTAGTTTCCCAGGAGTTATAGCTTTCCACATATTTAAAGGTCAATTAGAAGTAGGGGATGCAGCATATCCAGCATTAGTTTCTCTTGTTTTACCTAAGTATTTAACTGGATTCTATTGTGCAGTTATATTTGGAGCAGTTTTAAGTACATATAATTCTTTATTAAACAGTGCTGCAACATTATTCTGTTTTGATATTTATAAACCAGTTATGAATCCAAATGTAAGTGATGAAGAATTAATAAAAGTAGCTAAAATAGTAGCAACATTCTTAGCGATATTTAGTATGTTTGTAGCTCCTTTAACTATGTATGCTGAAGGTGGATTGTTTGAAGTGATGAGAAGATTTACAGGATTCTTCAATATTCCAACAATAGCAATTGTTTTAGTAGGATTCTTCTCTAAAAAAGTTACAGCATTCTCAGCAAAAGTAGCAGTAGTTTCACATATAGTTTTATACACTTTATTAATATTTGTATTAAAAGTAAAAGTAAATTATATACACATAATGGGAATTTTATTCTTAGTAAATACTTTAACAATGTTATTAATTTCAGCTGTAAAGCCTGGAAAAATTTACAAAGCAAAAAGAATAAAGCCAGTAGTAGATATGAAACCGTGGAAAAGATTCCCAGAAGTAGCAACATTACTTTTAGGATTAATGGTATTCACTTACATATTGTTGTCACCATTAGGAATAGTTTCAGTTCAAAAAGAAGTTGGAGATATAGTAGGTCCTAACTTCAAATATGGAATATTACTTTTGTTAGTTGGAATGGGAATTGTTTACTCTATGTTCAAAAAAGCAATCACATTAATACATGAAAAAGCTGAATTTGAAAGAGAGGAAATTGAAGCTGAAGAAGCTGCAGAGTTAGCAGAATTAAAAGTTAGTTTCGAGTAAATAATATTAAATTGCGGAGGAAATAAATGTTACTAAATATTAATAATAATGAATTTGAAATTTTAATAAACGGAGTTCAAGTTATAAAGCATACAGCTAAGAATCCGTTTATCTTCATAGGTAAAGGAGAAGCTAACTATGACATGTATAGAGGTAACTTTAAAATTAAGGATTATTTAGAAGAAAGAGTTGCTTTAAAAAAATTCGAAATTGTAAAAAATGAAGAAAATAATGTAGAGATAAATTTGTTTGATCAAGATGAATTAAAGTTAACATTAGTTGGAAAAGAAGAAGAGGGTAGATTAAAAATTTATTTCAACTCAAAAAAAGAAGAAAATAATAGAATCTGGATTAGAGTTGTTGCTGAAGAGGATGAAAAAATTTATGGTTGTGGAGAACAACTTAGTTATTTCAATTTAAGAGATAAAAACTTTCCACTATGGACTTCAGAACCTGGTGTAGGAAGAAATAAAAATACTTATACAACTTGGCAAGCAGATGTTAAAGACATGGCTGGTGGGGATTATTATAATACAAACTATCCTCAACCTACATTTGTTTCTACTAGAAAATATTACTGTCACTTAGAGAGTACGGCATATTTAGATTTTGATTTTAGAAATAAAAAATTCCACGAGTTACAATGTTGGGATATACCAAAATTTATAATGTTTGAAACAGGTAAAACATTCTTAGATATTCAAGAAAAATTAACTAGATACTTTGGAAGACAGCCGAAATTACCTGAGTGGATTTACAATGGAGTAATGCTTGGACTACAAGGAGGAACTGAAAAAGTTTTAGATAAGTTAAATAAAGCTTTGGATTCTGGAATAAAAGTATCAAGTGTTTGGTGTCAAGACTGGCAGGGAAAAAGAATCACATCATTTGGAAAAAGATTAAATTGGAACTGGAAATGGTCTCCTGAAGAGTATCCAAATTTAGATGTAGAGATAAAAAAGTTAAAAGAAAGAGGAATTAAATTCTTAGGATATATAAATCCATACGTAATAGAAGGATATGATTTATATGAAGAAGCAAAAGCTCATGGATATTTAGCTACTAAAATAGATGGTAGTGATTATACTGTTGATTTTGGTGAATTCTATTGTGGAGTAGTTGATTTTACAAATCCGGCAGCTTGTGAATGGTATAAAGGTGTTATAAAAACTAATTTAATTGATTTTGGATTAGATGGATGGATGGCAGACTTTGGAGAGTATTTACCAACAGATTGTCAATTAAGTAATGGAATGAGTGCTGAAGTTATGCACAATGCATGGCCAGCTATGTGGGCTAAAATAAACTACGAGGCTGTAAAAGAAGCTGGAAAATTAGAAGAGATTGTTTACTTTATGAGAGCTGGATTTACAGGAACTCAAAAATATTGTACTTTAATTTGGGCTGGAGATCAAAGTGTGGACTTCTCATTAGATGATGGATTGGCTTCAGTTATACCTGCAGCATTATCAGTAGGTATGAGTGGAAATGGTTTGTCGCATAGTGATATTGGTGGATATACATCTTTACATGGAAATAAAAGAAATAGAGAGTTATTATTAAGATGGACAGAGATGGCAGCGTTTACACCTGTTATGAGAACACATGAAGGAAATAGACCAGATGATAACTACCAACATGATGGAGACATTGGAACGATGAAGTTCTTTGCTAGAATGACAGATGTTTATACATCACTTAAACCATATATGCAAACACTTGTTGAGCAGAATGCAAACTTTGGAATTCCAGTACAAAGACCAATGTTCTTCCATTATGAAAAAGATTTAAGAACTTATGATATTAAATATCAATATCTTCTAGGAGAGGATTTATTGGTAGCTCCTGTGCACCAAGAGTATATGGATAAGTGGAGTGTTTATTTACCAGAAGATAATTGGGTACATTTATGGACAGGAGAAGAATACAAAGGAGGAGATATTGAAGTATTGTCAAAATTAGGGTATCCACCTGTATTCTACAGAAAAAATAGTAAATGGAGCTCATTATTCAAAGAGATTGGAGCTAAATAAAAAAGAATAGATTTTGGAGGAATAAAAATGCTAAAGGATGTTATGTTCTTGGTAGTGGTTTTCCTTACAAATATAATCCAGGGGATAACAGGCTTTGCAGGAACAGTTCTTGCAATGCCCCCTGGTATTTTTTTACAAGGAATTGATACTGCAAAAATGGTTTTAAATATGTTAGGCATACTTTCATCAATTTGGATTGTTGCAATATCCTATAAAGATATAAATTGGAGTGAAGTAAAAAAAATATTGATATTTATGATAGTTGGAGTAATTGTTGGAACAAAATTATTTAAGATGTTACCATTAGGATTTCTATTAAGAGGCTATGCTATTTTTATAATTTTAATGGCATTGAAAGGTATATTTGTAAAAAGAGAGATAAAAACACCAGAGTGGTTTTTGATTGGAGTTATATTTTTAGCTGGAATTATTCATGGAATGTTTGTATCAGGTGGGCCATTGATAATGGTGTATGTAGCTAAAAAGCTAAAAACTAAAAGTAGTTTTAGAGCAACTTTAGCTATTGTATGGATAGTTTTAAATAGTTATTTAGCATTGTCACATTTTAATCACGGGTTGTTTACTGAAGTAAATATAAAGCTTTTTGGCTTAAGCATTTTTCCTTTTGCTCTAGGAATGATAGGTGGAAATATTCTTCACTATAAGATGTCACAAGCTAGTTTTTTAAAGCTATCATATGTTTTGTTATCAATATCGGGTATGGCTCTTCTTGTTAAATAATTGACATTTTTAAGATACAAGAGTATCATAATAAAAAAGACTTATTTAAAGGAGAGAACTTATGGTTAAAGGTATGAATATGGAAAAGTTAAAAAATAACAACAAAATAGCAATTCTCTCTTACTTAAAAACAACTGGAAAAAGCTCTAGAAAAAAAATAGCAGAAGAATTGAAACTTACAACTGCAACTCTAACAATTTTAACGAATGAGCTTATAGAAGAAAATTTAGTTGTTGAATTGGGAGCTTTAACAGAAGGTAAAGTAGGAAGAAAACAGATATTGATAGATATAAATAAAAATGCAAGATTTAGCATAGGAATAGAGATTTCAAAAAATAATATATATTATAATCTTATTAATTTAAAAGCTGATATAATTGAATCGAAAAGTTGGGAATATAGTCAAAAATTAGAAATAGAAAAATTGGACGAAGTTATAGAATATATTTCTAAAAATCTAAAAAATAAAAACAATTTAATATTAGGGGTTGGTTTATCTATCTATGGTGGCTTAACTGAAGAAGATAAGTGGAAAAGAGAGATTGAAGATATAAAAGTAATAATTCAGGAAAAGATAAAATTTAAAACTATTATTCAAAATAATATAAGAGCTTTAGCTTTAGCAGAGCAATATTTAAATGGAACTGAAAAAGATTTTTGGTTAGTTAAATACGGACCAGGTGTTGGAGCTGCAATTATAATGAATGGTAGATTAGTTGAAGGAAACAAAAGGATGGCAGGTGATATTGGGCATATATCTTTTGAAAAAACAGGTGATATTTGTAAAGTTTGTGGGCAAAGAGGCTGTCTAGAATCAAAAGTTAATTTTGAGAAATTATTATCAAAATTTGATTCTAAAATTTTACTTCAAAATCCAATTTCACTTAATGAAAAAGAATTTGAATATATTTTAAGACTATCTAAACTGGACAACAATATTAATATAAGTTTAGCGATTGAAAAAATAGCTAAAGCTATAAGTATTGGATCGAGTATTTTAGATTCAAATAAAATAATTTTAGCAGGAGATATCTTAAAAGATAAAGATATTTTAGATATATTAAAAAAAGATATTTTAAATAATAATCCTATTTTGAAAAAAGAAAATATAATTTTTATGGAAGATTATATTAATAAAAGAAAAAAGGCTTCAGGAATACTTATTTTAAATTCTTTCTATAATCATTAAAAATCCGAAGTGTTAATCAACGCTTCGGATTTTTTATTATATAAGGAAACTATAGAAAAAATTTTGGTAAAAAATATTAAAATATTTGAGATAGAACAAAAAATAGTATAATAATGTGAAAACTCAAAGTTGTGAATACCACAGTGCGACACGTTTCGTAATTAAAAGTTACGACATGTTAAAAGTAGCTTAGGAATAAGTGAATTAACAGAGAACTGTATTTTCGAGAAGTAGAATGAAGGAGTAAC
>NZ_JBOFMZ010000018.1:0-3852 GCF_051658645.1 Cetobacterium sp.
AAAAGAATATCTATAGATAAAAATTGTTGTTTAATAACGATAGTTTCTATTAGAACACTTTTTAACTTTAATTTATCAAAAAATTTTGCTAATAAAAATTTTGAAAAAGAGTATTCTTCAGGGTATCTATATTCATTAACGCTATCCGTTAAAAAACTTAAAACATAACACAAAAAAGCATCATGAGAAAGTTCATTTTTAGCATATTGGAAAAAATTCGGTTTCATACTATTTTCCTCCTCTTTCGAGATCCTTAGTACTAGTTTATACTTTATTTTTAAAAAAAAATCAAAAAAAGCTTGCAATTTTTCCCTTTTTGAATTATGATTCAAGTATAGATTTCCTAATCCCCCCACTGGAAATTAAAAATTAACATTACATACCATAACAATCCCAAAAATCTACCTGTTCCCCCAACTGGTAGATTTTTTATTATTTAAAAATTGAAAGTGTTTCAAGTTTCATATATACTTTAAGTACTGAGAGTTGGAGGGGGAGTATGAATAGTCTTTTGAAAAAAAATTCTGTCAAAAAATAATTTTCTAAATCCAATGCTGGGTTTTCGGGAAAAAACCGATTTTTGGCCTTTATATAGACATCAAAATAATCCAAATATTAAATTTAAAAAATGAGAATAGAATTAAATTAAGAAGAAATATATGGTATAATATATTATCAAATAAGAAGGAGTTGATGAGTATGGCGACATCATCATTTACTAGAAAGATAATAGTAACAGGGAAAGAAGCAACTGATATGATTATAGATGCTATTACTTCTGATACTGATATAAAAAAAGATAGACATAAAACAGAAGAATTTATAGCTATAAATCGTAAAAGGGGGAGAGCATCATTAGAAAAGTTTGCGTCTCACTACAAGAAATTGAAGAAATAGTTCCAAAAAAGTTAGTAGTAGAAATTATCGATAAATTTGTGTGTTTAAATGATAAGGATATTGAATTTTTTTTAAAGAAAAAAGCTCAACTATTTCAGCATAAAAACAAAGCTAGAACTTATTTTATAATGGATGAAAAAAAATTAGATAATGGAGAGATAGATATTTTAGGTTATTTTGCATTATCAACAAAAGTTCTTCACTTACCAGAAGAACTTTCTAATAATCAAAGAAAAAAAATAGATGGTTTATATAACAGTGTTTCAGAAATCTCTACATTTTTGATAGGACAGATCGCAAAAAATGATTGTAATAAAGATAAAATTTCTGGAAAAGAACTTATAGATTATGCTTGTAGTTATATAGAAGAGGCTTCTGAGGTTGTTGGAGGACGTATTATTTTAGTAGAATTAAAAGATAATTCTAAATTAATAAAATTTTATGAAGAAAATCAATTTTATAGACTTCCTAATAAAACGGAAAACGAAGAAAACCTATTGCAAATGGTGAAAATAATATAATGAATAATTTCTATGTCTTTAACGTGTTTTGTGTGAGAAGTCCCCTCTCTCTATTAGGGAGGGGTAGTTCACTGAATTATGAGATTTACTAGATAATGAGATATTTTTATTAATTCGAAAAAAAGTTGAAAAATAAGAGTTACTATTTGAAAAGTTTGAGAGAAAAAGATTCCTATACTATCGAAAAGATGTAAAAAATATTGGCTTCAGTTTTTATCTTTGGCAAAAGGTAGATTCAGAGTTTTTAGTGAAATTAAAGGAAAAAATGCTCGAAGATTGCAGAATATAGTATAAAAACTTAGGTGGAGATGGAGATGTCGGTATATTTTTATGATTCTAGTTTTAGAACCTTTAATGGTTTAAATTAACCACCTTTAGATCGAGGTATACATTTATACCTAATTTATTTTAAAAAGCTCTAAAATGGATTTTGTAGCTCTGATATTCTAGAAATTATTTCAAAAATTGTAGTTATTTCAAAAAGTCATTTTTGAAGGGGGTTTTTCTAAAAACTCGTCATTAGATGGGAGCTTTTTATCTTGCTGCTCCTGAAAACGCGGAATAACAACGCTAAGGATTTTCTTGACCATCCATAAATCCTTTATTTTCAATTCTTTAAAACTCCCCCTGATCCTCATAACAACCTCATGATAATATAAAAACACCAAGTCGTCTACACTAACTTGGTGTTTTCACATTCTATTTCATCTCTTCTTTCTCATAAGGCCATTTCTTTATTCCCTCTGTATCATAATAAATATTTTCAAATCCACTAGCCACTAAAATTTCACTAGCTTTTCCTGACCTTCTATTGGTTGAACAAAATGTTATATAAGTACCATTTTTATCTAATTCTCCTATTCTAGCTTCTAATTCTTCTAAAGGAATATTTACAGATTTTTTAACATATCCCTCTTTTTTTATTACTTCTGGAGTTCTAACATCTAAAAGAATAGCTTTATTCTCTGCTAAAAGATTTTTTGTTTCCTCTGAATTAATAGAAATAACATTACTTTTCACTTCTTTAGAGGTAGCATTATTTGTTTTAGAAAAAAAAGCTAAACCCCCAATTAAAACAATCCCTAGAACAATAATTAATTTTTTCAAAATAACTCTCCTTTATTTTTAGTATTCTATTGATAATATATGTGTGCCCTATATGGGTATCAATCAGGCTATGGGTATACTCCCTTTAATTTTTACAATAAGTATTTTTAATTTCAATATTTTTTATAATTCGAGCTGGATTTCCACCAATTACAACATTATCAGGAAAACTTTTAGTTACAACAGAACCTGCTGCTACCACAACATTGTCTCCTAAACTAACACCTGGAGCTATAACAGATCTTCCACCAATCCAAACATTGTTTCCGATTTTTACTGGTTTCCCATATTCTATTCCAGAATTTCTTTCATTTGGAGTAATAGGATGTGTAGCTGAGTAAATGTGTACACCTGGAGCTAACATAGCGTTATCACCTATTATAATAGGGCAAATATCTAATAGTAAACAATCATAATTAGAATAAAAATTTTCTCCAATTTCAATATTGTAACCATAATCAAATTTAAAACTAGATTCAATGTGGATATTTTCACCTGTTTTACCTAAAATTTGTTTTATAAGATTTTTTCTTTGTTCATAATCTGTATCGTCAGTTGAGTTATAATTTCTACAAAACCTTTTAGCAGTTTCTCTATCTCTTAAAAGCTCTGAATCCATTGGATTATACATCTCACCAGCTATCATTTTTTCTTTTTCACTTTTCATTTAAATTCCTCCGGTTTTATCATATATTTTTTTCAAAAGCTAATTAGTTGAATAAAATTTGTAGGTCTTGTCAGATATAAAACTATCATCTAAATCAATTTTTATTTTTACATCTTGGTTCATTCCTAAATTTTTTCTGAGGGTATTAGCTATTTTAGAAAGATTTTTTTCTAGAGATTGATTATTTACTTTATTGAAATTAGCAGAATCTCTTTTAGAAATCTCTATTTCAACCTCTAATATATCTTTTTCAATATCCACCTCATATTCTTCTACTGGAAAAGCTAACTTTCCATCAGTAATTGTAGGATATATTTTCATTAAATTTATTTCCATTTTGTCTTCTAAATCTTCAGCAAAAATAACAGAAGAGTAAATAATTAGCATAGCAAGTTTAAGTTTTTTCATTTTTCATCTCCTAATTTTATTAATATTTTTATTTTAACACATTCCAGAAATATTTTTTTGATTATTTGATATTATTCCTTCAATTCTTTAAAATTCCCCCCTAATCCTCATCACGTTTCTGTTAACTTAAAAATTATTGAAACTACTCCAATCCTTTGAGGTATAATAGTTATTCAAACAACCAATATTCCCCCCAAGAAAGGAGCAGTTTTTAACTATGTATATTAATAATATCTCTTGTCCTCGTTGTTT
>NZ_JBOFMZ010000019.1:0-27806 GCF_051658645.1 Cetobacterium sp.
AGACTGTAAATCTGACGGCTCTGCCTTCGAAGGTTCGAATCCTTCTCTCACCACCATATGCCGCTTTAGCTCACCTGGTAGAGCAACTGACTTGTAATCAGTAGGTAATTGGTTCGACTCCGATAAGCGGCACCACTAAGAAGTTTAACTCCAAGAAATTGGAGTTTTTTTTATTTGTTTATCTTGGGTTATTAATTATTTAATGTAATAAAATTAAAGGAAAGTTTTATAAAAGAGAGTAGGTTTATTGTAGAATTTTATAGATTGATAGTAATAGGGTCGTTTGAAATACTTCAGAAAGGAATGAAAATAGATGTTTCGTAAGTTTATAAAATTATTATTTATATTTATATCTCTTCTCTTTGTGAGTTGTTCTTCAGTAAAAATAAGTGAAAAAGAAAGAAAAGTTAGAGTTGTTAAAATTTTAGATTTTCATGATGCTTGGAATGGGACACAATATAAATATGGTGGTACTACTCAAAATGGAGTTGATTGCTCTGGACTAATGCAAATTTTATATAGAGAACAATTTTGTATTGAATTACCTAGAACAACATGGAATATGTCAAAAAAAGGTGTTGAGATTAAAAAAAATAGTGAATGGGAAGTTGGGGATTTGTTATTTTATAAAATTGGACGTAAAAAGGTAAGACATGTAGGCGTTTATATAGGTGAAAATAGATTTTTACACGCCTCAACTTCGAAGGGAGTTATAATTTCTGAAATTAGTAATTATTGGCGTGATAATCTTTGGCAAGTAAGAAAAATTTTATAAAAAAAGGAAATTAATAAATAAATTAGTATACTTTATAGTAAAGTTATATTATGGAGGAAGTTATGAAAAAGTTAATATTATTATTGAGTGCAATTTTTATATTTATGGGTTGTTTTGGAAAAAAAGAAGATATATCATCTAAAATAGTTGGGAATAGCTATATTCTTCAAGAAGTTATCACAGATAGTGAAATTGATATAACATTTGAAGCTGACAGATTAGCAGGAAGCTCAGGAGTGAATAGATACTTTGCTAATTACACTTTAAATGGAGCTAAAATTACTATTCAAAGTCCAGGAGCAACTTTAATGATGGGTCCTGAAAATTTAATGATACAAGAGAGAGAGTATTTGAAAAATATTGAAGAAGCAAAAGAAGTTTTACTTACAGATAGTGGACTTACTATAATAACAAAATCAGATAAAAAATTAAACTTTATAAAAAAGTAAAATAAAAAAGATGGTTGTAAAATATAAAATACAACCATCTTTTTTTTTAATTTTTAGAACTTTAATTTGTTACACTATCTATTATTTTTTTAGTTATTGGATTAAAAATATTACTAATCTCTTCTTTGTTTTTTTCATATCCGTGAACTGAAAGATTACAGATACTTGATATCATCGGTAATTCTCCTAAAAGTAGTAAATTATTTTCTTCTAAGAACTTATCTGTAGATTCTCCGTTGAATAAATTTATTTTTGTTTCACATCCTGGACAAACAATATAGCTCATATTTTCGATTACTCCTAATATATCTATTTTCATTTGATTTGCCATTTTCACAGCTTTTGTAACAATCATAGAAATCATATCTTGAGGAACTGATACCATAACTATTCCGTTTAATGGTATTGATTGCATAACTGTTAAAGCAACATCACCAGTTCCAGGAGGCATATCTATTACTAGATAATCTAATTCTCCCCAAATAACATTTTCCCAAAATTCTTTTACAGCTCTTCCTATAATAGGACCTCTCCATAAAACTGGATCATTTTCATTTTCCACTAAAAAATTTAAAGATATTACTTTTATTCCGTCTTTTGTTATAACAGGATATATATCGTTTCCTTTTCCTTCAGCTCTTTTTCCTGTTAATCCCAGTAATCTTGGTATACTTGGCCCTGTTATATCAGCATCCATAATCCCAACTTTATATCCTTGTGCAACAAGTTGTTTTACTAATAGAGTTGAAACTGTTGATTTACCAACACCTCCTTTTCCACTCATCACACCAATTACTTTTTTTATTTTATTTGCAGGATTATTAATAATTCCGCAACTTGAAGATTCCTTTGAGCATGTTCCATTAGATGGGCATGAATTACAACTTGACATTACTAACCTCCGTATGAATTATTATGGTTATTTTATTATAATATTTTGTATTTGTCAATTTTTTTCTAAAAAAACAATTGACAAATACAAAAAAAAAGTGTAGATTTGTTTTGTGTATATGCACAAAACTTTTGGGTAGATGGAGACGATAAATTGGTAAGAAGAAAAAAGAAAAGAGAATGCAGGGATATAAATAACGAGATATTTTTTAAACCAGCGGATAGACCTTTAAATGAATTGGAAATTGTAAAAATAGAACTAGATGAATTTGAATCTCTAAGACTGTGTGATTATGAAGGGAAAAATCAAATAGATGCAGGCGAAATAATGAATGTTTCAAGAGGAACTATTCAAAGACTTCTCGAAAGTGGAAGAAAGAAAATTTTAGAAGCTTTACTTTATGAAAAAGTCTTATATATAAAAAATGATGATGAATATTTTAAAAAATTAAAAGAATTTAGTGTGAAAAAATTAAAAGAGATGATTAAAGAACCAGAATTGTTAAAAATAGCATTTCCAACTAATGTAGATTTAGAATTTGAAAATCACTTTGGAAGAGCATTAAATTTTATTATTATTACTTTTCATAATGGCGAAATAGTAGAAAGACAAATAATAAAAGCTCCACTTCATGGACCAGGAGTGTTTCCAAATTATTTATCGATGCTAGAGGTAGATGTAGTTATAGTGGGTTCAATAGGGCAGAGAGCAATAGAATATTTTAAAGAATTTGAAATAGAAATTCTTTTAGGAATGAACGATTCAATAGAAAAAACTTTAAAAAATATTTTAGAAAAATAAGGAGAAACCATGAAAGTAGGAGTTACAGTAGAAGAAGATTGTATAAGTACTAAGTTAGATGACAGATTTGGAAGAGCTAATTATTTTGCTGTATTAGAATTAGAAAATAATGAAATAATAAATATTGAGTTTATAAAAAATACATTTAAGGATGAAGTTTCTGGTGCTGGACAAAAACTAGCATTATTTTTGAAAGAAAATAATATTGAAAAAGTAATAGTTCCAGAACTAGGTCCGAAAGCAAAAATTGCATTAAAAAAATTAGAAATAAAAGCTTTTAAAAAAAATAATTCTAATTATTTAGAGGAGGCTATTAAAAATATAAAAGAAAATCAACTTGAAGATTATGCACTAGAAGATCTTTGCCTGAGAAAAGTGTAGTGTTATGAAAATATCAATTTTAAGTGGAAAAGGTGGAACAGGAAAAACTACAATTACAGCAAATTTAGCATTATCTTTGAAAAATTGTACAGTAATAGATACTGATGTAGAAGAACCAAATTTTAATTTATTTTTCAAGTCAAAAGATAAAAAGGTTTTTTCGGTTTATACAAAAGTACCTGAAATAGATAATGTTTTATGTAACTTATGTGGTGAATGTAGTGAATTTTGTAAATATTCTTCAATTTTCAATACGAAAAAATCGATTATAATTTTTGAAGAAAGTTGCCATAGTTGTTTAGGATGTAAAATAGTCTGTAAAGCTGAAGCAATTAAATTTAAAGAAAGAGAAATAGGTAAGATAATAACAGTGTGACACGTTTCGTAATAAAAAGTTACGGCATGTTAAAAGTAGCTTAGTGAAGTGAATTAACAGAGAACTATATTTTCGAGAAGTAGAATGAAGGAGTAACGCCCTGAAATGCTTCCTCTGATACTCCGATATGCGATTTAATTCTAACTAAATTAGACCGTATAAAGCTCGGTGAAGACGGTTGAGAGTTATCCCTAACAGGTAGGCTGAGGAAATGCGAACCAGAGGTGGTCGAGATAATGATAGATCGGGAGTCAATCTATATGGTAAGAATGCACAGAAGTGCTGACAAAGTTTCGAATGTACAGCTCTAAAATTTTATACAGCAGAAATGTTGTAACCACAAAATTGTGGTGTAAGTGGTGATTAGTAAAAATTGTTATTATGAAACTCGCTATACTGTTAAAGGCGGTATCCAGCTTACAGGGCTATAGAAACTACCTAAGTAGATTTAAGCATAGAAAATATGGAACGTGGAAAGCAAGACACAATAAGAACCTAGTTAGAGGGTTGGTGAATATAAGTTGAAGTAGGACGAAATTTCTTTAGTCTTGTGAGAGTAGGGGCACAGTACGAATGAAACCATAATAATAAGTGGTGGACGGATAGCCCTGAGTCAATAATTTTAAAATTGTTTTAATTTGAAATTATGATGGAACGCCGTGTGCGGTGAAAGTCGCATGCACGGTGTGGAGCAGGGGAAAAGGTGGTGATAACTTCAAAATCTTACCTATTGCTATAGTAAATATAATAACTTGAATATTTTATATGGAAAATTAAATATTGGTGAATTTTCTGGGGTTAAAATAATAAATGAACTAAAAGAAAAAGTAAAAAATGAAAAGTTAGTTTTAATAGATTGTCCACCAGGGACCTCTTGTTCTACAGTAGCTGCAGTTGAAGAAAGTGATTTTTCAATTGTTGTAGCAGAACCTACACCATTTGGGGTAAGTGATTTAAAGATGGTAGTTGAAATGTTGAAAAAAATGAATAAAAAATTTGGAGTTGTAATTAATAAAGCTGGATTAGGTAATGGTGAAATTTATAACTATTTAAAAAATAATAATATAAGATTATTGGAAGAGATTCCGTTTAATGAGGAAATAGCAAAATTGTATTCAAATGGACAATTATTTTTTGGTAAATGTGGAATATATTCACAAAAATTTCAAAATATAATTATGAAAATAAAAAATCAAGGGAAGTGGGATGTAGATGAAGCTGAATGAAATTGTAGTTATTTCAGGAAAAGGTGGAACAGGAAAAACTTCTTTAGTGGCTTCATTAATACCTTATATACCTAATTTAGTAATAGCTGATTGTGATGTCGATGCTCCAGATTTAGATATATTAATTCAATCTACATTAGAACAAAAAATAGATTTCTTTGGTATGAAAAAAGCTGATATAGATCAAAATAAGTGTATAAAATGTGGGAATTGTAGAGATAATTGTGAGTTTTTAGCAATAGATTCTAATATTAAAATAGATAAAATGAAATGTGAAGGATGTTCAGTTTGTACAATTGTTTGCCCTGTAAATGCTATTGAAATGAAAAATTCAGAAACAGGAACAATTTTTGAATCTAATTCAAAATATGGAAAGATGTTTCATGCAAGATTAATTCCAGGAGAAGAAGCTTCGGGAAAATTAATAACAAATGTCAGAAAAATGGCAAAAGAGTTTGCAATAAAAAATTCAAAACAAAATATAATAATAGATGGATCTCCTGGAATAGCTTGTAATGTTATAAGTTCAATAATGGGTGTGAAAAAGGCAATAGTTGTTACAGAGCCCACAATATCAGGTTTACATGACTTAAAAAGAATAGTTGAACTTTTATTAAAGTATCCAATAAAAATTATTGTAGTTATTAATAAATATACATTTTCATTAGAAAAAACAGAAGAGATTGAAAGATATTGTATGGGAAATAGAATAGAAGTAGAGTTGAAAATACCATTTGATAAGAGAATGCTAGAATCTATTTCAAATCTTCAAATACCTTCACTATCACAAAAAGAATTTTTTGAAAACATTGGTTTTTTTAAATTTATAGAAAAAATAAAGGAGTGATTTTTATGAACGAAATAAAAATAGTTTTTCCAACAAATGATTTGAATACGGTTGAGTCTCATTTTGGGCATTGTTCTCATTTTAAAATTTTCAAAATAGAAGGTAATGAGGTAGTAGGATTTGAAGTGCATAAAACTCCAGTTCACGAACCAGGAGCGTTTCCTAAGTATTTAGGAAATCTTAATGTAAATGTAATTATAACAGGAGGAATGGGGCAGAAAGCTATAGATTTATTTAAAGCTCAAAACATTGATGTAATTTTAGGAGCCGCTGGAAATATAGAAGAAGTTTTATCAGTTTACTTAAATGGATTATTAAATTCAAATGGAACTCCTTGTACTCATAATCATCATTAAAAAAAATTCTGCTACATTTTTGTAGCAGAATTTTTTTCTGAATTTGACATTTTAGTTTTTAGATACTATACTTAAATGCAGTGAAAAAAAGTTTTAGTGAGGAAAATTATGAATAATAAGTTAAAAGGAACAATTTGGATGTGTGTATCAGCATTTGGAATGGCTTTAATGGGGGCGACTGTTAAATTCATTGGAAGTGATATTTCTACTTTTGAAAAACTTTTTTTTAGAAACCTAATAGGAGTTGTTATTTTACTTTTTAGCATAAAAGGGCAAAAAACAAGTGTTTGGGGTAGTAGTAATAAAAGTAGATTATTTATAGTTTTTAGATGTGTTGCAGGGTTAACAGGTGCAGTTTTATATTTTTACTCTATAAATAAACTTTATTTAGCAGATTCATCTTTGTTGAATAAACTCTCGCCATTTTTTATAGCTATTTTTGCTTCGATATTTTTAAAAGAAAAATTAGAGAAACATCAAATTTTAGTATTGATTTTTATTCTTTTTGGAGCATTGTTAGTTATTAAGCCTAAATTTAGTTTTGAAATGTTACCAGCATTAGCTGGCTTTTTATCAGCTATTTTTGCAGGTGGAGCATATACTTTGCTTCGATATTTAAGAACAATGGAAGAGCCATCAACTCTTGTTCTCTGGTTTTCAGCATTTTCAATGTTTGGAATGATTCCACCTATGCTTGTTCAAGGATTTGTAATGCCTAATAAAGTTCAGTTGTTTTATTTAATATTAACGGGTGTTTTTGCAACTGTTGGACAAATTGGTTTGGCTTATGCTTATAAATATGCTCGAGCTAGTGATGTTTCGATTTATCAATATTTAAGTATTATATTTTCTGCTATAATTGGATTTATGTTTTGGAAAGAGATTCCAGATATTTATAGTTTTATTGGAGGATTTATTATAATCGGAGCAGCTATATTTAATTATAAATTATCAAAAAGATGATTGTATTTTATTACAACATCTTTTTTTAATTTTGTTGTTATATAAAAAAAAGAGCCCGAAGGCTCTCTAAATTATTCAACAGTAACTGATTTTGCAAGATTTCTAGGTTTATCAACATCAATTCCTTTTTGAACTGATGTGTAGTATGATAAAAGTTGTAAAGGAATAACAGCTAATAAAACAGAGAAAACATCTTCGATATCTTCTACTCCAATAAATTCATCTGATGCTTCAATAGCTTCTTTACAAGAATTTTTAGAGATTGTTGTGATGTGTGCTCCTCTAGCTTTTAATTCTTTTATATTTGAGATTGTTTTTTCTAAAAGGTTTGATTGCATAGCAACAACTACAACAGGTGTTCCAGGCTCTATTAAGGCGATAGAACCATGCTTTAACTCTCCAGCAGGAAAAGCTTCAGTGTGTATATATGTAATCTCTTTCATTTTTAGAGATCCTTCTAAAGCAGTAGCAAAGTCTACTCCTCTACCAATATAGAAACCGTTATGCTTATCTTTCATAAAATTAGCAACAGTTTTAATCATATCAGTATTCTCTAAAGTTTTTCTAACTTTTTCAGGAACTTTATAAAGAGAAGCGATTAATTGAGCTGCTTTATCTTTCTTTATTAAACCTTTTTTTTCACCTAGGTATATAGAAAGAAGTTGGAATATTATAACTTGAGTTGTATATGCTTTTGTAGATGCAACTGCAATTTCAGGTCCAGCCATAGTATATATAGTGCTATCAGCTTCTCTAGAAATAGTAGAGCCAACAACATTTGTTATAGCTAATGTTTTGGCTCCTCTAGATTTAGCTTCTTTTAAAGCAGCTAATGTATCTAAAGTTTCACCAGATTGACTTACAAAAATAGCTAATGTGTTTTCATCAACAAAAGGATTCATATATCTATACTCAGAAGCAATCTGTACAAAAGAGTTTGTTCTAGCTAGTTCTCTTAGAGCGTATTGTCCTTGTAAGCCAGCATGAAAAGCTGTTCCACAAGCGACAATATGAATCATATTGAATTGCTTAATCTCTTCATCAGATAAAACATCAGAAAAATCAATAATTCCATCATGGATTCTTCTATTTAAAGTTTCCTCTATTGATTTTGGTTGTTCAAAAATTTCTTTTATCATAAAATGAGGGTATCCACCTTTTGTAGCTTGTTCATAATCCCATTCGATAACTTTAATCTCTCTCTTTACAGAGTTTAAAGCTTTGTCAAAAATTTCGATAGAATCTTTCTTTAATCTAGCAAAGTCTCCATCTTCTAAAAAATACACATTCTTTGTATATTTTAGAATTGCAGGAACATCAGATGCAATAAAGTTTTCACCTTCACCAATACCAATAACAAGTGGGCTATCTTTTCTTGTACAAATTATTTCATTCTGGAAGTCCTTGTGAATAATTCCAAGTGCATAGCTACCTCTTAGTTTTTTAACAGTTTCAGTAACAGCTTTGAAAATATCTCCCTTATATACTGAGTGAATAAGATGAGCAACTACTTCAGTGTCTGTATCAGAAGTAAACTTATATCCTTTATTTATAAGTTCTTCTTTTAAAGATGAGTAATTTTCAATTATTCCGTTGTGGACAACAGCAATAGACATATCTTCGCTATAATGAGGATGAGAGTTTCTATCAGAAGGTTCTCCATGAGTAGCCCATCGAGTATGACCTATTCCAATATGAGATTTTAAATCAATGTTTTCAAGATGATCTACTAGATTAACTAGTTTGCCTTTTTTCTTTTCAACTCTGATTTTAGAATCTTTTATAACGGCGATGCCAGCAGAATCGTATCCTCTGTACTCTAATTTCTCAAGTCCTTGTAAAACTACGCTTTTTGCATCTCCTTTTCCTATGTAACCAACAATTCCACACATAAAAAAATCCTCCTTAAAATATTTAATTTTCAATGTACTTAATATTCAAGAAGAATCACTACTTACCTTCTTTTGTCCTAAAAGTCACCTTTTAGATTTGTAGAAGGTCTTAGGTTGTAGTAACCTCTGAGATATCCGCCGAATGTTCGATAATCTCAGTCCTCGTCAACTTAAAAAGTTCTGGCGCTTATTAACTTTTAATTTTCTAGAATATTAAAGATAATTTATCTTAACATAACTTTAAAAAAGTTGCAATAAAAAATATTTTATAAAAAATAAAAAAACTTATTGACTTTCTGTTGAAAAAATGGTACTATTATTTTGTTGAGAGCGAAAGCGATCAGCCTGGGTGGCGGAATAGGTAGACGCACGGGACTTAAAATCCCGAGCTATCTGATAGCGTGCCGGTTCGATTCCGGCCCCAGGCACCAATAAATTGTGGTGGTTGTAGTTCAGTTGGTAGAGCGCCAGTTTGTGGATCTGGTTGTCGCGGGTTCGAATCCCGTCAGTCACCCCAACAAAAAAACTTAATAGAAACGCGTCATTAGCTCAGATGGTAGAGCACACGACTTTTAATCGTGTTGTCACTGGTTCGAGCCCAGTATGACGCACCAAATGGGGTGTCGCCAAGCGGTAAGGCAACAGACTTTGACTCTGTCATGCGTTGGTTCGAATCCAGCTACCCCAGCCATATGCCTAGATAGCTCAGTTGGCTAGAGCACCCGGTTCATACCCGGGCGGTCGAAGGTTCGAATCCTTTTCTAGGCACCATTTTTAAGCTTTTTAAGCACAGAGTAATCTGTGCTTTTTTTTACAAGAGGAGGAATATTTATGGAAATGATAATAAAAGAATTAAAGAATGAATTATCTTATCAAGTTAGGTTAGATGCTATAAATAAAATTAAAGAATATGATTTAAATGATGAAAATTATACGAATATAAAAGAATTAATTATAGAATTAGCTTTAAATGATAGAGTTTTTGCTGTAAAGCAAGCTGCTTTTTTACTTTGTCAAAAAAATAAGCTTCAAAAAAATGGTGAAGTTATTAATCTAGGAAAAAAGAATACAGGATATTCTCCAAATGATATTAGAAAAATGTTCTTAAAAATAAAAAGAGAAACAGAGATGCAAGAGTTAAAATTAGATATTTTTAAACAGGAATTTCAAAGAATTGCACCTAAAATGTATGATGTTATGTTTTATGAGCATATGTATTTTGATAATTGGATAAGAGGAATTTACAAATATTTATCAAAGTAATAATATAGTTAAGTAATGCGCACAGAGTAATCTGTGCTTTTTTTTACTTATTTTTCCAATTTTTAATTTTATCATTAATTCTTTTAGTGATTTCATATGTATTTTGAGCTGTTAAAAGTTCAGAAATAAGGCAAGCTGATTTTGCTCCTTTTGAAAGAATTAGGTCTAAATTAGTTTCTTTTATACCGCCAATAGCTGTATATGGAATTTCAATATTTTTTTGAACATCTTCTAAAAACTTTAAAGTTAAGGGAGTACCAGCGTCTTTTTTTGTATTGGTTTCGAAAATAGGACCAACTCCAATATAATCAGCTCCATCAAGAACAGCTTTTTGGGCTTCTTTTAAATTATGTGTTGAAATTCCAATTATTTTATTATCTCCTAAAAGTTTTCTAACTTCTTTTATAGGTAAATCGTCTTGTCCTATGTGAATTCCATCAGCATCAACAAGAAGAGCTATATCCAAGTGGTCGTTTATTATAAAAATAGCATTGTATTTCTGAGTCAATTTTTTTAAATCTCTTGCTTCAGATAATATTTTTTTTAAATTTCTACTTTTTTCACGATATTGTATAATTTGAACTCCACCTTTTAAAAGATCTTCACAGTAGTCTAAAAATTTCTTATTTTTACTGCACTCTGAATCGGTTATTGCGTATACTCCAACAGGCAATTTAAAATTTTTCATATCTCCTCCGTTAAATATAGATTATGAAATAAGTTTACAACAAAATAGATTTAAATGAAAGAAAAAAAGAAGAGTTTTAAACTCTTCTTCTAATTTATAAACTTAAATTGTTGTTGTTCCCCATCTTCTTGAAATTATAATTACAAAATTACCTTTAAAATTAAATCTTGAACAAACATCTTTTAAACGAAATCTAACTTCGTTTCTAATTTCAACTTCATTGTTTCCAGCAAAATCTCCAAAAAGAATATTAGTTGGAAGTGGAATAAACTTTGAAGTTGAAGACTCAGAAGAAATTATGTGTTTGAATAGCCCTATTTTTTCAACTTCTTGACAGAAATCATTATACTTTTCATTATTTTTTAAATCAAATGAAACAAAAACACAAGCCATAGAAATCACCTCTTTAGTTATATTATAACCTAAAATGTAATAAATAGCTATGTTTTTAAATTTTTGAACGTCTATTTACATAAAAATATTGTATAAATAAGAGATATAAACTGTTAAAAAAAGTAATCCGTGAATTCTATTTAATCTATAATGTCTTAAAACAAATGCTAAAAGTAAAAGAGATGAAACCATATTTAAGATTAGGTCAATAAAAGCTCCAGAACTAATATCTATTGGTGAAATTACAGCAGAAACTCCAAGTATAAGGAATGTATTGAAAATATTTGAACCAACAACATTTCCGATTGCTATATCTGTATTCTTTTTTAAAGCCGCTATAATAGATGTAGCGAGCTCTGGAAGTGATGTTCCTAATGATACAACGGTTATAGATATAACTCTTTCTGAAATTCCAAAATTCCGAGCTAAATCAACAGCTGATTCAACAATAAATTTACCACCGAAAACTAAAAGTATAAAACCTAAAATAGTAACTCCTATAGCAATTGGTAAAGTATAGTTTTTTACTTCTAATTCACTTTCCTCTTTATTTGTAACTGTTAAATATGTGTTATATAAAAGAAATAAAATGAAAAATCCAAGTAGAATAAAGCCATCTATTTTTGTTAAAATTCCATTTTTAGATAGGACATAAGTTAAAACCGCTGCAAAAAGAGCAATTGGAATTTCATATTTAACAGTATTTCTAGCAACTGTTAAAGGATAAATAAGAGCTGTAATTCCTAAAATTAGTAAAATGTTAATTATATTACTACCAACAACATTTCCTAATGTAATAGCAGATTTACCATTTAAAGCTGAAATAACATTTACAACTAATTCAGGTGCAGAAGTACCAAAAGCTACAATAGTCAAACCAATAACTATATTTGGAATATTAAATCTTTTAGCTATGACAGAAGCACCATCAACTAAGAAATTAGCTCCAAAAACTAAAAATATTACACCTAAAAATAAAATAAGAACTGTGAGCATAAAATCCCTCCTAGAATAAAAATATTAAACATTACTATATAAATAGTATACAAAACCTATGTATGGAGATCCAAGTAAAATTAGTTTAGTTGTTTTACTGCTTTTAAATAAGAAAGCTAAGCTATAACAAATAGAACTTAGAATAAGGAATGTAAATATATATGAAACTTCTGAAAAGTTTATTTTTATATTTACTCCAGCAACTGCTATTATAAATCCAAGACAAATTAGAATGTCGAAAGAGTTACTGCCAACTGCATTTGCTATTGAAGCATCTAATTCGCCATTTTTAGCGCTTTTAATAGAAAGTAGAGCATCTGGTATAGATGTAACTCCTGCCAAGATTACTAACGACATAATCAATCTTGAAACACCAAAATGGGTTCCGATATTAGATGCACCTATAATACACCAGTGAATAGCATAACCAATAGGAATCAAAGAAGCAATTGTTTTAAGCCATAAAACTTTTATAGATTCTTCAACACTGCTAGTCTCATCTTCAATTTTGTCTAAAATTTCTTCTTTTTTACCTGTTTTTACTAAGTAGATAGCATATACTATATACAATCCAGTCATTAATATTCCTATTTTAGAAGTTAAAACTCCAGTTTTCGAAGCGAAAAATAATATAGCAACTGAAACTAAGTATACTCCTAAATCTCTTAACAAAGCTTTTTTATTGATCTCTATGTTCTTCAGCTCTTTTGAAGATACAAAAAGAATAGATAGAAATGGAATTATCAATATATTAAAAATTGCAGATCCACCAATTGTACCGACACCAACATCGGAAAATGCACTAACATCATTACTAAAAACTAGCAATATTGCAGCAGCAGCACTAGTTATAAATTCAGGCATAGATGATGAAACTCCATCTAATAAAACTCCTCTAACGTTAGGTGCAATATTAAGTTTTAATGCTAATTTTCCAATATTATCTCCCAACATATCAGAAAACTTATTTATAACAGCACAAGAAACAACTAAAATTAAAAAACTACTAAAGATACTCATTTTTCCTCCAATTAATTTTGTTAAACTAAACTTTTAATCCATTTGAATGATGTAACTCGCGGGTAAGTTATAACACATTTTACAAGTTCTTCTAAACAAATTATAAAGTATAGTGTTGTAATAGATAAACCTGGAATAAAGTGAATCGCTGCAAAAGCGAGTGGGATTCCTATAATCCAAATTCCAATCATTTCGGTTCCAATTGCATAAATAACATCTCCACCACCTCTTAATGTGCCTATAACTTGTATAATAGCATAAAATCTTGCAGGAATAAAGAGAGCCATTATTTTTAATACTATAATCACATTTTTTGAAGTTTCTGGAGTTACTTTAAATGCTCCTACAAATATAGGGGACAAGAAAAAGAATAGAACTCCAATAACAATTCCTAATAAAACTCCAAATTGTGAAATTTTAATAGAAGTATTATAAGCTTCATCTTTTTTACCTTCTCCAATTTTATTACCAATTATAATAGCTGAAGCAGCTCCAATACCAATACCAAAAATATTAAACATATTATTAACAGTAATAGCAATTTGCATAGTAGCAGTTGCATTTACACCTAATTTTGAATATGCGATAGAGTATGTTGAGATCCCAAGAATCCACATAATATCATTGAAAATAACAGGAGATGCAATTTTAAAAAATTCTTTTAATTTAAAAATAGAAATAGTTTTTAAACTAGTAAATTTTGTAGCAATACTGTTATCATATTTATAGATCATAAATAAAACAAAAGCTAACTCAATAGATCTAGAGATTGTAGTTCCAAGTGCTGCACCAGCAACGCCCATTTTAGGAGCTCCAAATTTACCAAAAATAAATAGATAGTTTAAAATACCATTGAAAGCTATACCAATTATACTACCATACATCGGAAGCTTTGTTTGAGCTGTACTTCTAAGAGCCATTGAATAAGCTAAAGTTATAGATGAAATAATATAACTAACTGCAACAATTCTCAGATAGCTAACTCCTAAATTTGTAACAATAGGATCTTTTAAGAAAATATGAATTATATTTTCTGGAAAAATAATAGCTGCTGCACAGAAAAAGATAGAAACAAATACTGAAATAATTAAAGATAAATCTAAAAATTCATGAATTTTTTTGACGTCTTTTTTACCCCAAAGCTGAGACATGAATATAGATGCCCCCATTCCAATACCTGCAACCGAATAGAAGAAAATCATATAAAACTGATTTGCCAATCCAACAGCCGCGATTTCATTTTCTCCTAATTTACCTACCATAATGTTATCAAGTAAATTTAAAGATGCTGTTATTAAACTTTGTAAAATAATCGGAATGGCTAAAGCCATTAACATTTTGATAAAACTTTTTTCAAACTTTAACTTTTGAAACATAATCACTCCTTTTTAAAACAAAAAACAGATGGGTTATAAGCTGCCCATCTGCTTTAGTTTTATTATATTATATTTTGTTACTTTTTCTTTTTAGATTTAGATTTTGTTTTAACTTTAGCTTTTGTTTTTTTATTATTATTTTCATGAGTATATTCAAGATGAGATTTTATATGCTCATATTTTTGGATTAAGATTGGATTTTTTGCAACTGAAAAACCAAATTGTCCAATTGGTTTTTTAGCCATTGGGAAATATTCACCATGGCAATAGTTGATTAAATTAGCCCATTCAAAATGTATTTTCCCTTTTTCATCAATAATCTTTTTATTAATATGAGAGCCAACAACCTCTGCTAAAAATAGATCGTGAGTTCCTAAAGGTATTATTTGTTTTACTTTACACTCTATATTAATTGGAAACTCTTCTATATAAGGAGAAGATATATGATGACCTGGTTTCGCTGTAAGCCCTAGATGTTTTAATTTATCAACATCTCTTCCAGATATAACCCCACAGTAATCAGTTTCTCTAACTTGGAAAGTGCTTGGTAGATTAACAGTAAACTCCATAGTTTCTTTAATATACTCATATGATAATCTTTCTGGTCTTATTGAAATTGAAAGCATAGGTGGATTAGTACAAATTGTTCCTGTCCATGCAACAGTAAAAGCATTTTCTTTACCATCTTTATTTTTAGATGTGATAACTACAGCTGGAACGGGATTTAAAACTACACTTCCTTTAAAAATTTCTTTAGTCATTTTGTCTCCTTATGATTTTTATATCGTATCTCATATTATACATCAATAATTATTCAATGTCTAGTTTCATCAGTTAAAAAAAGGTTGTAAAATTAAAAGAAATGTTATACTAATATAGAATATTAAAATAAAAAGAGGTGTAAAAATGAAAAAATTAAGATGTGATGTTGGATTTGCAGATAGTTTGTTTTTTTTATTAGGATGGACACTATTAGTTGTAATAACTTTTGGTTTAGCTTCGCCATTCTTTTTATTCTCACTAATAAAATTTATGATAAATAAAACTGTAGTAGTGGAAGAGTAGATAAAATATTTATTTGAAAGACAAGGAGTGTAGAAAATGAAAAAAATATTATTGTTATCAATTTTATCAAGTTTGTTTTTAATGGGTTGTTCAAATCTAGGCTCAAACACAATAGGTTCAACAACAGTTGGAGCAGGAGCAGGAGCGCTTTTAGGACAAGCAATTGGTGGAGACACTGGAGCTACTCTTTTGGGAGCGGGAATAGGAGCAGCAGCAGGAGCTTTAGTAGGATCAGTCCAAGATCAAACACAAACTATAAAAGATGTGAATGCAAAGCCTCAGTATAATAATCAATACAATCAACCGCAGTATAACAATCAACAAAACAACAAACCGTATTATAGCCAACCATATACTCCATCATATTGACATAAACCCTCTATAGTTATATAGAGGGTTTTGTTTTTAAAATAGTTTTATTTTAAAACATAAAACTTTAAAAAGGTTTGACTTGTACAAAATCATTATGTATAATTATGATAAATATGTATCTTATTAATGGTTAATTAAGATTAGGAGAAAAAAATATGAAACATAAAAAAATAATGGTTGTAGGAACATCTTCTGGAGCAGGGAAAAGTATAACAGTAACAAGCTTATGTAGAGTTTTTTTTAAAGATGGATATAAAGTGGTACCTTTTAAATCACAGAATATGGCATTAAATTCTTATATAACAAAAGATGGCCATGAAATGGGAAGAGCTCAAGCAGTTCAAGCAGTTGCTTGTGAGGTAGATGCTCATTACACTATGAATCCAATTTTATTAAAACCAACTGGTGATAGAAAAATTCAAATTATATTAAATGGAAAATCTATTGGCAATATGGGTGGATTAGAGTATGGAAAATATAAAATAAAATTAAAAAAAGATATATTGAAAGCTTATAAAGAACTTCAAAATAAATCTGAAATTATTGTTATAGAGGGTGCTGGAAGCCCTGTCGAAATAAATATAAAGCAAGATGATATTGTAAATATGGGACTTGCAGAGATGGTAGATTCTCCAGTTATACTTGTTGCTGATATAGACAGAGGGGGAGTATTTGCTTCGATTTATGGGACAATATCTCTTATGGAACCCGAAGAGAGAAAAAGAATAAAAGGTGTTATAATAAATAAATTTAGAGGAAATGTAGATATATTAAAACCAGGTTTAAAAAAAATAGAAGATTTAACAGGAGTTCCGATATTAGGAGTTATGCCATATTTTGAACTAGATATAGAGGACGAAGATGGTGTAACTGAAAAATTTAATAAATTAAAATCAAAGTCTAGAAATATTACAATTTCAGTTATAAAATTGAAGCATATATCTAACTTCACAGATATAGATCCTCTAATAGCAGTTAAAGATGTAAATATTAATTATGTTACATCTTTTCATGAGCTTGGAGATGAAGATTTAATCATTATTCCAGGATCAAAAAATACAATAGATGATTTAAAAGATATAAAAGAAAATGGAATAGCAGAAGAGATTATAAAACTTTCTAGAAAAGGAGTTCCAGTTATAGGTATATGTGGTGGATTCCAAATGTTGGGAGAAAAAGTTTCAGATCCTTATGAGATAGAGGGAGATATAAAAGAGCTTCCTGGATTAGGTTTATTAGATATAGAAACAGTTATGGAAAAAGAGAAAGTTACAACTCAATATTCTGGAATTTTGAAAAAGAGTGATGGACTTTTAAAAGGATTAGGTGACATAAAAATTAAAGGTTATGAGATTCATCAAGGAGTAACGAGTGGAAAAGAGATTTCTTGTACATCTGATAATAGATTAATAATAACCTTAAAAGATAATATTCTAGGAACTTATTTACATGGAATATTTCAAAACTATGAGTTTACAGATTTTATATTAAACAAAATAAGAGAAAAAAAAGGTTTAGAAAAGAAAACAACCAAAAAGAGCTTTGAAGAATATAGATTAGAAGAGTTAAATAAATTAGAGATTATATTTAGAGAAAATGTAGATATAGATGCTATTTATAAAATTTTGGAGGAAGAATAATGGATTTTAGTACAAAATTTATAATAGCATACGTTATGGATTTAATTTTAGGAGACCCACATTGGTTTTATCATCCAGTAAGGGTTATAGGAAAATATATTACTTTTATTGAAAGTAAAATTTATAACTTTAGTAATAAAAAGTTTTGTGGGGGAGTTTTAGCAATAGTTGTAATACTAACAACAGTTGCAGTATCATACTATATAAGTAAAGCGTCACAATATTTAGAAATATTTTTCCTTTATACAACTTTAGCAACAAAAAGTTTAGGAGCCGAGGGAATAAAGGTTTATAATATTCTAAAAAATGGAGACTTAGAAACAGCCCAAAAAGAGCTATCTTACTTAGTAAGTAGAGATACAGGAGAGATGGATGAAATCCAAGTTGTAAGAAGCACAATGGAAACAATAGCTGAAAATAGTGTTGATGGAATTATAGCTCCAATGTTTTATGCTTTTTTAGGAAGTTTTATTCAGATTGATGGAATCTCTTTAGCACTTCCTTTAGCAATGGGATATAAAGCTATAAATACTTTAGATTCTATGCTTGGATATAAAAATAAAAAATATATAGATTTTGGAATGGTTTCAGCAAAAATAGATGATGCTTTTAACTTTATACCTGCTCGGTTATCAGGTTTAATTATTATTCCAATCTCAACAATGCTTTTAGGAATGGGCTTAAAAAAACCATTAAAAATATTTTTTAGAGATAGAAAAAATCATGCTAGCCCAAATTCAGGACATCCCGAAGCAGTTTTTGCAGGTGCTATTGGAGTACAATTTGGAGGAAAAACAAAATATTTTGGTCAAGTTTATGAAAAACCAACAATAGGGGATAAATTAAAAGAATTTGAAAGAGAAGATATAAAGAAATGTTATAAAATAATGTTTTTAACATCTTTAGTGGGATTAGTACTATTTAGTGTTTTAAATACCTTAGTTTAATAAAAGGAAGTGGGAGATATGGATTTACATGGTGGGAATATTTATAGCTTAAAAAGAAAAGGTGAAACAGAAGTTCTAGATTATAGTTCAAATATAAATCCTTTGGGAGTTCCTGAAAGTTTTAAAAAAGCAGTAATAGAAAATTTTGAGGTACTGGAAAAATATCCTGATATAGATTATGTAGATTTGAGAAAATCAATAGCTAGCTATAATGGGTGCTTATTGGAAAATGTTGTAGTTGGAAATGGTGCTACAGAGATTTTATTTTTATATATGAAAGCTGTTCAAGCTCAAAAAGTTTTAATAATAGCTCCAACTTTTGCTGAATATGAAAGAGCAGCTAATGCAGGTGGAAAAGATGTGAAATTTTTCCCATTGAGCAAAGATTTTTCATTGAATGAAAATTTATTGATGGATTTTATAACTGACGAAGATGTAGTAGTTATGTGTAATCCAAATAATCCAACTGGAAAGTTTCAAAATTTAGATAAAGTAGGAAGAATAGCAGATTTTTTAGAAAATAAAAATAAAAAACTCTTTATAGATGAAGCTTTTATTGAATTTATAGAAAATTGGCAAGATAAAACTGCATTTTTATTAAAACATAAAAATGTATTTATTTTAAGAGCTTTAACAAAATTTTTTGCACTACCAGGAGTTCGTTTAGGATACGGGCTAACATATGATAAAGTTATTATTGATAGAATAAAAGAGATTAGAGAGCCTTGGAGTGTAAATGGATTTGCAGAGATTGCGGGAAAAACTATGCTTTTAGATAAACTATATATTCGAGAAACAGAAGAATGGATAAAAAAAGAAAAAATCCTATTTTTTGAAGAATTGTCAAGATTAAAGGATATTGAAGTAACTCGCACAGAGACAAATTTTATTTTGGTAAAGCTACTAAAAGATAATGCTAAAAGCTTTAGAAAAAAAATGATTCAAAATGGAGTTTTAGTTCGTGATGCTTCAAATTTTGTATTTTTAGATGAAAGCTATATTAGACTAGCTATTAAAGATAGAAAGAAAAATTTAATAGTTTTAGAGGCTTTAAAGAAGGTGTTAGGAGAATGAAAGGTTTTGTTTTAGCTGGAACAAAGAGTGGAATAGGAAAAACTACAGTTTCAATGGCCTTAATGTCAGTTTTTGAGGATGTTTCACCATTTAAAGTTGGACCTGATTATATAGATCCTAGTTTTCATAAATTTATAACAAATAATTCAAGTTATAATTTAGATTTATTCTTAATGGGAGAGGATGGGGTCAAATATAGCTTCAATAAACATAAAAAAAAATTCTCTATAGTTGAAGGAGTGATGGGACTTTATGATGGCCTGCAAAATTCACTTGATAACTACAGTACAGCTCATCTTTCTAGAGTTTTGAATTTACCTGTAATTTTAGTCGTGGATGCTGCGGGAAAAAGTACGAGTGTTGCTGCAGAGGTTTTAGGGTATCAACTACTCGACCCTAGAGTAAAAATAGCAGGTGTTATTATAAATAAAGTAACTAGTGAAAAATTATACTATATGTTAAAAGATGCTATCGAAACATACACATCAATTCCTTGTTTAGGGTATTTGAAAAAAGATGAAAATTTAGCTATTAGCAGTAGACATCTTGGACTTTTAAGAGCAGATGAGGTTCAAGATTTAAAAGAAAAAAAACTTGTTTTGAAAAAAGAAATAGAAAAAACAGTAGATTTAAAAAAACTAGAAGAAATAGCTGAAATGAATGAAACTTCAGAATTTCTAGATATATTTAAAAGCTTTGAAAATCAGTACAGCGGAATGAAAATAGGAGTCGCAAAAGATAGTGCATTTTCATTTTATTATGAGGATAATTTAGAACTTTTAAAAAGAATGGGAATCAAAATAGTAGAGTTTTCTCCACTTCAAGATAAAAAAATTCCAGCGGTGGATTTGCTTTATTTTGGTGGAGGGTACCCAGAAAACTATTGTAAAGAGTTATCAGAAAACACTAGTTTTAAAGAATCTTTATTCCAATACCATAAAGATGGTGGATATATCTATGCTGAATGTGGAGGTTTTATGTATCTAACTAAAGGAATTAAAACTTTAGCTGGAGATTTTTATCCCATGGCTAACTTAGTTGATGCTACTATAAAGATGACAGAACGACTTTTTATTAGTAGATTTGGATATATAGATTTAGAATATGGAGATTTATCAGGAAGAGCTCATGAGTTTCACTATTCTACAATAGATTCAATTGGATCTGATAAACGAGTTTTTAAACTAAAAAAAGCTGATGGAAGAGAGTGGCTTTGTGGTTATAAAAATAAAAACCTAATTGCAGGTTATCCACATCTACATTTTTTCAAAAATCACGATATATTAATTTCAATTTTAGAAGGAGCAAAAAAATGACATATATAAAAAAACCAGAAGATATAGAAATTAGAAGTTTTGAAATTATAGAAGAGGAGCTTGGAGAAAAATCTGCTCAATTTTCAGAACAGCATTTACCAGTTGTAAAAAGAGTTATTCATACAACAGCTGATTTTGAATATGCTGACTTAATTCAGTTTTCAGAAGATGCAGTTCAATCATGTTTAGAAGCTTTGAAAAAAGGTGGAAAAATATACTGTGATACAAATATGATTGTAAATGGATTGAGTAAGTTAACTCTTCAAAAATTTAATTATTCAGCTTATTGTTTAGTTGCTGATAAAGATGTTGCAGCAGAAGCAAAAGAAAGAGGGGTAACAAGATCAATTGTTGGAATAGAACATGCAGCAAAAGATAAGGATACAAATATATTTTTAATTGGAAATGCTCCAACAGCTTTATTCAGATTGAAAGAGCTAATAGATTCAGGTGAAGTTAAAAAACCAGCGTTAATAGTAGCAGTTCCAGTAGGATTTGTAGGAGCAGCTGAATCAAAAGAGATACTTCCAGGAAGTGGAATACCATATATAATTGTAAAAGGTAGAAAGGGTGGAAGCCCAGTAGCGGTTTCAATTCTTCATGGAATTTTATATCAGTTATATAAAAGAGAAGGTTTTTAATGGCTAAAGAGTTAAAATCTGGTTATACAACTGGAACATGTTCAGCTGTTGGAGCATATATAGCCTTGAGTTTACTTTTAGATCAAAAGATAGAAGATGTTTTAGAGATATTAACTTTAGATAACACAAAAATTAGAGTTCCAATAGAATCAAAAAAAAGATGTGGAAATTGGGCTAGAGCTGTTGTATTAAAAGATGCAGGAGATGATCCAGATGTTACAAATGGTATAGAAATATGCTCGAAAGTTAAAATTGTAGAGCAATTACCAGATATAAGCCGAGGTCATAGATTCGGAAATATATTGATTGTAGGCGGTAGGGGAGTTGGATTAGTTACAAAAAAAGGGCTTAAAGTTATTCCAGGAAAATCAGCTATAAATCCAGGTCCTCAGGAAATGATAGTGAAAGAGTTAACAAAACTCTTAAAAAAAGCTTCTGCAGAAAATTTAAATTTAATTGTAACTATATATGTTCCAAAAGGTTTAGAAAAAGCTGAAAAAACATTTAATCGAAAACTTGGAATATTAGGTGGAATATCAATTTTAGGTTCAACTGGAATTGTTAAACCTATGAGTGAAGAAGCTCTAAAAAATTCAATGTTTGCTGAACTCAAAGTTTTAAAAGCTAATAGTAGCAGAGATTGGGTTGTATTTCTTTTTGGAAATCATGGTAAACAATTTTGTATTCAACAAAATATTGATATTGAACAGATGGTTGTCACAAGTAATTATATAGGATTTATGATAGAGAGTGCAGTTCAATTAGGATTTAAAAAAGTAATGCTTATTGGGCATATCGGAAAAGCGATAAAAGTTGCTGGTGGAATATTTAATACTCATAGTAGAGTCGCTGATGCTCGTTTGGAAATAATAGCGGCAAATGCGGTATTAATAGATGAACCTAGAGAAAATATACTAAAAATTTTAAATTCAAATACAGCTGAAGAAGCATGTCAATATGTTGAAAAAAAAGTTGAACTTTTCAATTTTATAGCGAATAAAGTAGCGATGAAGTCTCGTGAATTTTCGAGAGATGAAATTCAGTTTGAGTCAGTTTTATTTAATTATAGTGGAGATATATTAGGCTATAGTGATAAATTTTATGATATGGTAGAGGAGATAAAAGGTGAGTAAATTAACAGTTGTAGGTTTAGGACCTGGAAATTTAGATTATTGCACAGCCGCTGGAATTGAAAGCATAAAAAATTCAGGGATAGTCATAGGTGGTAAAAGACAGTTAGAAGAGATAAATCAGCTTTTAAAAAACCAAGAAATTTTTGAAATGAAAAAATTAGAAGATATGAAAAATTTTGTAAAAAGTAATTCTAAAAAAGAGATAACCTTTGTTGTGTCAGGAGACACAGGTTATTATAGTTTACTTACATATCTAAAAAGTAGTTTTGAAAATCGAGAGTTTAAAGTTATTCCAGGAATATCATCATTTCAATATTTATTCTCAAAGTTAGAGATGACTTGGGAAAATTATGAACTTTGTAGTATTCATGGAAGAGAAAATGATTTTATAAAACTTTTTAAATTAAGTCAATTTGGAGTTGTTCTTTTGACCGATGAAAAAAATAATCCAAATGAAATAAGTAAAGTTTTAGTTCAAAACGAAATTTTCGATGTTGAGATAGTTATAGGAGAAAGGTTATCTTATGAAGATGAAAGAATAACAAGATTTTTAGTTCGAGATTACGAGCAATATAATAGAAAATATAAAATGAACGTTACAGTTCTAAGAAAGGTAAAATAATATGGGACATATATATGACAAAGAGTTTATCCAAAGAGAGTTACCAATGACAAAGCAAGAAATTAGAGCAATATCAATAGCAAAATTAAGACTAAAAGATGACTCTATTTTAATAGATGTTGGAGCTGGAACAGGAACTATAGGTATTGAAGCAGCTACATATCTTAGAAATGGAAGAGTCTTATCAGTTGAAAAAGAGGAAAAGGGAATAGAAACTTTAAAAGAAAACATTCGAAAATTCAGACTTCAAAATATAGAGGTTATAGTAGGAAGAGCACCAGAAGTAATTCCAACAGATATTGAATATGATAGAATGTTTATTGGGGGTTCAACAGGTTCTTTAAGAAGTATCTTAGAACATTTTTTAAAATATTCGAAAGAATGTGCAAGATTAGTAGTAAATGCAATAACAATAGAGACTTTAGGAGATGCAACAAAATTATTAAAAGAGTATAATTTTAAAAATATAGAAATAATAAATGTTGTTGTATCTAGAGGAAAAAGTGTGGGACCTTATACAATGATGTATGGAGAAAACCCAATATATATAATAACAGCAGATAAATAGGAGGAAAGGGAAAGTATGTCGTCATTAGGAAGATTTTATGGAATAGGGGTAGGAGTAGGGGACCCAGAGATGTTAACATTAAAAGCTGTGAAAGCATTTAAAGAGTTAGATATAGTTGTACTACCAGAGGCTAAAAAAGCTGAAGGAAGCACTGCTTATGAAATAGCAAAAGAGTATTTAAAAGATGGTGTAGAAACTTTATTTGTAGAGTTTCCAATGCTGAAAAGTGTAGAAGCTAGAAAAGAGTTTAGAAAAAAAAATGCTGAACAGATAGAGAACTATTTAAAAGCTGGAAAAAAAGTGGGGTTTTTAACAATAGGTGATCCAATGACATATAGTACATATGTTTATATACTAGAGTACTTAGATGGAAAAACACCTGTCGAAACAATTCCAGGAATCTCTTCATTTACAGACATGTCTTCGAGATTTAATTTACCATTAGTTATGGGAGAAGAATCACTAAAAGTGGTATCTTTAAACTCTGAAACAGATATTATAGGAGAGATTGAGTCAGCTGATAATGTAGTTTTCATGAAAGTTTCTAGAAATTTTGATAAATTGAGAACAGGTTTAATAGCGACAGGAAATTTAGAGAATGTAATAATGGTTTCAAACTGTGGAAAAGAAAGTGAAGTTGTAAAATTTGATTTAAAAGGTTTAGAAGAGGATGACATTCCTTACTTTACAACATTAATATTAAAAAAAGGAGGAATCAGTACATGGAAAAAGTTTATTTTATAGGAGCGGGTCCAGGAGATCCAGAATTAATAACAGTTAAAGGTCAAAGATTGGTAAAATCAGCGGATGTAATTATATACGCTGGTTCTTTAGTTCCAAGAGAGGTTATAGATTGTCACAAACCATCAGCTGAAATTCATAACTCGGCATCAATGACTTTAGAAGAGGTTGTAGATGTAATTGTAAAAGGTGTAAAAGCTGGAAAATTAGTAGCTAGAGTTCATACTGGAGATCCAGCAATTTTTGGAGCACATAGAGAAC
Organism: Cetobacterium sp.; assembly: GCF_051658645.1. Lineage (GTDB taxonomy): Bacteria > Fusobacteriota > Fusobacteriia > Fusobacteriales > Fusobacteriaceae > Cetobacterium_A. The sequence continues at coordinate 25,075 of NZ_JBOFMZ010000019.1, forward strand.
AGATGGATATGTTGGATGAGCATGGAATAGATTATGAAGTTATTCCAGGGGTAAGCTCATTTTTAGCTTCAGCAGCAGCAGTAAAAAAAGAGTTTACACTTCCAAATGTATCTCAAACAGTTATTTGTACAAGATTAGAAGGAAGAACTCCTGTTCCTGAAAAGGAAAGCTTGGAGTCATTGGCATCACACAGAGCCTCTATGGCAATATTTTTATCTGTTCATATGATAGGAGATGTTGTAAAAAGATTAGGAGTTCATTATCCGATGACTACACCAATAGCTGTAGTTCAAAGAGCTAGTTGGGAAGATCAGAAAATTGTAATGGGAACTTTAGAGACTATAGAAGCTAAAGTTAAATCAGCTAACATAACTAAAACAGCTCAAATACTTGTAGGTGATTTTTTAGGAAACGAATATGATAAATCGCTACTTTATGACAAGCACTTTACACATGAGTTTAGAAAAGGAATAGAAAAGTAATGAAAATAGCAGTTTGGACAGTAACTAGAGGTGCCTCTTTAGCTGCTTTAAAAATAAAAAATAAAATAAAATCCTTAGATATATATACTTTGAAAAAGTTTAAAATAGAAAATGGTTTTGTTATGGATAATTTTACTGAAGTTTTAGAAGAGAACTTTCATAAATATGATGCTCATATTTTTATAATGGCAACTGGAATAGTCGTTAGAAAAATAAGTAGCTTAATAAAATCAAAAGATATAGATCCAGCTGTTTTAGTTGTAGATGAAAACATGAGTTTTGCTATATCTTTATTATCTGGACATTTAGGTGGAGCGAACGATTTAGCTCAATTTTTGGAAAGTGAGCTCGGATTAGTTCCGATTATAACAACAAGCTCTGATGTTACAGGTAAGATAGCTGTGGATACTTTAGCTCAAAAGTTAAAATGTAATTTAGATTCTTTAGAAGCTGCTAAAAATGTAACAGCACTTATAGTTGATGGAAAAAATGTAGAATTAAAGCTTCCACAGAACATTACAGTAGAAAATCCAGAAGGTGTAATACTAGTTTCAAATAAAAAAAGTATTAAATTAGTTCAATTATACCCTCAAAACTTAATCGTAGGAATAGGTTCAAGACGTGGAGTTTGTAGTTCTGATGTAATTCAATTTTTAAAAGAGGTTTTGAAAAAGCATAACCTTTCTTACAAAAGCATAAAACATTTTGCTACTGTTGATTTAAAAGCTGATGAAGTTGGAATTGTAGAAGCAGCAAGATATTTTAAAAAAGAGTTGAAAATAGTTTCAAGAGCAGATATATTAGAAGTAGAAAATATGTTTATAGGTTCTGATTTTGTAAAAAAAGAGATTGGTGTTAAAGCTGTTTCAGAACCATGTTCATATTTAACATCTAATAAAGATGGAAAATTTTTAGAAATAAAAGCAAAAAAAGATGGAATAACAATTTCCATTTACGAGGAGAGAATACTATATGAAAAAAGGTAAAATATATGTTGTTGGAATAGGTCCAGGAAACATGGAAGATATAAGTATTAGAGCATACAGAACTTTAAAAGAGGTAGATGTAATAGCAGGATATATAACTTATGTTGACTTAGTTAGAGATGAGTTCTCTGATAAAGAGTTTTATGTATCTGGAATGAAAAAAGAAGTAGCTCGATGTGAAGCTGTGTTAGAAATAGCTAAATCTGGTAAAGATGTTGCTTTAATTAGTAGTGGAGATGCTGGAATATATGGCATGGCAGGAATTATGATTGAAGTAGCTCAAAAAGAGGGGTTCGAAGTTGAAGTTGTCCCAGGTATAACATCATCAGTAGCAGGTGCAGCGATTGTTGGAGCTCCTCTTATGCATGATCATGCAACAATCAGTTTAAGTGACCTTTTAACTGATTGGGATGTAATTACAAAAAGATTAGATGCAGCTGCATTTGGAGATTTTATAATATCTCTTTATAATCCAAAGAGTAAAGGAAGAACAACACAAATTGTAGAAGCAAGAGAGATTATGTTAAAGCACAAAGCACCAGAAACTCCTGTAGCACTACTTAGACACGTAGGTAGAGACGATGAGAATTATACTCTAACAAATCTAGATGATTTTTTAAATCATGAAATAGATATGTTTACAGTTGTAATAATAGGAAATTCAAAAACTTATATATGGAAAGATAGAATGATAACACCAAGAGGATATCATATATGATTTGGGTTATAGGAGGAACAAAAGACTCTAGAGATTTTATAGAGTCTTTTTCTTTTAAAGAAAAATTAATTTTAACAACTGCAACTGAGTATGGTGGAAAACTTTTAGAGGGCGTTCAGGATATCAAAATTTTTTGCAAAAGAATGGACTCACTTCAAATGGAAGCGTTTGTAGATGAAAATGAAATAACTAAAATAGTGGATTTATCACACCCGTATGCTGAAGAGGTCTCAAAAAATGCAATCCACTGCTCAAAGATTAAAGGCATTGAGTATATAAGATTTGAAAGAGAAAATTTAGTTTCTGATGAAAATGCAATAGAGTTTTCAAATTTAGAGAGTCTTTTAGAATATACTGAGAGTTTAGAGGGGAATATTTTAGTAACTTTGGGAAGTAATAATATACATAGGTGCGACACGTTTCATAATGAAAAGTTATGACATGTTAAAAGTAGCTTAGTAGAAGCGAAATAACAGAGAACTGTATTTTCGAGAAGTAGAATGAAGGAGTAACGCCCTGAAATGCTTCCTCTGATACTCCGATATG
>NZ_JBOFMZ010000020.1:0-1002 GCF_051658645.1 Cetobacterium sp.
AAAATTTGGAAACGTTATTCCAGATAGAAGAGTGAAGATTTTTAGGGAATTTATGTTTAATATTATTCCAAGTTTGATGGAAATGATTTTCAAAAATATATTTTAAAGGTTTAGTATTTTTATTCATACTGATATTATACAACGTTATGAAGGGAAAAGAAAAGCAGCTCAGTTATTTTTGAGCTGCTATTTTTTATTAAATGTGCTATAATAAACGTGAAGAAAAAATTAAAGGAGTAAAAAATATGAATGAAATATTAGTTAACATTTCAAAAAAATATATAGAGGCTTTAGAGCAGCAAAGCCCTGAAGATAAAGAAAGTAATATAATATATGGAAAAATGCTAAATATCTTAGAAAAAGATCCAACATTAAACTTATTTGGATTAATCCAAGAATTAAACAAAGGAACAACTTATTATGATAAAAATAAAGTTAGAAATCGTAGAGATAGATTAACAAACTTAGAGATACTTATAAAAAATGCAAATACAATTGTAGATAAACTTTTAGAAGATGATGAAGAAGAGAATCTTAGAATAATTGAAAGAAGTTTAAATAGAAGTGATATATATAGAGATAGAATGGTTATGAATATTCTTTTAGCAGAGTTTCCATCAAATGAGTTACGTGAAGTTTATTATACTATAAAAAATGATCAATGTAAAAAATTCTTATTTGAGGTTCTTCTAGAAATTAGAGCTAATAGAGAAGAAAATTAATATTAGGTAACATTTCTTTTTAAAAGAGAAATGTTACCTATTTTTTACTCTAAAATGTAGGAAAAAATGGTTTTAGATAGTACATACCTTTATTAAGGAATATTTAATTTATTCATAATAAGAGGAGGCTGATGTCTGTAGAAATAATTCTATAAAAATCTATAAAAACTTCGACTTATTTTTATTTTAATTGTAAAATTAAATCGAGGTGATAAAATGTATTCAATAGGTAAATTTTCAAAACTATTAGGAGTAACAACACAAACACTCAGAAATTGGG
>NZ_JBOFMZ010000021.1:0-7096 GCF_051658645.1 Cetobacterium sp.
AAAGAATATTCTTTTTAAGGCATAGACAAGCTATGTCTTTTTGTGATATCATTTTTTTACAAAAATATTTCAAGTCGAAAATCTTTATCCCTTTTTTAGGAATTGGACCTATTTTTCATCTTTAGTTAACAGATTCAAATTATTTAACCTTTGCACCTATTTTAACACTTGAATCAGCTTCTATAAGTTTTAATCTCTTTTTCTCAGTAGAACTTAGTAGCATTCCTTGAGAAAGAACTCCTCTTAAAGTAACAGGAGGTAAATTTAAAATTGCCAGAACTTTTTTCCCAAGAAGTTCTGATGGTATTGGATAATATTTTGCAATTCCAGAAACAATTTGTCTTACTTCATTAGCAGTTTTAACTTTGAATTTAAGAAGTTTATCAGCACCTTCAATGTTACTAACTTCTAATATTTCAACAACTTGAATATCAATTTTATCAAAATCAGCGATTTCAATTGGATTTTCAATTTTTAAATCTTCATTAATAGATAATGGATCTTTTTTAGCTTCTTTTTTCTCAACTTCAAGTCTAGGGAATACTGGTTCAGCAGTTCCTAAAATGTGTCCTTCAGACAAAAGATTCCATCCGTTTAAAGAATCTAAATTTACATCTAAAATATTTTCAGAGAATCCTAACTGGTTCCAAATCTTTTGAGATGCAGTAGGCATATAAGGTGCAGTAAGAACAGCAACTTTATAAAGTGATTGAACTAAGAAGTTCATAACAGTAGCAAGTCTTTCTTTTTTAGCTTCATCCTTTATAAGAATCCAAGGAGCTGTTTCATCAACATATTTATTCATTCTAGATATAAATTTCCAAATGGCTTCTAAAGCTTTAGAAAATTCAACTCTGTTAATGTGATGATCTACTGCAGAAAGAGTTTCATTCCAAAGAGTTTTAATTGTTTCATCAACTTCTTCAAAAGCCTCTCCTTTTGTAATAATACCATTGAAATATTTGCCATACATTCCAAGAGTTCTATTTAAAAGATTTCCTAAATCATTTGCTAAATCAGAATTTATTCTTGTAACAATAGAAGGAGTAGAATAATCTCCGTCATTACCAAAGTTAACTTCTCTCATTAAACAATATCTAAATGCGTCAACACCGTATTTTGCAATTTCATCTAATGGAGCAACAACATTTCCTTTAGATTTAGACATTTTTTCACCTTCTGAAGTCCACCATCCATGAGCAACAATCTTATCTGGAAGTTTAATTCCAGCAGAAAGTAACATACATGGCCAGATAATAGCATGGAATCTTAGAATATCTTTTCCTAAAAGATGTACAACTTCTCCATCATTCCAAAACTTTTGGAATAATTCAGTATTATTTTCATATCCAACAGCAGTTAAATAGTTTGTAAGAGCATCAAACCAAACATAAGTGATATGTCCAGGAGCAAACTCAATAGGAATTCCCCATTCAAATGTATTTCTAGAAATAGAAAGATCTTGTAATCCTTGTTTTATAAAAGATATTACTTCATTTTTTCTAGAGTGTGGTAATATAAAATCAGGATTATTATCAATATGTTGAAGTAAAGCATCTTGATATTTAGACATTCTAAAGAAGTATGATTCCTCTTTAACTGTTGTTAATTCTTTTCCACAATCAGGACAATGTTTTTCATTTACTATTTGATTTTCAGGAACAAATGTTTCACAAGAAACACAATATTTACCTTCGTATTCACCTTTGTAAATATCTCCTTTTTCATGTACAGTTTTTATTATTTTTTTAACAGCATCTTTATGCCTAGACTCAGTTGTTCTTATAAAGTCAGTATAGTTTACATCTAAGGCTTTCCACATATCAATAAATCTAGGAGCCATAGAATCTGTCCAAGCTTGAGGAGTTAAATCTCTCATTTTAGCAGCTTCTTCAACTTTTTGACCATGTTCATCAGTACCTGTTAAGAAGAAAACATCAAATCCTTTAGATTTCTTATATCTAGCTAAAACATCTGCTGCGATAGTAGTATAAGCACTTCCAACATGTGGGTCTCCATTAACATAGTATATAGGTGTAGTTACATAAAAATTCTTACTCATATATCAATCTCCTTTCAAATCATTTATTTTTTTTCATTTAATTTTTGTTGAGCTATTCTATCCATAGAAAATAGTGCTGTTTCAACTATTTCTAAATAATCATTTAGATTAGCATCTTTAGGAATAAAAATAGGTTCTCCCATAACACAAACCATTTTAGAAAATGGCTTAGGCATTTGAAATTTATCCCAAGCTTTTTCAAAGGTCCATTGATTACTATAAGCAACACCAACGGGAAGAAGCGATTTTCCAGACTTTTGTGCAAGATAAAGCATTCCAGGTTTTACTTTGTAAACAGGACCCTTAGGACCATCAAGTGGAGTCCCAACACTATAACCATTTTTAATAAGTTGAATTAACTTTAAAACAGATTTAATAGAATCTTTTCCAGAGGATCCTCTAACAACAGTAAATCCCATTTTTTCACAAGGAATAGAAATTAATTCTCCATCTTTAGATGGACTAGCTAAAACAGCTTTTTTATTAGAGAAATTTAAAAAACTTAAAAAAGAACCAATAAGTTTATTGTGCCAAAAACCACAAACGTAAGATTCATCTTCTTCAATTTCTGGACTTTTAATAATCTCTATTTTCATTGTTTTAGAAATAATTTTAAGTAGATAGTAAAGTATCAAACCATATTTTTTATATTTGCTATTTTTCATTAAAAGTCCACCTATAATCAAAGTATTTTAAAATAATTATAACATAAAATTAGATTAAAAAAAAGCACCAATACAATAAGTATTAGTGCTTAAAATTTAAAACTAGAATAATCCAGGAATGTTGATTCCACCAGTAACAGCAGACATATCCTTTTCAGCTAATTCATCAGCTTGTCTCATAGCTTCAGTAACAGCAGAAAGAACTAAATCCTCTAGCATTTCTTTATCTTCAATAGCATCTTTTATAGTTTCTTCAGATATTTTTATAGAAACAATATCTTTTTGTCCATTAGCTTTAACTACAACAGCTCCACCACCAACAGAAGCTTCAACTTCTTTTCCTTTTAGTGATTCTTGAACAGCAAGCATCTCTTGTTGCATAGCTTGTGCTTGTTTTAAAATATCAGATTGAGAGTTTCCTCCAGTTTTTGGTCCTTTTAATTTTCTAACCAATTTAATCCCTCCTAGAACATATTGTGTAATTAATATGATTATATCATAATTTAACGTAAATTTTCAACTATAGATTTTAAAAGCTTGAGTAAAGAAGAGGTTTGAAAAAAATATCCTCATTTTCTATAAAGTTTTTTAAATTTTCTGGATTAGTTAAAAAGTTTAATGAGAATATTTTTTGCATAGGAAGTAAAGTAGATTCAAAAATAGATTTTAAATCATCTTCATATGCAATCTCAATAATACTATAGCTATCTGAAATATTCAAATCAACAGCTAAAGAATTTATAGTCTTATTAAGACCACCAATAGAATCAACAAGTCCATTATTAAGAGCTTCTTCACCTAACCATATTTTACCTTGAGCAATTTTTTGAACATCTTCTAAAGGTAAGTTTCTACCATAGGCAACTTTATTTAAAAACTCTTCATATACTTTAAAGTTAGCGTCATATATTTTTTTTTCTCTTTCAGGAGTCATAGTAGTTGTAAGTGAGTATAAGTCAGAAAACTTTCCTAGAGTCAACTCATTCATCTGAACTCCTACATTATCAGTTACTTTTTTGAAGTTGGGAATTAAACTAACAACTCCAATAGAACCAGTAACGCTATTTCTATCAGCAAAGATTTTTTTAGCTGCTGTAGAAATATAATATCCACCAGAAGCAGCAACACTTCCAATAGAAACATAAACAGGTTTTTCAATATTTTTAATAGAGTTATAAATTATATCAGATGCAAGAGCTGAACCTCCAGGAGAGTTAACCCTAATAACAATACCTTTTATACTATCATTTTTAGCTGCTTTTTCTAAAACTTTAATAAATTCATCAGGAGAGATACTGCTAGAACTTGGATTTCTAGAAGCTGAATAATTTATTTCGCCATCAGCATAGATAATTGCGATTTTATTATTTGAAATATTAGCATTAGATAAATAATTTTCAATATTAGTTATATTTTCGATATTCTTTTCTTTTTTAAAATCTTCCCAGTATTTAAGAGTAGTTAAGAGCTTATATTTTTCTAAAATATGAGAAGATTCACCCATCAACTCTCCATTTAAAATAATTTCATTCAATTTACTTGAATCAATAGAAAGATTTTTAGATAGATCTTCAATAAAATAAGAATAACTTTTATCAAAAATTCTTTTTAAATCAGAACGATTTTCTTCAGACATTTCACTTCTTGTATAATTTTCACCATACGTTTTAAAATCTCCAACATGAATAACATTGACATCAATTCCTAATTTGTCTGCTAACTTTTTAAAATAAGGAATATTCTTATTATATCCAGTTACATTAACTGAAGTAGATGCAGATGGTGGCATTAAACTTTCAGTACTATAACTACTTAAAAGTAATGAGTTATTGTCAATTAGAGCTCCATAAGAGTATATTGGTTTATTATTATTTTTAAATTGAATTAAAACTTCGCCTAGCTCACTTATTTGATTTTTACTAAGAGTGTTATTATCTAAAAATAAAATAAGTCCCTCTACATTTGAATCATCTTTTGATGAATTTATCTTTTTTAAAAGTTGATAAAAATTAATACTGTTAGAGTTAAAATCAAAAGGATTTTGTACTAATGTTTCACCAAAAGATTTAGAAAAATCAATTTTTAAATATGATTTTTTAGTGATTGGAACTTTTTTTGTTTTAGAAAAATAGTTAAATGCAACAATTATTAAAATCAAAAAGAAAGCAAATTTTATAATCATAGAAGAAATCTCTCTAATAATAAATTTGGTAAAATTGAGTAAATATTTAAATATAATCATAATTAGTTAACACCTTTTTCTTTTTTAAGTTCAATTTCTAATAAGTTTAATAATCTATCAAATTCAGTAGCTACAGCATTGAAAGAATCTTTTTTACTTAAATCTACTCCAGCTTTTTTAAGTTGATTCATAGGATGGTCATTTCCACCAGATTTTAAAAGAGTTAAGTAGTTTTCTTTCGCCAACGCTCTTTCATTCTGAGAATATTTTTCATTTGTTATTTTATCATATAAATTTGCAGACGCAGCAAAACTTGTAGCATATTGATAAACATAGTAAGGCGAGTTAAAAAAATGAGGAATTCTAGACCAAATAATCTTTTGTAATTCATCCATACTCAATTCAGATCCAAAATAATCATTAAATAAATTTTCCATAATTTTATTTAAAACTTCAGGTGTAATAGCTCCCCCTTTTTCAACAATTTCATGTGCTTTGTATTCATAATCTGCAAAAATAGTTTGAATATAATAAGTGCCAACAATTGCACCAATCGCTTGTTCAATAAGAGCAATTTTTTCTTTAGAATCATTTGTATTTGTTAGCATACTATCTAAAAGTAATCTTTCATTGAAAGTAGATGCTACTTCGGCGACAAAGATTGTGTAGCTGCTAATAGGATAAGGTTGGTTTTTAGTAGATAACATAGAGTGCATAGTGTGACCAAGTTCATGGGCAAGAGTAAAAACAGCGTCCATAGTTCCATTATAATTTAGAAGCATATATGGGTGAACATCGTATATATTTAAAGAGTATGCTCCACTTCTTTTATTAGGTGTTTCATATACATCAAGCCATCCTTTACTAAGAGCAGTATTTAATCCTGCGTAATAGTCTTCTCCTAAAGGTTTTACAGATTTCAAAACATCTTCTTTAGCTTCTTCATATGAAAAACTTCTATTATAATTAACAAGATTGATAGAATTATCATAATAATGATAGTTATCAAGTTCTAGTGCTTTTTTTCTTAAAGATATATATCTTTTTAAAGGTGCTGTATTTTCTCTTGTAGATTGTATTAAAGTTGTATAAACTTCTAAAGGGATATTTTTAGGATCCAAAGATTTTTGTAAACTAGATTTATAATTTCTTGATTGAGCCGTCGCAAAATCTCTTTGAAGAATACTTTTATATATAGATGCATATGTATTTTTATTTACGTTAAAAGAGCTGTAAAGAGCTTCAAAAGCCTTTTTTCTATCTTCTTGTAATCTATTACTAGCGACAATTTTAGAGTAAACACCATTGGTAACAGTGACTTTAGTACCATCATTTAATTCAATTTCATTCCATTTTATATCTGAAGTTGAAAGTTCACTATATATATCTGATGGAACACCTAAGTACTGTCCAAAGTATGAAAGTAATCTTTCTTTATCAGCACTTAAAACGTGTTCTTGAAGCCTATAAATCTCCATTAAAGGAAATCGATTAGATTGTAAAGCATCATTTTCATCAATCCATTTAATCATAGTATCTTTAGGAATCGTTAAGATTTCAGGCGTAATCCAAGATGATGATATTGAATAATTAGCATATATGCTTTCAATTTCTTGTAGTTTAATAGAAGCGTTTTCATTAGTTGAATCTAAATCTCTTTGCAAATAAGGGTATAGATAAACTTTATCAAGTAATCTCGAAACGCTTTCCTCTAGAGTCATAAGTTGTATAAAAGTTTCAGGATTTTGTGAGATTTTACCTTCATATTCTGGAATTTTACCCATAATTTTTTTTAATTCAATTAAATCATTTTCCCAATCACTCCAATTAGAATAGATATCATCTAAATTCCATTTGTATTCTTGGGCAATTTTATCTCTATTTGTTTCCATAGAAAACTCCTCCTTAATTATTTTTATTTTAGATTTTGGTATATCTGTTTTAGGTTGTGCTGATTTTTTTTCATAAAAATATTTGCCGACAAAAACTGAGTTAGCAATAATCATAAGAAATATAAATTTTTTCATCAAATCCCCCTGTTGTTCAATAGTTTCTGTTAACTTAAAAATTATTGAAACTACTCCAATCCTTTGAGGTATAATAGTTATTCAAACAACCAATATTCCCCCCAAGAAAGGAGCAGTTTTTAACTATGTATATTAATAATATCTCTTGTCCTCGTTGTTT
>NZ_JBOFMZ010000022.1:0-107572 GCF_051658645.1 Cetobacterium sp.
TCTTTAAAATGACAGCCAGTTGCTCTTAACCATTTTGGTTATAGATGCGATTGGCTTTTTGTATTTTTCTAACTTTATCTAATAAATCAGGAGGTATTACAATGAAAAAATTATTAATGCTTTTATCTTTAACTTTAGCAGTATCTGCTTTTGGAGCTCCACAAGGAAACTCTGAGCAATCTGCAACTATGAATATAAGTGCAACTGTTATAAAACCCTTAACTATAGAAAAAATTACAGATATGGAATTTGGTTCTATTATACAAGGAAGTAAGGCTAATGCTACTTCTGGATACTCAATTAAAGGAGAAGCTGGACAAAGTATAGCTATAACTATTGATAGTTCTGTTTTATTAACGCACGAAACAACTAAATCTAGTATTATTGTTGGTATTAGAACTTCACCACCTCACTCTTTAGATAAAAACGGAAATGCTACCCTTTCTGTTGATGGTGTTTTAGAAACTACTTCAAATCAAGAGATTGGAAAATACAATGGTACTTTAGTTGCTAAAGTTCAATACAATTAATTTTATTTTTTTAATCGAACCAAAATTCAGGAGGATAAAATGACAAAATTACTTATGCTTTTAAGCTGTACACTTAGTATTCTTGCTTTTGCAAACGCTTCTGGTGAAGCCAGTATGAATATCAATGCAACTGTTATAAAACCTTTAACTATTGAAGTTACAAAAGATATGGATTTTGGAAAAATTATTCAAGGCAGCACTGCTACTGCAGAAGGTACATATAAAATAGATGGAGAACCTGGTCAGAAAATAGATGTTATCACAACATTTCCCAAAACTTTAACAAATAATATTGATAAATCTTTAGCACTACCTATTAATTTCAATATGCTAATGCCTTTAGCTGGATATAGTTTAGGTAGTGATGGTAACCTTGAAATTAATATAAATGGTTCTATCTCTCCTACTACAAGCACTAGGATAGGAGACTATACTGGTAGTCTAACCGCTAGAGTTCAATACCAATAATTAAGAAGGAGAACAACATTTTGAAATTTTTATTTTTTTTTTTAATGATTAGCTTTAATTCGTTTTGCTTAGAGAGCAACGATGGGAAAATGAACATTACTGCAAAGGTTATAGATCCTTTAAGAGTAGTTCATAATGGAGATATTGAATTTGGAAATGTTTTTAGAGGAAGCAGCAATACTTCTTCAAGACATGGATTTACTATTTATGGAGAAAAAGGCCAAAATATAAAAGTTTCTTTGAATGAAAAAAATTTAAACGCTTTTAGTAATAGTATTCCTCTAAAACACGAATCTTCTAATAATGAAATATCAGTTAACGTTATCAATATTTCAGATTATAGTGAAAGTACAAAGCTAGATAAAAATGGTGAATTTCACTATGACTTTGATGCTGAATTAATAGTTCCAAAAGACGCTGTATTAGGTAAATACTCCGGTACTTTGATTATGAACGTAACATTTCAATAGGCCCTATTCACTGAATAGAGCCTTTTTTATTGTTTCTATTTATATTATATTTGCTCTAATAACTCATCAGATATATCAAAGTTTGAATAAACATCATTTACATCATCTAAATCATCCAAAGCTTCATATAGTGCCATTACTTTTTTAGCCATATCTAAATCTGTGATTATAACTTTATTATCGGGTATCATGGCAACTTCAGCTTCAAGTACATTATATCCTGCTTTTTTTAACTCTTCAGCAACAGTGTTACAATCAGCTTGATCAGTTATAACTGTGAACTCTCCATCTTCTTCTTTAACATCTTCAGCACCAGCTTCTAAAGCTGACATCATTAGCTCATCTGGATCTACTCCTTCACCAGGAATTATAATTTCACCTTTTTTAGCAAACATCCAAGCTACTGCACCGTCAGTTCCTAAGTTTCCATTTCTTTTAGAAAATGCTGCTCTTACTTCAGAAGCAGATCTATTTTTATTATCTGTTACAACCTCCACTATAAAAGCTGTTCCTTCAGGACCATAACCTTCATATCTAATCTCCATATAATCTACACCATCAAGTTCTCCAGTTCCTTTTTTAACTGCTCTTTCTAGATTATCTTTTGGCATATTAGCTGCTTTTGCTTTTTCTATTGCAAGTCTTAATCTAGGGTTAAAGTTTATATCTCCTCCACCTTCTTTAGCTGAAATTGTTAACTCTTTTCCTAACTTTGTAAATAATTTTCCTCTTTTAGCATCTTGAGCACCTTTTCTATGTTTTATGTTTGACCATTTACTATGTCCTGCCACAAAAATCCCTCCTCAGTTTAAATTTCTCTATAAATTTTATCATAACACCTATTTTTTTTCAATATATTTGGGTAGTAATAGCATTTTTTTCCTTACCTCTTCTAGTATAATATCAGGTGTTATGAGTCTATATTTTTGATCGAAAGATAACGTCTCATATTCATCATTATATAATATATCTCTTGGCTCTATACCTTCATGCCTCATATTATCTTTAGAAAGCCAATCTCTTCTTTTGGAATTTGGACTAAATATAGCAAAACTAGGAATATCTATCGCTTGAGCTAAATGCCTTGGCCCTCCTTCGTTTCCTATAAAAATATCACAATTTGACAATAAAGCTCCGAGCTCTCTTATGCTCTTAGTTTGTATATTTGATATTATTCTTTTATCGGTACCTAAATCTTCATGAAACTTTTTAGCAAACTCCATCTCATCTTCAGAATAGTAAAGAATAATTTGTGCATCAAATTCCGCTAATATTTTTAAAGCTAATTTTTTCATTAAGTCAATTGGGTAAACTTTAGCTTCTCTTCTAGAATTTATTGCCAAAGGAATTATAATTTTACTGAAATCAACTCCTGCTGCTACCATTCTTTCTCTTAATTTAGATACTTCTACGTCTAAAAACTTTAGAGAATAATTTTTATTTAATTTAACATCTACTTTATCTTGTATAAGAGGCTCTAGCATTTTTAAAAACTTTTCAGCTTTATCAAACTCAGTTGACGGCTCTTCAATTTTATGAGTATAACAGTAACCTCTTTTTGGTTTCATTCTACCAATTTTATATTTTGCCTTTCTTGAGAACAAAGAGAATAATTCGCTTTTAGGAGTTGACATTATATCTATAACTATATCATAATCAGTTCTAGTTACATTCCAAACTTTTTTTAGATATTTAAATGGATTTTTTTGCTCGGCTTTTGTTATTGAAATAACTCTACTTAAATAATCTTGATTTTCGAACAGTGGTGATACATGTTCATATAAAACATAATCTATCTCTGCATCTGGATATGTCTCTTTTAAACTTTTGCATAAAACTGATGAAAGTATTGCATCCCCTATCTGTTTAAATCTAATTACTAATATTTTCATATTACATTTCCTCAATTTTATTTTTTACAGTTTTTAAATCACCCCAAAAATCAACTGCAACCTTTGCTCTTTTTCCTCCATCATCTCTAGACTTTTTAGCAAAATTAGCATCATAAGTTACAAGTATTTTAATGTCTCCTTTCCAATCTAGTATAGAGCTTTTTTCTTGTAAAAATTTAAACTCTCTTTCTAAAAGAAGTTCAGCACTATCTTGACCTAAAGCAACTATAACTTTTGGATTCATTAAAGATATTTGCATCATTAAATACTCTTTTAAATCTCTTTTATCCCTCTCCTCTAGTTCACGATATTTTTTTTCTGATTTTGTCAAAGTAGTTACATAATATTGTTCAGGTAAAAACCCAACTATGTCACATAACTTTATTAAAAATTCACCGCTTGAACCTGGTCTTACTTTAAAATTTTCATCTATATATAGGTTGCTGTCATCTCCTACAAACATAATTTCTCCATTGAAACTTCCTGCACCTAAAATTATTTTTTCTTTACTATTTCGAAGAGCATCTGTTCCACCTATTTCAAATTTTAACTCTTCTAACAGTTTTTCAAAATCTTGCATTTTTCCTCCTAAAAATCAATTAATTTTGTACCTCGATCCTGAGTTGCAATCTCTACAGGAATTTCTATATTATTTTTTGATAACTCTTCCATAACTTCATCTAATGCAAGTTTAGGATCATTACTTTCTTTACTCATATGAGCAAGATATATTTTCTTTAAATCTTTATGATATATTTCACATAAAAATCTAGCACAATCAATATTTGATAGATGCCCACTTCTACTTTTTACACGTGCTTTTAAATCCCAAGGATATGAACACTCCATCAATTTGTTATAATCATAATTGCATTCGAGAACTATCACATCTACATTTTTAAAAGCTTCTCTCACAGTGTTGTCTATATATCCTAAATCAGTCGCTATCGCTACTTTACTACCAGTGCTCTCTTCTATTCTAAAACCAACAGTCCTTTCAGCATCATGCATAACATCAAAAGGATAAATAAGACTCGCTCCAACTTCAAAATTTTCTTCTATAAATCTCAAATTTTGAGAATTTAATTTTCCTAATTTCAAAATTCCAGCTTCATAACTCTCTTTTGTAATATAGATTGGAACATCATATTTTCTTGAGATTATTCCTGCTCCGAGTATATGATCCCCATGCTCATGAGTTATTAAAATCCCATCTATATTACAAATATTCTCTCCTATATTTTTGAGTTGTTCTTCTATTTTTTTTCCACTGAACCCTGCATCTATAAGTAATTTTATGTTATCAGTTTCTAAAAAAATAGAATTACCTTTACTTCCACTTCCTAGTACTGCTAATTTCATATTTCATCCTTTCTAAATATCTATTCGATTATTATTATATCATAAAAAAACCTCTTAGCATATATACCAAGAGGTTTTCGTTTACTATTTCATCTCTTCAAATTGGTCTTTACCTACATAGCAAAGTGGGCAAACCCAATCTTCTGGAACTTCTTCCCATTTTGTTCCTGGAGAGATTCCATTTTCTATATCTCCAACTAGTTCATCATAAACATAGTCACACACAATACATCTCATATATTTAGCCATTTAAATACCTCCAGAATAATTAACTATTCCACAGTCCGTGGATATTACAATATTCTCTAGAACAAACACTCTTTCCTTTCGGAACTTTAAAGTATGCTTCTGGTGCTGATCCTGCTTTTAAGTATTTTCTATATAAAAAATCATCTACACAAATCTCTATTATTTGAATATAGTGCTCTTCTGTCATTGGATGAGCAACTTCTTTTCCAACTTTAACTAAATATCCATCTTCTTTTTCCTCTACATAAGGAACATGCTTTTCTGTTGATGCATCTTGAGTTTTCTCTGAAACTAATTCTAATCCTTCAACACTAACCTCTTTGTCTGCTATAAGTACTTCTAATAAAACTGGATTTCCTTTTACTTTAAAAATTTCAAAAACTTTCATTGTATCCTCCTCCACTTAATAAAAAGATTGTATCTACTACTTATTCTGACATTTTGAACAAATTCCTTTAAAATAAACATGATATTCATCTACTTTAAAACCATTCATATTATCAACTATGAATTGATCTTTCACTACTGGAATATCATACACTTTTTTACATTCTACACACTTAAAATGACCATGTATATCCATATCAACATCATATCTAGTTTCATTCTCTTCTATTGTTATTACTCTTGTTATTCCTTTTTCTATAAAAAGATTTAATGTATTATAAACTGTTGTTTTAGAAAGAGTAGGAATTTCAGGACATAAAGCCTTATAAATTTCATCTACTGTTGGATGAATTTTATTTTCCAACAAATATTGAAATATTTTCATTCTTTGGTATGAAGGTTTTATGTCATGTATTTTTAAGTGATCACCTATATTTTCAATATACACTTTTTTCTCCTTTGTAATGGTTACAAAATTGTAACAATTGTTTTCTTTTAATATACACTTTTTTCTTTTCTTTGTCAAGATTTTACTAGAGTTCTTTTACCATAAGATACCTATCAACACGAACTCCATATTCATCTTTATGCAACTCTATAATCACATATCCATCTTTTTCATACATTTTTACTGCTGTTATATTTTTCGGATCAACAGTCAAATATATTTTTTTTATATTATTTTTTTTCAATTCTTTTTGACTTTCTTTTAAAAGAATTTTACCATAACCTTTTCCTCTCTCTTCTAGAGGAGTTGAAAATCCATATAAAAAAGCTTCGTTTTTTCCTAAAACACCTTGATATTGTGCTACACATAATAATTTATCTTCTTCATTTAATAAAACATATAATTTTCCATAACGAATAAAACTCATAATCATCCACATATCTGCTCCACCCATAGTGCCAAAACTATGCAATTCATTTTCATGAATTTTTCCGATTAGTTCTCTATCATTCTCAGCTACTTCTACTACTCTCATAAAACCTCCTAATATCCAATATCAGAAAGATGTAGTCCATTTGGTTCTGCTACTGCTTTAACATATTTACCATTTGGATTATTTAACATATCTATTAAATAATTTTCTGGTTTTTTTCTAAAATATACAGATAAGATTGTTCCAACTATTATTCTAATTTGAGATTTTAAAAAAGCATTTGCTTTTACATAAAGCTTTACAGTTTTTTCATCTACTCTCTCAAATCTAGCTTCAAAAATCTCTCTTTCAGAAGTTCTGCTACAGCAGTCTGCAAGTTTAAAATTACAAAAATCATAAGTTCCCACCAATGGAGCTACAATCTTATTTAACTTGTCTAAATCTAATTTTTGATTAACAAAAGTTACATATCTTGATTGAAAAGGATTTTTTTCCTCTCCAATATAGTACTCATAAGCTCTATATTTAGCAGAAAATCTAGAACTAAAATCTTTATCCTCTTCTTCTATTTCTAGTATAAGAATATCTTTTGGTAAATTTCCATTTAAAATAAATTTAATTCTCTCAGTTGGAATTGTCGAAGTAATAAAAAAATTAGAAACTTGTTTTTTAGCATGAACTCCTCTGTCTGTTCTTCCTGCTGAAACTAAATCAATCTCTTTTTTAAAAATAGTCTTTAAGATTTTTTCAATTTCTCCTTGTACAGTTCTTAGTTTTGGTTGTCTCTGAAATCCAAAGAATTCACTTCCATCATAACTATATGTTATCTTTATATTTCTTTCCAATTTTCTCTCCTTTTCCTTTTTTTATATATAAAAAAGAGCCTTGACTAATCAAGACTCTGTAAATTCTTATTGGTGCGAGAAGAGGGACTTGAACCCTCACGTCGAAACGCCAGATCCTAAGTCTGGTGCGTCTGCCAATTCCGCCACCCTCGCAAAATAGATGGTGCGTCATACTGGGCTCGAACCAGTGACAACACGATTAAAAGTCGTGTGCTCTACCATCTGAGCTAATGACGCATACTTTGAAAAATATTAAAAATACTTGGGGTGACCGACGGGATTCGAACCCGCGACAACCAGATCCACAAACTGGCGCTCTACCAACTGAACTACGACCACCAAATATAATATGGTGTGCTTGAAGGGATTCGAACCCCTGACCCACGCCTTAGAAGGGCGTTGCTCTATCCAACTGAGCTACAAACACATATTTAAAAAATTGGAGCGGGAGACGAGGGTCGAACTCGCGACATTCAGCTTGGAAGGCTGACACTCTACCAACTGAGTTACTCCCGCAGATGGTCGGAATAGCAAGATTCGAACTTGCGGCCCCCTGCTCCCAAGGCAGGTGCGCTACCGGACTGCGCTATATTCCGACTATTTATTTTGTATAACTCGCTTTCGCTTGCTACATATTTATAGTATCACAAATTATATTTTATGTCAACAAACTTTTTTATTATTTTTTATTTAAAAAAAGGATTGATTTTATATAAAAAGAATATTAATCTATAAACAATCATAAAACAAATATGATATTTTAAAGTTATCTTAGTTTAAGGAGGATTTGAAATGAAAAACAAAAAAATTATATGTTCTCTATTTTTAGCTACTTCACTTTTAGGAGCTTGTACTGCAAATGGTGGTGGATACAACAATCTTAATAACAAAACTACTGGAACTGCTGGTGGAGCTGCACTTGGTGCTCTTCTTGGACAAGCAATTGGACAAGATAGTAAAGGTACTCTTATTGGTGCTGGTATTGGTGCTCTAGCTGGTTTAGGTTGGGGTGCTTATAAAGATCAACAAACAAGAGAGTTACAAACTAGACTACAAAATACTTCAGTTAAAGTTACTGATGAAGGAAATTATATAAACCTTAATTTACCTGGTGGAGTTACTTTCCCTACAAACGGACACATTATAGGAACTAGTTTCTATGCTCCTCTAAATGATATCTCTTCTGTTTTAAATCAATATCCTGAAACAAGAATCATTATCTCTGGACATACTGATAATACTGGTGCTTATTCGTATAATATGGACTTGTCTGTAAAAAGAGCTCGAAGTGTTGCTGATTATGCTGTAAGAAAAGGTGTAAACCCTAATAGAATTACTATAAACGGATTTGGACCTGATAGACCAATAGCAAATAATTCATCTGCTTCTGGTAGATCTCAAAATAGAAGAGTAGAGATTCAAATATTCCCAGCTTATTAATATATAAATTTTAAAACAAAAGAGGACTTTAATTAAAGTCCTCTTTTGCTTACTTCTTGATTTTTTTGATAGCATCTACTGTTGCTTCTTTTACTCCCTTAGATGTATACGTTGCTCCTGCTATTATATCCAAGTCTGAATTTTGTTTTTTTAAAATTTGTTGTTTTAAATTCTCGACTGCTGGATCAGCAATTGGCGGAGTATCTTCATGAATTATATCTACCTCTACAATTTTAAACTTATCCCCTTTTAACTTTGCTTTCAATTTTACATTCAACTCATCGTTATAACCTGTTCCACTTCCCTCTACTACAATTGGTCCTGGTTTTTTTGATTCATATATTCCTAAAAGTAATCCTATTACTACAAAAGCTATAACACTTTTTTTTCTTATCCCCTCTTTAACCATAACAAAGTCATCTCCTTATTTTTTTGGAATTAATCTTGGCGTAACTTTATCTCTTCCTTCAAGTCCTACTTTTTGTATATACTCAGTTAAAACTTCATCTAAACCTGAATAATGTGCTACAACCTTACCTGCAGCTAAAGAAGAGTACCCATCTCCTCCTGCAGCCATAAAGTCATTTGTTGCCACTGTATACATCTTATTTAAATCTAATTTCTCATCTCCAACTCTAATTTCTAAAACTCTTCTATAAGCAGGATTTTTAACATTAAATTTAACAGTCATTCCTGAAACTTGTGCCATAGCACCCAATGATTCTGGATAAGCTCTTAAACCATTTTCTACAGCTTTTTGTAAATCTGAACCTTTCACTTCTTTTGTTACAACATAGTTTCCAAATGGTAAAACACTAATTATATCTCCAACTGTTACCTCACCAGGATTAATTGAAGCTCTTATTCCACCACCGTTTGTTAAAGCTACATCTGCTCCTGTTTTCCATACCATTGCATCTGTTATTAATTGTGATAAATTAGTTTCTCTTGTTCTAACAAAAGCTCTATCTCCTTCTAGTAAAATTGGTGTTTCTCCAACTTTTACACTTGTTATTGCATCTTGCTTTCTAGAAATTTCATCAATCTTTGCTTTTACTTTTTCATCTTCTGGAACTGGATTATCCCCATTCATTATTGCATTTTTAGTATATAACGTATAATCAATTGCACTGTTTTTATTTTTTAACTTGTCAAAATCAACTTTTACAACTCCAACATTTTTTGAATATTCACCTGTTTGAACTATTGTAACACCGTTTACAATTTTCTTTTCTTTTAACTCAGTATGGCTATGACCATCTATTATAATATCTATTTCTGGTACTGCTTCAGCAAGACCTACACTTTGTAAATTTTTAGCTGTGCTTTCATCATCACCCAAATGGGATATAACTACAATAAATTTTACACCTTCTTTTTTCATTTGAGCTACAACTGATTTTGCTGTTGCTATTGGATCTGCTATTTTTATATTTTTTACATTGTTTGGATTTGTTTTAAAATATGTCTCTGGAGTTGCTAAACCAAAGAATCCTACTTTCATTCCATCTATTTTCTTTATTTCATAAGTTCCTGCTATTGGTTTTCCCGTGCTTTTATTTGTAACATTTGCTGCTAGTGTTTTATATTTTTGCATAGAAAGCAGCTCTCCTAATCTTTCCTCACCATAATTGAAATCATGATTTCCTAATGTTGAGTAATCAAAGCCTGCAGCATTTAAAGTTTGAACCATTGATTCACCTTTTGTTAAAGTTGCAAATGTTGTTCCATGCATAGTATCTCCAGCATCTATAAGTAACACTTTTCCACTATTTTTATCTTGCTCTAAAGCTTTAGCGATTGTTCTTACTCTAGCTAAACCTACACCGTCACTTTTCCCCTCTTTTGCTCTCCCATGAACATCATTAACATGAACCATAGTAAGTTCATACTCTCCATCTCTTGCTGGTAAAACTCTACAAGCTGAAAAAGCTAAAACCAATCCCATTAAACCAAAAATTTTAATATTCTTATTCATATGCCCTCCCTAAGAAACTATTTGAAACTTTTTTAAACTATTTTGAACATATTTTATCACATCTAAATAGTATTGTAAAAGAAAAAACTGCATCAAAATGCAGTTTTCACCTTTATTTTACATTCTCTTTTCCAATATTTTTAAAAGCTTTAAACTGCTCTCTAAAGAATCACCTTCTAAGCTTAAAATACTTATAGTTGATTTCAATGTTATTATCTCTTTTTCTCTCATAACTTTTTCAATTTTATGTTCATAGATATAATCTTTTATAGATAGTGCTTCTGATATTTGATAGTTATACAACTCTTTATACTTTGCTTCTTTAAACAATATTGATTCTAGTCTTTTTTTCAATTCATCATCTGAAAGAGATTCCTCTTTCAATAAAGAGCTTACAAGATTTTTTAAAAACATATATTCTTTTAAAAAAAACTCTACTTTATATTTGTAGATTCTAGAATCTCCAATAAAATTAATCAATAAAATAGGAAACAATACTACCATCATAGATATTTTTGGTTTTTCTATTAACTCTGATGCTACTTCGAATGCTAACCTATTTTCATTTTTTAAAAAACCTTCAATGTTTAACATCTACTTTTCCCCTTTATTCCAATATATCAAAGTGTGTCTCACATTTTCTGAACTCGGCTCTACTTTTTTAACAAATATATAATACCAAGCTCCAGACTCAATATCTTCTTCAGCAAGCTTTTGATGTGCTTCTTTAAATCCCAAAACTTCATCTAAAAATGGTAATATAGAAAAGCATAATAAGTATATACAGTAAAAACTGCATCCTAAAGCAAGCCATTTTTTCATATCTTCCTCCAAGTTTTTTATAAGTTCATTAGTGATTTTGTTATATCAGGAAATACTACGTGGAACATCAAGTATGCAGCTCCAAAAGTAACGCTTAAATTTATAACTTTCCCCACTAAATAAAGAGTTATAGGTTTCCCACCTTTAAATAATTTTCCTAACTCACTAAAGTTTGTAGATAAACCTATACTTGTGAAAGCCAAACAGAACAGCCAACCTTGTAAAGGTGAAATCAAACCATTTACCATACCTTTATCTATAATTATTTTAGACCCATCTACTCCTAACATGCTATAAATAGAAGAAAATACCAATGATGCTCCAATAAATCCTAGAATAAATTTTGGGAATCTAGCCCAAATCTCTTTTAAAGAACCCTTAAAAGAAAAGTCCCTTTCACTAGCAGTAGATTTATCAACTTTTAATGACCAATATGCAGCTACTCCTAGGGCCATTACTCCTATAATAACGTTTTGAATCATCTTTATTGTAGCAGCAACGTCTCTTGCAACTGGACCTAAATATTCTCCCGCAGCAACAACTGCTCCTGTTGAATCAACTGTTCCTCCAATCCAAGCTCCTCCCAATACAGGATCTAAATTTAAAAACTTTATAAACATAGGCATTGCTATCATCATAAAAGCAGTAAACATAATTGAGATACTAACAGAAAGAGTCAACTCTTCTTTTTTAGCTTTACAAGCTGCTGCTGCGGCTATTGCTGCTGAAACCCCACTTACAGACATATCTGCTGACATTACCATATTTAAACTTTTCGATTCCATTTTTAAAACTTTATCTCCAAATAAGAAAGTTAATACTAAAACAACTGGTGTTACAAACCAAGTTACAAATATTCCAGGTATTCCTATTAACAACACTTTATTTACTAAAACAGTTGAACCCAATAATATCAATCCTGTTTTTATAAAATACTCTGTTTGAGCTGCTGCCAATAATTTTTTAGGTGTTCCAACAGTATTACTAACTATCAATCCTAGAACTAGTCCCCAAAATACGTATCCAAGTCCCCAAGCTTTTAGTGTTTCTTGTTCTCCTAAGCAATATGCTCCTACAGCTAATAAAAATACAAATGAAAACCCTTTTAAAAAGCCATCTCTATCCATTTTTTTCATTCCTAAACTAAAATATATCCCTATTGATGCCAATAATATCAATAAGTTTGGTATTAAATTATATGGTTTAACGAGTGCTGCTGATTTTAATTTATTCTCTTTGTCTCTATTTACTAACCATTCATCAACAGATGAACTTGCTACTGTGTTTAATTCTTCATTTAAAAACTTCATCTCTTCAGCTAATGAAATTGCGAGTAACGATTTTTCTTTACTTAAAATAGTCATTTTTTTTGATTGTTCATATTGCTCTAAAAATAAAGCACCTCTTTCATCTGCTGCTGCTTTACTTAAATAAAATGATTCGATTGGATTTTTAGTCCACTTTTTAGGTTTACCTAAGATTTCTTTTACTTTTTGAGTGGTTGAATTGTTTCTAACTAATGTATTTTTATCGAATTGAGCTTCATGCCATTGAATTGTTTTAAAAGGAGCTCTCTCTCCTTCAGATTTCATTATATCATTATAAACTTGTGCTTTTCCTATAAGAACGTTTGAATCCGATCCCATATATAAAAACATACAAAATATAAGTATAATTGTTGCTAATAATATTGCCCAATAATCTTCAAATTTAAATAAATCTAATATTGTTACCTTTAAACTTTTATTGTTCGATTTTACAGCTTCCATTTTATTCCTCCTCGGTTTTTTTAAATGTGCTTTGTTGAACTTTTATTCAAAGTGGTAAACATGACTAATGGGAACCCATTTAGGGTTCCCATTAAATTTAGAATATATAATTTTAGATAAAATTCTTTTTAGTGTCCGCCGTCATATTGAAACGGTTTTTCTTGAGTATAAGCTTCTCCTGGACTTGAATGTTTAGATAAAGGCTTTACATTTATGTTTGCTCTGTATTCTGTTTCTGCCCAAAGAATTCTTTGTGCTACATGAGCATCTGGATTTAAGTTAACTCCATCCAAGATAATCTCTTTAAACTTTTGATATCCAGCTCTGTCAATTAAATGACCTCCATGAATATACATAGGTTTATTGTGTAATACATTAGCTGAGAACTTTTGCCAGTTTCCTATAACTGCCATAACTACATCCTCAGTTACCCAGTTTAAGAACATCTTACCCATTCTTGGATACTGTTTACCAGTTCTTCCACCGATTGTTATTCTGAATAATTTTTCTTCTGGTCTAACCCATGCAGATGATGGACATGCTTCAACACATTCTCCACATCCTACACAGCAGCAAGAATCTTTCACTATTCTATGATTTTCTAATTTTAAAACTCTTGTAGCAGCGTGCTCACAAACTTTAACACATCTTCCACATCCAATACATCTATCTTTTAAATAAGTAGGTTTTGTTACTCCTATTATACCAAAATCGTTGAAATGACCTTTTGCACAGTCATTTGGACATCCTGATATAGCCATTTTTATATGATAGTGACTTGGGAAAATTTTTGCCTCAAGTTTTCTAGCTAATTCCCAAGTGTTAATATTTGCTTTAACACAATGAGAGTTACCAATACAAGACATTATATTTCTTGCTCCTATAGTTGGATATCCTGCTTTAGTAACATCCATTTCTACTCCACACATCTCTACATCTACTTCTCTTATATAGTCTTCTAAATAAGCATTTACAGCTTCTGCATTTTCATATTTTATTCCTGGAGCATTTAGAGTTTGTCTCATACCCATGTGGAAAGTTCCGTCTCCCCATTTCTCTGCAATCTCTTGTATTACTCTTAAATACTTAGCTTCTATTAATCCGCCTGGAACACGAAGTTGTATCATAAACTCCCCAGGTACTTTTGATTGACGGAAACAGTTCAGTTTCATTTTTGTTATATTAATATCGTGATTCACTCTGTTACCTCCTTAGTCGATTAGATATTTAGCTTCTGAATAATTAAATACTGGTCCATCTAGACATACATAAACTTCATCTATTCTACAATGTCCACATTTTCCTACAGCACATGACATCTTTCTTTCAAAAGATACCCAAATCTTCTCAGCTGGAACTCCTAGCTTTTCAAACTCTATAGCTGTGTATTTCATCATATTAGGAGGTCCTACAATAATAACCTCTAAATCTTTGAATCCATCTTCTAACATTTTTAAATGTGGTACATACTCTGTTACAAGTCCTACACATTCACCATCTATTCCACATCCTTTATCTACAGTTAATACCATTGGATGTTTCTTTCTCCATTGAAGAACTTCATCTTTGAAAAGTATAGATGATTCATCTTTAAATCCAAATAATAACTCCATAGATTGAACTTCTTCTGGATTTCTATATATATGATTGATTAAAGATCTTACTGGAGCTAAACCTGATCCACCAGTTACAATAACCACTTTTTTATTTTTTATATCTACTGCATCAAAACCTTTTCCATAAGGTCCTCTCATAGGTAAAATGTCTCCAGTATGAAGATTAAAGATCTCATCTGTTACTGTTCCTACTTTTCTTATTAAAAACTCTGCCCAGCCTTCTTCTGCTGAGAAATCTGTAACTGATATTGGACACTCTCCTACCTTTGGTAAAGATAACTGCATAAATTGTCCAAACTTGATGTTCTTAGCTTCTGGATATTCAACTTTAAATAGATATTCTATTTCTGTAAGTTTTTTTATATCCAATAATCTATATGGTTTTGGCATTATTAAGTTTTCCATTACTTTTTTCCTCCATTTAGTTTGTCAACTTCTGCTGCTAGTTTATTTACTGTTGTTGAGAATGATATAAATACAGGACATTTATCGTCACATCTTCCACAACCAACACACATATGATGCTCTTTAAATCTTGCTTTATGGTCATGTATTTTATGCATAACTTTAAATCTCATTCTTTCTCCACCAGCTCTTCTAAACGAGTGGTTTCCAGCCATATCAGTATATCCATCTACATGGCAAGAAGCATTTATTCTTCTTCTTTCTCCTGCATTTGAATCTGATGTATAGTTCATATCATAAGTTGTAAAACAAGTACAAGTTGAGCAAGAAACAGTACAACTACCACACATTAAACATCTTTTATCAAACTCTTTCCACATCTCTAAACCTTTGATTGCAATTTGAGTTTCTTTATCATTTATTTCAGGAATTCTTACAGTTCTTACATTCTCAGTAACAGGTGTTACAGCGAACTCTAACTCTTCGTTTCCATCAAAGTAACTATTAAATGCTGCATCTTTAGTTTCTACTAAAACTTCTTCACCATTGAATTTAACTCCAAAAGCATATTCATCTGTAGAACCGCTTCCCATAGAAGCACAGAAGCAAGTATCCCAACCATTTTTTGGACACTCTATTAGTACAAACTTTGTATTATCTCTCATTCTTTTATAGTATGAATCTTCAAATCCACCATTTTTTAAGAATATATCATCATATCTCTTAATTGAATGAATATCGCAAGATCTTGCAAAAACAAGCATTGGTCTTTCATCTACAACTTTTGTTTCTCTATAGTCTGCATCTGTAAAGTATAAAACCGTTTCTGTTATTGGACTTAATACCTCTTTAGCTGCATAATCAGATTTTTCATCATGTACAATCTCATCTGCTGAATAAACCCTATCATATCTTATAACGTCTGTGTCTGAGTATCTTCCTTGCTTAGGAAATCTTTTTGGAGCATATACTTTATACTCTTTACTAAGATTTTTTAGTAAGTTATCAAAATTTTCTGCTGTTATTTTGTATCCCATTCTTACTCTGCCTCCCTATTTTTTTGAATTTTTATTCAATTATTTATATGTCTATATTACAACCTTTTTGTTTTTTTGTAAACCACTTTTTTGAATTTCGACACCTTTTGGTTAAATTTGAATTTTTAGTCGAAACCTTAATAGCCACTTTTTCATTTCTTTATTTTTTTGATAAAGTTTTATTCTATAAGAAACCCTTAATTCTATGATTGTATATTATTCAAGTGTAGTTTATAAGAATAATATACCTGATCACTTTTTCATCACAACAGAATCAAAAGATTGTTTTTTTCTGAATTTCATTATAAAATATAATAAAATAACATTTTTTAAAAGGCGGTATTATGAAAAAATTTATTGTTGAAGCTGAATTTCACAACATGAAAATAACTCAATATTTAAAAGAAAAAGGATACTCTGGAAGAGGAATCAGAAATGTTGAAGTTTATTTGAATGGAAAAAGAACAAAAACTACAAAACAAGTTAAAAAAAATGCTAGATTATTAGTAAAGGAAAAAGATAAAGAAGTTGGAATAGAACCTATCAAAATGAACTTAAAAGTTATGTACGAAGATAAAAATCTGCTGATAATAGATAAAGACCCCTACTTAGTTGTACATCCAACTACTAAAAGAACAGATTTAACTTTAGCTAATGGTGTTATTTATTATCTTAAAGAGCAAACTGGTAAAATTCAACCACCTAGATTTTTTAATCGTCTAGATATGAATACTTCTGGGCTTATTGTTGTAGCTAAAAATGCTTTTACTCAAGCTTTTTTACAAACTGACAAAGAAAAAGTTGCAAAGTTCTATCAAGCTATTGTTAAAGGTGTTATTAAAGAAGACGAAATGATGATCCAGATTCCTATTGGTAAAGAAGGAGACGACTTAAGACGTAAAGAGATGACTGTTGAAAAAGGTGGACAAACCGCTAAAACAAGTATGAAAGTTTTAGAGCGTTTTCCAGAAGAAAATTTAACTTTAATTGAATTAGAATTATTTACTGGTAGAACACATCAAATACGTGCTCATATGTCGCTTGTTGGATATCCTATTTTAGGAGATGAACTTTATGGTGGATTAGATATAAGAGCAAAAAGACAGCTGCTTCATGCTTACAAACTTATCTTTACAGATGTAGAAAGCAATGAAAAAATAAAAGTTGAAGCTCCTTTAGCAGAAGACTTCAAAGAAATTCTTCATAAAGTTAATGCATAATATTAGTTAAAAAAAAGCGCCTTTCAAAAAGGTGCTTTTTATAATTCTATACTAATTTATTTTTTTTAATAGTTATAACTTCATCATCAATTAATTCTCCTTCAGTTTTAGCTATAATTAAAGTACAAATAGCATCCCCTGTTATATTTGTAACAGTTCTAAACATATCTACAAATCTATCTATACCCATAACGAGTGCCATACCTTCTAAAGGCAATCCTACTTGCTGCAATACCATTCCAAGCATTATAACTCCTACTCCAGGTACTCCAGCTGTTCCTATCGAAGCTAAAGTTGCTGTTATTATTACTGTTATAAAATCTCCCATAGTTAAATGCACTCCGTATATCTGAGCTATAAAAATTGTTGCAACACCCTGCATTATTGCAGTTCCATCCATATTTATTGTGCTTCCTAGAGGTAATGTAAATGATGAAATACTTTTTGATACTCCAAAATCTTTTTGTAAACACTCCATTGAAGATGGTAATGTCGCACTACTTGATGATGTTGAAAAAGCTACCATCATAGGACCTGAAAACTTTTTTAAAAATTTAAGAGGATTGTATTTAGCTACTAAAATTAATAGTGTTTGATATGTTATTAAATAATGAAGAATTAACACTATTACAACGCCTATAAAATATTTCATTAAAGGTAACATTGCAGTGTAACCTAAAGTTGCAAAAGTTTTACCAATTAAACCATAAACACCAAATGGTGCTAACTGCATAACTATTTCAACCATTTTTAAAACTAAGTTATTTAACTCTTCCATTCCTTTTCTAACTGTTGAAACTTTATCTCCTAACAAAGCCATGGCTATTCCAAACACTATAGAAAAAACTATAATTTGTAACATATCTCCTTTTGCTAAAGCTTCAACTGGATTTATAGGAATCATTCCTAAAAGAACATCCACAAAAGGTTTTGTTTCTCCCACACTTATATTAGTTTCAACAATTCTAGATAGATGTACACCTTTTCCAGGATTTATAAACGAACCCACTCCCAAAGCTAGAGTTATTGCAACTGCTGTAGTTCCCAAATAAAATACCAATGTTTTAATTCCAACTCTTCCTAATTTTTTTATATCTTCTATTCCCGCTGCTCCTACTGTTAATGAGCAAAATACTAACGGAACAACTATCATTCTTATAGCTCTAATAAAACCAGTTCCTAAAAAATTAAAAAAGAAATCTATTATATATTTTTTTACTATTTCATTTTCTCGAAATGGATACAGCAATAAACCACTTAAAACACCCAAAATTAAAGCCATAAAAATTTTATTTGTTAAACTTAATTTTTTCATTAAATTCACTCCTTTAATATTTCTTCTTATAAAACTTATTATACATTTTACTTTTTTAAAAAGCAACTAAAAATTTTCTTTTTTTTATTTATGGAAATATATTTTCATATTATTGATTAAAAAAAGGTAGCATCATAAAAGCTACCTTTACCTTATTTGTTATTATTAAAAAGTTTATCAAATTTATCCTGATTTTCCATAAATACTTTCACAAGAGTTGGATCAAAACTTTTACCATTTTCTTCTTCTATTATTCCAATTGATTTTTCATGAGTAAAACCTTCTTTGTAAACTCTTTTTTGTCTCAATGCATCATAAACATCTACTATTGAGACTATTCTAGCTTCCAAAGGAATCTCTTCACCACTCAACCCTATTGGATAACCTTCTCCGTTCCATTTTTCATGATGATATCTTGCTATATTTTGAGCCATCTCACTAACTCTTGATTTTTTCACAATTTCATATCCTATTTCTGAATGAGTCTTAATTATCTGAAACTCCTCTTCTGTTAATTTAGCTGGTTTTTTTAATATTGCTTTATCTATCCCTATTTTTCCAACATCATGCAATGATGCAACTTTTCCAATTTCTTCACAAAACTTTTTATTACACCCTAATTTATTCGCTAACAACTCTGAGTAAACATTTAATCTTTTTATGTGATTTCCTGTTTCAAAATCGTTAAATTGGTTCACCGCTTCTAAAGAGGATACTAAAGACAGCATTAAATTTTCATATTTTTTCTTTTCAAGTGAACTCTTTTTAGCTCTATACATAAAAATCAAAGTTATTAGAAGCATTCCAAACGAAATAACTATTAATTTTTTAGAATTATTTACTTCATAAGTATTTTTAAACGAATACATATTTTCACTCATATTTTCATTTAAAAAACTCGCTGAAATTTCTCTAAGTGCTTCTGCTAATTCTACTTCTTCTGATTTCACTCCCATAGCTAATTCGTATTTTTTATCTAAAATACCTGCTATTTTAAGTTCTCTATCATAACCTTTGTTATACAACTTATTTGCCAATGTTTTATAATCCGCTACTCCATAATCAGCTTCTTTTTTACGAATTTTTTCAATTACTTCATCCATGTCTTCTACATAAATAAAATTTTCTTCTTTTAAATCAAGTTTTAAACGCTCCATGTAATAACTATTTTTTACAACTGCAAACTTCTTTCTTCGAGTCTCTACAATATTATTTACAAAACCTTCTTCTTTTCTATTGAATATAACTGGACTTAATGTATAATATGGATTTGTGTATAATTCTTTTTCTTTTAAACTTGATTGCACTGTGATTGCAGCTATTATATCATTCTCTTTCCAATCTGTATTCTTAGAATATTTTTTTTTATTCAATTTTATACTTAAAATATCTTCTACATCTTTTAAGTATTCTCTAATCAAACCTTTTTCTTTTCCATTTTCCATATAGTAAAGTGGATAATTACTTTTTTCTACTGGATATAAAACATCTACTTCTTTTCCTTTTAATGATAAAAATTTATTTACAAATTTATCTTTGTAATATTCTCTTCTAGAGTTAACTATAATTTTTTTCAATTCATCAGAGGATATACTTTCAAAATAAGACTTCAAATCATTATATAGTTTTTTTTCTGTTTTAGGAACTGCCAATGTTGTTACCATCGTTCGTATTCTACTTAAATTTATTTTATTTAAAGAATCTATAAATCCATATTGATCATCACCAATAAAACCATCTATAACTCCTTTTTTCAACATCTGTATACCTTTTTCTCTTGTTTCAACATCTATAATTTCACTATTTAAAAACTCATACTTTTTTAAAAATTCTTTATGAATATAAGTTCCTTTTATAATACCAATCTTTTTTTTATAAAAATTATTGATATCTATGTAATCTGAATTCAAGAAATATATATTAGCTTTTAAATAGAAAAATGTTGGAATAAAGTAATATTTTTTTCTTCGATCATCAGTTTCTATCAAATCCATGATCAAAACATTTTTACCTTTTTCCATGTCTAATATTAAATTTGTATCTAATTCCTTAACTAAAAGATTTATTTTTTTTTTCACACTAATATCTTTAAATAACTTCGGATAAAGACCTTTGTATAAATCTCCTTTTTTATAAAAGAAAAAACTATTCTCATTTTCTAATAATATTACATGATTCTCTGCTATTAAATTAGAGCATAACAAGAAGGAAAAAAGAAAAACTTTAAACATATTTTTTTCTCCTTTAATTTCAGTTTTTTTATTATACTACAATTTTAACAAAAAAGTAATCAGAAAAAGATTAATTTTAGCGCCCATGAATGATTTGACAAAATATAGAAGATAATATATCATTAGTACATACAGAAAGTATTTAAAAAGAAATTAAAAAAACATAAATATATTTAGGAGGTTTCAAAATGGCAGTTAAAGTAGCAATTAATGGATTTGGAAGAATTGGAAGATTAGCATTAAGATTAATGATGAACAACCCTGAGTTTGAAGTAGTAGCAATAAACGATTTAACAGATGCAAAAACTCTTGCACACTTATTCAAATACGATTCAGCACAAGGTAGATTCAATGGAACTATCGAAGTTAACGAAGGAGGATTCTCAGTTAACGGAAAGCAAATTAAAGTTTTAGCTGATAGAGATCCTAAAAACTTACCTTGGGGAGAGTTAAAAGTAGACGTTGTTCTTGAGTGTACTGGATTCTTCACATCACAAGAAAAAGCTGGACTTCACTTAGAAGCTGGAGCTAAAAAAGTAGTTATCTCTGCACCTGCAACTGGAGATATCAAAACTGTAGTTTATAACGTAAACCACAACATTTTAGATGGTACAGAAACTGTAATTTCAGGAGCTTCTTGTACAACTAACTGTTTAGCACCAATGGCTAAAGTATTAAACGATAACTACACAATCGTAGAAGGTTTAATGACTACAATACATGCTTACACTAATGACCAAAACACATTAGATGGACCACATGGAAAAGGAGATTTAAGAAGAGGAAGAGCTGCTGCTGCAAACATCGTTCCTAACACAACTGGAGCTGCAAAAGCAATCGGATTAGTAATCCCTGCATTAGCTGGAAAATTAGATGGAGCTGCTCAAAGAGTACCAGTAATAACTGGATCATTAACTGAGTTAGTAACTGTTTTAGAAAAACCAACAACTGTTGCTGAAATCAATGCTGCTATGAAAGCTGCTTCTAACGAATCTTTCGGATACACTGAAGAAGAATTAGTATCATCTGATATCATCGGAATTGAATTCGGATCTTTATTCGATGCAACTCAAACTAAAGTAATGACAGTTGGAGATAAGCAATTAGTTAAAACTGTTTGTTGGTATGACAACGAGATGTCTTATACTGCTCAATTAATGAGAACTTTAAAATTATTCGTAGAAATCTCTAAGTAATTAGAATTCTAGGAAAAATAGAATAAACAGAATAGCGGGACTTCTTAGTTCCGCTTTTTTTTAAGAAAATATATCGAAAATTTCTGGAGGTTCATCAAAATGGCAAAGAAAATTGTAACTGATTTAAGCGTAGCTGGAAAAAAAGTTTTAATGAGAGTAGATTTCAACGTTCCTATGAAAGACGGAAAAATCACAGATGAGAATAGAATAGTTGCTGCTTTACCTACTATAAAGTATGTTTTAGAAAACGGTGGAAAAGTAATTGCTTTCTCTCACTTAGGAAAAGTTAAAGAAGCTGCAGATTTAGAAAAGAGAAATATTGAACCTGTTGCTAAGAGATTAGCTGAGCTTTTAGGGCAACCTGTAACTTTCATCAACGCTACAAGAGGAGAAGAGTTAGAAACTGCTGTTGCTAATTTAAAAGATGGAGAAATCCTAATGTTCCAAAACACTAGATTTGAAGATTTAGATGGTAAAAAAGAATCTAAAAACAATCCAGAGTTAGGAAAATACTGGGCTTCTTTAGGAGATTTATTTGTTAACGATGCATTTGGAACTGCTCATAGAGCACATGCTTCTAACGTTGGAATCGCTGCTAACATTGGAGAAGGAAACACTGCTGCTGGATTCTTAATGGAAAAAGAGATTAAGTTTATCGGTGGAGCTGTTGATGCACCAGAAAGACCTTTAGTTGCTATCTTAGGTGGAGCTAAAGTTTCTGATAAAATTGGAGTTATTGAAAACTTATTAGTTAAAGCTGATAAAATATTAATTGGTGGAGCTATGATGTTCACATTCTTCAAAGCTTTAGGAAAAGATACAGGAAGCTCTCTTGTTGAAGAAGATAAAGTTGAATTAGCAAAATCATTATTAGAAAAAGCAGAAGGAAAAATCATCTTACCTATCGATACTGTAATCTGTAAAGAGTTTTCTAACGAAGCTCCTCATTCAGTTGTATCTGTAGATGCTATTCCTGCTGATGAAATGGGACTAGATGTAGGACCTGCTACAATTAAATTGTTCACTGAGCAATTAATGGGAGCTAAGACAGTTGTATGGAACGGACCAATGGGTGTGTTTGAAATGTCTAACTATGCAAAAGGAACTATCGGAGTTTGTGAAGCTATCGCTAACTTAAAGAACTCTACAACTATTATCGGTGGAGGAGATTCTGCTGCTGCTGCTATCTCTTTAGGATTCGCTGACAAGTTCTCTCACATCTCTACAGGTGGAGGAGCTTCTCTTGAGTACCTAGAAGGAAAAGCATTACCAGGTGTAGATTCTATATCTACTAAGTAATAAACTAAAAATGACATCTCTCGAGATGTCATTTTTTTATAACTTTTATAATAAAAATAAAAAAAAAGAACTCCGGGGGGATGGAATTCTTTTAGTTTTTTCTCAAATATATATTAGGGGGATATATTCGAAAAAAGGATTTATTAAAAATATAATACCATTTTTAAAAAAAACTGTATACATACTTTTTATTGTTATTAACCACTCTAAAAAAGTATATTTACAATTCATCTATATTTTTGAAGTTTTTATCTAAAGCATATTCTATAAAACATCGTTCAATCTCTCTTATACTAAGTGTGTTTACTTTTTTTAATTTTTTCACTTTATAACTCTCTGTATCAGAAATTATAAGATCATATTTTTGAATAGATTCTTTACTTCGAAATCGAAATTCTAAAAAAGATTGTGATTCAAATTTTAGCCCTGGATAAATTTTTTCAATGCATTCTATAACTCTTTGATTGTACTCTTCATCTATATTTCTAGAAACACTAATAACTTTAAACCCATCTATAAAAATTTCTTTCATGAAAAACTTTGAAACTGCCCCAGACAACCTCAAAACATCAGAATACATCATTTCTAAACCTATATCTTTCAAAACTTTTTCTATAATAGCTGCTAATTTTTTACATTTCAAAGAATGTGGTTCTTTTCTAACCCATAACACTTCATACTTTTTATCCAAATATCCTATCATAAAATAAATACAGATTGATTTTTTCAATCTTTCTAATTCAAATGTGTCCATTTTGAATTTACTCTTTATTTCATTTAAAAACTTATCAAAATAAAATTTAATTGGGTAATCTAAAAATTGATACATCTTTATCTTTGTAATTATACTAGCAATAGCTTTTGTTAACTCTTCTGATATATCTTTTGAAAAACTTGCTGTTTTTATTTTTTTTAATATCTTTTTAAATTCATCAGTTTTATCCAAATTTTTCATATCACAATCTAAATAACCTTTATGCTTTTCAATTAAAGCCATCGCATATATTGAGTAATAAACAAAAATTGATTTCTTTATTTTAAACATTTCTGTTATCTCTTTATATATTTCTAAATAAATTTGTTCATCTAAAATATCTATCTCTTCTAAAAGCTCTTTTCTTTGCATACATAAAAAATCTCTATCTATAAATAATCTCAGTATATCTTCAAATAAAATCTCTGTTACCTTTTTTTCATTACTTTCTTTCAAAAATATCCCTTTTGAATTTTTAGATTCTAACAAGATATTATTTTTCAAAAGATTTTCTTTTACTATTTTAAAATCTTTGATTGCTGTTGTTCTAGAAACACCAATTCTTTTTCTTTCTTTTTCTAAATTTATATAACCTTTTATTAAAAGTCTTACACAATAAATTTTTTGCCTTTGTTCTGAAGATATAATATTCAACCTTGAAAAGAAATCTGAAAATTCTTCACCATTATTTTCTAAAATATAAATATTGTTTATTTTTTTTACTTTACTTATGCCATTTGCTTCTAAATAATCATTTAATATTAAAATTTTTCTTTCTATAGAGTTTACGTCTAAATTTGTGTATTTAACGATTTCATCTATATGAGCATCTCCGTGCAATAAAATTTTAAGCAATGTTATCACTGTTGTTGACATAATTCCTCCTGTAGTTTTAAATGTAGCTTTTCATTACCTCTAAATATCCTTTTATAGAAACCTCTGTTTTTGCTGGAATAAAATAAGTATCACCTTTTTCTATTTTATATTGAACTGATTTAGAAGTTAAAATTCCCTCTCCATCTAAAATTGAATAAACTTTAAAGTTTTTATAAGCTGGATCTTCAAAAGTTCCATTTATTAACAATCTATCTATCGAGAAGTATTCTCCTCTTATTAACTCTTCAATCTTTGCATCCTCAATTTCAATTTTAGTTCTAGAGCTTTCAGAGCTTATCTTTACCTCTTCTCCAAACTTTATAACATCCATAGCTTTATCTAAATGCAACTCTCTTTTTACACCGTTTACCTCTCTATCAAAGTCATATATTCTATATGTCGTATCTGAGTTTTGTTGTATTTCACATATTAAAATTGATCCTTCTAATGTTCCATGAACAACTCCTGGTTTTACATCTATAAAATCGCCTTTTTTCACCTTTACTTCATTAAATAATCCTGTAAAATCTTGTTTAATTACTTTTTCCTTATACATCTCTTTTGTTATCTCTTTTTTTAGTCCTAAAATCAATTTTGCATCTTCACTTGCTTCCATCACATACCAAACTTCACTCTTACCAAACTCTTTTTCAACTCTTAATGCATATTCATCACTAGGATGTACTTGCACAGATAATTTATCATTTATATCCAAGT
Organism: Cetobacterium sp.; assembly: GCF_051658645.1. Classification (GTDB taxonomy): domain Bacteria; phylum Fusobacteriota; class Fusobacteriia; order Fusobacteriales; family Fusobacteriaceae; genus Cetobacterium_A. The sequence goes on from NZ_JBOFMZ010000022.1 coordinate 25,760, forward strand.
ACTTTATCAGTAATGGGAACTTCTCTCCATATTTTTGAACTATCTCTTCGCCTACAAGATCTTTTCCAAATTCTTTGAAAAGTTTTTCTAAACTCTCACCTTCCATATCTCCGTTTTCAACATATGACATCCCTGCAGGGTGACAACTCACCTCCCAAGACTCACCATATAACTCAGCTGTAGGCAATTTAAACCCTAAAGTACTTTCAAAGCCTCTCCCACCCCATACTTTTTCCACTAAATTTTTCTTAAATTTTAACAAATACATTCTTCCTCCCATGCCATATATTAATTTTTCAATTATTTTTATTGTATCTCTATTTTTAAAAAAAGTAAATAAAAAAGAGGAGTACTCTCCTCTTTTTACCTGTACTATAATGTATTTATATTCACTGATTGAACATTTAAAGTTCTTCCATCCTCAGACATAGGAATTTTTATCTCTCCAGTCTTAATTTTCTCAATTATTTTATCTTTTCCAGGAACATTTTCATCAAACCCTACTATTGACCAGTTATTATCAATTTTAGGATTTAACTCTCCTTTTAAATTTTCCGATACATATTTCACAATTAAATCTCTAATTCTTCCTGCATCTTGTAAAGTTTCATAAGAATCATAATATTTGTCTTCTGGTGTTGCAAGTCCTAGGTGCATAAGAGTTCCGAATCTATAGTTATTTATTGCTACTTTATAACTTTTCTTAGGGTCAATAGCTTCACCTTTTATAGTAGCATCAACTATTCTCTCTCCAGCTCTTTTTGAAATGTCTACTTTGTAATTTACACCATCAAACATATCATAGTTATATCCTCTTACTTTTGGATTGAATGATATAGTTACATCTCCTGGCTTTGTTTCATTGTAATAAGCCATAGACCATTCCATATATTTTAAAAGATTCTCACCAGTCATATTTACACCCATCAATGTATTTGTATACTTGTAAATAAATGCAACGTCTTTCTTTTTAAAATCACCAGCATTTAAATTAGAATCAAAATTAAATACCGCTGCTGCTGAAACATCTGATTTTGCATAATAAGTTTGAACTTCATTTATAAGTTCAATAATAGCATTGTCTTCAATTTGAGATGTTGGCATAGTTGTAACTTTATCATCTCCTGTTATATAATCTGGATTTTGAATAAATTTAGCATTAACTTTTCCAACAACTTTGTTTGCATCCTCTCTTGAAGTATCATGAACATTTTTAAATTGCTCTAAAATTTCTGGAGCTGCATCTATATCTTTAGTTTCAATATTTTTGGCAACTATATCTTTAACTATCCATTTACCATCTTTTTTAAGAACTTTAATTTCACCGTTTGAAACTCCCCATCCATAAGCACCTGGTTCTAAAACAGTTGTTCCTTCTATATCAGTTACATATCTTGCATGCTCATGTCCTGCAAATATCAAATCAAATTGAGGATAAGCTGCAGCTAAATCAAATACTCCAGTTTTTCCATACTCATCTTTTCTTCCTAAATGAAAAGCTCCAACAAGTACATCATATTTACCGTCTATCTCTTCTAAAGTTTCTTTTACAGATATCATTGGATCTTCGAATGTCAAACCTTTAAAATGTTCTGGAGCTGATGCTTCCCACATTGGTATATGAGGAGGTATTCCTCCAACTAAAGCTACTTTTACTCCTTCAATTTCAAATATTTGATAAGGAAGTACAAATTTAGAACCGTCATCTTCATTTTCTATATTTGTTGATATTACAGAACCTTTAAAGTTTTTAATATTTCTTAATAAAAAATCCTTCTCAAAATTAAATTCATGATTTCCTAAAATCCAAGCATCATAATTCATAGTATTCATAGCTTCTACCATTGGATGTGTTTCTAAGTTATTAAATAACTCTACACTATTATCTTGTACAGTATCTCCAACATCCATTAAAATTAAATTTGGATTTTTTTCTCTTAAAGCTTTCACTATCGTGTAAGTTTTTGCAAATCCTGCACTCGCATCCTCTGAATCTATTCCATACTCATAAGGATAAATTCTTCCATGAACATCTGAAGTTGCTGCAAATGATAAAGTTACCTCTTCGCTTCCAGCTTTACCTTTTGTTACAATTTTTTTTTCAAGATTAAGTTTGTTTTCTGAAAACTCTTTAACCTCTGTGTTTGTTGCTGTTTTAGGCTCTGAATCTTTTTGACCACAACCAACTAAAGTGATTGATAACAAAGCTCCTAAAACAAAAAATTTAGTCGTTTTCACCGTTTTCCTCCCCGTTTATTTTAATTAATAATATTGATACTGCTGCTGTTATAGGTACAGTCGCTATTATTCCGATGCTTCCAGCTAATGCATTAACTACTTCAATTGCTATTGCTGGTATGTTTATAAATTGTTGATAAACCATTCCATAACCCCATATCATCATCATCAAAGGAAGTGATCCCCCTGCAAAAGCTAAAATTAAAGTATTAATCATAGTTCCTGTTATATCTTTTCCAATTACCATAACTGAATTAAATAACTCTTTTGAAGTTAAGCTACTTTTGTGTTGATGAATCTCATTCACAGCTGATGAAATTGACATTGCAACATCCATTACTGCTCCTAAAGATGCTATCAGTATCGAAACAAAAAGTAATCCCTCGATTTTTATTCTAAAATCTCTTGTTATATAGAGTAATTGCTGACCTTCTGATAAATTTAAACCACTTAATCTCATTATTTTACCAAAACAATAAGAAATTAATCCTGCTATTGTTATTCCACATATTGTACCTATTATTGCAGAATATGTTTTTCTATCATAACCACCTATAAGTAAAAAACTTATCACAATTATTACTGACGATAAAAATATACTCGTCGAAATTGGATCGCAACCTTTAAACAAAAGTGGAATCAATATGTAAATAATTACAGAACCAGTAAATGCTAGTGCTAAAAGAGATTTAACTCCTTTCATTTTACCCAACAAAACTACTGCGCATATAAAAATAGCTCCTAAAAAATATATTGATCTATCTCGTTTTAAATTATATAACCAAACTGTTGGAGTTTTATTTTCTTCTCGTACGGTAAATATCGCTTTTAAATTCACATCTGCATAAACATTATGCAAAGTTCCCAACGAATTGTAAACTATAAATTTTTCACCACTATATTTGCCCTCTAAAATCTCTACTTCTAATGTTTGACTTCCTCTAAACTTGCCTTTTACAATAGGATCTTTCATCAAATCTTCTTTTATGACCTTAATAATTTTACCTTCTACAAATTCTTGTGGAAATTTAACTTTACCTTTTAAATTTTGACTTAACTTTGGTGAATATATAGCCATCACAAGTATTGAGATAACCACCATTATTGGCAACAATATTTTCTTCATTCTGACCTCTTGTCCTATTAAAAGTTATTTATATTCAAAATTATAACATTTTTTTAAAAAAAAATCTCTTTTTGTTTGACTATTTTATAAAATTTTTGTATGATTATAGTAGATACAAAAACTTTTTTAGTGAGGTGTTAAAAATGTCACAAAACAACATAAAAGAATTACTAAAAGGTAAAACCGTTGACGAATTATTAGATTTACTTATTCTCGGATTAGAAAATACAGATATGAATTCAATTGTAATTCAATCTTTTAAAAATATTAATTTAAACATCCAAAAAGGTTAATTTTTTTTGATTTTATAAAAAAAACTCCATATTTCTAATATGGAGTTTTTTTTACTAGAACTTTCCTATTATATTTATAAACCAACCTTGAGTTTCATAATCTAAATCTTTTCCACCATTTTTATAACGTAAATCTTTTAAATTATCATCAAATTTACTAAAGTTATAACCTACTCCAACTTGCATATTTTCATTTATATCTCTATAAACTCCAACTTGAGCTCCGTGTTTAACTTCATCTGTTTTTCTACTTTCTAAAATATGATACTCTGCAAAAATATCCCATTTGTAGATAATTTCATAAGTCGCTCTCATTGAATACATATTAATTGTATTACTATACCAGTCACCACCTGAAACTAATCTAACCTTATCTTGTCTTATTGCGTATTTTCCAGCTACTGTCAATCTTTGAGTCCAGTCATAAATAGCTTCTACTGTATATAGATGGGCTTTAAAGTTAAAGTCAGTTGAATCTCCAACTGTTCCTGAACCACTTGTATCATAGATATAGTTCCATCTTGAAATTAAATTTAATCTATCATTAAATACTGGTCTATAACCAAATCCTAAACCTAGCTCATAGAATTTATCATCTCCATCAAAAGTTCTAGATAAATATTCATTGTTATCTCTTTTTAAAGTATAACTATCTCCATCTATTGAAACATAGTTAACTTCACCAAACAGAGTATACTCAGCTGTTGGTTTCCACTTTGCATTGTTAATAAATCCCCAACTAGAAGATGATCTAGCTCCTGAATCTCTTCCATACTCTAATCTATGCTTTGAATACAAAGTTTCATCTTCATATCTTAAACTCGTACTTACATTATTTCTAGTTACTTTACCATCTTCAATATCAACATCTCCACGCTCATACATAACTCCTAAGAAAATATTTTTTTCAAATTCGTAATCAACTCCATAACCTTGTAACAATCCTTTTTCAGAATAATTTTTCATAATACTATTTTCTTGAAAAAGAGTTACTCTGTCACTATATAGGAATCTTTGACCTATAGTTAAATCTCTAGTTGTATCTTCTTCATTTTCAAATGTGTATCCTGCATAAATTTCATAATCAGGACTATACTTATATCCTGCAGTTAACTCTGCTGCTGATCCTCTGTTTCCAGTACTAAAGGCACCTCCAAGTTCTAATTTTTCTGTAGGAGTGTACTTACCTCCAACAGTTACTAAATTATTTGCTGAATAACCTTTATCTCTCCAAGCTGAAGATTGCAATTTCAGATATCCATCTAACTCTTCATTAAATTTATATCCAATTTTTGTTCCTAAAAGTACAGCTTCTCCAGAATCTAAATCGTCATTATTAAGTGTTATTAATGATGATTCATCCTCTTTATCTCTAACATATTCAGCTTCAAATCCAATATCTAGCTTTTCTGTTATTTCTCTATTTACTCCTAAAGAAACTGCTCTTTGCTCTTGAAAACCTTCGTTTTTTCCAAGATCATCAAAATCACTTTCTTTATATTTTGTAGCTTCTAAGAATACTAAAGTTTTTTCATCTACTTTATGTTCTCCTCTTATTCCAATTTCTTCTTTTTCTAACCCACTAGCTTCTGAAGCTGTTGAGAAATTTTTATCTTTTTTAGAATACCAGAACAATAGATTATCATCTAAATTAAACTTATTACTATAATCACTTGGTGCAAAACTTCCTTCTATATAATAAGCTGTTCCTTTTCCATTTTCTACTATAATTGGTTGTTGCACAAAATCATAACCACCATTATATGAAAACCAATTTGAATTTTTAGTTAATTGATTTCCCTCTGTTTCAGAATATTCTCCTTTTATATAAGTTCCATTTGATTTTTTTAAAGTTAAGTCAGCACTTTTTAACTCATAATCTGTTAATGTTCCTTTTCTATCCTCTTTTACATAAGTTCCACCAACACGGACATTATCGGTTATCCAAGTTTTTCCTCTTCCACCTGCAGTTAAATTTGAAATATTATCTGCAGAAGAATAAAATTCATAGTCTGCTATTAAATAAACACTTTTTTCTCCAGAAGGAGAGCTCTTTACTATATTTGTAACTTTTTCTGTAAAATAGCTTTGACTTAAAGGATCTGAAAGTATAACTCTTCCTGACAATTCATTAATTGTATAATCTGATCCTTCTGTTAATGCTACTCTATCTAAAATTCTACCTGTTTTTTTATCCTTTATTTCTAATGTTAATTTAGCACTTCCAACAACTATATCTCTTTCACTTAGTGCATATATACTTCCGCCTGTTCCTAAAAAAGCATCTCTTTTATAACTCGTATCTGGATTAGCTGCAAAAATTTCTAGATGATGTTTTGATTCTCCAAAAGGATTCACATCTAAACTATTATATTCACCTCTTGCTCCATACAAGCTACGACTATAATTATTAAAGAATCCTGCATCTAAACCTGTTTCGTAATTACCCCATAAAACTTGTGATTTATCCCAGTCAACTCTTAAATACGCTTTTCCTTCAGTTTCTACATCATAATAACGTTCTGATTCATCTCCATAATCAAATGGTAAATACTGTCTATCTAATTTTCTAAAAATAGCATTTCTATCTCTTTCATGAAAATCATTAAATATATTTTTTATTTCATTTTCCCATGTATCAGCTTGTGCTGTTATTTTATACTTATCCTTTACACCTTTATAGTAAAAAGCAAGTCTTCCTGTATCATAATAGCTTGCTTTAAAGTTTGAATCATTTTGTAAAATTGAATCACTTCCAGATATATTATTTTTTCCAAGAGTAAAATCCGCTAGTGCAACTAAATATTCATAGTCTTTAATTGTTTCTACTTCTATAGGATAATGTTTATGCTTTCCATCTTTCTCTATTTCAAAGTTATAAACTTTTAAAGGTGCGTCTGAAAGAGTTTCATAAATAAAATCTCCTGTAGAATCTAGATCAATATTTTGACCATCTATTTTTACAATTGTTTTAGGATCTATATCTCTACCATAGAATCTAATTTTAGATCCTACAATAGGTATATTTTGTAAAGCTAAATCATTTGTTCCATAAACTTTATCTTTTGTTGAATCATTACCTTTTTTAAAGTTTTTCATATCTATATCATTTAAATTTAACGTTTTCAAATCTGTTTCATCATAAGTTCCGTTAGCATCATAAACTCTAAAAACATAATATAATTTATCTACATCTTTTAAATCATGTGATTTAGAAACAGTACCATCCCATACTATAGGAGTATTAAAATCTAGTGTATCACCTTTTATAGTTACAATTGGATTTCTTTTTAATACGTCGCCTTCTTTATATATTAAAAGTTCATAGTTTTTAATCATTTTTTCATAGTTTGTATATGCATAGAAAGTTACAGATTCTTTAATATTTCCAACTCCATCAACTAAAACATAAGAATCTGTTAAAATATTCAATCTAGGATCTACTGCAACAGGATCTACTATACTGTATATAACTCCTCTTCTATTTTCTAAAAAAGCTCTGCCTTTATATACTAAATTTTCAGTTTCTGGTAAGTGATCTGCTGATTGAAGGTTTGAGTTGAGTTCCAGATTCTGGAACTCAACTCCCCTTACATTTTCTTCTGAATCACTCCAATTTTCAATTTTTAAACTCTGAGTTGATATTGTTTCTACTACTTCATACTCATCATAAGAGTTTGGAGGTTCTACTACTTGAGCATTTGCTGCTGTTACTATTAATCCTAATAAAATCAAACGTAAACTCCACTTTTTTTGTAAGTGATTACTCATCTATATCGCCTCCTTTTTATTTTGAGTAAATTGAACTTTTACTTTTTCATCATCTAAATATTGTCTTAATGCTTTCATTAGAGTTTCTCTTCTTTTTTCATCTAACTCTTTGTCTCCACTCTTATTTAACTCTACTAACAAGTGGTCTTTAGATTTTAATTTACCCATAATTTCATCGAATAAATTTTTGTAAACAACAGGTTTTATTTCTGTTGAATTATCATAGAATATTATTCCAGGGAAAACTCTTACTCTTAATAATCTTGTTCCATCTTCTCGTGTTTCATAAGTGGTTCTTGGTAAAACTACTCCAAAGTTATATTTAATCATAGTTGTTCCTAATCTTTGAACTTTAGGATTTTCTGTTGTAAATATACTTCCAGTAGGTAATGTCGCTGTATCCACTTTTAAGATATAGTTTTTACCTTTGTTGTCAGAAACTTCTGGTATGTTGAATCTTCCGTATTGGTCTGTAATTATTACTAAACCTTCTACGTTTGCAACTCTTACTCCAGGAATTCCCTCTTCTATTAATCCTGTATTTATTATAGTTATTTTTTGATAATATTTTACTTTATTATCAGGATTTTTATTTGTGCTTCTTTTTAGAATGTCTCTTTTAATAACTATGTTTTGTGATACCATTCCTTTTGCTTTTAATCCTGTGTGCTCAGTTATAACTCTATTGTCTTTTGTTAAAGTTATGTCTGTACCTTCTACTGTCTTAACTCTAATATCGCCTAAATTAGAGATATCAGTTAATCCTGTAAAGATTTCAACTTTACTCTTATCTAAGATTTCTCTTTCACTCATTCTACCATGTAAAACTTCTTTTAATTTAACTCCTCTTTCCAACGGTACACTCTTATCTGGTAAAGCTTTTCTAACTCCATCAATTACGTAATATGTACTGTTAGGTACGTATGAGCTTTCTGGGATATTTTGAGTTATTGATAATCCTGTTGCTCTATTGTCATCTTGAGTTCCATCTCCATCTCTGTCATGGAATACTTTTCCAATTACAGTTGTTGTTTCAAACAATGGATCTTCAACTACATCTACTTCTGCACTATCTGTATTTGATACCGCTGTTCCAGAAGAGTTTGTAACTAATGCCACATTTTTATAAACTCCTCTTACAACTCCGATAGATACTTTTGTTAAATAAACAGCTTCAATTTGTTCTTTAGCATCTAAATTGAACGGTCCAATTTTAATAGTATTTCCTTCGTAAGTTGTAGCTATCGTTCCTACTTTTTCACCATTTTTAACTATTTGTAAAGATCCGTCTACTAGCTTAAATCCAGCTGGTGGAGTATCTCTTACATAAAGATTTCTAATTGGTTGATTTTCATTGTTTGTAATAACTAAGCTGTATGGTACAAATTTACCTACAGAGGTTTCTCTCACTCCAGCTTCTTTGTCTATTGACACTAAAGGTTTTTTAACTTTAATTTTAGCTGTTGCTGTTTTTTCTGGTATTCCATTTGACGTTATTTTAGCTAAGTTTCTAATTTCTTTTGTATTTAAGTCTAATGAAGTTTTAGCTTTGATAGTATAAGTTAATGTATCTCCTGGAGCTATCTCTGCATCAGATATATTTATATTATTATTAACTTCTGGTAACGTTCCAATTTTTGAAGCATCTCCTGTTGTTCCTGTTACAGTCCAGCTAGTATATGCTGGAATTTTTGTTCCATTATTTGATGTTTCAGTCATCTCTGATATTTCATCAATTATTGTAAATGTTCCAAGAGTTGCTGTTGATGTTGTACTTTTATTTTTAACTTTTATTGTATATTCTACTTCTTCTCCAAGTAAAATTTCCTCTTGTTTAGCAACTTTTGTAATTTCTAAATCTGGTGCTGTTGCATTTACATCAACCTCAGCTTTTATGTCATTTTCTAAATCTAGAGTTCCATCTTTTGTTTGATCAAAATTAGCACTTGCTATATTTTTAATTTTTTCTCCTGCTTTTAATGGCACATCTTTTTTAACCGTAGCTTTAACTGTTATAACTGCTTCTGTATTTATTGTCGGGATTTCAATTTCAGAAATAGTTCCATTAATATCTCCCGTATAATCTATAGCTACTCCTGCTTCTTGAACCGATATTAATTTGATTGATTCTGGTAAGAATATTGTTTCTCCTACTGAAGTTTTTAAATTTTTAACTTCATCAATCATCTTAACATTAAACACTGTTTTATCAGTTTTAATTTTAACTGTATAAGTCACTTCTTCTCCATTTATAATTCCATCATCACCTTCAATTGATGTAACTACTGATTTTTCTATAGTTATTGTTGGCTTAGTTGGACTTGAGCTAACTTCACTTTCTAAGTTTTGCTCTTTACTTTCATCACCATCACCATCTTGATTTAAAATTCTAGCTCTAGCAATGTTCGTGATATTTCCTACTATATTATTTTTTAGTTTTAATTCAATTGTATAAGTTATTTTTGATTTTGGTCTCATGTCTAAATTATCAAACACGTTTCCATCCTCTCCAGTAACTGTTGTTACTCTCACAGAATCTAGAGGATCAATTACTCTAGTTATAGCTACTTCTGGTTCAAATGGATAAACCATTTCACCTAAGCTATTCATAGCTCTAATCTCTTCGATGATATCTCTACCTTCTACTCCAACTAGATTGTTTTCACCTGTATTTTCTAAAACAACTGTATATATCATTTTTTGTGAAAGTTCAAATTCTTTTACATTAACTGTTTTCTTTAAAGTTGCTTTTGGAATTTGAGCAAATATTATAGCTTTATCTTCTATAACTTCATCTTTCTCTCCAACTTTTACAGTTAATTTTGCAGTGTTTTGTATAAATGAAACTGCATCATTTGAAACTTTTATTTTTACAGTAAATTTAATAGAAGTTCCATTTTCAATATCTATATCTGCTATTAGATTTGAAGGATTCGGAATTATCTTAACCGAGTTCTGTGTTAGACTTGGTGTTGACTCAAAACTAACATCTTGTAACGTTCCACTCACAAATGCTGGTCCTTCTATTCCAGATGGATATAGTTTTACATTTACATCGGTAAAGATATCTTCTAATTTAGCATTTCTAACCCAACCTTCTCCATCATTAGTTACAAGGAACGTATATTCTACAACTTCTCCTGGAGAATATACGTTAACTGTTTTACCTGCTGGTGTTGTTAGTTGTGTTTTTGTTTTAACTGTTTTTTCTAGTTTTAAAGCACCTATTTTTCCAGTTGATATTGCTTCACTATTTATTTCTTTATCTATTGGTCCATCTGGTCCAACTTCTTTATACTTACCAACCGCAACGTTTTTAAGTTCTCCAAAAACATTATTCTTAGTTCTAGCTGTTAACGTTACTATAATTTCGTCTCCTGGAGCTAAATCTAATGTTGCCGTGTAAGTGTCTCCTTCAGTAGAGTTTTTAACACCTTCTGATAATAAAGATGACGTTTCTGGCACTACTATTGATAATCTCTCCCATGATTCAAATGCTAATCCTGTTGATGTATTTTCTCCAGAAATCTCTCCTATAACTTTTCCAATTTCATCAGTTAATATGAAGCTTGGTATTATAGATTTTCCTGGATTTTTTATTTTTATTGTATATTCTAAAGTTTCTCCAGAGTTGTATGTTCCTTTATTTACAACTTTTGTTAATTCTGGAGTTGATGGAGTATTCTTAATAACTGCATCATCCTCTCCACCTTTATCTTCTGGTGTTACTCCTTCAGGATATTCAAATGAAGTTTTATTGATTATATCTCCATAGATATTGTTTGCTGCCTTTCCTTTTATTGTGATTGTTACTTTTGTGTTTTTCCCTAAATCTATTAGTGCGTCAATATCTTGCTCATCAATTGTTTCTAAAGCTGTTATGTTAGAATTTACTAAATCTCCAGTTAATACTGCAGATACTGTCCATCCAGCTTGGAAGGCTAGTACTTCTCCTCCACCAACTTTTTGAGCTAATATTGTACTGATTGAATCTTTAATCCTAACATTATTTACCACACTACTAGTTGAAGTATTAGTTACTACTATTGTAAATCCAATCTCTCCATTTGGTAAATACGTTTCTAAGATTGGTTCTTTTACTATCGTTAGTTTTCCTGGTGTATTTTTAGAAACAACCTCTCTTTCTAAACTTTCTGCTCCTTCTGGTCCAACATATTTTACATATCCTGTATTTACAATATCTCCAACAATATTTTCTTCTACAACTGCTGTTACCGTATATATTAAAACATCATTTGGCGATATATCTATTTTATCATCTATATCTACATTTGATAAACTTGGATTTTGAGTATATGTCGTTCCTGTTCCATTATCAGTTCTAATGATTGTCCAAGACTTAAATGCTAATACTTCATTTTGATTTAATGCTATCGCTTTAATTTCTGAAATTCTATCTATAAAGCTAACATCATTTACAAAAGTTTTATTAGGGTTTGTAATTTTTAGTTTATACTCTATAGTTCCACCTTGAGTATATTCTGCTCCTTTTATAATTTCTTTTGTAAATTCTAAAGAACCTTTTTGAGGTTCTACTTCAGGAGTTTCTTTTTCAATCGCTCCCGCTGTTACAACGTTTTTAGGAATAATTCCTACTGCTTTTGAATTTATTACAGCTGTAACAGTTATTACTACTTTATCTCCTCTATCTATATCTGCCACTAAGTTAATGTCATTATTATCATCAACAGTTGATGGTTCAATTAATGTTGTAGATTTTACTTTAGTAATAGTTGTAGACCAACTTTCAAATGCTGGTCCTGTCAATCCTCCTGCTAACTCTGTAGTCATAGTAGATATAGCATCTTTTATGCTTACATCTTTATCCATTCCCGCTCCAATATTTTGAATTGTTATTTCATATACAAGTTCATCTCCAGAGTTGTACTTTTGACCTTCAAATGGTTTTCCTGCTAAAGTTTTAATAACTTTACTTACTTCAGTTAGTGGATCCCCTGGTGTATTTTGAACTGTATCAAACACTTCTTTTTCTTTGAAGCTGGCTGTAGCTTTATTTTCTAAAATACCAACTGGAACTCCATCAGTTTCATTTCCTAAAGATACAGTTGCTTCTACTTTTATTGCAATCCTTTCATTTGCTTTTAAATTAGTTTTTATCTCTATATCAGTACTTCCTGCAACTCCTATTTCTGGAATTGTTAAAGATGGTACTGTCACTGGTGTTACTGCAGAACTTGGTGTTATACTCACTATTTTCCAAGAACTAAATGGAGATATTAAAACTCCTTTATTTGTTAAAACTTTGATATTGTTTAAAGCATCTTTTATTACAACATCTTTTGCAAGTATTTTTGCACCATTTGTAACTTCTATTATATAATTTAACTTTTCTCCAGGAATGTACTTAGACTCTTCTACACTTTTCAGTATAGTTATACTTCCTTCAATTGGATCTGCAATTACTGGCTCTGGTGAATTTGGTCCACCTGGGCTGCTTACAGTATTTATTATTCTAGAACTTACATTTGGCTTTAATTTAGCTTTTATTATAAATCCAACTTGACTTTGTGGTGCTATGTCTACAAGCACATTTAAATCTTTATCGTTCGGTGTTGCTGGATCGCTTGTTTCTGGATTCGTTACAACTGAAGATAATGTAGATGATTTTGTAATTTCAATTTCCCAAGATTGAAATGCTGGTCCTATTAAAGCATCTTCTATTTTAGAAATTTCATCTAAAACTACGATGTTGTTACCCCATCCTAATCCTGCATTTTGAAGTAAAACTGTATATGTTAAAGTGTCTCCATCTTCATATACGTTTTTGTCTATCGTTTTTCTTAAGAATAACTGAGCTGATTTTCCAATTGTTTCAGCGTTATCCGTTAATTTTAACTCTTCATTTTTACCATTTTTATAAGTTACATCTGCTATGTTATCTATTTTTCCAGTAGCTCTTTCGTCTAAAACTCCCTTTAAAGTAATTATTACTTTATCTCCAGGAGATATATTTAAAGTAGCTTTATATGTATCACCAGTTATTACTTCTGATGTCAGAGATGATGTTGGTGGTATCAATGTTAACTCTCTTGTCCATGATACAAAAGCTAATCCTGTTCCAGGTGCTGGCAATCCTGCTAAAGTTGTTTCTAACGCTCCAATAGCATCTTCTAATTGAACTCCAATTGCTGCTCCTGTTCCTATATTTTGTAATTCTAAAGTATAAATAATCTCATCTTTTGGACCATAAATTTCTGTATTTACATTTTTTACTAATGTTAAAACTGGATCTTTTGGTTTTACTGTAGCTATTACCTCTTTATCAGAATTTTTATCTGGATAAACATAGCTTGCAGTATTAGTTACATCTCCATAAATTCCATCCGCTGCTGTTCCTCTGATTTGGATGTTAATTTTTGTTGATTTTCCAATATCAAGGTTTACAGCATTTATATCTCCTGTTGTAGGTATCGCTGTTGCATTTGTATTTACAGTATCTCCTATCACTTGATAAGTTATTGTCCATCCAGTTTTAAATGCTGCTGTTTCAGTTCCATCAGCTATTTTTAAAGCTTTTATTTCACTTATTAAATCTGTTAACTTTAAGTTATTTATTAACTCTGTTGATACGTTTTCTATTGTGATATCAAATCCTATATTTCCATTCTGAGAATAGAACTCTTCAAATGGTGATTTTGTTATTTTTGCTAATCCTAACTTTGGATTTGATTTAACACTTACTGGTCCTAATATAGGAGTTTCTGTTTTATCTTTCTTGTAAGTTCCAGTTGCTATATTCTTAATTTCACCTACAATGTTATCATTTACAACTGCAGTAATTTTAAATGTAACCTTATCTCCTGGAGCTAAATCCATTGTTTCATTTAGATTTGAATTTATCTTTGGATAAGTTCCACTAAATATAGTCTCTGGTTTTAGATTTGACATTTCTATTTTCCAGTTTGATTTAAATGCTGTAACTAAATCTCCTGCTAAATTTCCAGCTTTTACATCACTTATTAAATCTATTACGTTTACATCGTTAAGCCATATTTTTTCATTCTCATTAGAAACTACAACTTCATAAACAATTGTATTTCCTGCGCTGTATGTAGATTCGTCTAATCTGTTTTCTTCCTCCAATATTTTTTTAGTTAAACTTGGAGCTGTTCCTACTTTTGGAGGGATTGGTGGTGTCACCTTATCTTCTCCATTTATTACAGCTATATTTGGAGAAATTGTTCCAATTGCATTATCTCTAACAATAGCTGTTACTATAAAGTTTACATATTTATCAGGTCCTAAATCCACTATATCATCTATTATTGCTGGACTTGATAATGGATATGTACGGTCTACTTTTGCTGCTGGTGATTTATCTAGTTCTACCACCCAAGATGTGAATGCTGGTCCTGATGTTCCACCTGCTAACTCTGTAACTACAGAATTGACATCATCTTTTACTGTAACGTTATCTGCAACTCCATTTCCTATATTTCTTATTCCAATTGTATAAACAATTTTATCTCCTGGAGAATAAGTCATTCCAGGCTTATAAGCTAGTCCTCCAATACTAGTTATAACTTTTGTTCTTTCTAATACTGGTGGGTAAGGCGTAAAGATTACTTCATTTGATTTTTCTTCTACTCCTCCTACGATTATTGAAGCTGTGTTTTTTATAACCGATTGTGGGAAGTTTTTATTAGTCATATCCCCTGCAGTTATTTTAGCTCCAATTGTAATCGTTACACTTTCTCTAGCGTTTAAACTTGTTACAACTTTAACATTTTCTGTACTCGGTATAACAAGCGAAGCTGGTGCTGAACTAATTGGTGCTGCTGTTCCGCCAGAATAGACAATACTATCTATTGCCCATTCTGAGTATGCAGAGATGTTAGTTCCTCCACTTCCACCTACTAGAATATCTTTTATATTGTCAATTATTTCGAATGGTGCTGCTGTTGCATTTTCACCATTCTGAACTACTATTTGATACAGAATTGTATCTTCAAGCCAATACTGAACTGGATTAGCTGTAAAGCCTGATCCTTCTCTTAAATTATTTTGTAATTTAGTTATTGTTAACTCTGTTGCTTTTGGGTTTGTTACAACCTGATTACTAGGCTTTTCTATTGTTGGATTTTCAGGATTAAGTGGGTCATATTTATAACTTGCCTTATTCTTTATATCCGTTGTTGTATTAGGTTTTAACTTAGCAACTATAGTAAACTCTATTCCAGAAAGTGGAGCTAGTGACACTTTTGCATCCAAGTTGACATTCGGTGCTAAAACTTTTGGTGCTGTTAATTCTACACCGTCTAATATTACTTTTGCACTTCCTGCTGATGGTGTACCACTTACTATCCATGATTCAAATGCTGCAACTCCTGTTTCAGTAGCAGTGTCTGTTAAAATTCCAGCTACATTATCTAGAACTTTTATTCCGTTTGCCCAACCTGTTCCAGTGTTTCCAACAATAATTTTATATGTTAGAGTATCACCTGAAATATACGTCGCTTTATCTACTGTTTTTAATATCTGTACAACTGCTGGTAAAGGATTTACAGTTGTTGTATTATTTAATTTATCTTCTGGAATTTCTTTTCCATTTGAATCGAAAATTTGAGCTATATTTGTAATTTTACCTGTTGTTAAAGGATTTAATGTTGCTTCTATTACTACAGTAACAGTATCCCCTGGATAGATATCTCCAGTTCCTTTAAATCCGTTTATATATGTAGTGTCTCTAGTTATTACTGTAGCTGGATTTGTTTTTGATAGCGTTACAACATTAAAGCTATCTATTGCACTTCCAACTCCTCCTGTCGCTAAATCAGTTGTAATTAATTTTAAATCGTCTACTATCGAAACATTATTTAAATAACCTGTTCCAGTATTTTTTACAACGATTGTGTATATTAATTTTCCACCTGGTGTGTATAATTCTTTATTTACAACCTTGCTTAAATCTGCAACTCCAGGAGTTGGTGTTAATGTTACTGTTTTAGGTCCTAAGTCTATTCCGTTGTAAGAAGCATTTCCTGTATTTACAATGTCCCCAACTGCAGTGTTGTTTGCCTTTCCTCTTATTCTGACAACAACAACTTCTTCTGGTCCTAATGTAACTTTTCCTGCAGTTATATCCCCTCCATTTGTAATTCCAGAAGTTGTAAATCTAGTAGCATCTCCACTAACACTTACAATTTCATAAGTCCATCCTGGCTCGAAAGCTCGTACTAATGCTCCAGCTGAAGATTCAACTTTAATTTCACTTACTAAGTCACTTAAATTTATATCTTTTGCTATTGCATCTGTACTTTTGTTGCTTAAAACTAATCTGAATCCAATGTCTCCACCTGGAGTGTATGTTGTATTTCCAGTAATTAATGGAACTTTATTAAATTCAACAATTGCTGCTCTAGGGTTAATTGGATCACTCGGTTTATCAATATTATTTATTTTTGCAATATTTATTATTTCACCTGCTGCTAAACTAGATGTTGTTGCTCGAATCGTTATCTCTACTTTACCTGATGGAGCAATATCTACTTCTGTATCTATGTTATTGTTATCTACTAAAGCGTTTTGTAAAATCGTTTGCCCATTAAATTCAGGTTTTGTATGAGTTATAACACTTGTAATTGTCCAGTTTACAAAAGCTTGTCCTAAACTACCATTTAAAAGAGTAGTTTTAATATCACTTATTTTATCACTTATTTTAATATCATTACCAAATCCAAGTCCAGTGTTTTCTATTGTTAGCTTATACTCTACAACCTCGTTTGGTCCGTAGATTCTATTTGCTGGAGCTATTAGCTCTTTTTTAGAAACTATTTCTGGTAATTTTGGATTTATTAAGTCTGATGGATAGTTCTTACCATTTACAACTGCTATATTTGCTGGTATAACTCCAATTGCTGATTTTACTATATTTCCGCTAATTGTATAAGTTATTATATCTCCTGGTGCAAAATCTATTTCAACTTGTAAATTTGTAGGACTATTTCCAGCTATAGGTTTTATATCTGTTAATACTGGCTTTGATGAATTTGTCACTACTGGAGCTGATATAACTATATTTTCTAGTCCTTTTCCAGTAGCATCACCTGTTAAACTAGTTACTATTGCATCTAAATTATCTCCAACTCTTAAGTTATTGAAGAAACTGCCACCTGTATTTTCAATTACTACAACATACTCTACAGCATCTCCTGGATTATATGTTGCTCCTGTTACAAATGGTACTCCACCAAGTTTTGTTAGAGTTTTCTTTGCTGTAATTATTGGAGGTACTGGATTTAAATCAACTGATTTATTGTTTGTATTATCATAAGTTGAAGTATTGGTAAATTTACCTATTAGGTCATCTCTTAATTTACCTGTTACCACAAATTCAACAAATCCTTCTGGTGCAATTGTTACGCTTCCTACTAAATCAATTGTTTGATTAAACACCCCAACCTTCGTTACATTTCCACCTGAAGTGTTAAATGTTGCTGTATAGCTTTCAAATACTGGTGCTGTTGGAATTATAACTGAACCTGTAGTTTCTGCGATCTCTCCAACTATATTAGCTATTATATCTTTATAGTTCTTTGAAGCACTTGTTCCTACACTTGTTCCTTTATTTTCTACTTTCATTTTATAAACTATTGTTTCTCCTGGTAGAAAAGTAGTTTTAGGTGTTGTTCCATCAGCTTCAAATACAGATTTTGTATGAGTAATTAAAGGATTTTGCATACTTGAAGTTACTGATGATTTTAAACCATTTAAACTTGCAGTATTAGTTATATTTCCAACTGCATTTTCATTTATTTTAGCTTTAATTAAATAAACAATCTCTCCACCTGGATGCAAATCTAGCACCGCTTGTATTTTAGGCTTTGAAAGATCATTGTTGATAACTGTTCCTAGAGGAATAGTATTATTTATATCTGGAATTGTTGAAGCTCCAGTTGCACTAACTCTTGTTACTGTCCAGCTATCAAATGCTGGTCCTGAAACTCCTGTAGTTGCATAATTTGTCATAATAGACCCTATTTCATCAAGGAAAATACCATTATTTAAAATTCCTTTTCCTGTATTTTTTAGAGTAATTTTATACTCTATAAATCCAGCAGGCATATATCTGTTAGTTATAACAGTTGTTCCATCTGGTTTATAGAATTTAAGGACTTCTTTTTTTATTTCTGGTTTTTCTATTGATGGTCCTACTTGATTTGAAACTGCATCGCCATCAACAATTGCTGTATTTGTTATAAATCCTACAGCTTTATCATTTACTTTTGCTTTAATTTTATAAACTATGACTCCACCTGTTGGTATATCCGGAATTGCAGTTAATTTACCTGCAGCTATAACTGGATTTCCTAAATCTGCTTTAAATCCTGTTGCAGTACTGTTTACTAAATCAACAGTTATATCTGACAGTGCTGGTACAACTGCTCCTGTTGAATCTACTACCGTAATCGCAGTAAAATCATCACTCACCTGGATATTTTGAGCATTTCCGTTACTATTGTTTCTAAGTGTAATTGTATATGTAACAAACCCTCCTGGTTCATATTTACTTGGCAATACACTTTTTGTATTTTGTAGGTTCCATCTGAAAGGTACTGTTACTAAGCCACCATTATCAATAGTTCCAATTGCATCTTTTCTAACTATACCTTCTATTACGTACTGAACTTTTTCTCCTGGTTTAATGTCTACTAGTCCAATTAAATTTTCATTATCTGTTGGTCCTACCGTAAACACTGTTTCTGTTCCATCTGTTTCATTTGTTACTATCTTCTTAACTGTAAATACTCCATCGAATGGGTTTCCTACAGTTCCATCTATAAGTGGTACTGTTAAATCTTTTACTAACTCACTTATTGAAACATTATTCTGATATCCAGGTCCTGTTGAATTTGCTGTAATTGTATATTTAATTACATCCACTCCTGGAATATATGTTGCTTTATTTACTTCTCTAGTTATTCCTCCACCTGGTGGAACTATATTGTGTTGAACAGAACCTGTTCCTATTATATTACTTCCTTCTAACACGTTAGCAACGTTAGTTAGCTGAGGTGTCACAACTCTTGGATTTACTGTTGCAACAATTTTATATGTTACCTTTGAGTTTGCTGGGATTATAACTACGTCATTTAAATTTGTTTTTGGACTTCCAAACGGTATACTTGGATTTGAATTATTAAAATCTCTAAAAATATTCCAAGTATCAAATGCTGGTTGATTAGGCATATCTGTTACATTATCAAGTGCTAAATTATTTGCATAAGTTGCTAATATACTACTTAAATCATCTTTTACTGTAACCGTCTTTGCTGAACCCAATCTGTTTATAACGTCTATAAAGTATGTTATTGTTCCAGATGGTTCAAATACAGTTCTATCACTTCTTTTTACAAAATCAAGAAGATTTCCTGCTCCTCCATCTTTTGTTATTGTTGCTGATGTACTTGTTATTAAATTATTTTGAGTATCTTTTACTTCTACAGTATTTGAAACTGTATCTCCTGTATAACCTGCTTTTACTCTTGCAACTATTGTGTATTTTACAAATCCACCTGGTGCTATATCTATAGTTGCATTTAAGTTGCCATTTAAAGGATTAGTTATTCCTGTGCTAGTTCCTACTCCCGAAACCGTTCCATTTATTGAGATATTTTCAAAATATGTTGAATTTAGAATATCTTTAATTGTAGCGTCATTTGCATATCCCTCTCCATTGTTTGATACAACAACTTCAAACGATACAGTGTTTCCAGGAATAAATGTTCCTGTTGTTGCTGTTTTAGATGTATTTAAATTTGGTAATTTTGGTGATGTTGTAGCTGAAGCTGTTAAACTATCCGCTGATGCTGTATTAGTTATTGGTCCATATAAAACAGCATTCTGTGATGATGTTTTTAACGTTGCATTGATTATATATTTTACAGATCCACCTGGAGATATATCTACAGTATCCACTAAATTTATATTGCTACTTCCTGCTGTTAAAGTTGATTTTGTTTCACTTCCAACTAAAATAGGAGCTGATATTGTCCAACTAGTAAAAGCATTTGTTAGTGCTCCTGTGCTTAAAAGAGTTGCAGTTGCTGCTGAAATTTCATCTTCTACTTTTATTCCTAAAGCTGTTCCTGCTGTTGCTGCATTACTAACTAAAACTTCATATTGTATTGTTGTAGTATCTCGAGCTGAATAAAGTGCTGTTGGAGTACTTTTAGCAATATTTATTTTTGACACTTTTGTTATTGTTCCTTTGTCAGAATAAACTGCTCCATTTACTGTAGCTAAGTTTTTTATACTTCCTTTTGCTTTTGGATTTAAAACTGTTGTTACTGTATATGTTATTCTTCTATTCGGACCTAATATTGCATTATTCACATTTAAATCCACTGTTGGCGAATATGTTCCTGCACTTGTTGGATCTGAAGAGCTTGTTACTAAAACTGGTGACCCAGTAGATATATCATATATTTTTGATGTTATAGTCCATGATGCAAATGCTGGTCCTGTTGAACCATCTATAAGTTGAGCTGTTACTAAACTCAATTTATCTACTACCATTACATTTGTTGCATATCCATCTCCTGGGTTATCAACATCTATTGTGTAAGTTAGTGTTCCTCCTGGAACATACTCTGTAGTATTAACATTTTTTGCTACTTCTAAAATTGGAGTTGACATTTTTACTCCAGGTCCTGTTTCTAATACATTATCTCCTGGTAGTGCTTTGTCATCTACTATTAAACCAACTGTTGTAAGTTTTGTTTTTGCTTTTATTTCATAAACAATACTTCCATTTGGTCCAATATCTACATTTAATATTAAATTTCCTGTATTATTTGTTATAGTTCCTGTTCCAGGAGATGTTCCTGTTCCAGAAGTACTTAAAACAGATAAATCCCAACTTTCAAAAGCTAGTCCTAATGTTCCATCTATTTGTGTTGCTTTTATTGAATTTATTAAATCAGTTATTGTTAAATTGTTCATAAAATTATTATTTGGATTAGTCACTGTTAAAGTATAAGCTACTGTATCTCCAGGCTTATACTCTATCTGTGATGGAACTTTTGTTATTATAGCGCTGCCGTTATTAGCTAATGCTACGGATGTTGTTGTAACTGTATCTGTTTTTTGTAAAATGCCATCTTTTTTTAAATTTGCTGTATTCGCTATATTGCTAATAGCTGTATCTTTTGCAATTGTAGTTATTGTATAAATTATTTTTTCCCCTGGGAAAACTGTAACTATATCTAACAAGTTTGTATTCGATGTAGTTCCACCATTAGCTACTATAAGAGATAGGGATTTTGTTGACCCTGGTGCTAAAACTGCATTTACAGTCCAACTCTTTAATAGAGTTGATGATGCTACATCCGTTGCTGAAGTTACTGAATTATTTGCTATATTTCCTGTTATACTTGCTAATAAATCTTCAACTAAATAGTTTGAAGCTATTCCACTTCCAGTGTTATCAACCTCTACTGTGTAAGTGATTATTGCTCCAGGTCTATAACTTGTTGGATTTTGACTCTTTTTCAAATTCATTACTGGAGCTACTGATGTTGTTGTCGTTGTAGATGTTTTTACGATTGAATTTCTATCAGTTGCAGATGCTGTATTTGCAATTGGTCCTACTATATCACTATTTACTCTTCCAGTTATTGTATACTCTACAAAAGATCCTGTAGAAATACTAACATTTGTCGCCGTTAAATTTCCTGTTGGTGAGAATGTTCCAGAATTACTACTACCAGTGCTAGTAGCTACTGTCGATATTGTTCCAGGTGCAAAAACAGATTTTACCGATCCATCTGCTGAGCTTGCTGTTATCGTTGACATAATATCGTTTACACTCATATTTGTAATTCCGATAGTATTTGAATTATTTTGAATTTTGATTTTGTATATTAAATCTTGACCTGGTGTATAGTTAGTTGTTGTCGCTGTTTTTTGAATTGAATAATCATAAGTTGCTAAATTTAAAGTTAGAGGTAATGATTCTTCTGACTGCCCTCTTACTGTAGCAATAGCTTTATTTACTATTGGAGTGCTTACTCCTGGTTTTACATTTGCTGTTATTGTATATTCTACTTTACCTAAAGGTTTAATCTCTATTCCTGTTGCTATTAAGTTTCCAGATGGAGAAAAACTTCCAACTGTACTTCCAACTGTACTTGTTGCAGTGATAGTACCTCCTGTTAAATCAGATGGTAAAATATCCTCTACTTTAAAATCTTTTATTGTAGTAGTTAGATCTGTGTTTGTTATTTCTATTTTATATGTAACAACTCCATCTTTTTCATAATAAGTTGTTGGTGATGTTTTTCCAATTGTATACTTATATGTAACTCTTTTTAAAGTAATATTTCCTGTAGCTATTTCGGTGTTGTTTGTTTCTTTTAGGCTAACAACTGGTGTTAGCGAACCATTTACTAAATTGTTCACAGTACCTCTTACAAAGTACTCTACAAATCCACCTGCTGGAATATCAACTCCATTTATAGAAAAATCCCCATTTAAAGGAACTGTACTTGGATTTGCTCCAACACTACTTCCTGATATTTGGTTTACTAGATTAGAAAAAGCCGCTCCAGATCCTCCACCATCTAAAGATGATGTTACTTCACTAAGCGGCGCTTCTATTTTTAAATTGGTTAATGCTCCTGGCCCTGGGTTGTCAATCCGTACCTTAAATCTTATTGTTTCTCCAGTATCGTATGCTTCTGGTTGAACTATTCCTGCTGTATTAACTTTTTGAATTGTAACTATTGGAGCTGTAAGTACTAATATTGAATTCAACAAAAATACTATGAATGCAATATAGCGATTAAATAATAATTTCTTCCCCATGTTTCCTCCTTATTATTATTTTTTTTTATTTTTTTATTTTTTTCTATCATATTTATATATTCTTCTTTTTTTTTCTGTTCCTTTTTTCAAAATAAAAAAAGAGAGCGAAATATTTCGCTCTCTCTCTTTTACTATTTTTATAAATATCTGAATTTTATATATATTCCTGCTATTACTAAAGTTTGTACTGCTATTAGTGCTCCAAACTTTAAGAATTTTACGAAATCTATTTTACATCCTGATTTAGCTGCTACTCCAACTGCTACTACGTTTGTTGCTGATCCTAGAATAGTGATGTTTCCTCCTAAACAAGATCCAAACGATAGTGCCCACCAAAGTGCTTCTTTATGAACTCCATCAAATGTTGGAGCCATTACATTTATTATTTTAGATATAGTCGCTGCATTTGCAACGTTTCCTATTATCGCAGTTAAGAATGCTGATAATGTCATTATTGAATATGTTGCTAATGGGAAATTACCTTTTGTGAAGTTAATCATCTGTGTACCAATTGCATCAATCACGTGAATTTTTTCAATTCCTAAAACCATCATAAATAATCCTATGAAGAAGAATAGTGTATCCCACTCAACGTGTTTAAATATCTCTGCTGGTTTTTTCTTTGCCATTGTTACAAGTAAGAAAGCTCCACTTAAAGACATTATTGCTAATCCTTTATTTATAAAGTTATTTAAGATAAATCCTACTATAACAAGTGTAAATATAACTCCTGCTTCTTTTAAAAGTTTCTTATCTTTTAAAGCTCTACCTGGGTTCATCTCCATTATTCTAGCTTTTAACTCTGTTGAAACATGGAAATCTTTACGATAAATAAAGTAAACATTAACTAATAATACAACCATTGAAATAATTGCAACTGGTGATGTATTAAATAAAAATTCATTAAATCCAAGTCCACTTTCATGACCTATTATAAGCTGAGTTGGATCTCCTATTAAAGTTGCATTTCCACCAATATTTGCTGCCATTATCTCTGTTATTACAAATGGGAATGGATTTAATTTCAATTCTCCAGCTAGTAATATAGATATAGGAGCCATTAGTAAGATTGTTGTAACATTATCTAAGAACGCTGAACATACAGCTGTAACTATCGATAACAACACTATTAATAAAAATGGTTCTCCTCTTACAAACTTTGCTAAAGTAATAGCAAACCATTGGAAGACACCAGTTTCAGATATTAGATGAACCATTATCATCATACCTATAAGTAAGAATAAAATTTCTAATCTACTTGAAACTGCATGCAGTGCTTCTTCTTCATTAAATAAACCAACCATAGACATAGCTAAACCGCCGACCATAGTTGCCCATGCTCCAGGAACTTTTTCTGTAATTATGCAATAAAATACTGCTATAAAAATACCAAGTCCTACTATTAAACTAAACATAAACTTTCACTTCCTTTTATATATGTAATATTTTTCTTATAATATCTGATCTTAGTATTATTCCAAGATACTTGCCATTTTCAAGAACATATATTCTAGTAACACCACGATTCATAAACAAGTATGAAACTTCCATTAAAGATGTATTCTTATCTATTGTTACAAGATCCTCTTTTCTGTAAAGTTCTTCTATTGTTTCTGTTTTCTCGTTTACTAAGTAGTTTTCAAAAGGTTCTCCCACAGTCATAAAGTTTAAGTCGCTTAAAATAGTTGTATATTTTGGCATTCCAAAAGATATTAACTCTCTTTCTGTTATTTCTCCTAAAAAATTATTGTCGCTATCAACTACAGCAACTCCCGCTACTTTTTCCATTATTATTTTTTTAGCGATATCTTCTAATGTATCAGAAGGTACTGCTGCTTTTGGTAAGTTAGTCATTAAATCCTCTGCTGTTATGTTGTGATCAATCTCTATATTTGCTGCTTCTATTATTTTGATTGTTTGAATTGGATCTTTTCCTGCAATTATCCGATCTAGAACATCTTTATTTCTCATCGCTAATTTAGATATACCTGACATTATTTTTAAAATCTTTTTACTTTTTAATACATCAGCGATTACAAGAATAACAATTTTTAATTCTTCTTCTTTGTTATTACTATCTTTTATTTTGATTGGCTTTTCAGGGAATCCTATTGCTACTAATATATCATCATAATCACCTAATCTTGCATGTGGTAAAGAAATTCCGTGTCCTAAATAAGTTGACGCTTCTTCTTCTCTCTTTAATACTGCTCTTTTCATTATCTCTTTTTCAATTTTTAAAACTTTGTTGTTTTCTACTAATCTATTTAATAGATCATCCACCAACTCATTTATATTATTTCCTTTAACATTCGAAATAATTGCTTTTTCAGATAAATAGCTAGACAATTTCATTTGATGCCTCCCTTGTTTTTTCACTATCTTGTGCTTTATTCATTTTTAAGTATAACACATATTTACAAAAAGTAAAGCTCGTTTTTGAATCATAAGTCAATTTGTTTTTATCCAATTTTATTTTTTTATTCTGTTTTCGAACTCAGAATCAGTAATTGGCTTACTAAATATGTATCCTTGTCCAATATCAACAAGTGCTTTCTCTAAAAAATTTAGTTGTAAATCTGTTTCAATTCCTTCGGCAATAATAATTACATTAAGATCTTTTACCAATCGAACTAATGCTGTGTATATATTTGAAGAAACTAAATCATCTTTTATTCCAATTGAATCTAAAATAGCTTTGTCAAACTTAACAACATCGAGAGGTAATAGTGGTAATAAGCTCACTGTCGAATGTCCAGCTGTAAAATCATCCATAGCCAAAGTGAATCCTAATTTTTTTAGATCTTCTATTTTTCTTAATGTTGTTTTCAAATTTGTCGAAAAAATAGTTTCAGTTATTTCGACTTCTAAAAATTCTCCTGAAATATTATTTTCATCTAATAATGATTTTATTTTAGTTACAACATCATCTCTTTCAAGAGTTTTCATTGAAAGATTAAAAGACATTTTAAAACCTTTTTGAATAAGATTACTTTCTTTTAATCTTTTTACAAACTTTATTGTTTGAGAAGCTATTTCAAAATCTATTAAATGTATTAAATCTATTTTTTCAGCTACTGGTATAAACTCAACTGGTGATATAAAACCTAATTTTTCATCACTCCATCTTGCTAAACTTTCACCTCCAACAATTTTTTTGTTTTTAATACTAAATTTTGGCTGATAAACAGCGTATAAACCTTTAAAATCTTGATTTCTTAAAAATGATTTTATAGAATTTTCTCTTCTATTTCTTTTTAATAAATCCTCTGTAGCTTCTAAATAATAAGTCTCACTTTTTTTCTTCGATTCTTCTAGTGCCATTCCTGCAAATTTAAAACAAGATTCTAAATCATCATCTTTATTATTATAATATCCAATACTAAATTCCAATTGATAAGTTAAACTAAGATCTTTCAATTCATCTTTTAACTCTTTTAATCTCTCTAAAATAAACTCTTCTTTGCTAAAAATATAAAATTCATCACCTGAAACTCGAAATATATCTTCATTTTTAAATATTTTTTTTATAGCACAACCTACTCCTAAAAGTATATAATCACCTGTTATTTGACCATACTTATAATTAACCTCTTTAAAATTATCTATATCTAATGCTACTGCATATCCTTTTAATATTTTCTTTTTTGATACAAAATTCAAATAAGCTTTTCTATTTGGAATTTTTGTTGTTGAATCTCGTTTTAACTCTTTTGTTATTTTCTGATTTAAAACTATTTTACAAATAAATATTACCACTAATAACATTGCTATAATTAGTAATGACATTAACAAATCATTTGTTAGTCTATATTTTTGATACTCATTAAAAGCATCTTGCTTTTTCAACATATCCGCTGATTCTATTATTGTTTTTAAATTTGTACTATTTTTAATAAACTTATTAAAAATATCTCTTAGAACAATATCCTCTTTGTTAAAAGCTAAAAAAATCTGAACTTTTTCTAACTCGTTTACTTTAAATTTACTTGTGTCCATTTTATTTATATCAAATAACAAAGCTATATTTATCTCTTTTGTATTAAGAGCTTTTTCTAAATCATTATGATTTTCATATCTATTTATATCTGAATCTATATAAAAATCTTTTGCAAAATTTTCTTCTACTGAATTTTTTACAACTCCAATTTTTGTCACATTGCTATAAAACCCTGAAATTTTATACATAACTGGTTCATAAATTGGCATTGAGAATATAATATCTTCATTCCACTCTTTATTTCCTGACAGTGGTAATACTTTTATCTTTTTATTTAAAAAGTCATCATATATATTATCCCAATTATTGTTTCTATCACTCATTACTTTCAGGTTAACGCCTGTATTTTTAGAGAAATTTTCTATAAATAGTGGAATAACACCAATATAACGATTTGAATTTTTAGAATAATAATTTAAACTGTTATCAAGTTTTACTCCAACTTCTACTAGGTTTAAGGTTTTTAAATACTCTTTTTCAAAATCTGTTAATGAATTTAAAAAATTGCTTTTAAAAATATTACTTTCTCTTTTATCACTAGCTTCTTTTATTATGGTTTCATATCTCTGTAAAAGAGCATTGTTTATAATTAAAGATAAATCAATTAAACTATCTTTTAAAATAATAGAAATTCCAGGAGAATGATCTATTATTCTTTTTGAATTTTTCAACTCTACAAAATTGCTATTTTCAAATACCAATCCAACTATATCTAACTTCTTTTCATTATAAAGTGAATTTATCTTGTTGTAATCTTTTTTTACAACCTTTATATTTAATCCTAAATAGTTTTTTAACATATCTTCAATTATATTATTTAAAGATTCATTATCAAAGTTACTATCTTCAACTAATCCTAAAACCAATTGAGTGTCTTTATAGCTTCTCAAAACATTATCCTCTTTAATATTTTGAGGAATATAGGTAGAAGAAAACATAAGTTGAGTTAATAGAAAAAAGAAAATTAAAATTCTTTTCATTGAGCCTCCCGCTTTTTATAATCAATTTTCATTATAACAAATTATACGAAAGTGGTCAATTTAATACTTTTCTTCTACCAACTTCCTCCACCACCTCCTCCAGCTCCGCCACCTGAACTACCTCCTCCGATAGATGTTCCGCCACCACCAAAGTTACTTGGAGATTTTGGCGCTGAAAGCATGTTGTCATTTAAAGCTCCTACTGAGTTATTAAATCCTCTCATAAATGTAGCTAGTATAAACGCATTTCCTACTGAGTTTCCCCCTCCATACCACTGAGGAGACTCTACTGAAAGGTCTTTAAACTTATCTTCCCAGATTTTGCTTACACCTAAAACTATTGTATATGGCAAAATTTTATAAAAGTAACTAGGGTTTTCATCTAACAAAGTCTCTAATTTGTTTTTTTCTGCTGTTTCTAAAAATCTTTTAAAACCTAAGATTTTACCTAATATTTCACGACCATATTCAGTTCTACTTTTAAACTTCATACTCATAATTAAAGTTGTTAAAACCGATAAAATTCCAGCTAAAACCATTAACGCAAAACGTGTTTTAGATAAAACTCCAAAATAGTTATAAAAAATTATTGTTATAAAGAAGATTAAAAATATAGATGCTCTTATATTAGCTCCCATTCTTAAAGATTTAGAGCTGTATAAAGCTTTTTGATTCATAATTAAATCTATTTCTAAAATTTCTGCAGATTTTTCTATATGTTTATAGAATCTATTTTTTAAGCTAGATATTTTTACTCGATTTTCGCTTGACTTATAGCTGTTTAAAGCTTTAAACAAATATACTTCAAACTCTTTTTCACTCGTAATTTCATCTTTTAAAAACTCAATTTCAAAATCTTCTTTTGTAAAAAAACGGCTTGATTTTTTTTCATGTATTTTTAAATATCCTAAATCTGCCCAATAAAATATGCAACTTGTTAAATCTTTACTATGAATAGCACCATCTATATAATAACCTATCTCTGTTGGTGTTAGATTATCTGGTGGATAAAATTCTACTGTCTCAATTACACTATTCTTATCTCTGTACTTTATCCATAGCGCTATAGAGAGTATTGGAACAATTAAGTATACGAGGCATACTAATAGTGTTAATAAGTTATAAAACGCTTTTTCTTTTGAATGATTAAAATAACCCTCTTTTAAAGGTAGGGCTATAGTGACACTTTCTTTCTCTTTTAAAGCAGAAGTTGTATAACCTTTTATTGTATTTCCATCTACACTAAAAACAACTCTTGAATTATCTAGGCTACCACGAACTCCTGTTGTAAAGTTTATCTTACTAGAGTCAAACTCTTTTGGTAAAGTTATTGAAAACTCTAACCTTTTTATAGTTGTATCCCAATCGTTTCCAATTAAGTTATAATATACTTCATCATACTTTGACTGTCTGTCCCAACCAAAGATTTGTTTAAATTGAATATAATATTTTTGAGGCCCAATTATATATTTTTGAGAATCACCTAGTCTTAAATATATATAATTCTTTTCATTTTTTATAGAAGTACTCGTATTTGTTTTTATGTCTGAAACTTTTATTTTTTTTCCATTAAACACTTCTGGAATAACTCTATATATCCCACGTCTTTTTTCTTTAAAATGGACATCTATACTTTCTTTTACATTATAAGTACTTTTTTCATCTATAGTTATATCTACTTTATATTTATCTATAATATATCCACTGTCAGCTAATGCAGATGTAGCTATTATAATTAAGAGTAGTAACGCTCTAAAACTGTACTTTAACATTTTGTCTTTCCTCTTCGTTTTCAACTTTAAAGAATGGATATTTTTTAAAATTAAAATTATTAGCAATTATTAAACTAGGAAATGTTTCACACATTGTATTATAAACTCTAACACTACCATTGTAATATTTTCTAGATTGAAGTATATCCTCTTCTATTTTTACTAACTCATCCTGTAATTTCATAAAGTTTTGATTTGCTTTTAATTCTGGATATGATTCAGTTAAAGAGAATAATTTTCCTAATGCTCCTGTTATCATATTTTCATTTTCTATTTTTTCTGCTGTTGATGTTGCACTCATATATTTATTTCTTGCACTAATTACAGCTTCTAATGTACTACCTTCATAATCTTTATAACCCTTTACTGTCTCTACTAAATTAGGTATTAAATCATACCTTTTTTTCAAATATGCGTCTATTGTTGAAAAAGCTTCATCTACAAAATTTCTTTCTTTAACAAGTTTATTATAAATTCCTACACCATAAATTACCAAAAGTCCAAGTAGCACTAAAATAATTATTAAAATCATAAAATCCTCCTTCAATCTATATTTTATCGTTTTATTTATTATACTACATTTTTTAAAAAATTAATCAGGAACTTTTTTACTGTTTCAAAAGATTTTTTTGTAAAATTTTTCATATTTTCTGTTTTATAAAAATATGTTAATATAATACTTGTAGTATATTATATAATCGGGGGGAACTTATGAATTCTACAAATGTAAATATTTTGAAACTATTATCTCAAGGTAATTTTTCTCCAGAGATAATATCTCTTTATGTGAACGTCGAAAAAAATTCAATTCAAAAAAATATTATTCAAATAAACGAATTTTTAAAAGATAATAATTTCAAAACGATTATAGTCAAAAATTCAAATCTATCTTTGGATTTAAATAAAGATGAGTGGGAAAATATTTTTTCAAGAAAAGATTTTATTACATCAAATGAAATTCTAGATTATCTTCTTGTTAAATTCATTCATAATAAATTTATAAACTTAGAGGTTGAAAAAGAAAATTTAGATTTATCACGCAGCTCTATTGTTCGGTATTTTAAAGAGATAAAAAAAATCTTGGATGATTCTGGTTCAACTTATGAATATCAAAGCGGAAAAGGCGTAAAAATAAGTTATATTTCAGAAGAGTGCAAAAACATATTTTGTAAAAAAATTATTAAATTTTTTATTGGTAGAGATTTTAATATTAAAAAAAATTCATTACATTTTCAATTTCTTTCAGAATATGATTTTGTAGATATTTTAGAAAAAATACACTTTATACTAAAGTCTACTCAAATCTCAAGCACTAACTTTATAATCTCTTTTTTATGTACACTAGTTATTATTGACAAAAAACTTGGAGGTTTTAACTTAAGTAATTCAAATATAGATTTAAATAAATATCCAGAAACTAAAGAACTGATAGATAACACAATGTCAGAGTATGATGAGCGCTATCGTAACCATCTTTTATTTTTTGTAGTTTCTCTTAAAAAACAACATTTTTTATTTGAATCTGAAATCAGCACCAATGGGCATATTTTACTATCAAAATTAAAAGAAAAATTCAATCTTCAGAACTTAAACATAGGATTAGAGAATATTCTTTTAAGAAAAATATGCATCTCTTTTTTTAAGTATGATAATAGTATCTTAAAAGTTAAAAATACTTCAATTGATAAATCTGATAAAATTTTGTTGTCTATGTTTAATGAGATTTTAAATTCAATAAATCGTTCTTTATTTTTCTTTGATAAAATTTCAATTATCAATATTTTGAAAAAGATAATTATTGAACATAATAAATCTCTTGTGCAAAATGTCCTTTTACTTTTCAATGAAGTAACCATTTCTGATGATCACTATTTAAAAAATAATTTAAAATTAAAAGCTCCAAATATAAATTTTGAAATTGAGCCTGGATTTCTTTATAGATCAAATGTAACATTATTTAATGATAAATATGATCTTATACTAAGTGATGAAAGCTATACATATCAAAAAATTAAACTTCTAAACTCATATAACTCTATTAATATTTTAAATCTTATTGATGAACATATTTTAGAAACTACACTAAACCCTCTAAATTTATAATTAGAGGGTTTTTATTTGTTCTAATTTTATGTTATAATCTAATCCTAAGAATTTAAACTAAAGGAGCATTTCGATATGAAAGTAAACATCAATACAAATCATATTAGAATCTGTAAGATGTTAGGATATACATCAAAAAAAAATGTAGACTTTATTGCTGAGTTTTTGAAAATGGATACACAAAATGTTAAACTTTATATAAAGCAAATCTATTCTTTTACTCATACAAAAGAATCAAAGATTAATTTACATTCAATGATTACTAACATTTCTAAAAATACAGCTATTCTAGAAGTATTAAAAAAAAAACAATCTTTTTCAAAAGAAAATCGTATTTTTTATATAATATTAATTCTTCTGAGAGATCGCTATATAAATTTAAACAGCTTTTCTGATTTACTCGGAGTTTCAAGGCGTGCTTTAAGCAACGATTTATTAATTGTAAAAGATAATTTAAAAGAATATAATTTAAAAGTGAATAGTTCAAACGCTAAAGGTATCTCTATTTCTGGAACAAAAGATAACCTAAAATTCACAGGTTTAACATATCTTTACAAATTATTTGTTGAATTTGATGAGTTACCAGAAATTATTACAAATGATTGTATTCAATTTTTAGATTCTGATTTCGAATCTAAATTAGACTCTGAAGTCAGTTTTTTTATTAACAAGTATAATTTTGACTCTTTTTCTCAAAATAAAAATCTTTTAAAAGCTTTTCTTATTATATACGGAAATTTTAATGATAGAGATAAACCTACTCTCTCTTCACTTAATTTTGAAGATTTTAAAAGTATGTTTATAAATCTAATTCAAAACTCTGAATTAGATTCGTGCTATCAATTTTTAAAAAAATCTTTATTTGGACAAATTATATTACAAGATATTAATGTTTTTATTGACACTTTAAAATTCTGTAATGGAATTTTAGAAAACAGTGATACTCTTTTATCTAAAGAGATAAATTTTATGAAATCTTTGATTTTTAAAAACCTATCTTTAGTTATTACTGAGAATACTTTTTTAGAAAGTTTTATAAATAAGATTAGTTTGGCAAATCACCCTAAAAACAATGTGTATATATGTGATTTAGAATTTTTAAAATTTAACTTATCTCAATATGATTCTACTAAATGTGTTGATTTGTTTTTTATTCTAAGAAAAATTTATAAAAATATACAGTTTTCAAATATTATTTTTCTTTATTTTCTAACTTCTTTTGAGAAAAATTCAAAAATTTCAAAAAATGTGTTGGCAATTTTTGATAATATACCATCACTTTTATTTCCTCTTATAAAAAAGAAGTTTTTTTTAAAAGAAAATTTAAATATTTTAGATTTTATTAAAATTTCAGAATTAGATGAACGCCTTACTAGAAAAGATGTTTCTGGTTTTGTTACTTTTGAAAACTTAAATATGCATTCTAAATATCCATTTATAAAGTCTTATTCACTACCAATTCTTTAAGAACTTTATTTATAAAACATAAAAAGTAGAGCCAGCTAGCTCTACTTTTTATATTTTCAAAATTTTGATTAGTTTTATTTTACTATATAAATCTTTTCCGATTTTTGTAGGATGAATTTTAAATATTCTCTTATCATCAAACGTTTCAAATTTTTGAATCAATCTTTCTGACTCTAACTTTTTTATACAAAGAGAAACCGATCCCTTTGATAAATCCATATTTTTTGTCAACTCACAAAGAGTTATCCCTGGAGTTTCATTTATTCTATATAATACCTCTTCTTGAGTATAATTTATATGAAACTTTTTTAACTCTTTTTTTATTTCAATTATTCTACACATAGCAACACCCCTAATTTTTTACTAAGTGCAACTGGCTGCCATTTAAAAGGCCCTATAGCTTTGCGTCATAGAATTTCTTCTATTTTGCCCTTTTTTCCAACTATATAATACCATAATATAAATATTAATCACACATTTCTTTTTTTCTTTTTTAAAATTATAAGTTGATATGATATAATTAGCTTTACAAGATTTTATTTTTTTTAAGAGGAGAAGTATTATGAAAAAAATTATTTTAAGTATTTTAGCTTTAACTTTATCAACTGCAGCAGTTGCAGAAAATAAAATTGGAATTGGAGCTGGAGCTGGATTTTCTAACAGCGTTTATTCAGGAGCAGAATCAAAAGCTTATCCATTACCACTTTTAGATATAAACTATGGAGATTTCTATGCAAAAGGAATTACATTTGGATATAATTTCTTTAAAGGTGAAGATTTAGCTTTATCAGTATACTTAGATCCTATGGCTGGTTTTCCAATAAAATCTGAAGATATAGGTGAAGATTATACTAACATTGAAGATAGAAAATTTATGGCTATGATTGGATTAAGAGCTGATTTAAACTCTGGAATTGCTGGTATTAAAGCAGGTACGACTGTTCAATTTGGTGAGCACGGTTCAGAAGCTAAAATAAGTTTATTTAAACCATATTCAATAAATGATAAATTAATTTTAGTTCCAAGCATCTATGCAAAAGGATTCTCTGGAGACTACTCTGATTACTACTTTGGTGTTAGCGATGATGAAGCTAACAAATCCGAATCTGATAAGTTAACTACGAGCTACAAAGCTGAGACAGCATTTTCTGTTGGAACAATACTAACAACTAGTTACAAATACAACGATAAAATATCTCTTGTCGGTATTTTAGGAGTAGAGCAGTTTTCAAACGAAATTACAGACTCTCCTATTACAAGTGAAAAACCTATTTTTATCGCTAGTATTGGAGCTCAATACTTTTTCTAATTTGTAGAAAAAAAAAGGATGAAAACAATTTCATCCTTTTTTGTATTCTGTTAAATATGCTAAAATCTTTTTCTTTACCCTTTGAATAGCATTATCTATTTTTTTAGGAGGTTCATTTAAAAGTTCTGCAATTTCAACATATTTATATTGCTTACATATATAATAAAACACCTTTTTTTCTAATTCAGTTAAGTTGTCGTTTAAAAAATTCCCTAATAAATTAACCAACTCTTTTCCTAACAGTAGATCTTCTGGTGAACTATAATTTAAAGATGGTTTTGCATATTGTGTTAAATCTTCTAAGTTAACATCTTTATCCCCAATAATAGATGTATTTAACCTTAAATTTTTATTTGAATTTGACGATTTAACAGCTGTTATAATCTGTCTTTTTATACAAAGATTTGCAAAAGTACTAAAACATACCTCTCTTGTTTCGTCAAATGATTTTATAGCCTTTAATAAACCTATATACCCCTCTTGTAACAAATCATCTACATCTCCACCTTTTATAAAAAGGTTTCTGCTGTTTCTTAAAATATCATTTTTATATTTTAAGAAAACTTTTTCGATTGCTTCATTGTCACCATTTTTTGCTAACATTACATCGATTTCATTCATAACTTCTCCCCCTTAAACACAAAACAACACAAAGCTATCGTTTAAACCGCCCCAAAACTACTAAACATTATATATATTTTAAATCATAAGTTAGTATATCATCTATTTTTATATATTTAAACCGTTCAATTTTTCTTTTTCAAACTTCTATTTTGAAATATAATACAAACATAATGGTACTGAATTTCTAGTAGATAATTAGATTATTTTCTTATATAATATATACAATAGATATATTTTAGGAGGATTTTATAATGAGAAAATTAAATACAATTATATTAGCCGCTGCATTAAGCTTAAGTGCTTTCGCTGGTGTTGTTAACGGAACAGTTACAAAAGTAAGAGCTTATGAAAAAGGAACTCAAATCAGATTTGAATCTAAAATACCTAACTTAAGCTTCCAAGTTAAAAAAGTAGATATCTTTAAAGCTATGACTAGAGTTGGAAAAGTAACTTCTGTTGGAGATTTAGAAAGAAACGGAATTATTGCTAGTACTGATAGAAAAGTTATCATTCAATTAGACAGAGTAAAAGATGGATTACATATCAAATCTAACAACAACTCAATGTTCGTAACAGAAAGAGAATTAGATAAAATAAGAAAATAATAGTGAAGAGAATACGAGATGTATTCTCTTTTTTTTATTTGTATATATTTAACTTTTCATGTAAAATATATGATAAGCTCAATTTTACAGAAAGGATGATAAAAAATGGTGTTAAATAAAAAATCTTTGCATATATTAAGCTTGTTTTTCTCTTTAAACAAGTTCAGCTATTCTGATTTAGAAAAAGTTTTAAATATAAAAAAACGTTCAATTGATAACAACATCAAAATTATCAATAGTTTTTTAACAACTCATAACATCGTTGGAATTGAACGTATAAACAATATTTTTTATTTAAAAAAAAATTCTATAGATAAAATAAAAGAGATTTTACAATTCGCTCCTCTTTCTGTTTCTGAAAGAAAAGAATACCT
This sequence comes from Cetobacterium sp., assembly GCF_051658645.1. Classification (GTDB taxonomy): domain Bacteria; phylum Fusobacteriota; class Fusobacteriia; order Fusobacteriales; family Fusobacteriaceae; genus Cetobacterium_A. Next base: position 62,271 of record NZ_JBOFMZ010000022.1, read on the forward strand.
ACTACTTCAACTCTTATTCCAAAATACAATCAACTTAAACAACAATACAAATGCGATCGAAACAACAAGAAGAACTTTAAATTATGATTTGATAGCTATAAAAAGTTACTTAAATGAAAAAAATCTAGGTTTAGAAAGCATCTCTGGAAAAGGTATTTTTTTAAAAGGCGAAGAGTCTAGAATAAGAAATCTTTTTTCAATACATCTAAGTAAATATTTTACGAATGAAAATATGCATCACAACCTATTTAGAGAGCTAATATACTCATACTTCCATAAAAACGAAGTTATAAAACAGAAAAACTACTTATTAAATTTACTAAATAGCATTTCAGTAGATTTAATACCCGAGGATTTTTATCGAATTTTAAGTTTAATATTAATTCACGCTGTAAGAAGTGATAAAATAATTTTAGAAAGCGAGTATAAAACTGGGCATAGAATTAAAAATCACAAGTTTTATGAAAAAACTATAAAGTTTTTAAAAAATCACGGTTATGAAAATTTAAAACTTTATGAACTTGATTTTATTGTCAAAACTCTTTTTTTTCTAGATCCAAAAAGTTATATAATTCTTAACAGTGACGCTACTCTTTTTATAGCTGAAATTAAAAACACTTTTAACGTAGATTTATCTCAAAATTTAAGTACAGTTATGAGAGTTTCTAATTTATTAAGAGTTGCAAAATTAAAAGTTAAATATGATTTTTATGAAAGTAAAGAAATCTATGAATTAAATGATGAAGATAAATTAAAATTTAAAAAAATAGCTCTAATTACTCTAAAGATATCTCAGAAGTTTTACTTTGAAGATATTTTTTCACTTTTATTAATCCTAAAAAATCATGTTTCAAGCTCTGAAATTATAAGTTATAAATATAAAAGACTAGCTATTATAGATGATACTTTTGATAATATGTATTCTTGTGCGATTTTAGAATATTTAAAAAAATATTCATATATTGAAGTTGTTAAAACTATCAAAAGCTACGAAGTTTATAAACTTTTAGAAGAAGTTTTTGAAATTGATTATATTGTTACAATCCATGACCTTCAAGATTTTAATTTAAGTATACCTCTTATTAAAATAAATAGAAAATATTTTTTAGACAACTCATTTCAATTTTCAGAGCTTAACTTTATCTTAAAATAATTTATTATATATATACAAAAGCAGGAAATTTCTTTCCTGCTCTTACTCTACTACCTATCCTTATACATCTCACTATAATATTTCTGATAATCACCAGAAGCTACCTCTTCTACCCAATCTTGACTATCTAAATACCATCTTATAGTCCGTTCTATACCTTCTACGAACGGTGTTTCTGGATACCATCCTAACTCTGTTACAATCTTAGTTGGATCAATTGCATAACGTGCGTCATGACCTAAACGGTCTTGAACATAAGTTATTAAATCATAGTTTATATTATCTAAACTAGTCGTCAATACACTTCTATATTCTGGCTCGTCCTTCATAATTCTAGCTATAGTATCTATAGTCAATTTAACTATATTGATATTCTGCTCTTCGTTGAATCCACCGATATTATAGATTTCACCCGTAGGTGCATCAGATATTACCATATCTATTCCTTTACAATGGTCAGCGACATAAAGCCAATCACGAACGTTGTCGCCCTCTCCATAAACTGGTAGCGGTGATCCAGCTAAAATATTCTTAATAATTAGTGGTATCAACTTTTCTGGAAAGTGATAAGGTCCATAGTTGTTCGAACATCTCGTTATATTAAACGGAAACTTATACGTTTCTCCATATGCGATTACTATCATATCTGACGCTGTTTTAGACGCTGAATATGGACTACGAGGGTCTAATGGTGTCGTCTCTAAAAACATTTCTTCACCATAAGTCTGTAAATTTGTTCTTTGAGCTGCAATATCTTTTACAGCGGAATCTAAAATTAACTCTCTAGCGATCTCCCAATCTTTAGCTAAACTACCATATACTTCATCTGTAGAAACGTGATGGAACTTTTTACCCTCTTTATAGATAGGATAACCAGCAGCGTCTTTGCCTAGTGTCCAGAAAGCTTTTGCAACCTCCATTAAATTTTGTGTTCCAAGTATATTTGTCTCTAGGAATATTCCTGGATTTTGTATACTACGATCTACATGAGACTCTGCAGCAAAATGTACAACATAGTCTATACTATGAGCCATAAAGATGTTTTCTACGAGCTCTCTATTAGTGATGTCACCTTTATAAAAACTAACTCTACTGTCCTTTAACTCTTCACGTATAGTCCCTAAATTACCAGCGTACGTTAGCTTATCCAATACTACTATCTCTATATTAGAGTGTTTCTCTAACATATATTTTAGGAAGTTAGCACCGATAAATCCAGCACCACCTGTTACTAAATACTTTTTCATCTTAAAGTTCACCCCTCATCTTCATTTCATCTAAAAATCTATCTATTCCACTCTGCCAAGTTGGCAACTTTTCACCTATTACAGCCTCTAACTTCGAGCTATCCAACTTTGAATACTCTGCACGTTTTGCAGGCAATTTAAAATCGCTACTTTTTCCACGATTCAGAGTACCAGTCCAGCCAATAGAGTCCAATACATACTGTGCTTGACTATACTTTGAAGCCTCTCCAGAGTTCGAAAGATGATAAAGTCCATACCTCTTAGTCGCTAATAACTTTAACGAGTATAATGCCAAGTCGTATGAATATGTAGGTGATGATGTTTGGTCGTCTACTATGCTTAATAGGTCTCTACCCTTGCTCCAATTTATAACCTGACGGTTAAAGTTATTATTAGCAATTCCAAAAACCCAAGAGGTTCTAATTACAAAACTCCTATCTAATGTCAACTTTTCTCCTAGAGCTTTTGCCCTTGAATAAACCGATAGTGGACTCACCTCATCCTCTTCTGTATAAGGTGAATTTTTCGTTCCATCAAAAACAAAGTCAGTGCTGTATGTGATATACTCTGCACCTATTTCTTTTGCTACTAGAGCTAAATCTCTCGGTGAGTATGCATTTAGAGCATAGCACAGCTCAGGTTCTTCTTCGGCCTTATCAACATTGTTATATGCAGCACAGTTTATAATTAACTCTATACCCTTACCCTTTAAGAACTCTCTAATAGCATCTATATTAGTAATATCCAACTCTTTATAATCTGTGGCTATAAACTCGACTCCACGCTCTTTAAATATTCTAATATAATCATGCCCTAGCTGTCCGTCAGCTCCTGTTATCAATATCACCCTATCTTCACCCCACTAGCCACGAACTCTTTTAAAGTGGATAAAACTCTATCTTTTTCTGAAATTATCAAATCGTCTAAAGTTAAGCCGTACGCTTCTAACTCGTAATCTATCTCTAAATCTTTATCGTTCCAGATAATTCCAGATTCATGTTCTGGAGAATAGTAGTCTGAGCAGTAGTATTCTACCTCTGTTTTTGAACTTAAACTGAGAAAACCATGAGCAAAGCCTTCGGGTATATACAACATCTTACCATTATCTCTACTTAATAAAACTTTATAAACCTTTCCAAAAGTTTTACTATCCCTTCTTAAATCCACCGCTAAGTCTAAGATTTCACCATTTAAGACTCTCACCAATTTAGCTTGAGGATTTTTAACTTGAAAGTGTAATCCTCTTAAGACTCCAAAATCACTCATAGAATGATTGCATTGTACAAAAGTTGTAGTTATACCATATTTTTTTAAATTTTTTAGATTAAAAACTTCATAGAAAAATCCTCGATTATCATGAAAAACTGTACTCTCCAAAAGCACTAATCCATCTATCATATTTCACCTCTAATTTTTTACATATTATATCACAAGTTATGCTAAACTAAATAGATATTGACCATAACTCGTTTTAGATAGTTCGGCGGCTCTAGCTAACAATGCTGATTTTGAAATCCAACCTTTTAGATAAGCTACTTCTTCTAAACACGCTATCATTATTCCCTGCCGACTCTGGATTGTTTTAACAAAGTTACCAGCTTCTAATAGTCCGTCAAATGTTCCTGTATCTAGCCACGCCATTCCACGACCTAGGTTAATTACCTTTAAAAATACATTCTATTTATAGATGTAATTTCAAGCTCACCTCGTGCTGATGGAGTTACCCTTTTAGCTTTTTCTACGACACTGTTGTCATAAAAATATATTCCTGGAACTGCATAATTAGATTTAGGAATCTCTGGTTTTTCTTCTAACAATAAAACTCTACCCGAATCGTCAAATTCTACTACTCCAAACTCTTTTGGATTTTTAACATAGTATCTAAATATAGCTGCACCATGCTGCACTTGACAAAATTCCCCCTAAACCTGCACCATAAAAAAAATTGTCGCCTAAGATTAAAGCGACACTATCATCCTCTATAAAATCTTCGCCTATTATAAACGCTTCGGCCAATCCTTTTGGTGATTCTTGAACTTTATAACTATGCTTTTAGATTATTTTTTGGTTGATATATTAATATAAATATTGATTCTAATGCTTGTCTTGGTATATTATCCATTTTATTTTCAAGTTGAATAATATGAATTTTATTAGCCTCTTTAAACCAATCCTTCTTTGAATGTTTTGGAGTATTTTTATAACATCGTTCTTTTAAATCTTTGCTTGTTTCTCCAATATATAAACATTCATCATTTTTATAAAATAAGTAAATTATATTCTCAATTTCAATTTTTTTTAAACTCTTTTAATTTAGAAGAATTATTCTTTATTTCTTCATAACTATATTCTATAGTTTTTAAATTCATTTTAACTCTCCTTTAAAAATAATTATTCATAGGTCTTTTTATCAACAACTTTCTAATAATTTTTTAATTTAAATTTATTCCAGCTTTTAATTTTACATCTTCCAATCTAGCTTGTTTTAAAATATTTTCAGCCTCATCAACTAAAGAATCAAATGTTTCTTTTGGAATTAATTCAATATCATCATTACAGGAAATTTCTTTCCTGCTCTAACTCTACTACCTATCTTTATACATCTCACTATAATATTTCTGGTAATCTCCAGAAGCTACCTCTTCTACCCAATCTTGGTGGTCTAAATACCATCTGATAGTCTGCTCTATACCTTCTATGAAAGGCGTTTCAGGATACCATCCTAACTCTGTTACAATCTTAGTAGGGTCAATTGCATATCTAGCATCATGCCCTAAACGGTCTTGAACATAAGTTATTAAATCATAATTGATATTCTCTACATCTGTAGTTAATACACTTCTATACTCTGGCTCGTCCTTCATTATTCTAGCAATCGTATCTATAGTTAATTTAACTATATTGATGTTTTGTTCTTCGTTAAATCCACCTATATTATAGATTTCACGCGTAGGTGCATCAGATATTACCATATCTATTCCTTTACAATGGTCAGCGACATAGAGCCAATCCCTTACGTTATCTCCCTTTCCATAAACTGGTAGTTTCTTACCAGCTAAGATATTTTTAATAATTAATGGAATCAATTTCTCTGGGAAATGATAAGGTCCATAGTTATTAGAGCATCTAGTTATATTGAATGGGAACTTATAAGTCTCTCCATAAGCCATCACTATCATATCTGATGCTGTTTTAGATGCTGAATATGGACTACGTGGATCTAATGGAGTCGTCTCTAAAAACATTTCTTCGCCATAAGTCTGTAAATCCACTCTTCGGGCTGCGATACTTTTAACAGCAGAATCTAAAATCAACTCTCTAGCGATCTCGCAATCTTTAGCTAAACTTCCATAGACTTCGTCTGTCGAAACATGATGGAACTTTTTACCCTCTTTATATATAGGATAACCGTTTGAATCTTTACCTACTGTCCAGAAAGCTTTAGCAACCTCCATCAGGTTTTGTGTTCCAAGTATATTCGTCTCTAAGAATATTCCAGGATTTTCTATACTACGATCCACATGAGATTCTGCAGCAAAATGTACAACATAATCTATATCATGAGCCATAAAGATATTCTCTATGAGCTCTCTATTCGTAATATCACCTTTATAGAAACTAACTCTAGAATCTTTTAACTCTTCCTGTATAGTCCCCAGATTACCAGCATACGTCAGCTTGTCTAACACAACTATCTCTATGTTTGAATATTTCTCTAACATATACTTCACAAAATTAGCTCCAATAAATCCAGCTCCACCTGTTACTAAATACTTTTTCACCAATACCCCTCCTATACCTCTTCACTAATTTCAACTAAATACTGTCCATATTCTGTTTTCATTAAAGGCTTTGCTAATTCTAATAGTGATTCTTTCGTTATCCATCTATTTCTATAAGCTATCTCTTCTATGCAAGCTACATAGTGTCCTTGTCTGTTTTGAATTGTTTCTATAAAGTTAGAAGCTTGTAAAAGCGAAGCATGAGTTCCTGTGTCTAACCATGCAAATCCTCTTCCTAAAAGATTTACTTTTAAATTCTTTTCTTCCATATAGATTCTATTCAAATCAGTTATTTCTAACTCACCTCTTTCGGATGGTTTTAAGTTTTTAGCTTTTTCTATAACACTATTATCATAAAAATATAGTCCTGGTACTGCAAATTTTGATTTTGGAACTTCTGGTTTTTCTTCTAACGATAATACATTTAACTCATCATCAAACTCTACAACCCCATAAGCTCTTGGATCTTGTACTAAATATCCAAATATCTCTGCTCCACACTCTAATTTTGCAGCTTTTTTTACAACTGGTGAGAATCCTTGCCCAAAGAAAATATTATCTCCTAAGACTAAAGCAACACTATCATCTCCTATAAAATCTTCTCCTATTAAGAACGCTTCTGCTAAACCTTTTGGTGATTCTTGAATTGCATATTCGAACGTCATTCCTAGTTCGCTACCATCACCTAGCAACTCTTTAAAAGTTGGTAAATCTCTAGGAGTTGAAATTATTAAAACCTCTTTTATATCAGCTAACATGAGCACAGAAAGAGGATAATAAATCATTGGCTTGTCATACACTGGCATTATTTGTTTACTAATTGCTTTTGTCAGAGGATAAAGCCTAGTCCCAGATCCCCCTGCTAAAATTATTCCCTTCATTTTATACTCCCTTCTTTATAAATTTTATATATATATCATTCAACATTTTTCTATATAAAAATATAACTACCACGATTAAAAATATTCCAAACTTTAGTTTTAAAAACAAGTCATTATAAAATGTTAAATATAATGAAAACAACAATATTAAACTTGTTATTATATAAAATCTTTTCAATTTAAAATTATAACTTATAAATTTCAAACTAAAATGTGTTCTTAATGCAAAAAATATAACGTATGCTATTCCCGTAGATATTGCAGCACCTTTTGCTCCATATTTAGGAACCAAATATAGATTTCCTAATAAATTGAATATTGCCACACTAATTGATATATATAAATGATATTTTGTCTGCTTTTTAAAATTTATTCCAATTACTGTTGTTTCAGAAATAGTATACATAATTGGCATCAATGTTAGCATTGGCATTATATTTGATGCAGCTGAATATTTAGGTCCTAAAATTAAGATTAGTAGATCTTTTCCTATCAATAAAATTATAGCGATTAAAAACATTGCAAAAGATAAATATTCATGAATTTCTTGAAAAAATTGTTTATCTTCTCCATTTTTTTCGTATCTTTCATAGGCTACTGGAGTCCAAAATGTTGTAAATCCAGTTTGAATAATATTTAAAAGAGCTACAATCTTAAAAGCCGCTGCATACAAACCCAACTCTGTTAAAGAAGAGAACTGTTTTATAACTATCTTATCTGCTGATGAAAATACCCAACTTAAAGCCATTGTAACAGTTAAAGGAATGCTAAACTCTATAAGCTGTTTTGTTGATATTTTTTCATTTTCACCTTTAAATTTCCATATATCTTTTTCTAATATTATTGATACCAAAGTAACCGTAATCAAACTTAAAGCTCCACCAAAAACTAATGTTTTATAATTATTCCCATATTTTTTAAACAAAAGTATTATAAAAATAAAATTTAATAATTGAGTTAATATCTGTAAAATTGAAAATGTTTTTGCCTTTTGAGCCATTCTTATAGCTAATATTGAAAACTTATTTATTAGTGTTAATAATATTGTAATTATAAAAATAAGGATCATAAAATTATTTCTTTCACCAAATAAATATAGAGAAATTTTATCCTTAAAAATTAATATCAATATACTTCCTAATAAAGTTAGTAACAAAGGTATTTTCAATGAATTATATAGTAATTTACCCCTATTAGATTCATCCTCTTCATAAAAATGTCTTACAAATCCTTGGTCTAATCCTAATCCACAAACTAGTAATATCATATTTACACCAACATTGAGCATTGAATATGTTCCATATTGTTCTGGTGAAAGCATTCTTGTCACAATCGGTGTTGTAAAAAAACCTATAGCTAAAGCTATATATCCTCCTATTGAAAATGATAAGAACTTTTTTAATAAACTATTTTCCATTAATTTTTCCTTTTATTATTTTTCATAAAACTCTTTTACTTTCTTTATAACATACTTTACATCTTCAGAACTAATATTATAATAAAGAGGCAATCTAATTAATCTTTCACTTTCTAGAGTTGTGTATTTATCAATTCCGTGGAATCTTGAAAATTTAAGACCTGCATCAGATGTATGAAGAGGAATATAGTGAAATACTGCTAATATGTCATTCGATTTTAGATAATCTATTAAGAGTGTTCTTTCTTTTAAATCTTTACATTTCAAATAAAACATATGAGCATTATGTTCACAATCTTTAGGTATATAAGGCAATTCTATTTTTTTATTATTCTCTAACTCTTTTAACCCTTCATAATAACTGTTCCAAGCTCTTAATCTATTATTATTTATATTTTTAGCTTCTTCTAACTGGGCATATAAATAAGCTGCATTTAATTCACTTGGTAAGTAAGAAGATCCTAAATCAACCCATGTATATTTATCTACTTGCCCACGGAAAAATCTACTACGATTTGTTCCTTTTTCTCTGATAATTTCAGCTCGTTCTATATAACTTTTGTTTTGAATTAAAAGTGCTCCACCTTCTCCCATTGAATAGTTTTTAGTTTCATGAAAACTAAATGTTCCAAAATCTCCAATAGTTCCTAAGGCTTTCCCTTTATAAGTTGACATAACGCCTTGAGCTGCATCTTCTACAACAATCAAATTATGTTTTTTAGCAACTTCCATTATTTTATCCATTTCACAAGATACACCTGCATAATGAACTGGTACTATTACTTTTGTTTTATCAGTTATAGCTTCTTCTATTAAATTTTCATCTATATTCATCGTTTTAGGATTTATATCCACAAAAACAATAGTTGCCCCTCTCAATACAAAAGCATTTACTGTACTAACAAAAGTAAATGATGGCGCTATTACCTCATCTCCTGGTTTTATATCTGCTAAAATTGCTGCCATTTCTAAAGCATGTGTACAAGAAGTAGTTAATAAAGCTTTTGGAGTATTAAAGTTCACTTCAAACCACTGATTACATTTTTTAGTAAAAGGGCCATCTCCACAAAGTTTATTATTCTTTTTAATCGCTTCTTCCATATATTGTAATTCTTTTCCTACAAATGGTGGTACATTGAAATTTATCATAAAAATACTTCCTCCACTATAAAATATTTAATATTTTTTCTAACTTTATATTGTCTTCTATGTTAAGGATGTAGTATCCTTTTCTTTTTGAACTGTCTGTTATTTTTTCATTTCCTAATACATCTATATTTTTTTCAACAATTAATTCAGAAAAATATTTTTCAATTTTTTTTTGGTTTTTTAAATCTTCTGCATTAAATATAAATTTTACTAAAGCATTACTAATATAGTTTTTATTATTAATTTCTGGGATTTTTTCTCCTAATGCAACATCTATAACTAGACTTGTAAAATCTATTCCAGTTGATATTTTAACCATATCAGAACCAATAAAATCCCCTCCCATTCTAGCTCCTATTTCAATAATTTTTATATTGTTTTTTGAATCTATTTTTATTTCAGAATGAGAAGCTCCATTTTTTATTTTCAAACAATTTAAAGATTTTTTTATTACATCTATTATTTCTCTGTATAAATTAACGTCTATATTTCTAGCTGGAGACAAATGACCTTTTTCAATAAAATTTGGAGCTCCAGTTGTAAATTTTTCAGTAAGTTGTAAAAATTGATGTTTACCATTTTGAGTAATCATTTCTATACTGTATTCATTTCCTTCTACAAATTCTTCAACTAAAACTTTTTCATTAAAAGATACTTCAATAGCTATCTCTAAAGCTTTTTGTAACTCTATTTCATTTTCAACTTTAGTTACTCCACGACTTCCTGATCTATCTGTTGGTTTTACAATTAATGGATATTCCATCTCTTTTTCAACATCTTCAATACATTTTACCAATTTAAACTTAGGACAAGGTAAATCTTCAGATATAAGAGCTTTTCTCATTTCAAATTTATCAGTAGTTAACTTAGTTGATTCCAATGAATTTCCTACGAAACCTAATTTTTCAGCTATATAATTTACTGTTGGCATAGCTAAATCTGTTGCTATTGCACAAATTCCGTCTGCTTTTATTTTTCTTGCTTCTTCTAATATTTTTTCTTTTTCTACAATACTAATTGGATAAAAATAATCTGCATTATCTTTTGCTATTGCTCCATCTTCCCAAGCAAAAACATGTGTTTCCAATCCTTTTTCCTTTGCTTTTAGTACTAATTTATTTTGAAATTCATTTGCACCAATTATTATAATTTTTTTCATAATTACTCCTCAAATTCTATTCCTTTTTCTTCGTGTGTGCTTATTTCTTTACTTGGAATACCATAATTCTTAGTATAATTTTTAGTGTTTCTATTTACTAGGCTTTTAGCTCCTATTAAAACTTCTTTTTCTATTATTATATTATGATTAATAGTTGAATTAAATCCTATAAAATTATTATCTAAAATTTTAGAAAAACCTCCAACCAAAGATGCTGCCGCTATAAAATTGTGACTTCCTATTTCTACGTCATGACAAATTACATTTCTAGTCCAAATTATATTATTATCGCCTATTTTAACTCCAGGCTCTATTATTACTCCAGGAAAAATAATATTATTTTCTCCTATTTGTAAATCATTTTCATAAATTACAGACTTGTGAATAAAATTTGTAAATTTTATTCCTTTTCTTTTTAATTCTAGATATTTTTTTTTTTTACTTCTCATATTTTTATATCCTATAGTTGTTATAAAATAAATATCTTCAAAATCTTTTGGAGTGAAGTCTGAAATTTTATAAACTATTTTTCCTTCAAAAAATTTTTTTTCTTTATCCCAATATTGATTATCTACACAAAATCCAATTACATTTTTATATCCCTTTATATATATATATAATTCTTTAGCTAAATCACCAATCCCAAATATTATAACTTTTTTCATAAATCACTCCTGATTAAATTATATTACAACTTCTTTGGATTAAATATTTTTTCCAAGTCTTCTTTTAATCTTTCTTCTGAAAACCTTCTTTTTATAATCTCTTTGTTTTTCTGTCTGTCTTCTATTGAAAACAAATTTAAGTTATCTAATTCTAAAAAATCTCCGATTTCTACTCCTAAATCTTCCAACATTCCATATGTCGTTACCTCTTTTTTCAAATAAACAGTTTTTTCCATACTTAATAACGAAGTTATGTTTCCAACTGCCTGCTGTCTGTCATGAGCAAATATAGCAATATCTACTTTAGATAAAAATTGAATATACTCTTCAAATTTCATATAATCAGTTATAGGAATAAATTTATCTCCAAACTTAGATTTACCATAATCTATAACTGATTTTGCCCATTCTTTGTCTCCGTAAGATAAAGGACAAACTAATTGAATTTTTTCATCCCGAAATTTTTCTAATTTATCTATAATTTCAAGATGATTATTAGATGGTTCCGCTGAATTCCCAATTTGAATCCAAATTTCTTTTTTATTTTCTTGTGTTATTTTTCTTTCTTGATAAATATTGCTTAAATACATAAAACAATTATTGTATTTTCCTTTTGCACCAAATAATTCTTTTGCTAATTTATAATCACCTTCTACGTGCGTTGTATATTCATTCAAATTTCCTTTAACAAAATTCTCTATTTTATAAAATACTTTTCTTATTATTCCAGAATTAATTCTTTCATAATAACTATATAAATCACCTCCCCAAATAATCCAATTACTTTTTTTTAATATCCATGGATTTAAAAATAAAAATAAAATTGTATAATTATTTCCTAAACTATGAAAAATTACTTTATCAAATTTTAATATATTAAACCATAGCTTAATATATATTAATATCATCCCTATATACCATCTTAAAAAGTTCTCTTTTTTGTATTTAAAATAAATAACGTTATTAGAATCAGGAACATCTAGGTAATCAACACCTTTAATTATATAAAACAAATGGTTTTCATCAAAATTTTTATTAACAAATTCAATATAATTATTTATAAATTTGTCATTTCCCATTACATGTAAAATTTTTTTCATTAAACCTCCATTTTTGCAACATAAATTTTACGTTTAATTTTACTAAATATTTTCAAATTAATTTTTTAACTCAAATGAAAAAAAATTACTACTATATTGATAGAATATCACAATTTCTTTTACCAAAATTTGATTCTTTAATATTATGATTCTTTAACATATTTTTAAAGACCTTCCTTCTGTAATGTAAGACTTTATTATATAAAGCAAGGTTTTTAGTCAAATAACCAACTCTTATATGGAAAAAGAACTTTCGAACTATAATAAATATAATTTTCATAAAAATATGTCATTAATACTATAATAAATATAATATATAATATTTTTATATATTTTTTTTTAAAATAAAAAAATATATACGTATATAGAAATATATCTGCTTTCAAATATATTCCGCTTAGTCTTCCTGAAAATGTTGGAATTTCAGAAAAAATAAAATAAATACAAATTCCTAAAGAGTATAGTTTCAAATAAAAATTATATTTTTCTTTCTTTATAAGCTCTGAAAAAAAAATGAAAATTATCAACATTATTATCATATATATTTGAATTAAACTAAATCTTACATTATCTTTATTTGGATTAAATAAGACATATGAATTTATTTGATTTTTTATATACTGAGGATAAATATTGTAGCTTTTTATCAAAAAAATATTGAACAATTTAAATTTTGAAAAAATTATTGAAAGAATAGGTATAATGAATAATGTCATCTTTTTTAATTTCATTTTATAAATAGGATAAGACAGACAAAAAAATATTGAACTTGAATGAAATAAACTTGCCAATATTAAAATACTAAGAAATATATATTTATTTCTATTTAATATATATTTTGTACTATAAAGCAGCATCGCACATGCTAATCCGTATCTTATAATTCCCATAACATCAGATATAAAATACATCGAATAATAAAGATATAATGGTAGAATCATGTTATTTTTAAAATTATCTTTAAAATATTTTGTTAAAAAAACAAGTGTAAAGAATGACATTACTGTAAATATACTTTTATAATCAAATCCGATTGTTTTTAAAAGCGTACTTGTAAAAAGAAATCCAAGTTCTCCGTGAATATACTTATAATTTATTACTCCTTTTTCTAGTACTTCGCTAAGAAGAGGTACTTTCCCAAAAATTTCATTTGAATATGCAAAAAAATCATGGCCAATTCCATCTCTTGTGGCAGAAAAAATAAAAAGTAATATGATAATTATGTTATAAAAAAAAAGTTTTTGCTTCAATCTAATTGTCAAAAAAAACACTAAGATTAAAATTATATAAATCAATTGATAAATTAACATTTCTCCTACCTTAAATTTTTATTTGCTCCGTATAATTTTATTAGTTTTTTCACTTTTTCTTCAAGAGAAAAATCCTTTGAAATATTAACTGAATTTTTAGAAAATTTTATTCTAAGTTCTTGATTTTCCATTAATTCTTGAAGTTTTTCAGAGAATAATTTTTCATTTTCCGATTCTATAAGAAAACCATTGATTCCATCCTTAACTACATTGTTATTACTTCCAACATTTGTACATATTATAGGTAATCCTGCTGAACAAGCTTCAATTAATGAAATTGAAAGACCCTCCCATTTAGAACTCATTAAATATATATCAGCTTCTTTCAAATATTCTGATATATTAATTTTATTTCCCAATAATGCTATATTTTTTTGAATCTTTTCTTCTATTATTATTTTTTTTATAAATTGTTCATCAAGTCCTGTACCTATTATTTTTAATATTGGCTTATTTTCTAAATTGCTTATGGCTTTACTGAACGCTTTAATCATTAAACTATAATTTTTTTGTTGCACCATTCTACCCACTGCTATTAAATGTTTTGGCTTTTTATTTATATATCTATTTTCAATTTTAAATTTTTCTAAATTTATTGCATTTTCAATTTGAACAATTTTTATATTTGGTATTCCTATATTTTTTATTGAGATAGTTACTTCATCTGAAATACTTACAAATTTAGTTATAACTCTCCGAATAAAATACTTTTGTAGTTTTGGATAATCAATTTTCACATTATGAATAGTTTGGTAAATTTTTATATTTTTTACAAACTTAAAAATTCCCAGTATCAAAACTATATGAAAAGTAACTTCTTCTAAATGGCAGTGAATTATATTTGGCTCTATTTTTAGAAATCTTTTCAATATATTTAAAAAAAAATTAAGCGAATATTTTTTTGGCTTTTTTTCAAAAAAGTATACTTTTATTCCTTTTTTTTCAAGTTCATTTACATAATTTTTTTCAAAAAAAATTTTGGAATCTATATCTTCTGAAAAACAATCTTTTACTTTACTCATTACCCAAAGCTCTACATTATCAAAAGTTTTTTTCAATTCTATAAGAGTATCTTTTACTAATATCTCTGCACCTCCAGGGCTACAACTCGAGATTACATGCACTATTTTTTTCATTTTTTTTCCTTTATCTATTCTATATTTTTTATTTCATTTTAATGCCATTTTATTTATTCTAAAATTTTTTTTTTATAATCTAGAATCTTTATAACTTATATATTTCAAATAACTGATTCAATACTGTCTGTTGAAGATAAAACTCGCTCACTTTTTGGATATTAAATTTACTCATTTCTTTTCTTTTTTCTATATTTTGGATTAAATCGCTTATAGCATTTGAAATCTGTTCATCATTACCTGCTTCTACCAGTAAGGCCCCTTTGTCTTGTACCATATCAACAATTGCTCCGACTCGAGTTGTTATAATTGGTAATCCTGAGCTCATGGCTTCTAAAAGAGCATTAGGAAATCCTTCTGTATATGTTGGAAATAAATATACATCCGCTTCTTTTAATTCTGAAAATACTCGTTCTTGGTCTAATTCACCTAAAAATTGAACATTTAAAGACTTTTTTATATTTTTATATTCTTCTTTTATATTTCCAGCTAATATAAACTTAATTTTGGGGAATTTTTTTGCAACCTCTAATATTTCATCACAACCTTTTGTTTTCACTAAATGACCTGTATATAAAATTATTTTTATCTCTTTATTTAATATTCTTCCTTTTGATAACTTTTCGAAATTTTCTTCAGAAATAAAATTAGGAATTATTATTGAATCTTTTTTTGAAATTTGTTTTAAATATACTTTTGAATTTTTATTTAATACTAAATTTATGGTTGTATTTTTAGCTAAACTATTTAAAAAAAAGTTAGAAATTTTGCTATTTATCATATCCTCAATATTACAATGGTACTGTGTTACTAATTTTATTTTATTTTTTTTTATAATTTCAGAACAAATATAATCTCTAATTAATCCAAATTTCCCACAAGATGTATTTAGATGTACAACATTTGGATTTTCTTTTAATTTTTTATTTAATTCAATTAATATTTTTAAAGTTCGTTTTATTTCTTCAAATAGATTTTTGTTTTGGAGTTCTTTAATTCTTTTTCCTTGAACAGCTGTATTTAATAAATTAACCTGATTTTTTTTAGATTCATCAGAATTCAAATATCTTGTAGTCCAAGTTGCTATTCCTCCAGCTGGAGGTGGTAATGGAGATATTAGTAGTATTTTCATTAAACTTCCTTCTTCCATACAACTCTATTAATATAATCAGTATAAGAGAGTATTATTCTTAAAACTTTATCTGATACGTTTGGCATAGAGTAGTCAGCTACTTTTCTTAATGTTGTTGATTCTTGAGTTTCTAATACTGTTAAACCTTGCATTATTCTTTCTTTTTCGAGTCCAACCATCATAACTGATGCTTCTTCCATAGCTTCTGGTCTTTCATGAGCTTCTCTAATATTTAATGCTGGGAACCCTAAATTTGAAGACTCTTCACTTATAGTTCCAGAATCACTAAGTACAGCTTTAGCTTCTTTTTGTAACTTAACATAGTCATTAAATCCTAGTGGTTTCATTAAGTTTACTAACGAATTAAATTGCACTCCTAACTCTTCTATTCTTTTTCTAGTTCTAGGATGAGTCGAAACTATAATTGGTAACTCGTATTTTTCTGCTACTGCATTTAAACTGTCTACTAAATTCAAGAAGTTTTTATCAGAACCAACATTTTCCTCTCTATGAGCTGATACTACAAAATACTTACCAGTTTCTAAGCTTAATCTTTCTAAGATATCAGAAGCTTCTATATCTTTCAGCTTCATATTGATAACCTCAAACATTGGACTTCCAGTTTTAATTATTCTATCAGCTGGTAATCCCTCTCTCAATAGATACTCTCTTGCTATATCACTATAAGTTAAGTTTATATCTGCAGTATGATCAACTATTTTTCTATTTGTTTCTTCTGGAACTCTTTGATCAAAGCATCTGTTTCCAGCTTCCATATGAAAAATAGGTACCTTTTTCTTTTTAGCAACTATCGCTGCCAAACAAGAGTTTGTATCTCCCAATACTAAAAATGCATCTGGTTTAACTTCATCTAACAATGAATCCATCTTAATCAAAATATTTCCAATTGTTTCACTTGCCCTACCAGTTGCTGTTTCTAAAAAATAATCTGGTTTTCTCATATTAAAATCTCTAAAGAAAACTTCATTTAACTCATAGTCATAGTTTTGTCCAGTATGAACAATTATATGATCTATTGCCTCTGACTTTTCTAACTTATCTATCACCGCTGCAAGTCTAATAATTTCTGGTCTAGTTCCTACAACAGTCATTACCTTTAATTTTTTCATAACCTCTCCTAAACTTCTAAATAGTATGTATCTGGATTAAGCTGGTCAAACTGCTCGTTAGCCCATAGTACGAGTACCATATCTTCTAAACCTGTGTTAGTTATATTATGAGTATAACCTGTTGGTATATCAACTACCTCTAATTTTTTATCAGAAACTGGATACTCTATTACTTCATCACCGAATATCTGACGGAATCTAATAGTAGCCTCACCTTTTATTACTAAAAACTTTTCATTTTTAGTATTATGATAATGATTTCCTCTAGTTACTCCTGGCTTTGATGTTGATATTGAAAACTGTCCACTATCTCTAGTTCTTAATATTTCAACAAAACTTCCTCTAGCGTCACTGTGTTCAGTTAATTCATAAGAAAACTTATGTTGTGGTAAGTATGATAAATACGTTCCGTATAGTGCTCTTTCAAAACCAACTCCAACAGATGGTAGCGTTAATGTTTTTCTATTGTTTTTAAAATGCTCTAATAAATCTGCTACCTCTCCTAATGTTCTATAGTAAGTTTTAGATACAGTATAGTTTAATTCTACACTCTTTTTCTCTAAATCTAAATGGTTAACAATAGAGTCTATAACATCGTCTATATACACAAATTCTATCATTGCATCTCTGCTATTAACTACGAGTTCTATATTGTTAGCAGTGTTATAACACCATGTTGCTACAACAGAGTTATAATTTGGTTTACACCATTTACCAAATACATTTTGTAATCTGTATATATATACATTTGCACTAGTTTTTTCAGAATATTCTTTTAATAAATTTTCTCCAGCTAATTTGCTCTTACCATAGTCGTTATCTTTGTCAGCATGTATTGACGATGTTATTAATACTGGTGTGTTTAACTTGTTTTTTTCTAGTATAGCTACTAAATTCCCAACTAAATCGCTATTACCTTTATAAAAATCTTCGGGATTTTCTGGTCTGTTTATTCCAGCTAAATGAAATATAAAATCAGCAGCTTTTATATCCCTCTCCAAATCATTGATAGAGTTTTCTATGTCAAATGTTAAAATTTCTACATTCTCTGTACGATTTAATCTTTCAATTAAATTTTTACCTATAAATCCATTCGATCCTGTAATTAGTATTTTTTTCATACTATTTGACTCCAAACTCTTTTAACTCATCTTGAATCTCTGGTAAATCTATTAATAATCCTGCTAACTCTTCTACACTTAATCTTTCAGTATTATGTGAGTTATACTCGTCAGCTTCTGTTATTACCTCTTCACCATCTTCAAAGAACTTAGAATAGTTTAAATCTCTTCCATCAGCAGGTATTCTGAAATATCCACCCATATCTATTGATCTTACTTTTTCCTCTTTAGTCATTAAAACTTCATAAAGTTTTTCTCCATGTCTAGTTCCAATAATTCTTATTTCATGTTCTGGTTTTTTAAATAACTTCTTTATAGCCTTAGCTAGTACATCTACAGTTGCTGCAGGTGATTTTTGAATAAATAGGTCTCCATTCTGACCATTCTCGAATGCAAATAGCACTAAGTCTACAGCTTCGTCTAAATTCATCATAAATCTAGTCATATTCGGGTCAGTTAATGTCATTGGATTTCCAGCTCTCATTTGATCTATAAACAATGGAATTACAGATCCTCTAGAAGCCATTACATTTCCATATCTAGTTACACAGATAGTTGTTTCATGCTCTCCTAGATTTCTTCCTTTTGCTATTACAACCTTTTCCATCATAGCTTTAGACATTCCCATAGCATTTATTGGATAAGCAGCTTTGTCTGTGCTTAAACAAATTACTTTTTTTACTCTTGCAGCAATTGCTGCATTCAGAACATTTTCTGTTCCAATTATATTTGTTTTTACAGCCTGCATTGGATAAAACTCACAAGATGGAACTTGCTTTAATGCAGCAGCATGGAAAACATAATCTACTCCTCTCATAGCATCAGCTATAGAGTTTTCATCCCTAACATCTCCAATATAAAACTTTAGTTTTGGATTATTATAAATTTTTCTCATATCATCTTGCTTTTTTTCATCTCTTGAGAATATTCTAATCTCTTTTATTTCTGTGTTTAAAAATCCTTTTAGTACTGTGTTTCCAAATGACCCTGTTCCACCTGTTATAAGTAGAGTTTTATCTTTAAACATGATTCCATCTCCTATTTTTTAATATTTTTCATTATAGTTTCATAAGCTTTATCTACTCCTAGCTCATCTTCATAGTATTTTCTTCCATTCTTTCCTAGCTCTAATCTTAAAGGTTTATTTTCTACTAACTTTAATAGCTGTTCATATAATTTTTCTGTATCTCCAGCTTCTGCGAATAATCCACCTTTTACTTTATTCTGTAAAAAATCACCATAATCTTTCGATGCACATCTGTCTAAAGATGCTAGTATTGAAAGCTTCAGTTTAAAATAATCAGTAGTTTTAGATGGAAAATTAGGAACTGTAAATCTTTCATCTAAGCTTACTACTCCAAGATCACATGCAGCTGTTATTAGCTCATAATCCTCTCTTGGAATATAATCTAAGAATTTTACATTAGTTATATTTTCAGATTCTACTTTATTTTGTAAAAAATCTTTTTCTGTTCCTTTGCCTATAAACAAAAATTTTATATTAGAATTTTGTAAAACTTTTTTAGCTAACTCTAATATGTTTTCTAACTTTTGAGGTTTACCCATATTTCCACCAAAAATAGCTATGAAATCATCTTCAAGATATCCATATTTTTCTCTTATCTCTTTTTTATTGAAAATTGGTAAGTCTTTAATTTGAGCCCAATTTTTTAAAACAAAATACTTATCAGAACTAAACTTCGAATCTCTAGTTTTCATATATTCTAAATTTCCTTTTGACATACATCCTATATAATCAAAAGCATCATACATTTTTTGTTCAGTATTTTCAAAAATTCTTAATAAAAACTTATTATTTAACATTCCTATATCTTTTGCATTTTGTGGAAAAATATCCCATAAATGTAAACAAGATTTACAATTAAAATATTCTTTTAAATTATTTACCAATTTTGCATTTGAAATAAATGGAGTATGAGTATATATAAAATCAAATTTTTCATTTTTAAAATATTTTTTAATTGCTACTTCTAAAGTATAAGGCATTGTTAAAGCTGTTATCCCTTTTTCTATTCTACCTACAGAATCAAAGTAATTTCCTGTCTTAACTCTTAACACTGAATATCCATTTTCCATTTTCAGTTCTGTTTCTTTGTTGTATTTTCTTTCTAATAAAGTTACAACTTTTACATTATGACCATTTTTATAGAATTCATCACTTATATCTTTAGTTAATGTTGAATCTGTTGGATTTTCAGAATGTCTTAAATATAAAAATAATATATTCATCCTTTCCCACCAAACTTATCTATCATCTTCTTTATTTCATCATCCATACTAGCTTCAGCTTTGTAGCCTATTTCCTTGTAGTTGTCCTCTTGCTGGAAGGCTAGAGTTCCAAATAGTCTCACCATTATATCTGGTTTTATTTTGCATAAAATTTTAAAAATTATAGTTGGGAGAGTTATATTTATTCTGCTTTTACCCAATCCTTTTTCTATAGAAGTTGCTATCTCCCTAATAGATACTGGAATACCTTCTGTTCCTAAGTATATTCCAGATGCAGAATTCTGAATTATTAAGTGTGTCATAGCGAGTAAGTTTTCTGTACTGATTATACTTCTCTTATTTTTAGAGTATCCAAAAGGTATAATCGACAACTTGTTTATTAGCTTTATTAAACTGAGCATATTACCTTTTACTCCCTCTCCATAAACCATAGGAGGTCTTATAGTTGCAACTTTAAAGTTTTCATCTTCTAGCGTTCTCAGTAATTTTTCTGCCCTATACTTGCTATCGCCATAAGGATCATTCGGATTGCAAGGTGAGTTTTCTGTTAATACAAAATCATGATTATTTAAATCACCGTCAAATCCATAAACTTTTACTGTAGAATAGAATACAAAGTGTTTCACACCTGCAGCTTTAGCTTTTACCGCTAATCTCTTAGTTAGTTCTGTGTTAACTTCATAGTATTTTTTTTCAGGTGCACCCTTCATCTGATGAACTAAGGCAGCTAAGTGTAAAACTGTATCTACACCCGTTAAATCTAACTCTTCTGGAGTTTTCTCTATTAAACACGTTTTTATTATATTGTATTCGTGCTCGTACTTTTTAATAAAGTTACTTCCAATAAATCCACTTGCACCTGTTATTAGCAGTGTTTTCTTATTCATTAATACTCCACCCCTATTTTAGCTACAATCTCTAATTTTTTTGAGAGTAGCTCTTTATCCTTAACAACATCTTCATTTTTAACCTTATTAACTATTTTTAATAACGTAGCTATGATGATCCAAATATCATAGAAAAATGTTGCATGTTCAGTATAATAAAGATTTAACTCTATTTTATACGGCATTATTTCATGGATATAGAATTTCTCAGGGTCTTTTACCGAGTCCATTAAGTACTCTTCATCTGAAAAAACTATACTTGCTGGAGATGATATTCCACTCTGTAGAGCGAAGATCTTTTTTTCTCGCTCGCCATAATACTTTAAACGTCTTGGTAACTCTGGTCTTGGACCTATAAAGCTCATATCTCCAATTAAGATATTCCAAAATTGTGGTAGTTCGTCAATTTTAGTTTTTCTCATAAATCTACCAATCGGTGTTATTTCGCTCGAGCTACCTTTAATCTGAACTGTATTCTTCTCTCTAACCTTATTCGTCGTCATACTACGGAACTTATAGATACTGAACTCTTTCATACCCTTAGTAAGACGCTTTTGTGAAAACAGTATCGGTCCAGGCGACGTTATTTTAACTATTATTCCTACAACTATCATAAGTGGTAGAAAAAATGTTAGTCCCAAAAATGCTGCGACTATATCAAATAACCTTTTCATCAATCTTCCTTTCTACTTCGTATTGTTATATGAAATTTATAGTTTTTAAATTCTAAAGATCTCTTCTATATCACCATTATCTAAATCAACTTCATTTGTTCATTTTCTATTTTATTTTGGAAACTATATTTCTTTAACAATTTTTTATATAGTGATACAGTTTTTAAATTAGTAGAAAGAATTACATTTTCTAAATCTTTAATTTCTTTTAATAAAAGTAATTTATTCTCATTATTTAAAAATAAACAAACTCTTTTATGAGATTTTAATAAGTTTATCATATTGTTAAGAGTTCCTTCACTCTCTCCATTCCATATCATAAACCCAATATCGGCATCATTTGCCATTTTTTTATCTTTTACAGTATAGAAAGCTCTACCTCTTTCATTATCTTTAGCAAAAACACTTATAACTTTCCAATTTCCAAAGTTATTTCTAACTTCTCTATTCGTACAATATATTTCAACATTTCTATAATTCTTACTTTTAAAATATTTTTGTATAGAGCTATCAATACCTTCTGCATCTCCTAATAAGACTTCAAAATTATTTTCAATTATTCCATCTAATTTTTCAATTACTATTTTTTTTAATTCTTTAATTTTTATAGCTCCTGCAATAAAAACTTTCATTTTCTACACCACCTAACTTCTTTTAGTTTTTGTGATAGTCAGAACATAAATATTTTTTATGTTTTCATCTTCTTGTAATAATTGTGTTACTCTTTTTAATGATGCTCCTGTATCATATAAATCATCTACTATCAAAATCGAAGCCTTTTTTAATAGTTCCCTTTTCTTTTTCACACCATCTTCTAAAACTTTTTCTCTTTCATCTTCGGATAGATTTTTTATTTCTTCTGTTGAAATTTTTTCAAAAAAATCGGAACAATGAGGCTTATTTATTTTATCAGATAAAAGTTTAACTATTTGATAAACAGGTTGTGTTTTACGTTTTTTACTAGAAGGAACTGGAAGTATCCTATCAATCTCACTTAATATTTTCCAATCATCTTGAAGAAACTCTACAGCTATATCTGTTATTTCTTCAATTTTTGAAAAATCATAGTTATATTTTAATTGATACATCAACTCTCCTAAAAAAGTTCTTTTAGTGTCAAATGATGAATTGCCGTAGATATCTTCACCTAAATAAATACTAGATTCGACATGTTTATCTAAACTATATCCTTCTGTCCAAAGACCTTCTAATTTAATTGGATGCTTTTTCATCTTTTACCTCCTTGTAAGTCTTTACAAACTCTTTCATGCATGCTTTTATTTCATCTTTAACTGGGTTTTTAACTGCCACGGCTAACTTCTCTAGATGACCTTCTAAATCTATGTTCATAGAATCTATAGCTGTAATAAAGATTTTGTTGTTTTCTGTTTTTAGTGCAGCACCAACATCATAGAGCAACTCTTCATAGAGTTTCTCACCAGGACGTAAGCCTACAATCTCTACGCCTATATCTGCATTACTAAGCTTTATCATAGTATTTGCTAAATCTATTATTTTAACAGGCTCTCCCATATCGAGTATAAATAGTTCTCCACCTTTACCTAACGAACCAGCTTCTATTACAAGTTGAGCTGCTTCTGGAATTGTCATAAAGTATCTTGTTATATGGGGATGAGTTAATGTTAAGTTTTTACCTTCACTTATAAGCTTTTTAAAAATTGGTATAACCGATCCATTACTTCCTAGCACATTACCAAATCTTACAGCCATAAATTTAGTATCACTCTTACCATTCATATATTCTACAACAAGTTCACAAGCTCGTTTTGTAGCTCCCATTATGTTTGTTGGATTTACAGCTTTATCTGTAGATATAAGTACAAATCTTTCTGCCGAATATTTAATTGCCATTTCTGCAACTTTTTTAGTTCCAAAAATATTGTTTTTAACAGCTTCTTCTGGGTTGTGCTCCATAAGTGGTACGTGTTTATGAGCAGCAGCATGGAAAATTATATTTGGTAGGTATTTTTTGAAAAGTAATTCTACTTTATCAGCTTCTCTTATATTAGCAATTTCAACCTGCAAGTCGAGAGCTTTAAAACTTCTTTTTAGTTCTAGCTCTAAAAAGTATAAATCATTTTCATTGTGATCTATTAATATTAGTTTTTTCGGAGAATATTTAGCTATCTGACGTGCTAGCTCACTACCAATACTTCCCGCTCCACCAGTTACAAATACAACTTTATCCTCTATAATCTCTTTAATATTAGCTCCGTTTACTAAAACTTCATCTCTACCAAGCAAATCCTCTATGCTTACATCACGTACTTGATTTGCTATATTTTCATCTTGTAAAATATTGTCAATACTAGGTAAGATTTTCACCTTAACACTGTTACAACACTTTGTTAGCTCTATTATCTCTTTAATACGCTCTCTTTTTATAGTTGGTATAGCTACAATCACCATCTCTATACTTTGTTTTTTTACAACATCTGACAAATCATAAAAATCTCCATAAACTTTTACACCATTTATATATGTTCCACGCTTACGTCTATCATCATCAATTATAGCGGTTATATGGTATGGGTAATTAGGATTACTAAGACCATCTCTCAATAGTGCAACTCCTGCATCTCCAGCTCCATATAACAATGTATTCATCCTTGGTTTTGTTTTTCCAAGAACAAGACGATATGATCGGTTTAATCTAAAGCAAAATCTCCATAATAGTTGTAACATCAAAACTAATAGTGCTCCTACAATTATGACTGTTCTAGAGTATGGTTCACGAAACAATGCATAATATACTAAACTAGTTAATAAAGCTAGCATATTTGTGAAAGTTAAGTTCAACACATCTAAAGAGTTTGTATAACTCCAGCTTTTTAGTCCATTTTTTCTTAATAGATAAAATATAAAATACGCACTACCATAAACTAAGTAATAGCTGCTATGAATATTATCTAAAAATTTATCTTCAAATCTTACTAAAATTCCTAAAAAAATTCCTAAAAAAACTGATGCTAAATCTATTCCTAACTTTACTATATTTCTCCTATTAGAAAATAGCTCAGTTATCATGTTTTCTTTAAACACCTTTAGCCTCCTATTATTATTTGTATCTTTTTTTATACCCATCCACAAACTCTTTTAAGAAAGCTAGCATAACTCCTAAGAAAACTCCTAATATAGCTCCTACCGCTAGAATTAGCTTTGCTTTACTTTTACCTTCTTCAAGATAAATATCACTAGTACTCTTAACGCTATCATATCTTAAATTTAAGTTATTTAATCTTATCAACTCATTTGAGTATAAATTATAATTTTTTTCTGCTTCGGATTTTTTTAACATAACAGCTGGATATTTAAAATTTAAAAACGAAGCTTTTTCTTCGGCTTTTAAAGCTCTTAAATCACTATCATTTTTAAATATAGCTAGCACTTCATCTTGAATAGCTTTAATCTCTTTTTCTGCTCTTGCTAACTCGTCTGTTTTAATAACTTTTTCATTAGCTATTACATCTGCAATATTATCACTTGATTTTATAATATCTATATATTGCTCTATAACTTTTCTAGTGCTAGAATCTGTTCCTATTAGTTCAGCTTTTATAGTTACTACATTCGGATTTTTTTCATCTTTACTTACATTAAAAACTTCTTTCAAAAATTTTCTTTCACTATTTGTGTTTTGAGACTCTTTTGATGTTCTTTTTAAATACTCTGCCCTTAAAGAATCATTTTCCAATAGCTTTTTTACATTCTTATCTTGTAAAAGTATACTATTTACATCTATAAGGTTTACACCTTTTAAATTAAATGTTTCTTGTAATAGCACAATATTTTTAATTAAATAATCTGGCTTATTCCCTCTAACATAAAGTGCAGCTCCTAATGCTAGTCCTGTGCATAAAATTGTAGTTAAAACTATTGTAGTTTTACGCCTAACCATGATTTCAATTAATTCATAAAGATCAATTTCATCATCTTCGTATTTTTTAGGAACGATTTGTAAATTTTCTTTCATTCTTCCCCCTATTTTTCCTCATTTTTCTCAAAACATTATATCATTTTTTTTAATAGAAAAAAAGTTAAATATTAATATATATAAAAGGTTTTTTGTAAAAAATGAGAATAAATAGTTTATATATAAAATTAGTAATGCTAAAAAATAAAAAAAGGAAGTGATTTATTTGAAAAGAGGACTTCAAAATGTAGAAAAACTATTGAAAAGAAACCTAAAGAAAAAAGTTTCTTTAAGTTTAAGTTCAATAGTATGTTTTTTAATAAGTGGAACTTTTGCTTTTGGAGAAGAGATTCGAATCGAACAAAATGAAATTCGTACTGAAACTATTTTATTAAATTCTGAAACAACATCATTTAAGAATGATGGTCTTGTTGATATTAAACTTTCTAGAACTCCTGAATCAACAGATTCTATTTTAAAAAGCAATGGAGCTATTTTACTAAAAACTGCGACTATTTCTCAATTCAATAATTCTGGAACTCTTTCTGGAAATATGACCTTTTTAAAATCAAGTGAAGAAAAGTATAACAGTATTGGTGGAAATGGAAATGGAATTAATTTTGGAAGTAGCCGAGCTATTCAAAGTTTAGATATAGAACCTCTAGAACAAACGGTTATTCTAATAGAAAATTTAAACAATACAGGAGTTGTAAAAGGAGCGGTTAAATCAGAAATTGTATCTTTCTCAAATGGTAACGGAATATTATCAGGTGGTGGTACTACTGAGATTGGTAAAATTAAGAATATTGGAATTATCTCTGGAGATGCAAAAGTAGATATAACTGATCTTGAAAATTCCAATAGTTCAGTTAATGCATATCAATCTGGAAATGGTATTTTAATTTTTAATCAGTTTACCGATACTATTTCTAGTAAAACATCCGTAGAAAATGTTGGAGTTATAAGTGGTAATTTCTCTAGTGAATCTCCTACAAATGTTTTCACAGGAAGTGCTGGAAATGGATTTAGTAGCATCGATGTTAACATCTCTAACATTGAAAACAAGGGTGTTATTTCTGGTAAAACAGAAACGTTAGCTTCTGATTTTATACTAAAATCGTCTGTTGGAAATGGTGTAAAAATAACAGGAAGAATTTTAGATGTGGAATCTATAAGTAACTCTGGAACTATAACTGGTGAAACCGCTTCAAACTATCTTGAAGTTGATGAAAACTCTAACTACTCAACTGATTCATCTGGAAACGGTGTTTTAATCGGTTCTCAAAGAGGTTATGGATACGTTATTGATGGTGGCGATATTTATACTTTAGCGCTAGGTAGTTTAGATAATAGTGGTATTATCTCTGGTAAAA
This sequence comes from Cetobacterium sp., assembly GCF_051658645.1. GTDB lineage: Bacteria > Fusobacteriota > Fusobacteriia > Fusobacteriales > Fusobacteriaceae > Cetobacterium_A. The sequence goes on from NZ_JBOFMZ010000022.1 coordinate 89,771, forward strand.
ATATAGATAAACCTAGTGCTAATAATACATCAATCTCTGGAAATGGTTTTGCTGCATTTGGTGATGCTTATATGAGTTCTGGTATATCTGTTAAAAGTATATTAAACAAAGGAGTTCTTTCTGGATACTCAACTACAAGTTATAACTCTTCAGATGTTAAAATGATATTTGATAATCCAAATGGAAATGGAATATTACTCTCTACAAACAACGAGGTTATAATTGAAAACTATGGATTAATTGCAGGAAGTAATAAAGGAATTTATGGAAACAATCTTTCAACTGAAAACTATGGAGTTATTGCTGGTTCTGTAGATTCAGATGGAACTTTAAATAACAAAGGACTACTCGTAATCGTTCATAATTCTGGATCTATTCTCTCTTTTCAGAATGGAACTGAAGGAGTTACAGCTGATGGCAAAACTATTATAAACGGAACTATTGTTGGAACTGAAGCTGTTTTAAATTCAAGTGAACTAGCTAAAACTTCTGCACTCGTAATAAATGGAGCGAGTTCTAGTGCTGGAGCTTTAAACGTTGATAAAAATACTGTTTTAAGCGATTCAATAATAAATGGGTATAACTCTGCTGTTTATTTAAATGCAGAAAAAACTCTAAATGCTACTGATGTTATTTTTAATGGTGGTGGGCTTAAAAATAACATAGCTGTTATAAAAGGCGATCTTGGAAACAATACAATTCTTATCTCTGGTAATAAATCTATTATAAATGGTGATGTGAATTTAGAAGCTGGAGATGATAGTTTCGCTGTTTCAAATGGAACTCTTATAAATGGAAATTTATATGGTGGAGAAGGTGTTGATATACTAGCTTTAGGTGATGGTACAAACGATTTAAATAGTACTTTAAACAATCACGACGGAAATGCTGATGGAATCGTTGACTATGGTGATTATAGAGGCCTAGCTATATACAACAAAATAGATGGTTTTGAAAATATTGATGTAAAAGGTGCTGTAACTCTTTATGAAACCGCTAAAATTTCAGGAGATACAAATATTGTTATTAAAGCTGGAAGTAATTTAAATCTTAGAATAGATCCAACACAAAAAGACAGCCTAGGAAGAGTTATAGGTCATGCTCTTTATAGTCTTGGAAATAAAACTATAACAACAGAAGCACACGCTCCTGGAAGTTCTTTAGAAGAGTATAAAGGAGATGACGCTCCTCTAACTGGAGGAACTCTAAATATAATTACAAATGGATTGGGAACTGGTGGAGTTATTGCTATGAGTTCAGCTGAAGCTAATAGAGTTGCTGAAACTTCTGGATCAACTTTTTTAGATTCTTCAAAAGAAAACCTATACTTAAAAACCGATTCAATTATTCATAGTGCGACAGTTAAAATCGATGATGCTCTAAAAGTCTCTGGTGATATCGTTGTAACATTAAATCCAGATTTAATAACTATACCAAAACCCCAGCCTGAACCCGAACCTGAACCCGAACCTGAAACTCCTAAAATTATTAATTACAACCAGTTAAATAAAATATATAGAAGTCTTATTGCAGATGCATATAATGTTGATTCTATTAATTTAACAGCAACTTCTGGAAATATTGCTTTTGAGAATCTATTACACCTTTTAAATGAAATCTATAGTAACTCACCTTATTCATTCTCAAACGAGTTAGCAAGAGAATCTATGAATATGTACTCGGATGTACTAATTGAAAATCCGTTTAAAGCTAGAGATAAAAAATGGATGATATACGGTGGATTACTGCATGAAAATATCGACTTGAAAAATAGCTATGAAACTAAAAACTACCATCAGTTTAAAGGAACAGGTGTGGATGCTGATAATAAAATAACTGGTGCATACTCTCTAGCTGAATATGGTTTAGACAGCTCTCTTTCTCTAGGAGGTATTTTAGGAGGAAGTAATAACAAAACTGATATTTCTAATCATTCAAGTTTAGATGGAAATGCATTTTATATTGGAACATATTTCAAAAAAGATATAAAAGATTTAAGAATTTTAGGAGGAATTGGTTATCAATTTAGTAACTATGATTCTAAAAGAGTTGCAAGTAATAGTTTACAAAGTTTCTCGTATAGTGAAAGCTATGATGATAAAGGATTAAATTTATATTTAAGTGGTAGATACAACTATTCTTTAGGAAATAGTTACTACTTAGTTCCAAAAGTAAAATTAAGTTATACAAATATAAGCCAAGATTCTATAAAAGAAAAAGACGCTGCTCTTTCTATCAATGTAAACTCAGAAAGTTTCAGTGTAGTTGAAGGTAGCCTTGGTTTCGACTTAAAAAAAGAATTTTTACATAAAGGTGGAAAAAGCGCATTAAAATTAGGAGCTGAATACAATAGAATCCTTAAAGAAGCTGACGATCAATATCTAACTGCTTATATGAAAAATGGAGATAACTTTGATTTGTTAGTACCTAGTAAAGTTAAAAATACATACTCTATTGGAGCTGGATATGAGTTTGAAAATGAAAAAGGAATTCTTTTCCATGTAAATACTAAATATTCATTCAAAGTTTCAGAAAATAGTAGTATTAGAGAAGGTGTAGATAGTCATAACAGTAGAAAAGGTTGGAGTATTGGAGCTGGTATAGGATATAGATACTAAATAAATATAAATTAAGAAAAAGCCTAGGAAAATTTCCTAGGCTTTTTCTTAATTTATATTTATTTGTGAGTGTGAGGTTACTTTGGGAGTTGATAAGCTGTTTATTTTTGTACCTATGCTTTTTAATACTAGGGTATTGTTTCCAGTTATCGCCATCCCAGCGACGCTGAGCACTATATATACAATCTTTAATAGTTTTACCATAGGCTTACACCTCAGGTGCATTTTCCACAAAGTAATTAAATGCAATTAATTCGGCTTTTTCAACTTCTATTCTAGATATTGAGTTTTCACCACTTTTAATCTCTTTTTCTATTCCATCTTTCCAATCAGTATAAGAATCATAACCAGAATTATCAGGAAGCTCTATTCCATCATCTTGTAAAGTTTGAATATACATTAAAGTAGATCTATCATCTGTAAGTTCTCTTAAAACACTTTTTTCTCTTTCAATCGATTTTTCTGTTTTAGCAATAACCGCTTCTAAAATATATTTCACTTCTGTTCCTGTCATAATTTGTTCCTCCTATAATTTTATTCTTTCTCTCGAGATAGTTTAAGAATATCATAATTTAAAATATAAGTCAGCACCTAGAATCCTAGTCTTCATGAATATATGAATTCTCGAAACAAATACCAGTGTTCACGATTTTATTAAAAAAACATTGATTTAGAAAGAATTTTTTTATACTATATTTTAAGGCCGAAAAGATATATCTAATTAACTATTTGGGGTGAGGCAGTTATGATTTATGATTCATCTAAGGATTGTTTTATAGAGTTTTTAAAAGAGCAAAGATCATTTTATTTATTATCAGAAATTGAGAACGTTTTACCTATAAAAATAGAAACTCTATATAAAAAGTTAAAAAAATCTAAAACAGCAGAAAACACAGTTTATTTTAAACAAAAAGGATTAATTGTAGTAGCTATAAAACCATTTTTTAATTTTTTAATAGATATCGAAAAAAAAGGATGCACATAAAACATCTAAACCAAAAGTGATAGAAGATATGGTAAAATTCTGTGAAAGTATTTATAAGATATTTTTCGATAAAACTGATTTAGAGCATATCTTTTGCAAAAAAGAAGGGGAAGTTGATTATATTATAAAGAAATTCGAATTAAATATATCTAAAAATAATCATAAAAAAATTGTGATTTATCCTGACTTTGTAAAACATTTTGTAATACCTATTATTTTTGATGAAACGAACTCTAAAAATATAGAGGTTTAGTTATGAAGTATATTCTAAAAAATACCCATAAAACTCACTTTACAACGGTTGGCAATGACTTTTTAAATGATAAAAATTTATCTCTATGTGCCCGACTCTTGGGGGTTTTGATACTGTCAAAACCCACTAATTGGGTCATAAATCCGTACTCTCTTAAAAAAGAGCTCGGGATTGGTACAGACAAAACAAAGGCACTAATAAATGAGCTTATCGCTGCGGGTTATATGGCTAAATTGAAAAAACCTATTGTTTTTGCAAAGCAGGGTGAACTTAAAAATGATTTTTTCTTTTCTGACAATCGTACAGTTTTAAAATCATTTATAGAAACTTTAGATTCCAACCTTATTTCACATACACCTAAAACCGCTTCACGGAACTCTCCACCTCGGGATTTTCCAACTGTGGAGAATGAAGTATATACTAATAAAGAAACTATAAAAAAAGAAAATACTAAACTAACTATAGATCCTGACGATGATTTAGAGTTACTTATGAATAAAATTCTAGATTCTAAGACTAAAACGAATCTCTTAAAATCTAAACCAGATATGACTTTAGAAGAGTTTCATGAACTTTATAATAGGGTTCAAATTGAATTTCAGAATGGTTTTTGTAACAGTATAAACTCTTGTTTAATTTTAGCAGCACGTGGTAGTTGGAACTTTCGTAGTAATTCGTCTCTTAAAGTTAAATCTAGAAATTTAGAGCACGAGAAAAAAGTTTTAGAAAATCGAGTAGATTACTATTTAGATTACTTCAAAATAGCCAATTTAAAACCCGAAGAAGCTCTAAACAAATTTAATTCTGATTGTCAAAAATATGATTCTAGTTTAGTCGAGTTTTATTTTGATTATTTAAAAGAGCGATTGATATAATCAAAAGGCACTTATATATTTTAAAGTGGACCCTATGTCAAGGACATTTTATTTGCTATAAGTGCCTTTTTTCTAATTTTTATTTTTTAAGTTATATAAAATTCCTAATGCAACTAATTGAATTCCTGTTAAATCCAGATATTTTACAGGTGTTTCAAAAAAACTAAAAATTTGAATTGATAAGATCATAAAAAATGATATTCCATAATCAAGTTTTCTATTTTGAAAGGCAAACCATAAAAATTTCAGTGTTAAAGCTACATAAGATATTACACCTAAAAGTCCCATCGTTGCTAGAACATATAAAGAACTATTATGAGAATGACCAATACCATTTTTTGGTAAATAAATATATTTTTCTGGAGTTTCAGCATTTATAAAATTTTTATAACTATATCCTACTCCATTTATAAAATTTTTTTCAAATATTCGAGCTGAAGCTTTCCAAATTTCAACTCTTCCAAGATCTCCAGTTTTTACAATTGTATTTAATCTATTAACATAAATATTATTGCTATATTTCTTACTAACTCCAAACATTAGTACAGATAAGATTAAAATTGGGTATATAGCTTTTTTTTCTAATTTTAATATCATCATTAAAACAAAGCAAACTATAACCGCTACCCAATTTCCACGATTCTGAGTTTTTATTAAAACTTCTAATGCTATAAAAAAAATAAATACTAAAGCTATATTTATTTTAAGAGTATTTTTTCTAAAGATTAATATGCAAAGAGTTATTACAACTCCAAACGTAATTACTGGTGCATATCTCCAAACCTCTTCACCACCACTTATTCTAGAACCCCAATACAATCCTTTTATGTAACCTAATCTTTCTAAATAAGAAATTGATACTTTATATATATAACCAACTATCGCACTTAAGCACAAATATTTTAAAAGTTCGTCTTTTATTTTAAATTGAGAAATTGATAAAAATACACACAACATAGTTAATGTATCTAAAAACTCATCTCTTACACTTCTAAAATCAAAAGCTCCTATTGAACTTAATCCTATTGCCGCTATAAATGCTAGCATAAAATATTCAAACCCTGTTTTCTCATATTTTTTATTACTATAAGCTTTATATATTCCTAAAGGAATAATAACATAATTTCCCAATCTCAAACTATATTTTGTTGTTATAAACAATAGAACACAAAATAATCCTAACACTATATAAAATACTATATCCAAATCTATCTTTTTTATTTTCTGATTCACTTTTTCCCCTTTAATAAATACCTTATTTTTCTAGTTTTTAACTTTAATTTTATTATTTCTCTTTTTATTATATTTTTAAAACTTTTATTTTCTTCTAAAAATCCTTTCCAAGGGGTTTCGCTTAAATATTGCCAGTATATATTTTTATATGAAGAGTAGTTTTTACAATCCCAAGGTTTTGAATTACCTGTAAAATGGATTATCCCTATTTCATTTAAAGAAAGGTTATTTTCTTCACTATTGCCATGAGTATAATTCCATTTTATATTTGCTGAAAAATAGTCTGCTTCAAAAATTATATTCAGAGCATCTTGTTCATTTAGCTCTAACTCTCTATCTGGGTTTAAACAATACTCTATTGTATTTAAAAACTTACCATTGTCTCTTAACTTTTCTAAATCCATAACCATAACACCTGCATTAAAGTAAGTTTTATTTTTGTTTAGATTTAATCTTTTTAAACTGGACTCTTGATCTTTTTTTCCATCTAATACTACTCCAATAGACTTATATTTTAAATCTATATCGTAAAGTTCTTCTAAAGGTTTTAAAACTATTAAATCACAATCTAAATAAATTGCTTTTTTTTCTAATTTTAAAAACTCTGGTATAAATAATCTTGCAAAAACTATTGATGTTAAATGAGTTCCCTCTCCAACATTAAATTTATTCAGTATATCTTTATCTATTTTAATGTAATTTAACTCAGATCCAGACAGCTCTACCATCTTAGATATTTTTTCCATGCTATCTTTTGATAAATTTTCATATATTATATGAATTTTCCAATTCTCTTTTGAATTTTTTAAAATAGACACTAATGTTGCTCCTAAATGCCTAGCATAATTATTTTTTTCATTTATTATTAAAATAAGATTTCTCATTTATAAGCTCCTCATATTCTTTAATAACAAAATCACTCTTAAATTCCAATACTCTCTTTTCCATAATTTTATTATAATTTTTAATCTGTATTGGATCTTTTAAAATATTTTCTAAAATAGATCCTAATTTATTATAATCTCCAACTTTAAATAGAGCTCCAGCGTGCCCTCCTTTTAATATTTCAGCTGGACCTGTTGGGCAATCCGATGAAATTATAATCTTTGAGCATATCATAGCTTCTATAAGTACTGTTGGTAATCCCTCATACTTTGAGCTATGCACAAATAGTTTGCTGTTTTTCATCCATAAATATGGATTTTTTCTTTTTCCAAGTAGTTTTATATTACCTTCCAAATTATTTTCTACTATTAATTCCTCTATCTCTTTTCTATCTGGTCCATCTCCGACTATATATAGCTTTTCTTTAATTCCACCTTCTAAAGCTAGCTTATAACCTTTTATTAGTGTAAAATAATCTTTTTGAACAGTATCTAATCTTGAAACAGCGACTATATAATCATCTTCTAAAAGCTTTTTATCCTCTCTTGATAAATCACTCTTATCTTCTGATAAATCTAAAATTCTTTTAAAATTAAAAGGGTTATAAACTCTTTCTACTTTTCCTATTAAATATGGATATATCTCTTCCAACTCTTTTTTCATATCATCACAAATTGCAACTACCTTATCATACTTCATTAAATTTTTTCCAAATCTAACTATTTTAGATTTTTTCTTTAATAATTTTGGAACAGAGTTATGTATCCAAACTAATTTCTTTTTTGCCTTTAGTTTCTCAACATATCTTCTAGCTCCCCAATCGTAATCTAAAAATACATCTACGTCTCCATATTTTAACTCGATCTCTTTTAAAACCTCTACTGTTCTTTTCGTTACAAAACTATGTTCTTTTGCCATTAAAATATTATACATAATTTTATTATATATATTCTTCTTTCTTTTACGGTGATAATAAGTTTTTTGTATAAGTTCTTCTGGTTTTAGAAAATACACATCTATCCACTTTGGTACTTCATCTAAAAATATGTTTTCATCTCCTGAATTGTCCTCTATTATTAAAGAGATGTTATATTTCATTTGATCTAAATTTTGAAGCACCTCTATTAAGACTCTTTCAAGTCCTCCCATACGCAAACTTCCACTTCTTATTACTAAATTTTTCATGCTAATACCTCTTTTAAGGCTTTTTTAAACTCTTCTACTGTTATACTATTTATCTCTAAATTAGGATACTCTTTATCTAAGATATCCTCTCTCACTTTTGATGGTGTCAAAATCTTAAGCCAATTTTCATCGTGGATAAAAGCTCCACTTTTATTTCTAAATAATCCAATCGCTTTTTTTCTTAAAGAAAATGTAGAGTTATACAATCCAGAATCAAAGCCAATAAACAGTGAGCTTTTAGCTACTATTTCAAAAACCTCTTTTATTGATGTTTTATTTACTAAGTTTTCAATTTTTTCATTTTCTAGTATTTCCAATAATTCTTGTGCATAATTAAATTGAAGATCTCCATTTCCTACTAGTAGTATCTTTTTCTCTGGAAGGTATTTTTGAATTTCTTTCAAGTATTGAGCCATCAACTTAGGAGAACATACTTTATCTCTTCCAGTAGAACCGACAGCTACGACTACTTCATTTTCCTCTATTTCAAAAAGTTCTCTTATATTTGGAGTTAACTCTTTTGCATCTAAATCTACTTTCAGAATTTCTTTAACCATTCTAGAAACTTGATTCATAACATAACCAGACTTTAATTCGTAACTTTCTGTATAATATTTATTATTTCTAGAAACTTGCCAGTTTTCGTCCTTTCTTCCAATTCTTTCTTTTATATAAAGATTTCCAACTGTTATATCATTCGCGAACTCTACATTTATATAAGTTGAAAAACCACTTTTATTTAATTCGTACATTTTTTTTAATCTAGATATAAATTTTTTTCTATTTTCTCTACTATATGATATAGTTTTATAACCTAGCATATTTCCTAGAGATACATAGCTCTTTTGCATCATTACATATACGTTTTCTTTTCCATACTTATCCTCTATCATTTTTAAAAGTTCTGTTCTTACTAAAATATCCCCTATTCCATCACAACTTTTAACTAAAACTTTTCCCTCTCCAAAGAACCTCTTTTTAAAAAATCCTAATATAAAACGAATGAAGTATAAATTAACGCCCTCCATTATATAAGATTTTTTGAAGATTTTTTTATCCACTAAACTTTCCACCCCTTCGTTCTCAGCTTTACTTTTATCTCTCTTACTTTTTTAACTAATGATAACTTTTTAAAGTTTTTTATAAAATATGCTAATGAGTATCCTAAATCTCTATTTACACGATATTTTTTTTCAACTTCATATTTTTTCTCTAAAACTAACAAATCATTTTTCATTGTTAAAATATCGTAACCTCTTTTAAAATACCAAAATTTTTCTCGCTTTGCCTGGGTATCTATTATTTTTATACTATCTTCTGCTTTTATAAAATTTGAGGTGTTTAAATCTCCATGATATATTCCCATTTTATGAATTTTTTCTACTATATTCATAATTTCATCAATCTCTTCAGCGGTTTTTATCGGTTTACCCTCTACATACTCCATTAAAATAAAACTTTCTTTTAAAAAAACTCCTCTTCTAACCATAACAGATAAAGGTTCTATAAATAAATTTAATCCCGATTTTATCGCGTAATCTATGTTGAAAAAACTTGTTAAAGCTTCTCCTTTTTTAAACATAGTTTGAAGTTTTCTTTGGGGTATTACAGTTTCAGCTTTTGGAGATTTTAAAACATAATAGCTACCATTAACTTCTATTTTGGCAACATAATTTCTTTCTGTATTCTTATACTCAAAAATAACAAGGTATTCTTTGTCTAATATTTTCTTTGCTAACTCTTTGTATTTTTCAACTTTATAATATATTTTAAAATCTTTATAACTACTTTTTTTTATCATATTACTCTCTTTTCTTTTACAAACTTCTCTATTTTTAGTACTGTTTCATCTATATTAAAACCTTCTATTGTATTTCCTGGTACACTACCTCTTACTATACTATATTTTGAACTTCTTGGCGTAAACAATTTAAAATTATCTTGGTTTGTTGGATATATTCCTACTATAGGTTTATTATAAACAGAAGCTATATGAACAACTCCAGTATCAACACTCAACACAATATCACAATATTTTATTATTCCTGCTAGCTCTCCTATACTTTTAGTTTTTATAAGTAGTTCTACATTTTCTAGAGCTAAATTTTCTAAAATGATTTTCAGCTCTTTATACTCGCTTGGCATAGCTGCTAAATACAGTTTTATATCTGAATCTAACTTTGATGTTTTAATAAGCACCTCTTTTAACTCTTCATAATTAAAACTTCTTTTTTGAGCACTCGCTCTATGATTCACTACTATATTAATTTTATTACTATCAAAATAATCTTTAAACTTTTTTTCATTTTCTCCTAAATATAGTTTATATTTTCTACTTTCTTTATCCAAACCGATTGGCTTTAAGTAATCCATATTTATGTCTGTTGCATGAGCATCTTCATTTACTTCTACATATTTATCATACAAACTAAGTTCATCTTTCTTTATTCCAAACTTTTCTAATCTATAACGCCCCACTAAATATCTAGGAGATAAGATTTTTAATGATAAAATATGGAAAAATCTACAATTATTTGTAAAATCAAAATACAAATCATATTTTTTTCTATTTTTTAATGATGCTTTTAAATTATCTAAGATAGTAAATATCTTATTTTTTTTTAAATATGAATTACCTACTATAACCTTATTTATATAAGGAATATTTTCGACTAAACTTTCTGCACCTTTTATTACACTAATATCTATTTTTACATCCGCATTTAATTTTGAAAGTGCTTCTAGCATTGGTGTTTTTACAATTATATCCCCTATTCTTCCTCCACCAATAAGTATAGTTTTTACATTTTCAGGTTTAAATTCCTTTCTTTTTTTGCTTCCTACCAATTTTATAAAAAATCCCCTCATAAATCCTCCCAATTAATAAAATATCTATCTAAATAGTCTTAACAACTCTTCTCTTATATTTTCATATGAAAATTCTTTTAGTTTTTCATTCATTTCATTTCTAATACTAGCTTCTAAATCCCCATCTTTTAAAATTTCCAACACTTTATTTTCAAATGCAATTTTATCATTTAATAATATTAATCCTCCAGCTTTACCATCATCTAAAATTTCTCTTGGCCCAGTTGGACAGTCATAAGCTATAACTGGTGTATTACATAACATTGATTCTACAAAAACTGTCGGTAATCCCTCTCCACCTGAAGTGTGTAAAAACAACTCTGCATTTTTTAAAAATGGGAATGGATTTTTTCTTTCGCCTAAAAGTAAAACCTCTTTTTTTAAATAAAGTTCTTCTATCTTTTTTTTCGACATTAACTCTATCATCACCATCACCTAGAATATATAATTTTTTTTTAAGTCCTTTTTTCTTTAATTCACTAAATATCTCTACCATAGCAATTCTATTTTTCCCCGCTACTAATCTAGAAACACCTATAAAATATTTATCTTTTAATAATTTTTTATCATTTAAATCTAAATCTGATAAATCTTCTGATTTTTTCTTTATAGTTTCAAAATCCATAGGATTATATATTCTAATAATTTTTTCTTTATATTGAGGCATAAGATCTATTAATTCATTTTTCATATCATCACAAATAGTTACAATGTTTTGATAAAATTTAAATCTACTATTTAAAAATTTTAATTTTTTAGATGTTTTTCCTGAGAATGTATAATGAATCCATGCTACCGCTGGAATTTTTATCTCTTCTATATACTTTGACAAACTCATATCAAAATCTATAATTGTGCTATAATTATTATTTTTAAAATGTTCTTTAATCCACTTTCTCATAGCTACTCTTTCATAAAACAAAGCACATTAATATTGTAGTCTTTTAAATTGATTTTTTTTATCTTTTCTAAGTTCTAATGTTTTTTTACACATCTCTTCTGTTTTTATAAATTCAACTTTAATATTTTTTGGAACTTCACTGAAAAATACATTTTTTTCTGGTAAATTTTCTTTTATTATAAGTGTTATATCTAACTCTGGCTCTTTTGATAACTTTTCCAAATAGTTAATTAAAACTCTTTCGATTCCCCCCATATATAGCTGACCGTTATATATAGCTATCTTTTTTTTCATAACACTATCTCCTCTACATTAAACTTATTTATATCTGCTTCTTCTCCAGCTTCAAAAATGCTAGTTGAAAATATTTGTTTAGCTTGCTTTGATTTTGGTCCCCATACTATTGAATTGTTATCTCCAGTATCCAATCTATATACAGCAGTTAAAGGAATATTTTTTGCTACAGCTATATGCACAACTGATGTATCTGGAGTTATTATATGTTTTGCATATGATACTAGTTCTGCTACTTCTAGTATTCCATTTAATTCAGGATAATAAACTTTAGAATTTTGAAGAGCTTTTTTGATACTTTCAATTTCTAGTTTTTTACTTTTTTCACCTATAAATATGAGTGCATTTTTTTCATCTTTTAAAACCTTGTTACTAATTTCTATAATTTTTTCTATATTAAAGCTTCGATGCTTACTCGCAGCATATGGATTTAATATTATAATATCTCCTTTTATATTTGAAACTATTTTTTTTACTTTATCTTGAATTTCTATATCACTATATATATTATAATTTAATTCAGGATTTTTTATTTGAAATAACTTTAATATATTTTGATACATATAACTTATATGTTCAGCTTTATTTTTTTTGTAACTAATATGAAATAACTTCCAATCAGATTTATCTAATCCTATATTTATTCTGCATTTGCATAGATTAATTAACTTCATCTGATTTACACGTAAAACTTCTGAAAAATCAACTAATACATCATACTTATGAGAGGCTATTTCTGACCCTATAGATTTTTCTTTTCCTTTTTCATAACTATAAACTTTATCTACATAAGAATTAAACTTTATAATATCCTTTGCTGCTCCTCTTGCTAACACACCTATTTTCAAATCTGGATAGTTTTTTTTTATCTCTCTAAAAAGCAAAGTTGTTATCACCATATCACCTATTTTGCCATCATAACGTAAAAATAAAATAGATTTTATTCTACTCATATCTAATTTGTTCTCTTTAATTAAACCTATATTCTTTTCTCGTTTTTTATCGAAAATAGCTCGTCCTACCTTCAACCTGATTCGTCTTAAATAGTCTTGGATTATTCTATTTAATTTTCTAATCATATTTCCCCCGACTTAATTAATTATTTTTATTTTTATTATAACATATATTGAAATCTTTTTTTATCAAAAAAAAGGTAAGCTATTATTATTTTAGCTTACCTATTTCTACATTTCTATCTTATCTCGACCTGTTTGTTTTGCAATATACATTTTTTTATCACTTTCTAATATTGCCTTGTATAACTCTTCTTTATTTTTTATATCTCTAATCACCGCTCCATAAGAAGCTGTTATTATATAATTATCAATTAAATTCAATTTTTTTATCATGTTTTGTAATAACTTTAATTTTTGACCTAGGTTCTCTGAATCAATATAATTTATTATTATTAAAAACTCTTCACCACCCCAACGTATTACATGGTCTTTTTTACTACAAATTAATTTTAAAACACTACTAACTCCCTTTAAAACAAGATCTCCTTTATCATGACCTAAACTGTCATTTATCTTTTTAAAATAATCTATATCAAAAATAATAACCGCACAACTTTGAAGTGGCAAAGTAAATATATTTTCTATAAAATGTCTATTATATAGATTTGTTAAAGGATCTCGAACTAAGGTATAGCTTTTAATCTTTTGAATCTCTTTCAATTTTTGAATTTCATTTTGTAACCTATCTTTTTTAAAAAGATAGGTTCTTAATAGTACAAGTACAACGATAAATATTATTTCTCCTAAATCCAATACATTGAAAAAACCTATTTTTTGGACTAGTATTTTATAATTTGTTTTTTGTAATTGAAAAACGTAAAACTTTTTGTTATTTTTATTGTATTTAAAATATTTTGTAGCTGCAATTAAATTATTCTTTGAATCTATAATTCCAATTTCTAAATTATTCTTTAATTTAAAGTGTCTTAACTCTTTTGAAAAAATTTTTTCATCAAAATCAAAATACCATATCCCTCTTAATGTTTCTATATCATCTTTTAAACGATATTCAGGAATTATAATTGTAAACATCTTTGTTTTGTAAACTTCATCTATATATAAATCATACAAAACAAACTCTATTTCATCTCTTGTTATACTTTTTGCTTTTTTAAAAAATGATTTTGAAATCGTTTTTTTTTGAAATTTTTCTACCCAATCATGATGATACGAATCTATAAAAATAGTATCTCCATCACCTTTAAAAACAGCTGCTTCTCCATTTTCAAACTGTTCTACATAAACTGGTTTTACTTTATTATATGCAATCGATAAAAGTGAATTGTTAAACTTTTTATTCAAAGTTATTTTTGCATCTTTTAAATTATATAAATAATAATTTTCTGGCATAACATCAACTCTATCATAAAAAACACCTGCTTCTCCAACTTTAAAATACTTTATAAATCCTTCTGTTTTATACTCTGGTATTGGTAATTTTTTTCTTGTTTTATATAAAAAGTTCATCTCGTTTTTTAATATATATATATTCTCATCGATATGACTGTTTAAGTGTTCAATTGATGTTTCTATTTCTGAGTATAAAAAATTTCTTTTACTAAAAATTGAAAATGCTAATACTAATACGAATAATATATTCAACATCCTTATATATATTTTCAAAAATCCTCCTATTATAATACTTCTAAACTATTTAGTAGTATATATCTCATATTTCTAAAAGTCAAGAAGCATCTATTTATATAGACGATTCTTATTAAATGGTGTATAATATATAGCATGCTTTGTGTGAAAAAATTAACGTTTTATAGCGTTTTAGGAGGGATTAGTATTAATATTTTTAAAAGAATTTTAGCCACATTTTTAGTTTTAGGAGCTGCTGCTTTCAGTAAAGAAATCACGAATAAAGCTATAACATCAACTGAAGAAATAAACATTACAGAAGTTGTTGAAGATACAATAAATATTGAAAACGAGGTTATTTCAAAGCCAGAATTAAGATTAATCGGCAGTTTTTATACTGTTCATATGAATGACAACGATGTTTATAACAACAACACAAACTTAATTGGATTTGAATACAGACCAATAAAAGATGTTGGAGTTAGTTTAGGATATTTCAAAAACAGTTTTGATAATGATTCATATGTTTTAGCAGTTGCAAAATATTTCAGACCTATAAATAAGTTAAATAATTTCTATCTTAATTTAGGTGTTGGAGTTGTAAAAGGTTATAGAAGAGAAAACTATATCTATGATAGCTCAACTGGTGAAGTTTTAAAAAAATCAAAATTTAATACAAACATTGGTAGTGACTATATAGTAGGAGCAAACGTTGGTCTTGGATACGACATCACAGACTATCTTTCTTTAAACGTATCTTATGTTGGTGCATTTGTATCTGCAGTATCTCTAAAGCTTTATTAATTTCTGAAAAAATTAATAACATACAAAAGACTAGAAATCAATCTAGTCTTTTTATTTTTTCTAATGCAAGTTCTTTTCTTTTTGCTTCAATTTCTACATCAAAATCTTCGAAAAGCATGCTGAATTTTTCTAAATCAGCTAAAGATATATAGTCTGCATGAGATTTATCATCTTCATAATCTCTTCCACTTGATAAATGAGCTAAAGGTTTTCTCGTTTTCCAAGTTCTTTTTACTCTTTCGATGTCATAGTCTTCACTTTTTGTGACTCTAGCATGATGAACATCTAATACAGTTGGTATCTCTATACTCTCACAAAGTTCTAAAACTTCATTTACAGTGTAATAGTGACAATTCTCTAAGACCAAAATACTCTTTGTGTATTCGTCTAAACTTTCAAAAGTCTCTCGAAATTTTTCACGACCATCTTTTTTTCCAATATGTAAAATTAAATCACTACATCCCGCTAACTTTGCAAAATCAGTTTGACTTTTTAATATGTCTAACGAATTTTGAATAACCTTTTCAGAGTCACTGTTTAATACAACAAATTGATCTGGATGTAGCACTAAACGTATTTTTAGGCTATACTCTTTTATAATTGCCAACCTTTTTAAGACTTCTGATTCCTCTCTCCAATTCCACAAATCAGAGTAAGGTATCGTTGCAGAAGATATTCTGTATATATAACCATTTTCAATACAAAACTGAATGCAATTTATAGCGTAATCTAAATTAAAAAGTGCTGCACTTTTTACCTTTTCATAATCAAAAGCCTTTAAAGATCCGACACCTCTTTTCATACCTTTACCATCTAACATACAAACTAAGCCTAGCATACTACCACCGTCCTTTAGCTATTTATACTAGGCTTCTACTCTGTTTCTTTTATTATTCTACTCAAATTGACATGCTAAAATCTATAACCTAAATCTATTGCTAAAGTTTCTCTATCTCCAAATGAATAATCAACTAAAACTGTAAATCTATCATTTAATACTGTAAAAATTCCAACGGATGGTGTTACTTTTTCTAACTCCATTTCAAACTTATAGTTTAAATTACTAACTCCTTCTAGTTCTACTGGAATTGGACCTGATATAGAGCTATCTGTTTTCTGATAAGCAGCTCCTATGTATGGTGTTATAGAATATCCTGCTTCTCTATAGGCAACATATCCAACTCTAGCCATTCCAACCTCAGCACTTTTAGCTGCTACGTCTCCATCCATCTCTATTCTTGTATATGTATATTGCAGTGATGTGAAAATTCTATGATACTCTCCTGCAATTAGTGCTCCTCCACCATAAAGTTTACCTTCTGCTTTATGCTCTATATGCCAATCTTTTTTTCCTGAAGGTAATGTAGATGAACCTATTCCAATTGTTGGTGCTCCAACGTTAAACTTAACTTTAGCATCTAATTGTCCACCTAGTGCATATACATTTAAAAATGGCAGTAAAAAATAATCTACTTTTACTATTTTTACATCTGCATCTACTTTTAAATCTTGTGGTTTTAAAAAATCTGCATTTAAATCTACTTCACCTAATTTTTCACCTAAATCTATCTTCCCTTTTACTCCAGCACTAGTTAGATTTCCATTTTCAACTTGATTTACACCCATAACCGATATTCCCCAACGATTCATAGGATATTCGATCCCTCTCCAACTGTCCGCCCCTAAAACTAATTGTGGTACTAAAAATAACAACCCTTTTAATATTTTCATCTTATCTCCCAACCCTTATTTTTTATAATTTTTTAAACTAACCCTAATATTCTATCATAATGAGGTTAACAGAGCACTTTTTTATTTTTTTAAAAAGAAATTAAAGTTAGTCTCAGAATAATAAGTTAGATTTATATAACTTTTAACGTGTTTTGTGTGAGAAGTCCCCTCTCTCTATTAGGGCGGGGATGAATCGCATGCTTTTTTCTTTTTTTTATTATTGATTTTTAGTGTAAAATCCTTTATAATATTGGGATAATCAATAAAAAAGGAGGTGCACTTTGAAGTATAATTTAGCTTATAAATATAGAATTTATCCAGATGAAGAAAGGAGAATTCTTATCCAAAAAACCTTTGGTTGTACTAGGTTTGTATATAATAAAATTTTAGCTAAGGCAAAAGAGATTTTCGAAGCTGAAGGTAAAAATAAAATTATTACTCCAGCAACTCTAAAGCCAGAATTCCAATTCTTAAAAGAAGTTGATAGCTTAGCACTAGCAAACGTTCAAATGAATGTAAAAGTTGCTTTTACTAACTTTTTTCAGAAAAGAACAGCTTTTCCTAGATATA
>NZ_JBOFMZ010000023.1:0-62910 GCF_051658645.1 Cetobacterium sp.
TTGATTGGCAACGATAGCTATGGAGGTACACCCAGTAACATTTCGAACCTGGAAGTTAAGCCCATAAACGCTGAAAGTACTTGGGGGGCAGCCCCCTGGGAGGATAGGAAGTTGCCAATCTTTTTTTTATTTTTTGTAAAAAAATGATAAAAACAATAAAGTGAGGTTTTTTTATGAGAAAAGTTATATTTTTAGATAGAGATGGAACAATAAATATAGAAAAATCTTATTTACACAAGTGGGAAGATTTTGAATTTGAGAAAAATGCTATTGAAGGACTTATTGAATTAAAAAATTTAGGATATGAATTTATAGTAGTGACAAATCAATCTGGAATTGCAAGAGGTTATTATACTGAAAATGATTTGAGAATCTTAAATAAAAAAATGGTTATAGAACTTCAAAAACATGGAGTAACAATATTAGAATGTTATTATTGCCCACATCATCCAGATAATGGAATAGGACACTATAAAGCTGTCTGTGAATGTAGAAAACCAAATCCAGGAATGTTATTAGAAGGAATAGAAAAATACAATGTTGATATAGAGAATTCATTTATGGTAGGAGATAAAAAAAGTGATTTAGATGCAGGTGAAAAAGCTGGATTAAAATCAATTCTAGTTTTAAGTGGATACGGAGAGAAAACAAAAATTGAAGTTGAAGGAAAATATTTAATTGCAAAAGATTTATTAGATATTTCTAAACTATTAAAATGTATAAAATAAAAAAAAACTGGATTTTCCAGTTTTTTTTTATTTTATAAGAAGATTTTTATTAAAGCAATAGCTATAACAATTTGTCCAAGTCCAACTAATAATCCGTATAAAGATGCTTTGGGACCTTGTTTTATTAATTCAGCAATATTAATTCTCATACCAATTCCAGCTAATGCTATAATTTCAAGTTTAGATGATATTAATTTAAATGTTGTTGAAATACCTTGAGGAATAAGTCCAAAACTGAAAAGGAAACAAAGTATGAAGAATCCAATTATATACCAAGGAACACCAAGTGATTTTTTCTTTTTAGGTTTAGCATAAGCTTCACTTTCAAGAGCAAATTCAGCATCATTTTCCATTTCTTTTTCAGTATCATTATCTTTAAACTCTCTTGAACACCACATAACAACCACAACTAAGAATACAATTCTTACTATTTTAAATATAGTTGACATCTCAAGAACATCATGATTAACCATACTACCTGCAGCAATAACTTGCCCAACAGATTGTAAAATACCACCTATTAAAGCAGATGTTTGCAGTGTACTATTAGAGTATAAGTAACTAGCAACAGGGATAAGTGCAAACATAAGTAAAGTACCAGTTAAGTTTACAATAGTTATAGATATACCTTTATCGTTATCATTAGCTTTTATAACAGGAGAAGTAGCTCCAATTGCAGATGAACCACAAACAGCATTTCCACTTGCCATAAGAGCACTGAAATGTTTAGAGAAACCAAGTTTTTTTCCAATATACATTGATAAAATTATAGTTAAAGCCATTTGTAGAACAATGAATAATATTCCAGAAAAACCAAGTTCTAAAATTGTGCTAAAACTTAAAGTACCACCAAGTAAAACGATTGAATATGATAATAAGTCGCCTTCTGAAAATTTAGAACCAGCAGCGAACACTTTAGATTTAGCAAATGTATTACTGGCGATTAAACCAAAACCAATAGCTAATGGCGCTCCACCAATGCTAGGGATAAATTTACCGAAAAATAGTCCTAATTGTGCAATCAAAATACACATTATTAAACCAGGAATTATTTTCTTTATAAAGTTCATTATAAAAACCTCCTAAGATATATTTAATTTCATAATATAATATACCATACTTTTCAAAAAAATAATAGCTTTTTTTGAATCACGAGTCAAAAAAGTGGAATGGTCTATAAATTGACTAATAAATCTAATTATGGTAATATATTTATAAGAAATGATCATAAAAAAGCTAGGAAGGATGTAGGGATGTTTGGAGATTTGTTAAAGAAGATTTTTGGTACAAGAAATGACAGAGAGATTAACAGAATTAAAAAATTGGTAGCAGCAATAAACTCATTAGAACCTGAAATTGAGAAGCTTTCAGATGAAGATTTAAAAGGTAAAACTTATGAATTTAGAGAGAGGTTAGAAAAAGGCGAGATATTAGATAACCTTTTAGTTGAAGCTTTTGCAGTTGTGAGAGAAGCTTCGAAAAGAGTTCATGGAATGAGACATTATGATGTTCAATTAGTTGGTGGAATTGTACTTCATGAAGGAAAAATAACAGAGATGAAAACAGGAGAAGGTAAAACACTTGTTGCAACAGCTCCAGTTTATTTAAATGCTTTAACTAGAAAAGGAGTTCATGTTATTACTGTAAATGATTACTTAGCTCAAAGAGATAGAGAGTTAATGGCAAGAGTTTATGAATTTTTAGGATTAACATCAGATGTAATTGTAAATGGAATGGAAAATAAAGATAGAAAAGCTGCTTATGAGGCAGATATAACTTATGGTACAAATTCTGAATTTGGATTTGATTATTTAAGAGATAATATGGTTAATAAGTTTGAAGATAAAGTTCAAAGACCATTAAATTTCTGTATAGTAGATGAAGTAGATTCTATATTAATAGACGAAGCAAGAACTCCATTAATAATATCAGGAGCAGCATCTGAAACAACAAAATGGTATTCAATTTTTTGTCAGGTTGCATTTAGATTGGATAGAAGTATAGAAACAGAGAAAATTAAAGATGCTAAAACAAAAAAAGAGATGAATATTCCTGATGAACAATGGGGAGACTATGAAGTAGATGAAAAAGCTAGAAATATAGTTTTAACTGATAAAGGAATTAAAAAAGTAGAACAACTATTAAATATTGAAAATCTATATTCACCAGAACATGTTGAGTTAACACACTACTTAAACCAAGCTTTAAAAGCGAAGGAACTATTTATAAAGGATAGAGATTATCTTATTAGAGAGGGAGAAGTAGTTATAATAGATGAGTTTACAGGAAGAGCTATGGATGGAAGAAGATATTCAGATGGTCTTCACCAAGCAATTGAAGCAAAAGAGGGAGTAAATGTAGCAGGAGAGAATCAAACTTTAGCTTCAATTACGCTTCAAAATTACTTTAGAATGTATGAAAAATTAGCGGGAATGACTGGAACTGCTGAAACAGAAGCTTCAGAGTTTATGCATACTTATGGATTAGAAGTAATAGTAATACCAACTAACAAACCTATTAGAAGAGTAGATTTCCCTGATTTGGTTTATAAAACAAAAAAAGAAAAAACAAATGCTATAATAACTAGAATAGAGGAACTTTATGCAAAAGGACAGCCAGTTTTAGTTGGAACAGTATCAATAAAAAGTTCAGAAGAGCTCTCAGAGCTATTAAAAGAGAAGAACATACCTCATAATGTACTTAATGCTAAGTTACATGAGAAAGAAGCTGAAATCATAGCTCAAGCTGGTAGGTATGCAGGAGTAACAATAGCTACGAATATGGCTGGTAGAGGAACAGATATAATGTTAGGAGGAAATCCTGAATTTAGAGCTATAGCTGAAATTGGAAGCAGAGATGCTGGAAGTTATCCAGTTATATTTGATAAATATAAAGCTGAATGTGAAGCTGAAAAAAGAAAAGTGATTGAAGCTGGAGGATTATTTATACTTGGAACTGAAAGACATGAGTCTAGAAGAATAGATAACCAGTTAAGAGGAAGAGCAGGAAGACAAGGAGATCCTGGAGCATCTGAGTTCTACCTATGCTTAGAAGACGACTTGATGAGATTATTTGGATCTGAAAGAATTCAAAGTGTTATGGAAAAATTAGGTTTACCAGAAGGAGAATCTATTCAGCATAGAATGATAAATAAAGCTATTGAAAATGCTCAGAAAAAAGTAGAATCTAGAAACTTTGGAATCAGAAAAAATCTACTTGAATTTGATGATGTAATGAATAAGCAAAGAGAAGCAATATATTCTAGCAGAAATGAAGCCCTGGAAAAAGAAGACCTAAAAGAAACAATTTTAGGAATGCTAAAATCTAGTATTTCTGATATAGTAGTAGAAAGATTTATAGGAGAATTTAAAGAAGAATGGGATATATCTGGAGTTAAAGATTCTATATTAGAAAAATACGCCTATGAAATAACTGATTTAGAAGAGTATAAAGCTTTAACTGTAGAAGAGTATGCTGAAAAGTTATATTTAATAATTTCAAAAGAATATGAAGATAAAGAAGTTGACTTAACTTCAGAAGTTATGAGAAAAGTTGAAAAATACGTTCTGTTTGAAGTTGTAGATGCAAGATGGAGAGAACATTTAAAAGCATTAGATGCACTTAGAGAAGGAATATACTTAAGATCATATGGTCAAAAAGATCCACTAGTAGAGTATAAAATAATATCTGGAGATATGTATTCAAGAATGCTTTCAACAATAAAAGCAGAAGCTACATCTTATATGTTTAAAGTTGTTATTAAGAATCCAGAAGAAGAGATATTAGAACCTGGTGAAGGTGAAGAGTTAAATTTTGATTCAAACTGTATTTGTGGAAGTGGAAAAATATACGGAAAATGTTGTGGAAGAGTTTAGGGAGGGAAAAT
Source organism: Cetobacterium sp. (assembly GCF_051658645.1). GTDB lineage: Bacteria > Fusobacteriota > Fusobacteriia > Fusobacteriales > Fusobacteriaceae > Cetobacterium_A. The sequence goes on from NZ_JBOFMZ010000023.1 coordinate 4,615, forward strand.
GAAAAAGATTTTAGTTTTAGTTGCAACAGTAGCTCTATTAACAGCTTGTAGTTCAACAAATAAAAATGGTATTAGCTTACAAGAAAAATATAAAGTAGATATAGTAGCTATGAAAAATTGGGAAGAAACATTTACTAATGTAATAACTGGAGAAGCTGAATTAGAAGATTGGTATGGTGCTGATCAACCTATAAGTTTCTTAGCTAGAAATCAAAAATTAGATCAAAAACAAGTTAAGTTCTTAGATTCTTTAAAAACAAAAGGAGATATTACCGAAGCTGATCAAGATGAGTTTAATGCTATTTTAGCAAAGACAGTTAAAAAACTTCCAAGAGAGTATTATTTAAAAGATGAAAATTTAAAAGATCCTACAGGATTAGCAAAACATATGGTAGCACAGTCATACATTAGAATGATGAATCCATCAAATCATATATCAAATGAAGTAGCTACAAAAGAGGAATGGCAAGAGATTGTAGGATTCTCTAAAAAAGATAATTTAACAGAAAAAGAGATTAAAAGATTTAGAAAGATATTAAATAAATTTATAAAAAGAGGAGAATTCTTTGATTCTAAAACTTGGTATTTTGTAGAAGTTTCACCTAGAGTTATAGAAGTAAATAATATCTATAAAAAAACTGATAAAACAAAGTTAGAGAAAAATAATGTAAATGCAAAATCTTTATATTTAGCATATTCTGAATATTTCTCAAAATTAGAAAAGTGGGATGACTAAAAAATTATGGCGCCTTTAGAAATAAAGGTGCCATATTCAATTGTAGGAGGATTTTATGAAAGAGAGATATGATCTTCACACTCACACAACATATTCAGACGGAACGTTTTCAGTAGAAGAACTTTTAAAAAGAGCTAAATATGTTGGATTAACAGGAATTGCAATAACAGATCACGATACTATGGAAGGAATTCGAGAGGCACGAGAAATAGCAAAAGATTTAGGCTTGGATTTTATATCAGGAATAGAGTTTTCATGTTTTTATAATGGATATGAAATTCATATTTTAGGTTATCTTTTAAATGAAAAGTCAGAAAAATTAGCAACTAAATTATTAGATTTAAAAAAATCTCGTAGAGAAAGAAATGAAAAAATTATAAAAAGACTAAATAATTTAGGCTTAAAAATAACAATAGAAGAGATAGAAAATGAAGCAACTGGAAGTATTGTAAGCCGAGCTCATATATGTAATGTAATGATGAAAAAAGGCTTTGTATATACAAAAGGAGAAGCCTTTAGACAATATTTAGGAAATAAGGGAGCAGCTTACATAGAAAAAGGTGGCTCAAGTCCAATAGAAATAATAGAGTTAATAAAAGAGTGTGGAGGTGTATCAGCACTAGCTCATCCACATTTAATTTCAGATTCAAAAGAAGTAGTAGAAAAAATATTAAATATACTCATAAAAGCAGGATTGGATGGACTCGAAGTTGAGTATAGTTCATATTCAGTTCAAGATACTAAATATTATAAAAAAATAGCATCAGACAAAAATCTTTTGGCTGTAGGAGGATCTGATTTTCATGGTGAAAATAGAGTTGGAGTTGATTTAGCTCATACTTCAATATCTAAAGAGGATATAAAAGATTTATTAAAAAGAAAAGAGACGGAGGTTTAAAAGTGATTATAGTAACAGGAGCAGCAGGATTTATAGGAAGTGCTTATATTTGGAAATTAAACGAGATGGGAATAAATGACATATTAGCTGTAGATAAACTTAGAATGGAAGAAAAATGGCTTAATTTAAGAAAAAGAGATTACGCTGACTGGTGTGATAGAGATGAGTTGTTCAATTGGTTAAAAGTTGAAGAGAATGCATCAAAGGTAAAGGCAATTTTACATATGGGAGCTATCTCTGCAACGACAGAAAAAGATGGAGATCTTTTAATGAAAAACAACTATGAGTATTCTAAAAATTTATGGAATTTCTGTGCTGAAAGAGATATCACATATGTTTATGCATCTTCAGCAGCTACTTATGGTGGGGGAGAGCAAGGCTATAGTGATGAAGCTTCAGTAGAAGAGCTAAAAGAATTAATGCCTTTAAATAAATATGGATATTCTAAAAAATTCTTTGATGACTGGGCTTTTAAACAAGAGTCAGCACCAAAACAATGGATAGGAGCTAAATTCTTTAATGTTTATGGACCACAAGAGTATCATAAAGGAAGAATGGCTTCAATGGTATTTCATACATTTAATCAATACAATGCTGATGGTGGAGTAAAGCTATTTAAATCTCATAAAGATGGATATAAAGATGGAGAGCAATTAAGAGATTTTATTTATATAAAAGATGTTGTTGATATGTTATATTTCTGTATGTTTGAGAAAGTAGAATCAGGAGTTTATAACATTGGAACAGGAAAAGCAAGAAGTTTCTGTGATTTATCAATGGCAACAATGAAAAATACAAGTGAAAATTTTGAGTTAAAAACAGAAGAAGTAATAGAGTTTGTTCCTATGCCAGAAGATTTAAGAGGAAGATACCAATACTTTACAGAAGCTTCTATGAATAAATTAAAATTAGCAGGTTATACAAAAAAATTCTATGATTTAGAAGATGGAGTAGCAGATTATGTTAAGTATTTAAAAAAAGAGGATAGTTATTTATAGGGGGAATCATGAATTCGTTTTTATTAGTTATAATACTGGGGATAGTTGAGGGAATGACAGAGTTTGTTCCAGTTAGTAGTACAGGTCATATGATACTAGTTGAAAGATTTATAAATTCACCATTAGTGTCTAAAAATTTTATGGATAGTTTTTTAGTAATAATTCAATTTGGAGCTATATTATCAGTAGTAGCATATTTCTGGAAAGATTTATCACCATTTGTAAAAACAAAAGATGAATTCAAAGAAAAAATGACACTTTGGAGTAAAATTATAGTTGGAGTATTACCAGCCGGTGTTATAGGACTTTTAGCGGATGATTATATTTCTGAATTTTTTATGGACAGTACAACAATAGTTGCAAGTATGCTCATACTTTATGGAATTATATTTATACTTGTTGAGAGAAAAAAATTTACTGGAAATGTTGATTCAATAAAAAAAATGTCATATAAGTTAGCAATTGCAATTGGATTTTTCCAATGTTTAGCAATGATTCCAGGAACATCACGTTCTGGTGCAACAATAGTTGGAGCATTACTTTTAGGTGTTTCAAGAGCAGCAGCAGCAGAGTATTCATTTTTCTTAGCTATTCCAACAATGGCAGGAGCAACATTATTAAAATTAATGAAAAATGGACTTAATTTTACAACTTTAGAATGGCAACTTTTAGCAGTTGGTTCAGTTGTTTCTTTTATAGTAGCTTATATAGTTATAAATTGGTTTATGGGATATATTAAAAAGAGAACATTTAAAGTTTTTGGAATATATAGAATCATAATTGGAATATTAGTTTTATTATTAATGAGATAGAAAGTGGTGTGTTTGAGTGTCTATAGTTACTAACTTTCCTTTAAACGAGAAAAGTGTAGAAGAGTTTGTAAGAATTCTGTTGCCAGAAGCAATAGGAAAAGATATAAAAGGTGAGGTAATTTATTCTGAAAATAAAATACTGATTAAAGTAGAAATCGATGGAAAAAATGCTACAATAGAAGAAGAAAATTTTGAGAGCTTAATTCATGATCAAAGTATAATAATGTTAAAAGGCGCAATTTTGAAGGCTTTTAATAAAAATTATTCTTGGGGAAGTTTAGTGGGAGTAAGACCTACTAAAATGACAAGAAGATTTTTTCAAATGGGATTTACGAAAGAGAGAGTTGTAAAACTATTAAACAATATGTATTTAACAAGTTTTGAAAAGATAGATCTTTTGATGAGAGTAATAGAAACAGAAGAGAGATTATTAAATAAAAAAGCTATGAATATGTATATAGGAATTCCATTTTGTCCATCAAAATGCAGATATTGTTCTTTTGCATCATATGAAATCAATAGTAGTTTAGGAAGATTTTATCCAAAGTTTGTAGAAACTCTTTTAGATGAAATAAAGTTAGTAGGTGAGTTGTCAAAAGAGAAGAAATTTAATTATGAATCAATATATATTGGTGGAGGAACTCCAAGTATTTTAACTGCAAATGATACTGAAAGAGTATTAAAAGCGATTCATGAACATATAGATTTGTCAAATGTAAAAGAGTTTACTTTTGAAGCTGGAAGAGAGGATGCAATAACAAGAGAAAAATTAGAAATTTTAAAAAAATACTGTGTAGATAGAGTTAGTTTAAATCCACAAACGTTTAAAGAAGAAACTTTAAAAGATTTAAATAGAACTTTTAACAGAGAACATTTTGATGAAGTTTATAGAGATATAAAAGAGCTTCAATTTATATTAAATATGGATATAATTTTAGGTTTACCTGGAGAGAATGTATATGATATTTTAAATACTTTAGAAGAGTTAAAAAAATACGATATAGAAAACTTAACAGTGCACTCTTTAGCTAAGAAAAAAGGTTCAATTCTTTATCATGAGAATTTTGAAGAGTCAGAAGTAGAAAGATTAATTGTAGAAGGTGCTATAAATAACCTAGTTAAAGAAAAAGGCATGCAACCTTACTATATGTATCGTCAAAAAAATAGTTTAGAGTGGGGAGAGAATGTAGGCTATTCAATTCTTGGAGCAGAGTCTAGATTTAATATAGAGATGATAGAGGAAAATCAACAAACTATGGGATTGGGTGGTGGAGCAATAAGTAAATCTATACATAAAGACACAGAGTATAATGATCAGATTGAAAGATTGGTAAATCCAAAAGATCCTGCACTTTATATAGCAGAGATGAGATTAAGACATAATAAAAAAATAAAATTTTTCTCATAGAATAGATAAATGGAGAAATTATGAAAAAATGGATGATTTTAATTTTAACACTCTTTTTAAATATAGTTTCTTACTCTATAATAGAAAGTGAGTTTAAAGTTATTGAAAGTAAAAATACTTTATCAGCTCAAAATCTATTGCTAGATATAAACGAAGCGAGTAAAGCAGAGATGCTAAAAAATAGTATTTCGAAAAGTTATGTAGATAAAATAGTAGAATATCGTGAGATAACAGGCGGCTTCCAAGAGATTAGCAACATGAAAAGAATCTCTGGTATAGGAGCTAAAACTTATGAAAAGTTAAAGATTAAATTTAAAGAACCCAAAAATGTAAAATTAAAAAAGTTTAAAATTAATGAAGTAGATGACAAAATTTTAATTTATTACGGATTTGGTAAAAAAGAGATAGTGGTTATTAAAAAGTATAGAGAAACTAGTATTTTTAGAAATAATTTAGATTTAAAAAAGGTTATTTCAAGTAAAAAATATGAAGAGTTAAAAAATTATATAGAATATTAGAGGTGAAAAAATGAGTAAAATAATTAGAGGATTAAGTAAAAATGCAAGATTCGTTTTAGTAGATACAAAAGATATAGTACAAGAAGCTTTAGATATTCATAAATGTAGTCCAACTGCAATTTCAGCTTTTGGAAGACTATTATCAGCTTCAGTAATGATGGGCGCGACTTTAAAAGGTGATGATATACTAACACTTAGAACATCAACAAATGGGTTATTATCAACTATGGTTGCAACAGTAGATAAAGATGGGGTAAAAGGTTATCTTTCAAATGGAGACGCTGATTTACCATCGAAAGAGAATGGGCAACCAGATGTTCAGAACTTAGTAGGAACAGGTATGCTTCATGTAATAAAAGATTTAGGATTAAAGGAACCTTATGTTGGAATATCTACAATAACAAGTGGAGAGATTGCTTATGACATAGCTTATTACTACGTAACTTCAGAACAAACACCAACCGTAATAGCGTTAGGTGTAGATTTAGAAAATGAAACGACAGTTAGATCTTCTGGTGGATACATGATCCAACTTTTACCAGATGCAACTGAAGAGTTTATTGTAGAACTAGAAAAGAAAATTTCTGCAGTAAAAAGTGTAACAGAGTTGTTTAAAGGTGGAATGAGTTTAGAAAATATGTTGCATCTTTTATATGATGATATGAACGATGAAAATCCTGAAAAATTAATTGAAAATTATGAAATTTTAGAAACAAAAGAGATAAAATATAATTGCAATTGCAATAGAGATAAGTTTTATAGAGGAGTAATTACTCTTGGTAAAACTCAGTTAGAAGAGATTTTAGAAGAAAAAGGTGAAGTAGAAGCAGAGTGTCATTTCTGTGGAAAAAGATATTCTTTTAAAAAAGATGATTTGTCAGAAGTGCTATAATAGAAAGCTCCCCATTTTTGAGATGGGGAGCTTTCTATTATTCTTCAACTATACCTAAAATTTCATCTAGTTCTAAGAGTATCTTTTCTTTTGATAAATGGTTGATTATAATTCCTGATTTTTTAGAAAAAATAACTTTAGTATTAATTGAAAATTTAGAAGTAATACTATACTCGTCGCTTGTAGCAATAATATTACCAACTCTATAATTTTTTTCATCGTTGTTTTGAATAAGTATAATACCATTTGAAGTTGTTGATTCTAAATTGATAATTTCAACTAAAACTCTGTTGCCAATCGGTTTAATTTTCATAAAATCCTCCTAAAAAATTAAGATACTAGATTGTAGCTAAAAAAAATAAGAAAAGCAATAAAAAAAAGAAGAGATGACGGGTTCATCTCTTCTAACGGGTATTTCTAACCATAAACTGGAGGGTCTCTGGTTATATATAATAAGTTTAGCACCTTATTATTGTTTTATGTTATAATTAATTGAAAATATCAAATATTTTCAACATAGTAAAAAAATAAAGCTTGTTTACAGTTAAATTCTTTTACAAGGTAAAATATACAACAAAAAAAATGGTTTGTCAATAAAAAGTTTAAAGGAGTGGGGATGGATTTTAAAACTCAAAATAAAAATATTACTAATTTATTAAAATTTATTGATGGATGTGGTGGTTCAAATAAATTAGAAATAGCAGAAAACATAATGGTTTCTCCAGCAGCGGTGACAAAAATTTCTAAAAAGTTATTAGGGGACAATATACTTTTAGAAAAAAAATATGTAGATATAAATGGAAGAAAGAAAAACCTTTTAATTATAAATTACAATAGATTTTATTCAGTGGGAGTGTTGATTGAAGAAAATAGTACAAAAGTAGTTTTAACAAATTTAAAAAATGATATTATTTCTGAATTAGAATTTATAAATAACTACAATGGAAATTTTGAAAACTATTTAAAAGCATTGCTAGAGTTTATAGATAAACTTCAAAAAAAGAGTGAAGTAGAAGCAGATAAAATTATTGGTGTAGGCGTTGTAATGAGTAATGAGTTTATAGTAAAAAAATCTTTAGACTTATTTAAAGAAGATAGATTTTTAACGTTAAAAAAATCTATAATGGAAAAATTTGAAGCTTATGTTTTTGTAGAAACAGAAATAAGAGCAGAATCTCTTTATCAATCTTTTTTAGAGCCTGAACATAAAAACTTTTTCTTTATTAAGTATGAAGAAAAGAGAGGCAGTTCAATAATAATAGATAATAAACTATTAAATCCAGCAATATCACACTATAGATCAATGGGAACAAGACATTTTATAGTAGAACCAAATTCAGAGGTTTATTGTGAGGTCTGTAAGAAAAAAGGCTGTTTTGAAACAATGGTTTCACCAAAAAATATCATTAATGATATAATAAAAGAAAATAACTATTCTTCTATAAAAAAAGAACTGTATAAAAATATGAGTTTAAAAGAGTTTGTAAAAAGAGCGGAAGATGGAGAGCTAGATGAATGTAAGTCATTGAGAAAAATTGCAAAATATATAGCAATTTTAATGATAAATCACAACAATTTACTTCCACTAGATACTTTTCTACTTTCAGGAGAAACATTTAAAAGTACATTATTCTTAAGTTATCTAAAAATGTATTTACAAGAGTTTCAACTTGGAGAAGTAAATGAAAAACTAATAGTAGTAAATACAGAAATGAAAAAAGAAGAGTTGATAGCATCTTTTTTACCAATAAATTATATGTTTTATAATTACCATTTTGCAGAGAATCTACATCGTTAACAAGGTAAAATAAATTATAAATACTATTTAACTATAAAATCAATGTATTCAAGGTTTTGAAGCTGTTTCTCTATAAAAATAAAATTTACCTAGAAAAATTTTATTTACAAAAAATGGAAAATATTGTATAAAAGATATAGTGGAAAAAATAACACAATAAAAAATCGGAGGGGATTTTATGAAAAAATTAGCACTTTTATTAGGATCTTTACTGGTAGTAGCGACTGCAGTTCAAGCAAAAGAGATTGTAGCAGCACCAGTTGAAGTATCAAAAGAGATTATAGTTGTAGCTGAGCCTGTTGTTGAAGAGGTAGCAGTAGAAGTAGTAGTAGCACCAGAATTCAGACCGACTGGATATGTAGGAGTACAATATAAAGCATACGGAAACACAGAAAATGCAGGAGATAAGGTATCTTCTAACGATGAGTGGAACAATGGTTCAAACAACTACTCAAGACTTGAAACTACTTTTGGAGTTGCAGCAACTGAGAACTTCTCTTTAGAGGGAAGAATTAGAGATTACAACAACTTAGAAAGAAATGATGAGAAGTATAATAACACAAGAACAGGAACTGAAACTAGATTAAGAGCTTATTACAAGCATAATGATCTATTCACTTCAAGAGTAGAATATATGGATACAACATCTGACTCTCAAACAGTTGAATACCAAGCTAGATTCAATGTATACAAAAACGAAGGAGCTTTATTAAGCAACGTGGTAATAGCACCTAAGTTCAAGCATGAGTTTGCAGAAGATGGTGGAGGAAACCATACTAATACTGTAGGAGCTGACATAGAGTACGCTGGTAACTTACCATTAGGATTTACTTGGGATGGAACAGTTTACTTAAACCAAAACTTCTATGGAAAAGACATTCAAACTGGAGTTAATTTAAACGAAACTAAAGATGAAGAGTTTGTAGTTAGTTGGGAAATGTACCTATATAAAACTATAGGATTATACTCAAATGATAAATATGCACTTGATTTCAACTTCGAAGGTGGATATGATGCATATGACTTTAGACAATATGACAGATATTCTGCTGATTCAAAATTGAAAACAGAAGATAAAAATACATACAGCTTATACACTCTATTAACTTTAGATGCTGAATACAAAGTAACTGAAAACTTTGCATTAAACACTGGAGTAGGAGCAGAGTATAGAAACTGGGATAACAAAAGTGAAGGATCTGCATCTAACTGGAGATGGCAACCACTTGCATACGCTGGTATGAAAGTAACTTTCTAATAATATATAAAAACCCTTGGAAAAATCCAAGGGTTTTTTTTTGTTTTGTTGAATATATGATATAATTAGGGTAAAAATAAAAAATAAGGTGGTGTAAAACATTGAAGCTTTTTGAAACTATAGAAGAAAAAAATCCCCAAAACAAAATAGAAGAGCTAAGAAAAGAGATAGAGCGTTACAACTATTATTACTATACAAAAAACGAGTCAATTATATCAGATTTTGAGTTTGATAAACTTTTAAAAGAGTTAGAAAAATTAGAAAATGAAAATCCAGAATATTTAGAAAAAAAATCTCCTACGTACTCTGTAGGAGCGGTAAATTTAAAAGAATCAAAATTTAAAAAGGTAGTTCATAAAAAACCAATGCTTAGTTTAAATAATTCATATAGCATAGAAGATGTAATATCTTTTAATGAAAGAGTAAGAAAAAACTTAGATAACGATTATAAAGAGCTAGAGTATGTGTTAGAGTTGAAGCTGGATGGAGCTAGTATAAGTATCATATATGAAAACGGTCGGCTTTTAAGAGCTGTTACAAGAGGTGATGGGATAGAGGGTGAGGATGTTACAGAAAACATACTCGCTATCCAAAGTATTCCAAATTTTTTAAAAGAAAATATAAGTATAGAAGTTAGAGGAGAGATTGTATTACCACTAAGTAGATTTAAGACTTTAAATCTAGAAAGATTAGAAAATAGTGAAGAAATTTTTGCAAACCCAAGAAATGCAGCAAGTGGAACTTTAAGACAATTGGATTCTGAAATTGTTAAATCGAGAGGGTTAGATGCATATTTCTATTTTTTAGTAGATGCAGAAAAATATGGATTTAAAACTCATAGTGAAAGTTTAAATTATTTGGAAAAAGTAGGAATAAAAACAACTCGTGTAGCAGAACTTATAACTGACGTGAATTGTATGGAAAAAAGAATAGCTTTTTGGGAAAAAGAAAAAGAGAAGTTAGATTTTGAAACCGATGGATTGGTTATAAAATTAAACCTTATTAATCTTTGGGATGAGGTTGGATATACAACGAAAAGTCCAAGATGGGCTATAGCATACAAGTTTCCTGCAAAACAAATTACAACTGAGCTTTTAAATATAACTTGGCAAGTTGGAAGAACAGGAAAGGTAACACCAGTAGCAGAGTTAAAAGAGGTAGAGTTATCAGGTAGTAGAGTTAAAAGAGCAAGTTTACACAATATGGATGAAATTAAAAGAAAAGATATCAGAATTGGAGATAGAGTTTTTATAGAAAAAGCAGCAGAGATTATCCCACAAGTTATAAGCGCTATTAAAAATGTTAGAACAGGAGAGGAGAGAGAGGTTGTAGCACCAACTAATTGTCCTGTGTGCAATACACTTTTAGAAAAAGCTGAAGGGCTTGTAGATTTAAAATGTACAAACTCTTTATGTCGGGCTATAGTTAGAGGTGGAATAGAGTACTTCGTTTCACGTGATGCTATGAATATCAGTGGATTTGGAAGTAAAATAGTAGAAAAAATGTTGGAACTAGGATATATAAAAGATATAACTGACATATATAAACTATATGAACATAAAGACGAACTTATGAAGCTCGATAAAATGGGCGAAAAGAGTGTTCAAAAACTACTAGATTCAATAGAAAAAAGCAAGAATAGACCTTACTCAAAAACTTTGTACTCTTTAGGAATCCCTTTTGTAGGAAAATTCTTAGGAAATGTATTAGCTAAAAAAAGTAAAAATATTGTAGCTTTAAGCGTTATGAAAAAAGAGGAACTTTTAGAGATTGATGGTGTTGGAGAAAAAGTAGCAGAATCTGTATTCAGCTTTTTTAAAGACGAAAAATCTTTAGAAATTGTAGAAAAACTAAAAGATTTTGGAGTTAATTTTACAGAAGGTGAAAACTCTAAAGTAGATTTAACGGAAGTTGATGAAAGATTTATAGGAAAAACATTTTTATTTACAGGAAAGTTACAAAAGTTTAAAAGAGAAGAGATAAAAGAATTAATTCAAAATTTAGGTGGAAGTAATCTTTCAACAGTAAGTAAAAAATTAGATTATTTAATTGTTGGAGAAGATGCTGGAAGTAAGCTTAAAAAAGCAGAAGAGTTAGGAAATATAACGATCTTAACAGAGGATGAATTTTTAAAGTTAACAAAATAGAAAAGGGAAACACCCGAGTGAACTAGTTCACTCGGGTGTTTTTTATTTAAAATTAGCACTTTTAAATAACTTTTTGATTAGATTGTTGATCCTTCAGTTTCTTCTAATGACTTTTCATAAACTCTTAAGAATGGCATATAAAGGAAGAATGATATTGCAACGAGACCACAACTTAAGATGAAAGCAGTAACACTGAAGTTAGTACCTAATAAAGCTCCTATTGGTCCTGGAGTTGTCCAAGGAACAAGAGTTACTATTTTACCTACTAGACCAAACTTTGTAGCAAACCATGCTATAGAAGCATTTAACACTGGTATTCCAACAAATGGAATGAATAGTAAAGGATTCATTACGATTGGTGCTCCAAACATAATAGGTTCGTTTATGTTAAATACAGCTGGAATAACTGAAAGTTTTCCAATTGATTTAATATGTGCATTTTTACTCACAGTCATAGCAAGGGCAAGTCCTAAAGTAGCTCCAGCTCCTCCTATGTAAACATAAGCATCAAGGAATCCACCTGCAAATATTTTTGGTAAAGTATCACCAGCAACAACTGCAGCTTGGTTAACAGCAAGGTTAGATAAAGTTATTGAGTTAATAATAGCTATAACAATATTTGTTCCGTGTAATCCAGCAAACCATAAAAGGTGAGTTATTATGATAATAAAGATTACAGAGATTAATGAATCAGACATATTTAGTAATGGAGCAAAAGCTTTTAAGATAATTTCTGGAACCATGATACCTAAATTCTTTACTGCAAAGATATTAGCAGCGTGGAATATGATTGTTACGAAAACAATAGGAATCAGTAGTTCGAAAGATTTAGCAATTGCAGGTGGTACTGAATCAGGAAGTTTGATAACAAACTTCTTTTGTACAAGTAGTCTGAAAATTTCGATAGCAATTATTCCACCAAGAATAGCTGTAAATAAACCTTTTGCATCTAAGTATCTAGCATCCATAACAGGCATCCATCCACCGTTAGGGATTAAGAATAGTTTGCTAGCACCTTCTGCTTGACCAACAGGTAACCAATCGAGCTTAGCAGATGTCAGTAAAAATGCATATAGTGATAAGAATCCACCAGTTGTACTGTTTAAACCATAACTAGTAGATAAAGACATTCCAATTCCGTAAGAAACAAATAAAGACATAATTCCCATACTTACATAAAACGGTTGTACTAAATCTCCTTTGAAAGCTCCCATTAAATCAGCATACCATTGCATATAAAGTACATTGCTAGGATCAGTAAATGGTAGGTTTACCATTAAAAGGATAAATGAACCGATGATAAGAAACGGCATTGTGTAAACGAAACCGTCTTTGATTGCATTTAAATATCTGTTTTGTCCAACTTTTCCAGCAATTGGCATAAGTTTTTCTTCAATAATAGTCATAAATTTACTCATAATATTTCCTCCGTTTTTTTAATTTTGATTATTTCGAATTTTATAGAAAGGGGTGGAGGAAAATCTTCCCCTCCCCATAATTCTTTAATATTTTTTTAATTAGTTAAACTTGTAGTTTAAACCAACGTATGTCCACCACATGTCAAGGTCTTTTTTACCGTTTTCATTAGCTGTACCTAAGATATCTCCGTTACCATATTCTCTAACGCTATCCTCATAAGCAACTCCTACGAAAGTAGAGAATTGATCGTTGATTACATAGTTAGCCATTAACTCATATCTGATTCTATCTCCAGCAGCATATTCCCAATCTCTAACGTATGAACCAGAATTTTTTGTATCCATAGTTTTATCTAAAGTAAATCTAACTCTAGGCATAATAGTTAATTTTTCAGTAGCTTGATATGGCATCATAATTCTGATTTGAGTTTCAACCATTTCATAACTATCATACATTTCACCAGTTGTGTAAACAGTTGGATTGAATGATAACTTATCAGTTAACTTAAAGCTAGGACCGAAGTCGCCTTCCCAATACCAACCATTATCTCTGTCAGAAGATATTGTATAAGATCCAATACCATTATTGTTAGCATCTTTAACTTCTGTTAAACCAGTTGATTTATCTTTATCCATACCAACAACTAACCAACCAGCAAGAAGTCCATTAAAGTGATTAAAATCAGTTCCTAATTCATATCTATCTCTAGTCCAGTTACCTTGATAAGCGTTTCTAGAATAATCTCTAGTTCTTTCTTCATTTCTATATTTTAAATGGAATGCTTGGTTTTCAAATAATTGATATCTAATTTTCCAATCTGCTCTAGTAGCTTCCCATTCAGCATCAGCAGAAGAGAATCCAATATCTCCACCAAATCTTTTTTCAACTAATAAATCTAAAGTTAATTTTCCTTTTGTTGCAGATATTCCAGTTCCTATGAAAGTTCCATCTTCGTCATCCCCTATTGATGTTCCAGGTCCTTGCCATCTTAAAGCTGAACCATTATCAAAATCTTCTGTTTCTAAATATGCTCTTCCAGAGAACGACCAAGCTTCAACTGGAGCTTCTTCGATTATTACCACTGGTTCAACAATAACTTCTTTACTGCTTTCTACAGCAGGTGCTATAACCTCTTTAGCAAATACGTTTGTACCTAATAAAGATAAAGCAGCTAATAAATAAAGTGATTTTTTCATTTTGTTACCCTCCCGTGTTTTTAATAAAAGTGTTTTTATATTGTGTTATTTAATTAAGCTTAAAGCGTGATCTAAAATTTTCTTACCATTTAATGTACCATAAGACATTGTATCAATAACTTCTAAAGGTTTACCAGCAGCAGCAGCTAAAGCTCCTAATTCAGCTTTTTTAAATCTAACTTGTGGTCCTAAAAGAAATACATCATATTGAGGTAGTAATTCATGGAACTGTTCTAAACCAACAGCAGCAATTTGTACCTCTATATTATCAATGGCAGCAGCAGCTTCCATTTTCTTAACAACCATACTTGTTGACATTCCTGCAGAACAAAGTAATAATATTCTTTTCATAATTTTTCTCCCTTTTGATTCGATGTTTTGAATTTTTAATTTATAATCTTCTAAATTTGTCATGAACATTCTTCACTTGACAAATTTATTATATATTATGTTTTGAAAAAAGTCAAATAAGACTTATTTAAAGCTTTTTTCGTCAAATGAAAATCATTTTTATCTTAAAAAACTTGAAAAGCAACGAAAAATGTTGTATTATCTATATGTAACGAAAAAAAAACAAAAATAAAACGTCTAATTTTGGGTTAGAAGTGTAAAAAAAAAACAAAAAAACTTTAAAAAATCTAGTTATTTTTAAAAAAAAATCAAAAAAGGTGGTGTTATTATTAATAAAATGGCTTTTGATTTTTCTAAAAATGATCTTTTTATAGATACAGATAAAAAATTAAACAAAAAAGAAAGAGATTTTTTAGAGGTAATTAGAGAAAAATATAAAAATAAAAATGAAAAATACGTAATTTTTACAGAAAAAGAACTCCTAAACATTGTAAAAGATAAAACGTCAATCCAAGATTTTTTGGATAAATTTTCTAAAAGAAGAATTCATTTAAAATTAGTTGAAAAAGATGAAGAGATATTTTTTTCATCATTTCCAATTTTTGATTTTTATTTAAGAAATAGAGAAGAGTATCGATTGTATGTTTCAAGATCTTTAAAGTCTTTAAAAGAAAGTGGAATATTTGATGATATTGATTTGTTACTTATTTTATTGTTTAGAGATAAAAAAAGTTTTCAACTATACTTGGCGATGATAAAAAATAGAAATCATAATGGATTCTTAATAAGCAGAGATAATTTAAAAGAACTTCTAGGAGTTGGACAAGAAAACTATGAACGATTCTATGATTTTGAAAAAACAATACTAAAACCAGCATTAGAAGACATAAATCAACTTACAAAATACAATATAGAGTATAGTAAAATAAAAAGTAGTGAAGGATTCACAAGTAAGATAATGGAGATAGAATTTAAATTCTCACATAAACTTTCATCTATAGTAGCAGAAGAGGTTGATAGATTATTATTGCCATTAAGGGATAGAGTTCAGTCAATATCAAAGGTAAGTAAAGTAATAGAAGAGGTTTTGTTAAAAGAGGGCGTAGATTTTGTTCGAAATAATTTATATCATTTAGATAAAGGAATGTCAGGTTTTTTAGATTCAGCTATATGTTTAGCTTTAAAAGAAAATCCAAACACAGAGTATGAAGAAAAATATATATTGGTAAGTAAAACATCGGATGTATTTAGCAATAAATTTATATTTGAATCAAGGTTGTATAAAGAGTTATTAAAATGTAAATTCTATTATAACTATAATTTTTTAAAAATTTTAAGAGGTATGACTTTAGGAGAAACTTTAGAATATAAAGATGAAAGACATAAAATAAATATTTTATACTTAGATAAGGGTAGAGAAAGCAGTATAGAGATATATAAAATAGCTGAAGAAGCTACTGGAGAAAAAAAATAATTTAAAGCGTTAACAGAAAAAAAAACGAATAAAAGTATTGTTATTGCTGTAACTGTTAAACGAAAAAAAGATAAAAACTTTTCCCCAAATTTTAAGACTTGACTTATAAGCAAAAATAAAGTAAAACCTAAGTAAAACAAGGTTTTTAGTAGGAGGATTACAGCTATGAAGCAATTAGGTATTTCAATCTATCCATTTCACGCTACTTTAGAAGAAAATAAAAATTACATTGAGTTAGCTGCTAAATATGGATACAAAAGAGTTTTCACTTGCTTGTTATCAGTAGATGGGGATAAGGAAGTAATATTAAAAGAATTTAAAGATACAATTGAGCATGCGAATAGTTTTGGAATGGAAGTTATGGTAGATGTAGCTCCATCAATATTTAGTAAACTAGATATAAGTTATGATGATTTATCTTTCTTTAAAGAGATTGGTGCTGTTGGAGTAAGATTAGACTTAGGATTCTCTGGAAACGAAGAAAGCATAATGACTTTCAATGAGCATGGATTATTAGTAGAGATAAATATGAGTCAAGATACAAATTATGTAAATACAATTATGGATTATATGCCGAATGCTGAAAAATTAGTAGGATGTCATAACTTCTATCCACATAGATATACAGGGCTATCAAGAGAACATTTTAGAAGTTGTAACGAAAGATTTAAAGGGTTTTCTTTAACAAAAGCCGCATTTGTTACTTCACAAACAGGAACATTTGGACCATGGCCAGTAAATGATGGACTTTGTACTTTAGAAGAACATAGAGACTTACCAATTGAGGTTCAAGGTAGAGAGTTATTTAATGAAGGAATAGATGTAGTAATAATTTCAAATTGTTTCCCTACAGAAGAGGAACTGAAAAGATTAGCAGATATAAATAAAGAGATGCTCGAGTTAGAGTGTGAAGTTTATGAAGGTGTTGGAAAGATTGAAAAAGATATAATAGAAAAAGAGTTGCATTTCCATAGAGGAGATATAGGAGAATATGTTGTAAGATCAACTCAATCAAGAGTAAAATATAAAGGAACTCATTTTGAATTATTTAATGCAGTAGATATAAAAAAAGGAGACTTACTTATAGAGTCATCACTTTATGGTCAATATGCAGGTGAGTTACATATAGCTAAAAAAGATATGAAAAATACTGGAAAAACAAGTATAGTAGGAAAACTAGATCAAAACTACATTGGACTACTAGATAATATAAAGCCTTGGCAAAAATTTAAAATTAAAATAAAAAAATAAAAAAATCAGTTCGGGAGGATTACAATGGTAGATTTTACAGAAGATGAATTAGAAGAAATAATATTCACAATAGTAGCATATGCAGGAGAAGCAAAGGGAAACGCTCACCAAGCACTTGCTTATGCAGAAGAGGGTAAATTTGAACTAGCAGAAGAGTGCATGAAAGAGTGTAATGCGTCAGTACTAAAAGCTCACCATGTTCAAACAGATATGATTCAAAGAGAAGCTTCAGGACAAAAAATACCTTTATCAATTGTGTTTGTTCATGCTCAAGATCACCTAATGACAGCTTTATCTGAAAGAGAGCTAATTAAAAAAATGATCTTATTAAATAAAAGATTATATGCTTTAGAAAACAAATAAAAAAAACCCCCTTGTAAAAGGGGATTTTTTTTATTATGCTACCCAAGCTCCAAACATCCAGATGTGCTTTTGGTAAAGAGCACCAATTTCTGTCATCAAAGAAAGAGTTTCTCCATCACCATTTTTTTCAGCTATTTTCATTATTAGATTAATTTCAGTTAATAACAGTTTAAAATCATGAAGCATATAGTTAACAGCTTCTTTAGCTCCGTATGGCTTTGTTTCAGCTTCTGCTAAAACAGTATGCTGTAAGTAGACATGAAGAGAAGCGTGAGGTCTATGACCAACCATAAGAAGCCTCTCAGCTACAGAATCTATTTGAGTATCAATCTCTGCCATAATTCCATCTAACATTGGATGTATAACAAAGAAATGCTCTCCAACTAAATTCCAATGGAAGTTGTGAACCTTTGTTTTGAAAACATGTAGATCACCAACAAATTTATTCATTTGAAATGCTAAACTCATTTTATCCATAATTTTAATCCTCCTATAATAAAAGTTCATTTTATACATTAAATTTCACTCATATTATTCTCGAAAAAAAATAATTTCCTTTAATTATTTTGAGAAAAGCTACGATATATTTTTCCAAAATATTTTTGATAGATAGTTTTTTCAACGTTTCCATTCGGATATATTTTTTGAACAGTTACTTCAATTCCAGATTCAGCATCGATATAGTCAATTATTTCATATTCATTATTGTTAGACACCCAACTATTTCCAATTTTGAATGGAGTTTTTAAAATAGTTTCTTTTTTAGTCAAATTAATAGAATCAAAATTAAAACTAGACTCTTCTCCAACAAAAACTAAATCTACAGAAGTTTTATTTAAAAGATATACTCTTTCAACTCTAGTTGCAGTATCAACTGTTTCTTCTACTAGAAATTTCAAATTATCTTTTTTTACTATTTTGCTAGATGTTTTAATGCCGCCTTTTTCAAATCCACCACTATATACAAAATTTCCAGAAACAAAGAAATCAGATATATTATCATTTTGAACAGCACTACAACCAATAAGAACAAATAAAAATCCTAACATGAAAAAATATTTTTTCATAAATCCTCCTAGTCTAACCATATTCTTGATTAATTAACTCAATTATACTCTTAAAATGAAAAAAATTCTAGTTAATTTCATTTTCTGTAACATATGTTACAGAAAAATATAAACTATACTGATATAATAGAGATATATAATTTATAAATAGAGGAGAAAAAAATGGAAAAAGTACCAATGTTTTGTTTTCAATGTCAAGAAACAGCAGGAAATAAAGGCTGCTCAGTAGTTGGAGTTTGCGGAAAAAAACCAACAACTTCAAATCTTCAAGATTTACTTATTTATACAGCAAAAGGAATCTCTATTTTAAGAGAAGCTTTAACTTTAGAAACTAGATTAGAAAATGTAAAATTCAACTCAGAAGTTGATTATTATATAACAAATGCATTATTTATAACTATAACAAATGCAAACTTTGATGATAAAATGATTTCAGAAGAGATATTAAAGGGCTTAGAATTAAGAACTAAATTAGCATCTATAATGAAAGATTTAAATTTAGAGCCAAAAAGATTAAAAAATCATGATGCAATGACATTTGTAACTTCAACAATAGAAGAGATGAACAAAAAATCTCTAAGTATTGGAGTTTTATCAACAATTAATCAAGATGTAAGATCTTTAAGAGAACTTGTTATATATGGATTAAAAGGAATGGCAGCTTATTATGAACACTCTGTAAATTTAGGATATCAAAAATCAGAAATTGTTATGTTTATAGAAAAAGCTTTAGTTTCAACTTTGGATGATAGCTTAGAACTAGGAGATTTAGTAGCTTTAACTTTAGAAACTGGAAAGTTTGGAGTAGATGTAATGGCTTTATTAGATTCTGCTAATACAGGTAAATTTGGAAATCCAGAGATAACAGAAGTAAATATCGGAGTTAGAAACAATCCAGGAATTTTAATTTCAGGACATGATTTAAATGATATAGTTCAACTTTTAGAAGCAACAGATGGAACAGGAGTGGATGTTTATACTCACTCAGAGATGTTACCAGCTCATTACTATCCAGAGTTAAAAAAGTACTCTCACTTAGCTGGAAATTATGGAAATGCTTGGTGGAAACAAAAAGAAGAGTTCGAAACTTTCAACGGACCAATTATCTTTACAACAAATTGTATTGTTCCACCAAAATCAGGTGCTGCTTATGAAGGGAAAGTATTTACAACAAATGCAACTGGATTCCCAGGTTGGACTAGAATTGCTGAAAAAGATGGTAAAAAAGATTTCTCAGAAGTTATAGCATTAGCAAAAATTTCAAAATCACCAACTGAAATAGAAACAGGAAAAATTATAGGTGGATTTGCTCATAACCAAGTTTTTGCCTTAGCAGATAAAGTTGTAGATGCAGTTAAATCAGGTGCTATAAAAAGATTCTATGTAATGGCTGGTTGTGATGGAAGAATGAAGTCAAGAGATTATTATACAGAATTTGCAGCAAATCTACCAAAAGATACAGTTATCTTAACAGCTGGATGTGCAAAGTATAAGTATAACAAGTTAAACTTAGGAGATATCGGTGGAATCCCAAGAGTTTTAGATGCAGGACAATGTAATGATTCATATTCATTAGCATTAATTGCTTTAAAATTAAAAGAGGTATTTGGATTGGAAGATATAAATGAGTTACCAATTGCTTATAATATTGCTTGGTATGAGCAAAAAGCAGTAATCGTTTTACTAGCATTATTACACTTAGGAGTAAAAAATATAAACATCGGACCAACAATTCCTGCATTCTTATCTGGAAATGTTTTAAAAGTTTTAATTGAAAACTTTAATATAGGAAGTATTAGTACAGTAGAAGAGGATTTAAAAAAATTCTAAAAATAAAAAAAGACACTTTTAAAGGTGTCTTTTTTTTGAAGAAAAAATTAATATCTATATTCTAATTTATCTAATTTCTTTTTAGTTAAAACAATTTGCCATAAACCTAAATCTTTAGCTCTAAATGCTCCTGCACAAGAAAGTAAGTAGTATTCCCATACTCTTTTAAATTTCTCATCGTATTCATCTTTAATTTTATCCCAATTTTTGATAAAGTTTTCATGCCAACACATAAGAGTCTTATCATAATCTTGTCCAAAATCATGCCAATCTTCCATAAAGAAAGTACTTTCAATAGATTTTCCAATTGCTTCAATTGAAGGAATTGAACCATTTGGGAAGATGTATTTTTTGATCCAAGGATCAGCTTGAGGATTGCTTTTTAATCCACCAATTGTATGTAATAAGAAAACACCGTCATCTTTCAATAAAGTTGACATTTTATTCATAAAAGTAGTGTAGTTTTGATATCCAACATGTTCAAACATTCCAACTGAAACAACTCTATCAAATTGCTCACTTTCAAATTCTCTATAATCTTTATAAACAAAAGTAACTGGAAGTCCTTCACAAAGTTCTTCTCCTAATTTTATTTGTTCTTTAGAAAGAGTAATACCAGTACATATAGCACCATACTTTTCAGCTGCATATTTCATGAAAGGTCCCCAACCACAACCAACATCTAAAACTGTCATTCCAGGTTTTAAACCTATCTTTTTACAAATTAAATCTAATTTGTGCTCTTGAGCTTCATCTAAATTTTTTGCATTTTTCCAATATCCACAAGTATAAACCATTCTTTTGTCTAACATATTGTAGAATAGGTTGTTTCCAGTATCATAATGAAATGAAATATCTTTTTTAGAGTTAAAAATACTTTGTGGATTCATCATATCTTTAAATCTTTCTTTTACTGCATTAAGAGCTAATTGAGTATTATATTTATCCTCTAAGTTTCCTCTTAAAATTTTGAAAATGAATTGATCTACATGCTCAGATTCCCAAGTTTTATCTACGTATCCTTCTCCTAATCCAAGAGATCCGTTTACTAAAATCTTTTTATAAAAACTTTCATCATTAACAGTAATTAAACCAGAATTTTCATTATTAATATCAATACCTGCACCTTTTAATAAATTAGTAACAGTATCTTTCGAACTCATAATTTTTGAACTCATAATTGCACTCCTTATATATTCTCTATTTTTTATATTTATATTAGTAGCTATTATCAAAGATTAATACTTTGATATCTTTTGTCGTATATTTAAATGATTTATAATTAAAATCACTACTTGAATTATAAGTCAACTTTTGATAAAAAGCAAGCTTTTTTATTTTTTTATCACACAATTTATTTTTAAAAAACTAGAGAAAAATTGTAAAGTATAGTATAATATTCGAAATACTCTATATAATTGAAGGAGGAGAAAGATGCAAAATTACAATGATTTATTAAAAGAAAATTTAGACTGGGTTCAAAAAAAATTGGATTTAGATAAAGATTATTTTGAAAAACTATCTAAAGGACAAAATCCACCGTTTTTATATATTGGGTGTTCAGATAGTAGAATGCCAATTGATACTTTTACACAAAGTGAACCTGGAAGTTTTTTTATCCATAGAAATATAGCAAATCAAGTTTTTCCAAATGATATGAATTTTTTAGCTACTCTAGAGTATGCTGTAGAACAACTTGAGGTAAAACATATAATTGTTTCAGGACACTATGAGTGTGGTGGAATAAAAACTGCTCATGATAAATGTAGAGACTCGTCTATAATTTCGAGTTGGTTAATGCCGATAAAAAAAATTGAGGTTGAAAATAAAGAAGAGTTAGAAAACTTAAAAACCGAAGAAGAAAGATTAGATAGGCTAACAGAATTAAATGTGTTAGAGCAATTAAAGCATATATTTGAAATAGCTATTATAAGAAATAAAATAGAAAGTGGAAAATATCCAAAAATACATGGATGGATTTTAGATATCAGACATGGTAAAATAGCAGAGTTAGAAATTCCAATTCAAGATTGGAAAGAGAAGGGAATAATTCCAAAAGAATATGAAATCTAAATAGGAAAAAAGCC
The DNA here is from genome assembly GCF_051658645.1 of Cetobacterium sp. Taxonomy (GTDB): domain Bacteria; phylum Fusobacteriota; class Fusobacteriia; order Fusobacteriales; family Fusobacteriaceae; genus Cetobacterium_A. Next base: position 27,118 of record NZ_JBOFMZ010000023.1, read on the forward strand.
GAGCAGGGGGGGTGCTCGGCTTTTTTTTAGACACTTTTACTACTAAACAAAAGTGTCTTTAGTGGGGGGATTTTTATTGGGAAATCAGTAGATGAATCTATTGGAACGATTAGGGATTCATTCCAAAGATATATGTCAGTCGTAATATTATTACTAAACTGCCCGACTAATTCCTTTAAATTTAATTTAAAAAATTTAGATTTATAAGGGCTACGATTACTTATAACTCCAATAAAGTCATTTGTATTAGGTAGATACCTAATATATCCAAAAACATCAGGATGTGGAGAGAAGAATTTCACCTCACCTTTTTTTAAAATCTTAGAATTGTATCTTAAAGATGTAATTTTTTGATACCATTTTAAAAGATTGCTGTCTTCAGAACCCCAAGGATAAGTTCTTCTGTTGTCAGGGTCTTTACCTCCTTCTAATCCAACTTCATCTCCATAATATATTACAGGTACCCCTGGAAGTGTAAATTGAATTAAACTTAAAGATTTTAAAACTCTAGTTACAGCAGCACCCTGAAGTTGGGTATCAATATTAAAGCATTTCACAATATCTTTTACAGAAGTTTTAATCCGTTTTACATCATGACTGCTTAAAAGGTTATAATTTGAGAAATAGTTTTCTGCTGGATAATTTTCTCTTAAAGAGTTCATATATTTTAAAAGAGTTTCACTATCAATTGAACCATTATAAAAATTGAGTAAATAAGTTCTAAGAGGATAGTTCATAACAGAATCAAGTTGTTTTCCATTGAAATACTCTCTTCTTTGACCATAACTTATCTTATTACTAGCATCTTCCCAAACTTCTCCAATTATGATTGCATCAGAATCAATTTTTTTACATTTATACCTAAAGTTTTCAATAAAGAAACTTGGTAGCTCATCAGCAACATCTAACCTCCAACCTTTGATTCCAGTTTTCATCCAGTGATTAACAACACTATTTTCACCTTCAACAATATATTTAAAAAAACTAGGTTCTAATTCATTTACACAAGGCAGATCTTTAATTCCCCACCAAGAATCATAATCATAAGGATACTCTTTGAATCTATACCAAGAATAAAAAGGAGATTTTGTAGATCTAGAAGCATCTTTAAAGTAGATACTATCTTTACCAGTATGATTAAAGACACCATCTAATATTGTACAAATTCCACGTTGCTTACACTCTCTAACCATCTCTTTAAAATCTTTTAAAGTTCCAAGAATAGGATCGATATTATGATAGTTCGTTGTATCATATCTGTGATTACTAGTAGCTTCAAATATAGGATTAAGATAAAGAGTGCCTACATTTAAATCTTTTAAATAGCCTATATTTTGTGTAATTCCCTTTAAATTACCACCAAAAAAATCCCATCGAACAATCTCTCCTTTTGAGTTTTTGATATACATAGGTTTATCATTCCAACGACCATAAATAAAACTATTTTCTTTTGTGGCATTTAATTTACCATCACGATTAGCATTGCAGAATCTATCTGGAAATATTTGATATGCAATACTTTCTTTAAACCACTTTGGAGAGGGGTTGTTTTTATAAAAAAGAGTTATTTGATAATCAATTGGATGATTTTCATAGATACTACCAACGCCACCCAATCCTAAAGAGTTGTTTCCGTAATAAAAAATAGAGTTGCTATTTCCAATTAAAAATTTAAAGTGATAGAAAAGAGTTTTAGGAAGAGAAGGTGTCTTAAAATGAAGAGACCAGACTATATAGTCACGGTCTCTTATTTTTTTCTCTTTCTTTTTATACAACTTAAACTCTGATTCTTTACCATTTTTTAGTATTAATCTAACATCTAAACAGTTTATTGATACTTCTGTTAATATATTAAAAGTTATTTCTTCACCACAAGCTGTGGCACCAAACGGCATTTTAAAATCAATATCTTGAGAATTAAATAAGATAGAATCAGGCTGTAAAAAGTAAGAGATGCTATTCACCTTTTTTTACCTCCTTTATATGCCAAATATCTTCAGCATAATTTTTAATACTGTTATCAGAAGAGAATTTACCTGAATGAGCTATATTTGCTAAACACATTTGAAGCCAACCTTTTCTATTTTCATAGAGAGTGTTGATTTTAAATTGAGCATCAATATAAGCAGGGAAATCTTTTAAAACGAAGTAAGGATCACCTTCACCAAAAATATGGTTTAATATATCGTTAAATTCATCATGATTACTTGAGAAAGTACCATCTTTGAGTTGATGAATAATCTTTTGTAAATCAGGATTAGAATCTAAAAACTCTTTATAATTATAGCTACGATTTTTTTCAAGCTCCATAACTTCTTGAGAAGTCAAACCAAAGATAACAATATTATCATCTCCAACTTCATCATAAATTTCAACGTTAGCTCCATCAAGAGTAGCTAACGTTATAGCTCCATTCATCATCAACTTCATATTTCCTGTTCCAGAAGCTTCTTTTGATGCAGTAGAAATTTGCTCACTTACATCTCCAGCAGGGATTATTAATTCAGCTATAGAAACACCATAGTTTTCAAGAAAAACAACTTTGATTTTATTTCTAATACTAGCGTCGTTATTTACAACTTCAGCAACTGAAGTTATAAGTTTTATAATATTTTTAGCTAAATAATAAGATGGAGCTGCTTTTGCTCCAAAGAAGAAGGTTCTAGGAACAATATCAAGTTCTGGATTTTCTTTAAGTTGATTGTAAAGATACATAATATGAAAAACATTTAGAAGCTGTCGCTTATATGCATGCAATCTTTTTATTTGCACATCGAAAATAGAGAACGGATTGATATCAATGTTATAATTTCTTTTAACAAATCGAACAACCTTTTCTTTATTATTTAATTTAATTTTATCGAGTTTTTGTAAAACGTCTTCGTCATTTGTACATTTTAAGAAGTTAATAAATTTATTCGTATCTTCAATGCATTCATTACCACTATTTTCAATAACTAATTTATAGAGTTCAGGATTAGCATTTTTAAGCCATCTTCTATGAGTTATTCCATTTGTTTTATTATTAAACTTTTCAGGATAGAATAAATAAAAATCTTTTAATTCACGACTTTTTAAAATTTCAGTATGAATTTTAGCTACTCCATTTACTGAATGAGAACCGACAATAGCTAAATTAGCCATTCTAATTTCACCATTGTAAATTATTTTCATAGAGTTAATTTTGTAAATATCATTGTTATATTTTTTGTTGATTTCTTCACAGAATCTTCGATCGATTTCTTCTATAATCATAAGAATTCTAGGAATAGTTTTTCTAAACATATCATAAGGCCACTTTTCCATAGCTTCAGATAAGATAGTGTGATTTGTATAAGCAAGAGTTTTAACTGTTATATCCCAAGCTGTATCCCAATCTAATTTTTCTTCATCTAAAAGTAGTCTCATAAGTTCTCCAACAGCTATAGCTGGATGTGTATCGTTTATATGAATTCCAATAAAATCAGAAAATCTATGAATTGGTTCTTTTAATTTTCTATATTTTTTTAGAATTGTTTGAAGACCAGCACTAACAAAGAAATACTCTTGTTTTAGACGTAAAAGTTTACCTTGAAAACTAGAATCATCAGGATATAAAACTTGTGAAATTGCTTCGACAGCATATTTTTTATCTATATACTTTTGATAATCTCCTTTTTGCAAACCACCTAAATCAATTTCTTCATCAGGTAACTCAGCACTAAAAAGTCTTAGAGTATTTACAGTTTCTCTACTAGAACCTAAAATAGGAATATCATATGGAACCGCAACTATTTCTTCACATCCAGAGTACACTGGTTCTAAACCGTGATGTGTTTTAGTTAAAACAACATTACCACCAAATTTAATAACAACACTTTTTTCTGGTTTTTTTATCTCCCAAAGAAAATCCTCTTTCAACCAGTTGTTTAAAAGTTCTTTTTGATAACCATTTACAATTTTTTGATTGAAAAGACCATGTTTAAATCGAATACCACAACCATGTCCAGGTAAACCCAAAGAAGCAAGTGAATCCATAAAGCAAGCAGCAAGCCTTCCAAGTCCACCGTTACCAAGAGCAGGATCAGGCTCAACAGCAAGCAGCTCTTCTAAATCAATTCCTAAATCTTTTAATCCATCTTGAACAGTGTTTCTTATATTTAAATTTAAAAGATATGAATTTAATAGTCTTCCAATTAAAAACTCCATTGAAAAATAATATATCTGTTTTGATTGTTTTTTTACATAGGTATTATTTGTATCAGCCCACATCTCTGTTATATAATCTCTTACAAGTTTTCCTAGAGCTAAATATTTGTGCTCTAAAGAAGCTTCAGTAGGTGTTTGTGCAAAAGTTAGAGTAAGTCTTTTTATATAATCTTCTTTAAATTGATTTTTATTTAATTTCATAAAATTCCCCCGTAAAGTGATTTATATTTTTTTGCAGATTCTTTCCATTCGGAATTGTATTTCATAGCTGATCGAGTAAGTGCAGTCCAAGCTTTTTTATTTTTATAGAAGATTTCAGCAGCGGCTTCTAATTTAAATAACATATCATGTGCATTGTAGTTCTGAAAAACAAAACCAGTTCCTTTTAAAGTAGTTTTATCAAAATCAGAAACGGTATCTTTTAATCCACCAGTTTCTCGAACTAAAGGAATAGTTCCATATCTCATAGCTGTAAGTTGCCCAATACCACAAGGTTCAAAAAGAGATGGCATCAAAAATAAATCTGAAGCTCCGTAAATTTTTCTTGCTAATTCATCACTAAAAGTTATATTAGCAGATAGTTTATCTTCATGAGTATATGAGTAGTAATTAAATAGATCTTCATATTGAACATCTCCAGTTCCTAAAACGACAAACTGTAAATTTATATTTAAAATATCATCCATTACAGATTTTATAAGATCAAGACCTTTTTGACTAACTAGACGTGAGACTAATCCAACCATGAAAATATTTTCATCTACAGGCAATCCCAATCTTTTTTGAAGCTCGGTTTTATTGACAGCTTTTTTCTTTAAATTACTAAGCCCAAATTTAGTAAAAAGTTTATCATCTTTTCTAGGGTCATATAAATTATAGTCGATTCCATTTACAATACCGTGAACCTTATCTCCAAGCTCTATGATAAGCCCATCTAATTTCTCGCCATAGAAAGGATAAGTAATCTCTTTTGAATATGTTTCGCTTACAGTTGTAACAACATCAGAATAAATGAGTCCACCTTTCATAAATGAAACACCATCATAAAATTTTAGTTTGTCCTCTGAATAATATGAACCGTCTAAACCTAAAAGTTCTCCTAAAATATTAGGAGAAAAAACACCTTGATATTTTAAGTTGTGTATAGTGAAAACAGTTTTTATATTTTTAAAAAGGTTATCTTCTTTATAAAAAGCTTTTAAAAGAACAGGAATCATACCAGTATGCCAATCGTTACAATGAATAACATCTGGAATAAAGTTAGGAATAATTCGAACTGCCTCTAAAACAGCTCTACAGTAGAAAGAGAAAATTTCACCGTCATCATAATGTCCATAGGGAACATGTCTTTTAAAATAGTACTCATTATCTATAAAATAAAAATCAACACCATCATGTTCACAATGAAAAAGACCAGCATATTGATTTCTCCAACCGACAGGAACTGTAAAATCACCTATAAAATTCATTTTATCAACGAATTTTTGAGGTATATTTCCATTTTTAGGAAGAATAACTTTGGCGTTAACTCCAACTTTTTTTAAAGCTTTAGGAAGAGCAAGGGAAACATCCCCGAGCCCTCCTACTTTTAAAAATGGATCAGCTTCTGAAGTAGCAAAAAGTAGATTAATATTTTTCAATTTTTTTCCTCCTGTTCAGATTAAAACTTATATTTTTTTTGAATAACAAGAGGATAGAAAGGATTTCCTTCAAGCTCTGTGCTTTCTAAAACAACATTTTTATCAACAATAACGTTTTTTAAATTCGTACCAGATTTAATTATACAGTTTTGAAGAATAATACAGTTTTCTAAATAAGCTCCTTTTTCAACAGTAACATATCTAGAAAGAACACTGTTTTTAACAGTTCCATCAACTAAACATTCGTTTGAAATTATAGAGTTTTTAACAACTGCATTATTTAAATAATGAGTAGGAATTGAGTCTTTAACTTTACTAAATATTGGTCTATTTTCATTGAAAAATAGTTCTTTTAAGATTTTTGTTTCAATTAAATCCATATTGGTTTTAAAGAAATTAGATAGTGAATTTAAACAAGAAAGATACTCTTTATGCTCAAATCCCCCTATATTTAAATTATTTCTGCTTCTGTAAATAACGTCTTTTAAACTTAAATCACGAGTTGGCTTTGATAAAATTAAAGATATTAACAGTGATTTTTTCAATAAGAATATTTCAGTTGATATATTTTTATTTTTTTTAGGTAGATAGTTAGCAAAAATTCTATTTAGATGATTTTTTTCGTTGAATTCTAAGATGTCACATCCAACAAAATTTTCATTCAAATCGTCTATAGTTTTGTATATAACAGTGATATCGTTATCAGAAAGTTCATGGAACTGTATTGCTGCTTCTAAATCAATGTTAGCGATCATATATGTAGGAGCAATAACAACCATTCCTTCTTTGTTTTCTAATAGGTCATCAAAATTTTCAAGCAATAATTCAGTATCAGTATTAGAATTATCACTATGAAGAGTAAGTCCACCATTTTTTCTATTAAGACCCCAAGATTTTGATACATCAAGATGATTTTTTAATGAACGACAATTTTTGCTAGAAAGCACGTGTATATTATTAACTCCAGCATTTCTCATATATGAAAGTGGAAAGTCAATTGCACGATATTTCCCAGCAATAGGAACAGTTGCAACTCCTCTATTTTCTGTTAAAGCTTTTAAAAGTTCTTTGCTCTCAAAAGATGTTATAATTCCAGTGTAGTTTGATAGCATTATTTTTCCTCCCCAGTGATAAATAATATTTCATCTTTTTTTCCAAATTGTTGTCCTTCTTCGACAATAACATTTTCGCCTAAAATAATTCTATCAATATAGCTATCTTTTTTTATAACAGCTCCAGCTAAAACAACACTATTATAAACTCTAGCTCCCTCTTCAATAACAACTTCAGCAGAAATAACAGAGTTTATAACCTCGCCTTTAATAATACATCCTTCTGAAATTATAGAGTTTTTAATAGATGCTGTTTCTTCTAATAAATGCCCAGGTTTATTTGTTGCTTGAGAATAAATTCTCCACTTTTTATCAAATAAATCTATAGGATTTGAGCTATCTAGTAGATCCATATTAGAAGCCCATAAGCTTTCAATAGTTCCAACATCTTTCCAGTAGCCAGAGAAAGGATATGCCATTAATTTTTCACGTTGCTCTAATAAATTTGGAATTATATTTTTACCAAAATCTTTTTCAGAAGTTGTATCTGATTGATCTTCTCTTAAAGCTTTTTTAAGTACAGACCAGTTAAATATATATATACCCATGCTTGCTAGAGTACTTTTAGGTTTTAAAGGTTTTTCATCGAACTCATAAATTGCTCCATTTTCATCAGTATTCATAATTCCAAAACGAGATGCTTCATCTAATGGAACATCAATAACAGCAACAGTAGCAGCAGCTTTTTGAGCAATATGGAAATCTAACATTTTATCATAATCCATTTTATAAATATGATCTCCAGAAAGAATAAGAACATATTCAGGATTATACATATCAATGTAGTTTTCGTTTTGGTAGATAGCATCAGCGGTTCCTTTATACCAGCAATTGCCATTTTCTGTTGAGTATGGAGGTAGAATACTAACTCCAGCTCCTTCAATATCTAAATCCCAAGAACTTCCAATACCGATGTGTCTACTTAAAAGAAATGGTTTGTATTGAACTAAAACCCCAACAGTATCAATACCTGAGTTAACACAGTTGCTTAGTGGAAAATCTATAATTCTATATTTCCCTCCAAATGGAACAGCAGGTTTTGCAACATCTTTTGTCAATTTTTTTAATCGACTACCTTGCCCCCCAGCTAAAATCATAGCGATCATTTTCTTTTTCATTTTTTAATTCCCCCTTTTTTTGAATATTGGTTTTAAAAATAGTGTACAAAGTGGAGCTATATTAATTGAAATAGAGAATGGTTGATCATCAAATTCTCTATTTATTGGCTTAATCATTTTCTGATTTAATTCGTTACTTCCACCAAAAGTATCTTTATCACTATTAAAAACTTCAATGTATTCGGCCATTCTAGGCACACCGATTGTATGATTGAAATATTGATTGTTTGTAAAATTACAAACAACTAAAATAAAGTCTTCTGGGTTATCACCTTTTCGAATAAAGGTTACAAGTTTCTGAGTTTGATTTTTATGATTTATCCATTCAAATCCTTCTGAAGAAGAATCTTTTTCCCAAAGAGCGGGTTCTGATTTATAAAACTGGTTTAGTTTACCAATATAAGTTTTTAAAGCATCGTGTTGTGGATATTTTAAAAGTTTCCACTCGAGTTCTTCGTGGCATCTCCATTCTATGAATTGACCAATTTCACCACCCATAAAAATCAATTTTTTTCCAGGGTGCCCAATCATAAATCCATAGAACATACGAAGAGAATCGAATTTCTGGATATAATCTCCACTCATTCTATCTAAAAGAGACTTTTTTCCATGTACAACTTCATCGTGAGATAGTGCTAAAACATAGTTTTCACTAAAAGCATACATAAGAGAAAAAGTTAATAGATTTTGATGTTTTTGTCTTTCTTGAGGTGAGTAAGACATGTATTTTAACATATCATTCATCCAACCCATATTCCATTTATAGTTAAATCCAAGTCCGCCATTATAGCTTGGGGCGGTAACTAAAGGCCAAGAAGTAGCTTCTTCGGCAATCATTAGAGGGTTTTTATAGAGTTTGAAAATTGTTTCGTTTAGTGTTTTTAAAAAATCGATAGCTTCTAATTTAGCATCTCCACCAAGAGCGTTTTTTAATCCTGTTTTTTCACGGGCATACTCGAGATATAAAAGGTTTGAGATTGCATCTGCTCTAATTCCATCTATATGAAAATATTCAAATAAAAAAGTTGCGCTAGATAATAAAAAGTTTTTTACAAAGGGTTTTGTGAAATCAAAATTGGCAGTTCCCCATACTGGATTTTCCCCTAAAATCCCATGGTCGTATTCGAAAAGAGGTGTTCCGTCAAATCTATATAGTCCGTGAGCATCTTTACAAAAATGTCCAGGAACCCAGTCTAGAATTACCCCAATTCCAGATTTGTGACAAATGTTTACAAAGTGCTTGAAATCTTCAGGAGTTCCGAATCTACTTGTAATAGAAAAATATCCTACTCCTTGATAACCCCATGACTCATCTAAAGGATGTTCTGTAAGAGGTAAAATTTCAACGTGCGTAAAACCTGTTTCTAAAATATAAGGCACAAGTTGCTCGGCGATTTCTTTGTAGTTTAGAAATTCTCGACCATCTTCAGGGCCTTCACCACGATTATAGTTTCTTTTCCAAGAGCCTAAATGTAGTTCATAAATACTGATTGGTTTTTTATAGCTGTTTTCTGCTGCTTTTTTATCGAGCCATTCGCCGTCTTCCCATTCGAAAGCTTTAAAAGGATTATAAACAACTGAAGCAGTGTTAGGCCTTATTTCAGAATAAAATGCAAAAGGATCACTTTTTAAAAATGAGTTACCATTTTTATCTGTAATCATATATTTATATATCGTTCCTTCTTCCAAATCAGGAACGAATAGAGACCAGATATTTGTAGCGTTATCTTTTATCATACTGTTTTGTTGACCGTTCCAATCGTTAAAATCTCCGACAATTGAAATATTTATAGCATTAGGTGCGTACAAACTAAAAAAAACTCCAGTTTTCCCGTCGACTTTTTTTATATGAGCTCCAAATTTTTTATAAAGAGTATGATCCATAGAAATTTCCCCCTTCTATTTCTTAAATTTAAGTTATTATATTATATTATATTACAAAAAGATATAACTTTTCTTTTAAAATTAAAAAAATTTTTTTTAAAAAAAAGAAGAAAACTTATACAGGTTCAGTAATTACTTAAATTTGGCTATTTTTTATTTTGTTAGTTTGTAATTTAAATTATATAATTCATATATGAATATGATGACTCAAATTTAGACATAAAAAAAATATAAAAAATATAAAAAAGTTCTTAAAAACAAAAAAAATATTTACTTTTTTTTAGAAATATTGTATAATAATTCTAGAGTAATAATATAAGTTTTAAAATTTTTAGAAGAGAAACCATGATTAACTTGAGTTTGTTTAACCTCTGATTTAAAGATTAAGATTTGTAGAATTATAAAATTATAAAAATATTTATGGAGGTATCAAATGAAAGGTACAGTTAAATGGTTTAACGAAGAAAAAGGATTTGGATTTATTACTGGTGAAGACGGGAAAGATGTATTCGCACACTTCTCTCAAATCAAAAAAGACGGTTTCAAGAAGTTAGTAGAAGGAGAAGAAGTTACTTTTGAAGTAGTTCAAGGTGACAGAGGACCTCAAGCTTCAGATATCGTAACTGTAAAGTAATGATAACTATAAACCTTAGAACTATGTTCTAAGGTTTTTTTGTATTTTTTGTATTTTTTAAATAAAGGAAAAATAGAGATATCTTTGAAATAAAAAGATAGAAGAAATAAAACATTAGAATAAATGGAGGGGTTTATGAAAAAAATATTATTCTCTTTAACTTTACTTTTAAGCAGTTTTGCTTTTGCTCAAAATCAGCCTTTAATAATAGGAATGGAATTAGCTTATCCACCTTTTGAAATGTCCGATGAAAATGGAAAACCAACAGGAATAAGTGTGGATATGGCTTATGCGTTAGGCGAATTTATAGGAAGAGATGTTATAATAGAAGATATGGCTTATGGTGGTCTTATTCCAGCTTTAAAAACTAAAAAAATAGATGCAGTAATTTCATCTATGTCAATAACAGAAGAAAGAAAATTATCGGTTAATTTCTCAAAACCTTATGCTAAAAGTTATTTGGCAATGTTGGTAAATAATAAATCAGGAATAACAAAATCAAGTGATTTAAATGCTAAAGGTAAAAAAGTAGCGGTAAAAAAAGGAACTAGTGGTCATACAGTAGCAGAAAAATATTTTCCAAATGCTGAAATTTTAGTATTTGATAAAGAAAGTGCTATAATTCTTGAGGTTTCTCAAGGGAAAGTAGATGCATTTATATATGATCCATTAACAATATATAAAAATTGGAGTAAAAATTCTGAAGCTACAACGCCACTATTAGAGCAGTTTGAAACAGAGTCTCAACCTTGGGCTGTTGCTTATAGAAAAGGAGAAGATGATTTAGGTGCTCAAATAGATGACTTTATAGATGAATATAAAGCTAATGGTGGATTTAATAAATTAGCCGATAAATATTTAGGAGAGGAGAGAGCTTTCTTTAAAGAGAAAAATGTACCTTTCTTCTTTGATTAGGTTTTAAAATGGAGAGATTAAAATCTATATTTTTTAAACCAGAAAAAAAAGCTGAAAAATCTTTAATAAAATGGTTTAATATAACCTTAGTACTTATATTTGTTTTAGGAGTTTTTTATTTTGCTTTTAATACAATAGATTATCCATATAACTGGAAAGGGATAATAGGAAAATATAGATACAAATTTATCTTAGGATTTAGTATGACGTTAATAATTTCAATTTTTTCATTGTTTGCTAGTTTTTTAATTGGAACACTATTAATTTTAGGACAAAGAGGTAGATTTTTACCAACATATTATTTTTGTAAAGGTTTTACAGAAATGGTTCGTGGAACTCCACTAATAGTTCAAATATATTTATTCTTTTATGTTGTAGGAACAGCTTTTGGTATAAACAATCGTTATTTGATGGGAGTTATTATTATGGGAGTGTTCTCAGGAGCATATGTTTGTGAAATACTTCGTGGTGGAATAGAAAGTATTGATAAAAATCAACTCGAAACAGCAAAAGCTTTAGCTTTTACTAGATTTCAAACATATAGATATATAATATTACCGCAAGTAATAAAGAGAGTTATGCCACCATTGGCAGGACAATTTGCAAGTTTAATAAAGGATTCGTCATTACTATCTATAATTGCAGTAAATGAGTTTACTAAAAATGTTCAAGAAGTAGATTCATTAACATTTTCACCAATAGAGAATTACTGTATTTTAGCAATAGGTTATTTAATTTTGACATATCCAATATCTCATTTTTCTAAGTATTTAGAAAGGAGGTATAGTTATGGAAATTAAAATAGAAAATTTACATAAAGCTTTTGGAGAGCAAATTGTTTTAGATAATTTAAATTTAAGTTTGAAAGATGTTAATTCAGTAGTTATAATTGGTCCATCTGGTGGTGGAAAATCAACTCTATTAAGAATTCTAGCTGGTTTAGAGACTTTGGGTTCTGGAAAAGTAATTTTAAATGATGAAACTATTCCAGAAATAGAGAAAGAGTTGCATGAATATAGAAAAAAAATAGGTGTTGTTTTTCAAGCGTTTAATTTATTTCCACATTTAACAGCGCTAAAAAATATAATATTGCCTTTAGAAAAAGTTCATAAAATATCTTATGAAGAGTCTTTAAAACGAGCAGAAGAATTATTGAGTAGATTTCGATTATATGAACATAGAAAAAAATATCCACATCAACTTTCTGGTGGGCAACAACAAAGAGTTGCGATAGTAAGAGCGATGGCTTTAAAGCCAAAAGTTTTATTGTTGGATGAACCAACATCAGCTTTAGATCCAGCACTTACAAAAGAAATTTTAGAATCAATCAAAGAACTTAGAAAAGACAAAAAAGATATGATACTAGTAACTCATGAGATGCATTTTGCAGAAAAAGTTGCAGATTGTGTAATATTTGTAAGTGAGGGAAAGGTTTTAGAATTTGGATCTCCAGCAGAGATATTTCATAATCCACAAAGTATTGAATTAAAGAAATTTTTAAACAAATAATTGAAAAAAAGTATAGTTTAACTATGCTTTTTTCATATTTTTTTGGAGGGAAAAGTGAGACTTTACAGAAAAAAACAGATTCTAATTTTACTATATAATTCATACTTAACAGGGGTTATATCAATATTAGTTTCTTTAATCGCCTACATAATATTAAGAGAGCAGTTGAAACCTTCGGTTATATTTTTTACAGCTATAAAAATATTTTTTAGTGTTTTACCAATTGTATTTTTAAAAAGAAGAAATTTTTTATTTAAAGATGGTCCTTTAAAGTCAGTTATTTTAATTTTATATTATTTAATATTAGTTCCAATTGTTAATTTTTCTTTAGGATTGAATATAACAGATAATTTAAAGTATTTTTTTGATTTTTTATCAATAATAGATGTTATACTATTAATATCATCTCATATAATACTATTAAAATATGTTGTAAATGATTTTTTTAGACGAAAAAGAAAGATTGTCGCTTCAGATGTCACTGTTGTAATGACAACTTATATAACACTTGCAATAAGTTTTGGATTACTTTATACATTACTCAGCTTATTTAGTGTAGAACCAGTATTTCATGGAATAAATCGTGATATACCAGGATTTGAATTTTATTTTAAACATATTTATTTTAGTTTTATTACAATAACAACAATTGGTTATGGTGATATATATCCGTTGAAATCAATTGCACAGTTTTTTGTTGTACTTGAAATAATAACAGGGATTATACTTACAAATGTTATTCTAGGATTAGTTATAGGTTCTGGAATATTAAAATCGAAAGATCAATAAGGAGAAAAAATGAAGTTTACGAACAAAGTAATAATTTTTTTAATGTTAAGCATTTCTATTTTTGCAACTCATAATCCATCACCAACGCGTGTTAATTCAAAAGAGGATAAGGTTAGAGAGATTGAAAAGCAGTTAGAAGAGTTAGATTTAAAAAGAAAAAATCTTGAAAATTTGAAAACTATATTTTCAAAAACCGAAGAAAATTCAAGACCCAAAGTTGGGTTAGTATTGAGTGGTGGTGGAGCAAAAGGAGCTGCGCATATAGGAGTTTTAAAAACTCTTGAAAAATATAAAATACCAATTGACTATATTGTAGGAACAAGTGCTGGAAGTATTATAGCAGCTATGTATTCTGTGGGCTATACTCCAGAAGAGATTGAAAAAACTGTAACTGAATTACAATTTTTTGAACTGTTTAAAAATGCATCAAATAGAGATTTAGAGGGTATTGTTCAAAAAACTCAATCAAATAAATATCCTCTTACAATATCTTTAGATAAAGATTTCAATTTATCTTTACCGATGGGTGTTTTAAATGGAGAACATATATACTTAGAGTTAAAAAAAATATTCTCTAGAGCAGAGGGAGTGAAAGATTTTAAAGAGTTTCCAATTCCATTTAGAGCGATGACTACAAATTTACAAACAGGTGAATCTGTAGCTATAAACAGTGGTGATTTAGCGCTAGCAACACTAAAAAGTATGGCTATTCCAACATTTTTAGATCCAATTAGAGATGGAGATAACTATTATGTAGATGGTGGAGTTGCAGATAACTTTCCTATTTTACAAGCTATGAATATGGGTGCGGATATAGTTATTGGAGTAGATATAGCAGCAGATCCAGTAGTTATAAGTGACAATTCAAATATAGTTCAGATACTAGATAAGTTAGCAGCATATAATGGAGATAAAAATACAGAGATTCAATCACATTATCCAGATATATTAATAACTCCAGATGTAAAAAATCATAGTACTTTAAACTTTGACAATCTTTCTGGATTGGTAAAAGAGGGGGAAGTTGCAACTGAAAGTTTAGAATATGCTCTTTCGAAATTAGTAGATGAAAAAGAGTTTGAAGTTGTTAAAGATAAAAAATCTAAGTTTAAATCAAAAGAGTTCTTTATAAATAATATAAATATTTCTGGAAATAATCTTTTGACAAAAGAAGAAATTGAAAAGTTAAAGCCAACAGATGGAGATTTATCTGTTCAAGATTTAAATTTATGGGTAGAAAAAATTTATGCTAAAAATTATGTAGATAGAGTATTTTATAATATTGATAAAGATACATTAAATTTAACTGTAAAGGAAAAGATGGATACAAAGTTAAAAGCTGGAGTCTTTTATATATCGAATTATGGTGCTGGTTTAGAAGCAGTAGCTGAAGTTCCTGTTTTTAATAGAATGAATTTATCACAAAAAAATTATACTTTAAAAACAGAGTTCTCAAAATATCCTAAAATATCAATAACAGATATGACACAATATAATTTTTTGAAACATAATCTTTTAGTTTCTGTAGAGCTAGGTTATGGATTAAATCCATTGTTCTTATATAGAGATGGAGATAATGTTTCAACATATAGAAACAACATATTTTCAACAGAGTTATCAGTAGGAACAACAATATTCAATAATATAATAGCTGGGTATACTTTAGGATTTAAAAATATGGATACAGATTATGAGTCTGGTGATAGAATAGATAATTTCTCATTCTTTAAAAAAGATGGAAGCTATATATCAAATACATTTAGTTTTTATTTTGATACTATGAATACTGCAGAGTATGCTACTGAGGGTTCAAATGTACTTTTACAAGGATTCTCAGAAAGTAATACAAAATCTGGTGATAGTTATGAAGGGTATTCAATGTTAGCTACAAAATATACTTCAATTACTAAAAACTGGTCTTTAAATACAGGGATAAGTGGTGGACAGATGTATAACTCTGAAAATACACCTTTATCAGAGATGTTTAAATTAGGTGGATTGAGAAGTAATCCTATGAAAAGAAACTATTCGTTTACAGGATTACCAATTTCTGCAATTTATACAGATAATTTCTTTATGGGATCAGCAGAATTACAATATAAAATTGTTCAAAATTTATATTTAAATTTTAATTATAACATTGGAACATATAATTTTGGTTCTGGGTTTGAAAGTAAAAAAGATATTTGGGAGAGAGAGGAACATGGATATGGAGTTGGAATTGGTTGGGATACATTCTTAGGTCCGATGGATTTCACGGTTTCAAATGATATATTAAATGATGGAGCGCTATTCCAGGTTCACATAGGATATGTATTTTAAGTAGAAAAATATAAAGAGTCAGAGAAATTTTTCTCTGACTTTTTTTTTAGAATAGATAAATCTTAATAATAGATTCATCATTATTTTTCCAATTTATGAAAATTTGAAATTCAGTGTTTTTAAAATTTAGAGCTTTGTCGTTGTTTAGCAAAAATAATTCTTGCAGAAATTTTTCAGAGAAAAATGAAGTGTCTAAAATTACACCAGGGCGAATTTTCTCTAACTCATTTAAAAAGCATTTTTTAAATTCTTTTGGAGTAGAAAATATTTTTTTGATATAAAGAGTCGGTTCAGTATCTTTTAAATCTAATTTTTTAAAACTAGCTTTTAGAACTTCATCAAAACTGAGGTAACTTTTTTTGTAAAGATGCTTTATCTTAAAACATGTTTTATATGCAACTTCATAGCCATGATTTTGTATTCCATTTTTTAAAATTGAGTAAACTTCACCTACATCTGAAATATCAGTTTTGATCATAAAAAGAATACTTTTTAACTTCATATCTTCATCAGCTTCTGAAATTTCATCCTGGAAAAAGAACTCTACTTCAATAACTTTATTATTTAAATTAGATCCTGATTTAATTTTATTATAACCAATTTCATAAGAATTTTCTAAATCTTTCAATAGAGGTTTTAAGACAAATTTTTCAAAATCGAAAAAACGTTCATACTTATTATCCGTATTTAGAATATCTTTAAAATCCTCAATTTTAACCTTAAAACTTTTCTTTAAAACAAAATTGTTGATAAAATAACTATAAAATTTAAAACTAGCTTTGTTTGAAAAGCTATACAAAACTTTTATATGCTTTGAATACTTAACTTCTTTTGGCAGCTCAATAAATAAAGTATTATTTTTTACTAAAAAAGCATTAATTAAATTAAAAGATCCAGAAAGATTATCATCCATATCACTAAAATAGTATGAAATTGATTTTTTAGAAAGTCGATCTAAAAATCCTGTAATTTCTTCTATATGAAACTTAAATAGTGAGATTATCTCTTTATTATTAATTTCAACTTTTAAATTGTCGGTTTTTAAAAATTTTCCGAGAAGAAAATTTAGAAAATTACGCTCACATTTATTTAAATTAGATGTTAAATTAAAGCTGAATTCTGCATTACCCATTCTTTTCTTAAAATTTTCTAATTCATAAAACATAAAAACCCCCCTATTTTAAATATTTTTTTAAATAAAAGTATAAAAACAAACGAAAAATGTATAAAAATAAATAAAACCTAAAAATATTATAAGCTAAAACAGACGAAAAAAGAAGATTTTTTTCATAAATTTGACAAGTTTTGTTTTTAAGTGGTATATTATTATCAACAACAGAACAAAAAAATAAAAAATATAGAAATTCGGAGGTTGTATATTATGATAAAAATTTTATTAGCATGTAACGCAGGTA
The DNA here is from genome assembly GCF_051658645.1 of Cetobacterium sp. GTDB lineage: Bacteria > Fusobacteriota > Fusobacteriia > Fusobacteriales > Fusobacteriaceae > Cetobacterium_A. The sequence goes on from NZ_JBOFMZ010000023.1 coordinate 44,644, forward strand.
TGTCAACAAGCTTATTGGTAAACAAGATGAAAAAAATTGCAGCTGAACACAAATTTGAAGCAGAGATAAAGGCGGTTCCAGAAATTGCAGCTCCTGATCATTTTGATGATATAAACATACTATTATTAGGACCACAAATAAAATTTTTAGAATCTAAAATGAAAGAATTAGCAAACGGTAGATTTCCAGTCGTTACTATAAACACTCAAAAATATGGAATGATGGACGGACTAGGAGTTTTAAAGGATGCAATTCTAGCAATAAAAGAGTTCAAAAAATAGAATGTGGGGGGTTTTTATGAATATATTTGAAAAATTTAATAATTTTTTAAATAAATACTTTGTGCCAACAGCAAATAAAGTAGCAGCACAAAGACACGTTGTAGCAATAAAAGATGGAGTTGTGGCAACAATGCCATTAACTATAGTAGGATCATTGTTTTTAATTTTAAACTTTTTACCAATTCCAGGTTATAGTGAATTTATAACAGAGAGTGGAATGGGACGTTATTTTTCATATATATCAACAGCTTGTTTTGGAATTATAGGTTTAATAGCAACATTATCAGTTGCATATAGAATGACAATTGGTTATGGAATGTCAGATATGGCATTATCAAATGCGATAATAGCAGTATCAAGTTTTATAGTAACAATGATACCTACAGTTGTAGACGGAAAAATGGATATGGGATACTTTGGAGCAAAAAGTCTTTTTGCTGGAGTTATTATAGCATTAATAAGTGTAGAGATAATTGTGAAAATAGTAAAAAAAGGATTTGTAATAACTTTACCTGAAAGTGTTCCACCAGCAATTTCAAAGACATTTATGTCGCTCATTCCAGGTGTAGCAGTAATAACTTTCTGGGGATTAGTTACAGCAATAATAGTAAATACAAGTTTTGTTAATTTCCATGATATGATAAATATTTTAGTAGGAACACCATTAAGATTTGCAAGCACATCTTTACCTGGACAGATTGTTGTAGTACTAGTAACAACTATACTATGGTGTGCAGGAATTCATGGAGCTACAATAGTAGGTGGAATTATGGATCCAATTTGGCTTGAAAATACAATGCATAATGCTGCTTTAGCAGCTCAAGGAGTAGACAATCTTTATAGTAACGGTTATATAATATCAAGTGCAGCTTTTGGAGATATGACAATGAAACTTGGAGGAAGTGGCTCAACAATAGGATTTGTACTACTGATGGTATTTAGAGCGCGTTCTAGGCAATTAAAAGAAGTTGGAAAATTATCACTAACACCTTCACTTTTTAACATAAATGAACCTGTAATATTTGGAACTCCTATAGTTATGAATCCATTACTTATGATACCATTTATAATAAATCCATTATTAATAACAGTTATAAGCTGGTTTTTAATGAAATGGGACATCGTAAAAATACCATTCTCTATGGTACCTTGGACAACACCTCCTGTAATAGCAGGATTCTTATCAGCGGGATTCGCACCATCAACAGCAATTTTAGGAATAGGTAGTATTATATTATCAATAGTAATCTTCTATCCGTTTTTCAGATTATATGATGCACAATTAGAAGCTACGGAAAATGAAGTTCAAAAAGAAGAAAGTTTAGAATCTTTACTAAGTGATTTTTAAAATAGATAAAATCTAAAAATTAAAAATTAAAAAATTGGGAGGAATAGGTAATGAAAAATTCAGTTAAAATAGTAACAATTGGAGGGGGATCATCATATACTCCAGAAATAGTTGAAGGTTTTATAAAGAGATACAACGAGCTTCCAATAAAAGAACTTTGGTTAGTTGATATAAAAGATGGACAAGAAAAGTTAGAAATAGTAGGAAACTTAGCTAAAAGAATGGTAAAAGCCGCTGGTTTAGAGGATAAGATGTCTATACATCTAACTTTAGATAGAAGAGAAGCTTTAAAAGACGCTGACTTTGTAACAACACAATTTAGAGTAGGATTGTTAGAAGCTAGAATAAGAGATGAAAAAATACCTTTAAGATATGGAATGATAGGACAAGAAACAAATGGAGCTGGAGGATTTGCAAAAGCTTTGAGAACAATTCCAGTTATACTAGATATTTGTGAAGATATGACAGAGTTATGTCCTGATGCATGGCTTGTAAACTTTACAAATCCAAGCGGAATGGTAACAGAATCAGTATTAAAATATTATCCAAAAATAAAAGTTGCAGGTTTATGTAATGTTCCTATTGGAGTTAGAAAATCAGTAACTGATGCTTTAAATGTTCCTGATGAAGAAGTTGAACTAATCTGTGGAGGATTAAACCATTTTTTCTGGGGAAGACAAGTTTTACACAATGGAGTAGACAGAACAAAAGAAGCTTTGGAAAAAATTCTTTTAGATATAGAAAATATGCCAGCTAACTTAAGACATGGAAAACCTTGGATAAAAGAGCAGATTATGGATTTAGGAATGATTCCATGTGCTTATCATAAATACTACTACTTAACAGATGAAATGCTAGCTGACCAATTAGAAGAGGTTAGAAGCGGTAAGGGAACTAGAGGAGAGCAAGTTAAGATTGTTGAAAATGAACTGTTCGAATTATACAAAGATCCAGATTTAAAAGTAAAACCAAAACAGTTAGAGCAAAGAGGTGGACAATACTATTCTGATGCTGCTTGTGAATTAATCAATTCTATTTACAATGACAAAGGAACTGTTATAGTTGTATCAACTAAAAATGAAAATGGATTAATAGATTGTTTACCAGAAGGATGTGCTGTTGAAGTTTCAGCTAGAGTATATAAAGATGGGGTAAAACCATTCGCTCAAGAACCGATGCCTTTAGAAGCTAGAGGAATTTTACAACTTATGAAAAACTTTGAGCAATTAACAATAGAAGCTGCAGTAACAGGAAACTATGGAAAAGCATTGCAAGCATTAACAATCAATCCATTGGTTCAGAGTGGAGCGGTTGCTAGAACAATTTTAGATGAAATAATAAGAGAAAACTGGGATTATTTACCAAAATTCCATAACTCAATAGAAAGATATAAATACTAAGAAGAAAGAGAGGTTTGACCTCTCTTTTTTTGTATATACTATTATCAAAGATAAAGGATGTGATTCGTGAAAAGTTTAAAATTGATAAGATTAATATATAAAATACATAGAAATAACCCGCCGTCTTTAGAAGAGATAGAAGGTATGGGGTTATTAGCTGTTAAAATTGCGCAATATTATGCTCTGAGAGCTGACTTTATAGATGAGAAAACTTGTGTTTATTTAGCAAAACTTTATGAATATAGTTATTTAGCTCAAAAACGAGAAATTGAAGAGATAATTGGCGATGACAAGTGGATATTGGATGGATTAAAACTTTATGAAAAAGCTCCATTTTCCTCTGCTTCAATAGGGCAAGTTCATATTGGATATTTAAGAGATGGAAAGAAGGTAGCAATAAAAATTCGGAAAATGGATTTTAAAAATAATTTTTTTAAGGATATCCAAAATGCTAAAAAAATAGCTAACACTTTACTTTATTTCTATCCAAAGTTAAAAAAGGTATTTAATCCATTAGAGGTTTTAAACAATATCGAAGAGGGAACTCTGAGAGAACTTAATTTTAAAACAGAAATAGAAGGTGCAAAGTATTTCAGAACTTTAAAAGAGGAAAATACAGAAAAATTCGATTTAAAAGATCTATATTTTTCAGAATTTATAGAGAGTTTGTCTTCAGAAAAAGTAGCGGTTTCTAAATTTATTGAAGGAGAAAGTTTTAATACACTTTTAAAAGAAAATAAGTTGAAATATATAGAATTATTGAAGTTATTTAAATATCATACTTTTTTTATGTTTAAGTTAGGAGTATTTCATGGTGATTTACATCCAGGTAATATTATTTTAGGTAAAAATGGAGAAATAAATTTGATAGATTGCTCTACAATTGGTAGAATGAAGTGTAAGTTAAGAAAGGGATTATTCGGATTTTTCTATTATCTATCAAGATATGATTATGATAAAGCTGCTAGTTATTTAAACGAGATGTCAGAAAAAACTTTGTCAGAAAAAGAGTTTCAAAGTTTTAATTTAAAGTTTAAAGAGCTATACCGAGATTTTAAAAATAGTAGTGTTTCAAATGTAAGTTTAACAAAACGTATGATGGAAACAATAAAACTCGCTGTTAATTCTGGTATGGAGTTTGAAGAGGGAATGTTTCATGTTATTAAAAGTTTGATGTATTTAGATGGCATGGTGCTTAAGTGTAATCCAACAGTAAACTTGATGGAAGATATCCGTGAGTTCACAGAGCTTTTGAAGCTGGAGTTAAGTTAAAAGAAATATAAAAGAAGTGATGATTGAATTGAGAGATGATGTAATAATTAATAAGATAGAAACAATAAAAAGATGTATAAAAAAAATAGAATTTAATTCTGATACAAAGTACCAAAAATATAATACAAATGTTTTTTTGATATTAAAGTTCTTTTACAACAGACAAAAGTACTTAAAAAGAGTAAAATAACACTTGTATTTTGATTATTAACATGTTATTATTATCCAAATTGAAAAATATTTTTCAAAAGGACGGTGATAATTATGAGTAGTGAAAGAGGTAATTGGGGATCGAACGTTGGATTTGTATTAGCAGCTGCAGGGTCAGCTATTGGACTTGGTAATTTATGGAAATTTCCATATTTAGCAGGAAAAAATGGTGGTGGAGCATTTGTAGTCGTTTATTTAGGATTGATAGTAATATTAGGATTCTCGTTAATGCTAGGTGAAATGGTAATAGGTAGAAGAGGAAAATCAGATGCCTTTGGTGCTTACAACAACATTAAAAAAGGTTGGGGATTTATAGGCATGTTAGGAATTTTATGCTGTTTTATCGTTTATTCTTACTATGTAGTTATCGCTGGATGGATTGTAAAATATATAGGAATGTTTATAAGAGGTGGCTTAACAGAAGATCCAGTTTTAACTTTTGGAAACTTTATAGCATCTGGAACTTCACCAATACTTTATAGCTTTATAGTTGTAGTTGTAACAGCAGCTATAGTTTTAAAAGGTGTATCAGGTGGAATTGAAAAAGCAAGTAAAATAATGATGCCAATACTATTCGTATTTATGATAGTTATTGTGATAAGATCGGTAACTTTACCAAACGCTATAGAGGGTATTAAGTATTTTTTAAAACCAGATTTTTCTTTGATAACACCAGCGGTTATAATAGCAGCTTTAGGTCAAGTTTTCTTTTCTTTAAGTTTAGGAATGGGAGCGATGATAACTTATGGAAGTTACTTGCCGAAAGATAGTAATTTAATAAAAAGTGCACTATACATCCCAATATTAGATACTGTAATAGCATTATTAGCAGGATTAGCTATATTACCAGCGGTGTTTTCATTTGGATTAGAACCAACAGCAGGACCAGGACTAATCTTTATAACTTTACCAAGAGTTTTTGCTGCAATGCCATTTGGAAACGTATTTGGAATTATGTTCTTTTTACTAGTTCTGTTTGCTGCATTAACATCAACAATTTCTTTGTTAGAAGTTGTTGTATCATTTGTTGTAGATCAACTAAAATTAGATAGAAAAAAAGCTACAATTTTAGTGAGTATAATTATTGCAGCTATTGCAATTCCAAACTCACATTCATTTGGACCTATGGCAGATTTTAAAGTATTTTTCGGATTAAACTTTTTTGATTTTTTAGGATACTTAACAGATAATATTTTACTTCCAGTTGGAGGATTGATGTTATGCTTATTTGTTGGATATGTTTGGGATAAAGAGGATTTGAAAAATGAACTTACTAACGATGGAGATATTGCATTTCCTCTCTTTTCAGCTTGGATGATTGGAATAAAATATTTAGGTATTCAGCTATTATCACTTATTCTACTTCAGGCAGTTGGAATAACTGGAAAAAAAATGAGTTATTCTTTAGTTATAATATTCATGATACAAATATTATTTCACGTATTAGAAAACAAAAGAAAAGTATCAGCAGTATAGGCATAAATTATAAAAGAGCGTAAAGATGTTGAATCTTTATGCTCTTTTTTTAGTTGATTTTCATTGTGATTATGGATATAATATAGTTTAAAATAGAGAAATTGAAGGAGAAAAATGTGAATGAGTTAGAAAAAAAAATAATACAGACAATATATAAAATTGGACCAACTTTTATATCAAAATTAGCAAATAGAATTTTAGAAAATCAGAATAGTGTAACCGATATTGTTAAAAAATTAGTTTCAGAAAAAATTCTTCAAAGAGTTCAAAATGTGATGGTAAACTATAAAACAAAAGAAAACAATGTTGTAATAAAACATAGAAACCACACTTATTACGAGTTGACAAAATCAGGAGAAAAAAAAGCTAAAGAGTTAGAATTACCCGTAGATTTAGAGCTAAGAGAAGCTTTTAAAACATATAATAAATCACTTCAAAATACTATTGATAACAGATTACTTCAAACTGAAAAAAAGATATATTGTGTAATAGATTTTCCATATTCTCAAGAATCAGCGGTAAAAAATATATTAGAAGATAATTTTGATTTTTTAGAAAAAGAATACAGTTCGACAATAACTCTTCGTGGAGAAATTTTAGAAACAACAAAAGATGCACTTTTAAATTTAATTAATGTCATAATAATATAAAAAAATTGAGGTGATAAATAGTAAAAATAGCAAAGAATTTATATGCTTTTTTTACTATTTATAAAATTATATGCTGCTCCAATTAAATTTGCATCATTTTCAAAAAATGCTTTTTGAATAAATGGTTTCTCAACTTTTATTTCTAGTGAATCATAGAATTCATCTAAAACTTTTAAAATATTTTCAAGAAAAATATTATTAGAACTAATTCCACCACCAATAATAAATGTATCAGTATCAAAAGAGCACTGCAAATTGTATATTCCTTTAACTAAATTTATGTAATAAATTTCTAAAAGTTTTCTTACTTCCAAGTTTTCTTTTAAATCCAAATCAAGAAGAGTTTTTCCGTTTAAATTTGGATTATTAGTTATCTTTCTAGCTGATTCTACTAAAGAGGTTGTAGAACAAAGGGAACTCCAAGTTTTATTTTCTTTTAGAAGAATATATCCAAATTCCCCACTCTGAAAATTTTTACCTTTTATTAAAGTTCCGTTTTGAATAACAGCACCTCCTATACCAGAACCTAAAACTAAAGAAACTATATTTTGAAATTCTTTTCCATTTCCCTTCCATAATTCAGCTAAAATCAAACAATTACCATCGTTTTCAATAGAAACAGGAAGATTGAAAGCTTTTTCAAATTTTTTTATTATCTCAAAGTTATGAATATAGTTTATAGAACTAATGCCTTTAATAATACCTTTACTTGAATCCACAGCTCCTGGAGCACTAATAGCTACACCAACAGGGGAAAAGGAAGATAAAGATTTTATAGTCGTAACCATTAGATTCAAAAGTGTAGAAAAAGAGTCTTTTGGCGTAGGAAAAGAATCTTTTAAAATAAGATCTCCTAAAAAATTGACGATTCCATATTTAACACTAGAACCTCCTAAATCAAAAACGACAAGATTTTGCATAAAGCCTCCTTAAAATAATTTTAAAATACGTAAACGTTTACGTACAAAATAAAAAAATAAATAATATTTTTTTATTTTGTAGATTCTCTTTTTATCAATTTTGGTTTAAAAACCATATTGATAGATTTTTCTTTATTTACAATCATAGAAAACAAAATCTCAACAGCTTTTTCTCCCATACTTTTGAAATCTTGAAGTACGGTAGTTAAAGAAGGAGATAAAAAAGAACCTATATCAAAACCATCATATCCAACTAAAGATATATCTTCTGGAATTTTTAATCCTTTTTCTTTTATTGCCTTCATAGCTCCAATAGCCATAAGATCACTTGATGCAATTATAGCTGTTGGAATATCTTTAGAATTTAAAAGGTCTTTAGTAGATTCGTATCCACTTTCGAGACGAAAATTTCCACTTTTAACAAATTTTTCTTTATATAGATTTAAGCTATTCATTCGTTTGTAGAATGTATTAAAACGATCTTTTGAACACTCTATAAAATCAGGGCCTTTAATAAAGCCAATATTTTCATGACCGAGTTCTAAAAGATAATCTAAAATAGAGTTGATACCATATTCATTATCAGATCCAATATATGATATATTTTTTCCAGAAACTCTTTTTTCTAAAATAACAGTTGGAATATCTATATTTCGAAGCAGCTCAGTATTTTCATCAGTATCTTCAAGACCTATGAAAATAGCTCCTTCAACTTGTCTTTCAGAACAAATATCAATATATTTTTTTTTATCTTTTAAATTACTATCAATTGAAAAAATTATAAGATCGTAATTTTTATCTTTAATTTTATCTAAAATAATTTCAACATATTTAAACCCAGTGTTTTCTTCGTTATTAATATTTTGTCTAGAAAGAAAAAACAAACCAATAGTATTACTTTTTTGATTTACTAATCTAGCAGCAATTGAGTTTTTTTTATAACCAATTTCTTTTGCAATAGTATTAACTTTATCTTTAAGGGTTTGACTAATGTCATGTTTATCATTTAAAGCACGAGAAACAGTTGATGGAGCTACATTTAATTTTTTTGCGATTTCTTTTATACTTGGTTTCATAAATCACCTCTATACTTAAAGTTATAATATGAAATTGATTTATTGTCAATTATTTTTTTAAACATTCCTAAACAGAACAAATAAAACTTAAAATATATATTTTGTATTGACTTTAAGAAAAAAAGATAGTAATATAAATTACGCAAACGTTTACGTAATAGTAAAAAAAATTAGGATGGTGATTTTATTGAAAAATTTAATGGGAAGTTTTGAAAAAATTATGATGCCTTTAGCAAGTAAGTTGGGTTCGAATAGATATTTAAATGTCATTAGAGATGCTTTTATGCTATCGTTTCCACTTACAATATTTGGTTCGATGTTTGTTGTATTAGCAAATTTACCATTTCTAGACAAAATTTTATCTGAAAAAAATTTAAATTTCTTTAGAGCTGCAATAACACCAGCAATGGAAGGAACACTTTTGATTGCAACACTATTTGTAGTTATTGGTCTTGGTTATTATTTGTCAAAATCTTATAAAGTTGATGCTTTATTTGGTGGTGCATTAGCATTAGCAGCATTTTTAATTTTGACACCATTTTCACTAGAAGGAGCAGATGGAATTATTTATGGAGTTATACCAATTGAAAGATTGGGAGCAAAAGGAATGTTTGTAGGAATGTTTACAGGTATATTTGCAACAGAAATATATAGAAAAATAATTCAAAAGGGATGGACTATAAAAATGCCAGATGGAGTTCCACCAGCTGTTTCAAAATCATTTTCAGCTTTAATTCCTGTGTTTTTAACGTTAACAATATTTCTTTTAATTAGAATTTGGTTTACTTATACAACATTTGGAAATATACATGATTTTATATATAATGTTGTTCAAAAACCTTTAGTAGCTTTAGGAAGTGGTTTGCCAACAACTTTGATAGCAGTTCTTTTTATTCAAGGATTATGGTTCTTTGGATTACACGGACAAATTATAGTAAACAGTGTTTTAGATCCAATTTGGAATACTCTTTCTTTAGAAAATTTAGAGGCTTTCCAAAAAGGAGCTCAATTACCTCATATAGTTACAAAACAATTTATTGAAACATTTACTGTTGGAATTGGTGGAACAGGAATGACTTTAGGAATTATAGTTTGTATTTTTATGTTTACAAAGAGTAGACAATTAAAAGAGATTGGCAAATTAGCGGGTCCTGCAGGAATCTTCAATGTAAATGAACCTATGATATTTGGATTACCAATAGTTATGAACCCTATAATACTAATACCTTGGATAATTTCTCCAATTATAGTTGTAGCATTTAGCTATTTTGTTATGAAATTTGGAATAGTTCCACCACCAACAGGAGTTGCTGTTCCTTGGACTGTCCCAATATTTTTTAGTGGAATGCTAGCAACTAATTCAATGTTAGGAGGAATTCTACAGCTTGTAAATTTAGCTATAGTTACAGTTATTTGGCTTCCGTTTGTAAAAATATTGGATAAGCAGTATTGTTCAACTGAAAATATAGTATTAGAAGATTTAGATGTAGATGTAGATTTAAAAACTGAGTTTGATAGTTTATAAATAGAATTAAGTTGTTAGGAGGAATTAGAATGTATAATTTTCCAAAAGGATTTTTTTTTGGAGCAGCAACTTCAGGAGTTCAAAGTGAAGGTAGTAAAAATCAAATCAATAAATCTATTTGGAATCATTGGTTTCAAATAGAACCAGAAAAATTTATTGATGAAATAGGACCAGAGATTGTATGTGACACTTATAATAAATTTAAAGAAGATGTTTCACTTATGAAAGAGGTGAATTTCAACTCTTTTAGGACGTCAATACAGTGGGCTAGACTTATAAAAGATTTTGAAACAGGCGAAGTTTGTGAAGATGCTGTGAGATTTTATAGTGAATATATAGATGAGCTTATAAAAAATGGTATCGAACCAATAATAAACCTATATCATTTTGATATGCCTATATATCTACAAGATAAATATGGTGGCTTTGAGAATAAAAAAGTGGTTCAACTCTTTGTATTATTTGCTCAAAAAGCTTTTGAACTATTCGGAGATCGAGTAAAATATTGGACAACTTTTAACGAACCAATAGTTCCAGTTGAGGGTGGTTATTTGTACAATTTCCATTATCCAAATAAAAAAGATCCAAAACTAGCAGTTCAAGTAGCTTATAATATTATATTGGCTCATAGTAAGGTAGTAAATCTTTATAAAGAGTTAGGATTTACAAAACAAATAGGTGTTATTTTAAACTTGACACCATCTTATCCAAGAAGTCAAAATGAAAAAGATTTATCAGCAGCATATATGGCAGATCTATTTTTTAATAGAAGTTTTCTAGATCCAATGCTAAAAGGAGAATTTCCAAAAGATTTATGTGAAGTTTTAAAAGAGCATAATTTAAGTCCAGAAATAGAAAAAACTGAATTAGAAGAAATAAAAAAATCAAAAGTTGATTTTTTAGGAGTTAATTATTATGTACCAAGAAGAGTTAAAGCAAAAGAGATTAAAGATGAAAAATTTGAAAATCCAGAATATTATTTTGATTATTATATAAATCCAGAAGGGAGATTTAATCCATATAGAGATAATAATGAAATTCATCCAGTGGCTCTTTACGACATAGCAAAAAATATTCAAGAAAATTATAATAATATACCTTGGTATTTAGCTGAAATAGGAATTGCGATGGACTTAGAATCAGAAGGATCAATTTCAGAAGATGGGTTTATAGATGATACGTTTAGAACAGAACTTATGAGAGAACATTTTATTCAGATTCATAAAGCTATTGAAGAGGGAAGTAGTTGTTTTGGAATTCATCAATGGACTTTTATAGATTGTTGGTCTTGGATGAATTCTTTTAAAAGAAGATATGGGTTTTATAGGCTAGATTTAGTTACAGGAAAAAGAATAAAAAAGAAACATTCAATTTGGTTTGCAGAAGTAGCTAAAAAAAATTATTTCAAATAGAAAAAAAGTATAGTTTAACTATACTTTTTTTCTATTTTTTGCTTTTTGTATTTTAAAAATGATATACTAAAAGTATAAAAAAATTGAGGTGCAAGACGTGAAGAAACTAGTATTTTTATTTAAAGTATTTATGATCTTATTAATTTTACTAGAAACTCTGCATGCTAAAGATATAAATCCTTTAGAAGATTTTGAGTATAATATTTTAATTACAAACAACAGCAGCAATAAAAAAAATAATTTAAGAGTATTTGATGATTTTTCAAAAATTTTAGGTGAATTGGCAAATAATGGTGAAAATTATCTAGATTTAGTAGCACCAGCTTTTTTATCTTGGGACATCTATAGAGATGGTAAAAAGATAAATGTTGGTGAAAAAGAAGATTTAAATGATAAAATTCTAGAGCTAGAAAGCGGAGAGAGTGTAAAATATACTGTAGTTCTAAAACCTAATAAAAAGCTATTAAAACAAAAAATAAAAAACAGTGTATATATATATGAAAATGAGCAACTATTAGAAAAACAAAGTTATGAAAATGAGGTTTTAAGCTCAAAATTAAAGATTAAAAGAGAAGTAGATTCAGAATTTTATACTTTAGGAGGCTATCTAAATTATAAAGTAGAGGTATTAGCCGATGGGCCTGGATACTTAAACAACTATAAAATAGATGAAGATATTCAGAATGTTTTAGTTCAAACATTAAGTGGAGAAAAAGAGCCATTTTTAAAAGATGTTGAAATTAAAACAAATGAAAGTTCTGCTTTAAATAAAATAGATATACCGAGTGGAAAAGTATTGACGTATGAAATTAAGGGGCGAGTAAATGAAAACATTTTAGGCCATGTTCAATATAAAGGTTTAACTATTAAAAGTCCACCTTCAAAAATAGTTGCTAAAATTTTGAACGTAGAAAAGTATTCTCCTGGAAAATTATACACATACCGAGTAGAAGTAGAAAACGTTGGAGAGGGAAATGCTAGTGAAGTAGAGATAGATATACCGTTTCAAAAAAGTTTCACAAAAGATTGGACAGAAGAGTTAACAGAGTCGTTTTTTAAAACTCAGAATATTAAAGAAACTATAAGTTTAAAAAAACATGATAAAAAAGTAAAAAAATATTCTGTTAATATATCAAATTTTGTAGTTGGAGATATAGATTTAGATATAAAAGTCGGAGATACAGTATATAAAAATAGAATTAGCTCAGAACCACCAAAAATAGAAATTACTAATAAAATATTAGGCTATTTTGATAAAAACAAAAATAAAATAAACGATGGTTATACATCAGAAGGATATATAGATTATATTTTTAAAGTTCAAAACAAAGGCGCGGGGATTTTAAAAGACTATGATTTTAATCCAAATTTAGATTATGTAAAAACAGATTCTGTCGAAGCAGAAAAAATAGAGGCTTTTACATCAACAGAAATTAATACAAAAGCTGAAAAAAACGAGGGTGCTCGTTTGCTTCCAGGTGGATATATAGAGTATCGAGTTTTAGGCAGAGTAAATAAAAAAGCAGCGGGAGCTATTTATAAAAATACAACTAAAGCTGAGATGCTTCAAAGTAAGATAGAGCACAGCTTTTCGACTTCAAAAACCGAATATAAAGCTGGAGAAACTATAAAGTATAAAACAGTTTTAAAAAATAATAGCATGGGAACAGCATATTCTGAAGATTACAGAATGACTATAGACAGCGCATCAGTTTATGCATCAGGAGTTGAAAACAAAAAGGTAAATCCTTTTAAAGACAAAACGAGTATAAATAAAAAACCAATTATATACCCAGGTGAAGAGTTTGTTTTAGAAGTTGAAAAAACCACTAAAAATAATGTATTTGGAACTATAGAGGTAGAGTCAATTTATGGTGAAAGTATAAAATCGAATAAAATAGATTCGTATTCTGGAAAATTAGAGTTTTCAAATTCAATTAAAAGTGTAAATGGAAAGATATTTACATCTTCATCTCAGTACAAACCTGGAGATATGATAACCTATGAAGTTGTTTTGAAAAATGTAGGAGAGGGATTTTTAAATGATGTTGAGATTCTGAGCAACTTAGATAATGTCAAATCATACGTAAGTGGTTCAGATATAAAATCATCAGTTTTAGAAAATATAGATATAGATGTAAAAGCGAGTGATCCACGAACGGTTATAACTTCTAAAATGGGAGATAATTCTAGAAATATTCTTAAAAAAGTTGACTTTGCTCAAAAAAGTAGCATTACATTTAGAATATCTGCGATAGTTTCAGAAAAATCTTTAGGAAGTTTAAACGGATTAGAATTCAGTGTAAATTCAAAATTAAAAAAGAGTGAAGAGTTATCGAGCGTAGGCGGTTCTATAAGTGCAGAAAAAATACTGTTATCACCAGAAAATGGAGTCTATAAACCTGGTGATAAACTAAAGTATCGATTAGTTATTAAAAACTCTGGTGATGGATATGGACGTGGAATAACAATCCAAGATTTATTATCAGAAGTAACATCTGAAAGAGAAGATAAACATTATGGACGTGCTTTTTCAAATTGGAAAATCTCATATTTAGGAGCTACTCAAAACTCTTCTAAATTTCAAAAGTATACGTACTTAAAAAATGATATATCAAAATCCGAGGATTTAAATACAAAGGTAGATATTGGGCCTCGAGTTGAAATACAATTTTTAATTGAAGCTAGTATAGAGCCATCAGCAATAGGAGTTATAGAAAGTCCAGCTCAAATAGCTGGTGGTAAAAGTGAAAGTGGAACAATATATTTAAAACCTTTTACAGAATACTCTGAAAATGTTAAAGCTGAAAAAGGAGTTCGAGTAAAATTAAGTTCTAATAAAAGCGATATGAAACTTGGAGAAGTAGTCGGAATAACGGTGAATGTTCAAAATTTAACAAATGAAGATTACCAAAATTTATCACTTCAAAATATAATACCAAAAGGATTTCGATATTTAGAAGATGAATTTGAAGTTTTCAATTTAGCTAAAGGTGAAAGCTATAATAAAACATTTTACTTAAAAGCTACAGTAGGAGCGAGCATAGGAAAAAATATTTTTCAAAGTGTTGTTTTTAGTTCTGGTAAAAATATATCTAATTTAGCAGAAAGCAGTGTCGAAATAAGAGGTGATTCACTTTTAAATACAGCAACTATAATTGGTAAAGTTATTGATGAAAAAACTAAAAAAGGAATACCACATGCTATTTTATACACCCACTCTGGAATAGTTGTAGAAACCGATCGATTTGGAAGATTTCATTTACCAGACGAATGGAGTGATAAAACTTTTGGTGAAAACTATAGTATTAAATTAGATGAAGATAGTTTACCAGAAGGCAGTAAAATTAAAGGTAAAAATCCAATTATAAAAAGAATAACACCGTATTCGATTACAAAATTCAACTTTATAGTTGAAACACAAAATATTGAAAAGATAATTAAAGATAATGAAAAAATAGAAAAACAAAAATTAGAATATTCAGGAACAGGATTTGTAGATCTTTATATAGGCAAAAATTCAGAAAAAAGAAGAGGAACATATTTTGGTAAAATGAGTTATGGAGATTATAAACTAAAATTACATTTTGACACTGAAGATAAAAATACTTCAGGAATTTTAGAAAAAAATACAGGCGATGAGAATGTATATTATCCTACTTATGGAGATGATTCAAAAATAACTAAAGAGGTATCGACCGATGGAAAAATATATTTAAAGTTAGAGCATAAAGATTCAAGTTTTCTACTTGGTAAGTATTCAACTGATTTTACAGGAACAAGGTTTGCCGATTATAATAAAGAACTATATGGATTGAAAGGTGAATATAAAGAGGACGGTGTAAATGTAAAAGTTTTTCTAAGCACACCATCCGCATTATATGGACATGATGAATTTTTAGGAACATCAGGAAGCTTATACTTTTTAAAAAAACATGACATAGTAAAACAGAGCCAAAAAGTTTGGGTAAAGATAGTTGATTCTGAAACACATTTAGTAGATAAAATAATCTATCTTACAGAGGGAAAAGATTATGAAATAGATTCTTTTTTAGGAAGAGTAATGTTAACATCTCCACTTAGTGGAGGAGATAGCACGAGTAACTATGTTTATTTAGTTGTAGATTATAGTTATCTACCAAAAATTGAAGATTCAAGAGCTTCGTCAAACTATGGGTTTAAAACTTCTAAAAATCTAAATGAAAATATTGAAGTTGGAATTACTTCTTTACATGAAAATCGTGGGAAAACAGATTATGATTTAAAATCAGGAACGATAAAAATAAAAGATAAAAAAGGTAACTATATCGCTGCTGAAATGAGTATGAGTGACGGAGCTTTAAACACGGATAACTATTTATCTTTTGATGGTGGATTGACATTTCAGAAAATAGATAAAGATGAAAATAAAATCTCTGGAAATGCCTACAGAATGACAGCAGCATATAAACTACTAGAAGTTGCAGACTTGAAAGTTTGGTATGAACGAAAAGAGCGTGGTTATTCTTTTGCATCAGACTTAGAAAATAGATTTTATGAAACGTTTGGAACAGAGTTTAAATACGAGCATTCTAAAAAGTTAAGTAGTTACACAAAACTTCAATTTATAGATGAAATGATTTGGGGATCAAAACGAGAAAAAAAAGCAGGTGTTGGAACTAAGATAGAATATTTGTTAAATGAGAGTACAAAACTATATGGTGAAATTAAAGCTGGAATAAGTGAAACTATCTCTCTTGGTGTTGAAAAACGTGTCACAGATAGACTGAAAATAAATTCAATAAGCTCACTTCATAATTCATCAGCTAGTTTTGGATTATCTGGAGATTATCAACTTTCAGAGAGTTATAAAATCTATTCTGGTTATAGCTCTGATGGAGAGATAGATCGAGATAAATATACTGTAGGACAAAGAGCACGAGTTGGAGAACGAACAAATCTATATGCAGAAAACCAGTATATAACCGAGCGTGGTAATAGTGCAACTTTACAAAGCTATGGTTTTGATTTTGATTTAAAATCAGGTGTTGTAATTGGTGGAGCTGTGCAATATGGTAAAATTATTTTACCAAGTGATGAAACTAATAATCGAAGAAGTTTATCATTTTATTCGAGAGCACAACTTCAAAAAATACATCTAAAAAATAGATTTGAGTATCGAGAGGATACAGGAGCGGAAAAGATAAAACAATACTTTACTAAAAACTCTTTAACGTATAAATACACTGAAGAATACACTTTTAGAGCGACAATAAACTACTCATTTACCGAAGGCTCTTCTGAAGATAGCTTTATGGAAAATAGTTTTGGATTTGCTTATAGACCAACTGAAAATGATAGATTAAATTATCTGTCGAGATATGTAACTATTTTAGATCGAGATAGCTCAGCGAATAGAGATTTTAGTGCTTATATAGGAGAGTTTGAAAGTGTTTATTCTTTCAGAGAAAATTTAGATTTATCTTTAAAAAATGGTTATCGACGTGAAAAAGATATATATTTAAATGACCTTTATATGTTGGGGTTAAAAGCAAATTATACTCTTTTTAACAGTTGGGAAGTTTATGGACAATATCAGTGGCTTTTAGATCGAGCAAATGAAGATGTTTTAAATGGAGCAATATTTGGAATCTATAAAAATATAGATAAAAATATGAAAGTTGGAGGGGGATATAATTTTTCTGGATTTAAAGATTCGCTCGGCGAACAAGATTACAAAGTTGATGGATGGTTTTTAAATATAATAGGTAGTATATAAAAAGAGCCAATTGGCTCTCTTCTATACTATTTTTTTTGAATAAATTTTGAATAAACAAACAAAACAAGTAGAGCACCAGCAGCAGCAGTTATAATACTACCAAAGTTTAAACCTCCAACACTACCAATTCCAATAATTTTACCGATATAGCCACCAACTAAAGCACCAACTATTCCTAGACCAGCAGTCGCAAAAAATCCACCACCTTGAGTTCCAGGCATTATCCATTTAGCTAAAGCACCAGCTAAAACTCCAAGAATAATCCATGTAAAAAATCCCATAAAATCATCTCCGTGAACTACCCCACCCTAATAGAGGGTAGGGCTTCGTGGGAAGTATCTTAGCAACCTAAAATATATTGACCACGCTCAACGGTTAGTTCCTAACCTCATATGTTTTAATAAGCTAATAGAGTTCTACCAGCTTCACGAATGTTTATACTCGCATTTAAGTCACGGTCTATCTCAGAGTTACAACGCTCACACTTATAGACTCTTTCTGACAATGCTAATTCTGTTTTAATATTTCCACAAATTGAGCAAGTTTTTGAAGATGGAAACCACTTATCTATTTTTATAACCTGTTTACCTAAAAACATAGCTTTGTATTCTAGCATAACGGTGAATTTACCCCATGCGTTATCAGCGACAGATTTACTAAAGTTTAATGCTCTAATCATACCTCTCATATTGAGATCTTCTATGATAATAGCATTATACTTTGTAACTAGTTCTTTTGACAACTTATGTAGAAAATCTTTTCTACTGTTTTTAATAGATTGGTGGATTTTAGCAACTTTCAGTTTAGCCCTATTCCAGCTATTAGAGAATTTAACTTTACGAGATAGTTCTCTCGCAGCTTTAGCGAGTTTAGTTGATAATTTTCTAAAGAATCTTGGATAATCAGCTCTTTGGTTTTCAGAGCTAACGAACAATTCTT
>NZ_JBOFMZ010000024.1:0-1207 GCF_051658645.1 Cetobacterium sp.
CTCCTGGAGTGAATGGCGAAACCATAAGCGATATATTAAAAATTGAAAATGAAATAGTAAAACGAATTAAATATGATTTAAAGGGCAGATACACACCAGGAATGGTAAAAAGAGTAGAAATTCCAAAGGGAGATGGAGAGTTTAGACCATTAGGAATACCTAATATCTATGATAGACTAGTACAACTATGCTTTAAACAGGTATTAGAACCAATAGTTGAAAACAGTTTTCACAAATATTCATTTGGATTCAGAGCAGAACGTAGTGCAGAACATGCGATAGCAACTTGTTATCACATGGTAAATATAGCGAAACTGCATTTTGTTGTTGACGTAGATATAAAAGGATTTTTCGATAATATAAATCATAAAAAGTTGATAAAACAGCTTCAACGGTTTAAATCTATCGATAAGAAAACTTTATCACTGATAAAATGTATGTTGAAAGTGGAAACTATACTACAAAATAAAGAAATTATTCAATCTGAGAAGGGAACTCCTCAAGGTGGAATACTTTCACCACTCTTAGCTAACATAGTTCTAAATGAACTAGATTGGTGGATTCACAAACAATGGTCGGGAATAAAAACTAGAAGAGAATATTCTTCTGTTGGGAAAAAAGAGAGAGCCTTGAAAGGTACAAATTTAACTGAAGTTAGAATTGTTAGATACGCAGATGATTTTAAACTCTTTTGTAGAGATAGAGGCTCTGCGGAAAAGATGTTCAAACTAGTTAAAATATTCTTAAGAGATAGATTGAAATTAGAAATTTCTGAAAAGAAATCAAAAATAGTAAATCTAAGAAAAGAGTACAGCGTCTTTTTAGGAATAAAATTCAAAGCTATTAAGAACAGAAAAAGATTAACTGCCAGGTCACATATATCTGACAAAGCAAAGAAAGCTATTTTAACCTTAATTAAACAAGAGGTAAAAGACCTTCAAAAGAGACGAACTGCCCAGCAAGTCTATAAATTTAATTCGGTAATATTAGGAATCCAAAATTATTATCGCATGGCTACAATGGTAAATAGAGATTTTAGTAAAATTGGCTATATAGTTAGGAATCCTTTAGAAACAGAATAGGGAAACCTTCTGACAAAAAGTATAAAAAGTATAAGCTCCGCTATAAAGGGTACAACTTTAAAGTATGGAACGTAGCAAGCACTACAGTTTTCACGCTACAAGCTATAAAGTTTAAAATACCTAAA
>NZ_JBOFMZ010000025.1:0-31586 GCF_051658645.1 Cetobacterium sp.
TACTATAAAGACAATGAGAATTATGCAAGAATATTAAAAACACTTTCTAAATATAAATAAAATTTAAAATTATGATGGAACGCCGTGTGCGGTGAAAGTCGCATGCACGGTGTGGAGCAGGGGAAAAGGTGGAGATAACTTCAAATCCTTACCTATTGCTATACAAAACAGTAGTTAATTTAAAAGATATTAAAAATGAGTTAAAGTACTTTGAGAAAAATTTAAAAGCAAAATCACAGGTTACACCTTATAGAAGTATTGAAACAATAGTAGATTATATTGAAAAAACTTCTTCAAAAGACGAGCAAAATTGGCTGATGGTAATAACAGATGGAGAGTTTGAAGATGGTAAACCAATTCCAAATATAGAGAGCATAAAAAACTCTATTTCAAAATCAGTTCAAAATAGCAATTTAAAACCAGTCTTTTTATTAATTGGCTCAAATCAAAATGAATTAGAAAAATATGAAAAACAAAAAGGCATTCAAATTTGGAAAGAAATTTTTGGAGAGGGAGAGTTTCCAAAAATATTCAAAGCTTCAAATGAAAAAGAGATTATAGTAAAAATGAGAGAGATAGCTCAATTATTAACTTCAAAGTCATCAAAATCTTTAAAAGATATATATGTAATAAAAAATAATAGATTAGAATTCAATAGTTTGTTTCCATTATCTAAAATAATATTTTTGGATCAAATAGAGGGCAAAGACGAACTTAACAGTTTAGAAAAAATATATGTAGATGGAAAAGAAATACAAATTGATAAGCAATATAAACCTCATAAAAATGAAGGTAAAATATTGTTGTCAGCAAATGTGATTCATATAGATGGAAATAATAGTGCGACACGTTCTATAGTTAAAAGCTATAGCATATTAAAAGTTGCATAATTGTAATCTTTAATAGAGAACTGTATTTTCGAGAGGTAGAATGATAGGGTAACGTCTAGAAATACCTCCTCTAATACTCCGATATGCAACTAGATTCTAACTAAATTTAATTGTATAAAGCTCGGTAAAGTCGGTTGAGAGTTATCCCTAACAGATTAAGCTGAGGAAATGCGAATTGTAAAATCGAGATAATGACAGATCGGGAGTCAAATTCATATGGTTAGAATGTATATATTACTGACGAAGTTACGAAATTTAAGGGTCTAAATTCCAATACAATAGAAATGTTGTAACCATATTGTGGTGTAAGTGGTGATTAGTAAAATTTATTATTATGAAACTCACTATATTGTTAAAGGCAATATCCAGCTTACAGGCTTATAGTAACAACCTAAGTGAATTTAATGATAGAAAATATGGAACGTGGAAAGCAAGATACAACAATAAGTTTGTTAGAACTTGTTGGTGAATATAAGTTGAAGTTAAACGAAATTTCTTTAATCTTGTGAGAGTAGGGATGCAGTACGGATGAAGCTATGATAATAAATAGTGGACGGATAATCCCAAGTCATAATGTAAGTTATGATGGAGCGCCGTATGCGGTGAAAGTCGCACGTACGGTGTGGAGCAGGGGAAAAGATTGAGATAATATCAGAGTCTTACCTATTGCTATATAAGATAATTTTAGAATTTAAAAATAATGTTGTTAAAGATATAAAAGTTTTACCAGAAGTATCAGCAACTTTCAAAGTATCTTTAATTGATGAAATTGGTCAAGAGTTGAAAAATGGACTATTAAATATACCAACAGATAATGAATTTAAAGTAGTTGCAAGATTACAAAATGCAGAATCAAATGAACTTTTAGACCATGTAGTAGGAACAAGTGTAACTATAAACTATGGTCATAAAAAAATACTTTTAGAATATAATGAAGAGAAAAATATTTATGAAGGTATTTTAAAAATAGAAAAAGGTAGAAAATCAATTGATGGAAGTGCAGAATTTCCAGGATACTTTTATTATCAATCAGATATATATATAATAGAAGGAATAGCTCCAAAGCCAAAAATTATTTTACCAAAACCACCAAAAGTTATAGAGCTACCAAAAATTGAACCACCGAAACCATATGAAATATCTACAGAGATTTTCCCAGGCGTAAAAGATTTTATAACTCAAAAAGATTTGCTGGGTCAAAAGTTTTACATTGTTCCAAAATTAAATAAAAAAGAGTTAACTGAAGATGAAATTCATGATTTAAATATAAAAATAAATACAAATCTTTCGGGAAGAATTTCAAATAAAAAGTTTATAGATTCTTTAAATTGTTATGGTTGGGAATATGTTTTAAGTGAATTTTCTGAAACTTCTAAATTTAAAAATCCTCAAGGAGATAAAAAAATAAAAGTAGTTTTAGAAAATAAAGAAAAAAACAAAACTTTTAATGCTGAAAGAAATTTAAAATTAGAAAGAATAGGCTTTTGGTCTGCTTATGGAAATTTAATAATGAGAACAATATTATTTTTAACTAGCTTAGGTTTTATAGTTGGATATATAAAGAAAAAAAGATTTAAAAAAGGTGAAAAAATTGTAATTGAAGAGATAATGGACGGTTATAATAGACCGAATCAAAGAAAGTTATTAAAAACAGATTTCTTAACTACAATGACTCCGTATAAAGATGATAGATGCAATATAGAAGGATTGGTATTCGTTGCTAATAAAGGATGTGTTGGAATAACAGCAGATAGTTTTGCAAAATTATTTAATAGAAGTTCTGTAAATAAAGTTTATATAAACGGAGATTACCTAGATAAAGAAGAGCTTAAAACTGGAAAAAAAGACATTTACAGATTGTATAATGAAGATAATATTGAATTTGTATTTGATAATAGCAGAAGAAAATATTTATATAAAATAGAAAAATAAGGGGAGAGAAAAATGGCAAATAAACCAGCACTTATAATAGGTTTAGGAGGAATAGGAAGTAGAATTGTAACAGATGTTTACAATGAAATTCCTGATAATGAAAGAAAAAAAGTAGTAGTACATGTGTTTGATACAGATGTAAATGCTGCAAAAAAATTAGGACTAAAAGAAAAGGACATAACAATAACAAGTTCTGATTTAACAGTAAGAAAGTGTTTAGCAAAAGACGAAATTCACAAATCAAATGCAGAAGAATGGTTTCCAACAGATTCACCTACAATATTAAATACTCAGTTTTTAACAGGAGCAGGTCAAGTTAGAGCTATATCTAGATTAGCATATATGGACTCTATCGGAAGTGGAAGATTAAATGATTTAGAATCAAAGTTAGCTGATTTTTCTAAATTAAATGGAGAGAGTCATGCTGAAGAGATTAGAATAATGATTGTAAGCTCTCTAGCAGGAGGAACAGGATCAGGTATTTTCTTACAAACAGCATTATATTTAAGAGATTATTTCCAAAAAGAGGGCAAATCAGTAACAATAAGAGGGTCATTTATATTACCAGATATTCTAATAAAAAATAATGTTTTAAATGGAACTCATATAAGAAATATAAGAGCAAACGGATACGCTTGTTTAAAAGAACTAGATGCAATTATAAGATCAACGATGTCTTCTGGAAATGAGCATAGTGTCAATATACAACTAGCATATAAGCCTGGAATGAAAGATGATGAAAAAGTAACAAAGAATCCATATGACTTTATTTTCCTTTATGATTATGAAAACACTGATGGGAAAAATTTAGGAAGCTACCAACATTATTTAGACCATGTTACAAAAACAGTATATCTACAACTGTTTAGTGATATTGCAGGAGAAGCATCTTCAGATGAAATAAATATGCTTGTAAATGTAATTGAAAACAATGGTAGAGCAAGATATGCAAGTGCTGGAGTAGCATCATTAATATACCCATATGAGGACTTAGTAGACTATAATGCATATAGATTGGCAAACGAAAGTTTAAATCAAAAATGGCTTAAACTAGATACTCTTTATGAAAATGAATTAGATGAGTACGAAAATTACAAAAAGCAAGGAATTCATCGTGAATTACCTAAAAAGCATATCAGAATGAATGAGTTGTTTGATAATGAAGTGAAAAATGGAGATGTTTTCTTCAAAAACATAAATAGAACACTACACGTAGTTTTAAAAGACAATGAAATTGGAGCTAAAAAAACATCAGAGTTTTTAACTAGTATAGAAACTAGAATAGAAGGAGATATAGAGTCAGCAAAAGAGTATAAAGAATCTATGAATTATAAAACTCCTATTCAACAAAATTTAGTTGGAAAAAGTGATGACTTAAGAAATGAAGTTGAAAGTTTTGAAGCACACCTAGTGAGATATAAAAAAAGTGTTATGAACTCAATAGATGACAAGAAAAATATAATTGTAACAGATATGTTGCCATTAGTATTAATTGAAGAAAATGATATTAGTAAATTCCCACATCAATTAGGATATTGGCTATCTGGAAAAAGTGATGGAGAAGCACTAAGTCCAATTGCTAGTAGATATTTCTTTTATGATTTGAAAGAATCTTTATTAAATAAAGTGAGAGGTTTAGAAGAGGAAGTAGCTACTTTATATAAAGGTTCTGAAAAGTATTCAAATGATTTTGGAGAAGGAAAAAGTGCTAGGGAAGCTTTAGATGAAGCAGTATCTAAATCATCTGGAATATTTGGAGTATTTAATAGAGCTCAAAAAACTTTTTCAGGTGAATATGCAGATAAAGCTACAAAGCAATTTAGAAGAATTGGAAACTATTGTCAAAAGAAGATACAGTTAGGGGTTTATACAGATTTATTAAAGGCTGTAGATGAAATGATAGAGCATAATGAAGAAGGTTTCTTTAGAGCTCTTAAAGAAATTATGACAGACTTCTCAATTAAGTATCATAACTTAGAAAAAAACCATGAAGAAAAAAATGATGTAAGTAAAGTATATGTTTTATCTAAAAAAGAGATGAAGAATAAGTTGTATGAAAATCTAATCAAAAATATAGATACTGAAAATATTATTAAGGATAGCTATAATGAAATCTTTAAAGAAAAATATTCTAGATTTATAGCTAGAAGAAAAAATGAAAATCATAAATTAGCTCGTCAAATGAAAGATATTTTTGGAGACAAAATAAAATCGAGTTATGTAAGTAAAATTAAGTTAAGTGAAGCATTAGATATGGATATTATAGCTGCAGTTAGAAAAGAGTGTGAATTAAAAAATATTTATGGTGAAGAACAAAATAATGTAATAGAAAGCTATATTACAAATATAAAAAATCGAGCAAAGCCTTTTTCTCAGAAAAAAGGTGTAAACTTCTTGGACTTATGGGGAGTAAATCCAATTGTATTAAGAAATTTATCTGAGCAGCAAGCACAAAATTTATTCTCAAATAACGGTGGAAATAAAAATACAGTAGAAAGTTCTGGATTCTCAAAATATGAAATTATAAAATATTTATCAATGCATGGTTTAAGAGCTCAAGATTTTGAAAAATTTGCTCCAGCAAATGCTCAGAAAGAAACAGAAGATGGGGTTTATTACTCAGCTTATAAAGAAGTAATAGAAAAATTAAACAGAAATGAACTAACAGTAACACCACATCTAGATAAAAGATGGCATCTAATTAACTATATGCCAGATATAAATGATGAGCAAGCTGATATAGATAAAAAAGCTGTTACAAAAGGATTTGTAAATGGAATTTTATACAATATTATTCAACAAAGAAAAGATGATGGAAGATCTATATGGACATTTCTGGAGAGGGAAGGAAGCTCAAAGCCAATTGAAATAGGAAATACACCAGTAAAAGTATTGTATCCAAACTTGTTAGAAGGGTTAGGTTATACTCCTTACTTTGTAGATGATATAAATCTAAGAATAAAAGAAAAAAAAGTTGAGGATTTTGAATTCCAAAGACATGCTTTAGAAAATCATAAATTCATAACTATAGCAAATACAAAAGATAATAAAAATATAGTAGATATATTGATAGAGTATGTAAATGACGCAGAGCCTGCAAAGAAAAAAGAAGCACAGGTAAAAATAATGGAGATTTTAAATATATTCATAGAGCAAGCTCAAGAGTATATAGATGAGTTTTATGGAGATTATAGAAAAACAACATCTTCAGAAGTAGCAGCTTTCTACATTTCAGCAGCATTAAATGAATCTTCTAAATATTCACAAAGTGATAAGGGAGTTAATTTTATTGAAGATTTAAAAAATAAAATTTCAGGAAAAGTAGAGTCAATTTTAAAAGAAAGTGGTTCTAGCTTAGGGATTGAAACAGCAAGAAAAGCGAAATACGAGGATTTATTTAAATTGATTGGAGAAAGAGCTAGAGGATAGGTGAATTTAAATGATAACATTTTTAGTAAATTTAGATAAGGATATAGATAATATAGAGCTAACAAAGCTCTATTTTTATCCATATTTAAAAGAACAAAAAATAAAGATTATAAATTCTTCTAATAAGACTAATGAAGATATATTTAGTGAGATAAAATATTATATATATAATAGCAGTCATTTAAAAAAATCTAAAAAAGAGTTTCAATTACTATTTATAGTTCCTATTTGTGACAAGAAAAATATGTACTTTAATAAAAATCTTACAAATAGAGTTTTGAGTGTAAAAGATGAACTTTTAAATAAGTTGTTAGAAGAAAGATTAGAAGCAGATTATATAAATTTTATTACAATAGATGATTTAGAAAGAGATTTTAGATCAACTCCAATGGATGTAAATGCTTCAATAGCGGAAGAGTTAGATAAAAATGGATATACTTCAGCTCCAATAATAACTTTTGAAGAGCTATCAAAAATTGAAATAAAATGGAAAAATCTAATAAAAAAAATAGAAAATATAGAGTTTTCAAATAACAACTATGAAAAGCTGAGTGATTCAGAAAAAGATAGTGTTGATAACTTAAAAGAAATTTATTATACTATCGATGATATAATAAAAAATAAAATAGAGTTTATAGAAGGAAATAAGATAGGAGCTATAGACGACTCATCAATAAGAAGTCATATTAAAAAATATGATCTTTTTAAAAAAAGATTAAAAAATGATTTAGAGCATGATTTTAAGATGAGAGTAGATTCTATAAAAAAATTAGATATAAAAAATGTAATGTTATCTATTTTGAAAAGAGAGGAATATTATTATGAATATCTGTTTAATGAGGGTGATATTTCAAAATTAAGTGAAATTTGGAATAAACATAATCCTCTTTTATCTGGAGAAGAGCAATATAACCTTAGTAAAAAATATATTGAAGATTTAAAAAGTGCTAGAGATATGATTGAAAAAACAATAGAAGAAATAGTTAGAAATAAGGTAGATGCTTTAAACTCGTTGAGCTTAAAGGCAAATGAGGAAACCTCTAATATTTATTTAGATAGAAGAACTATAAAAATAGTAGGAGAGAGATTTAAAGATAGATTTATCAAAAAAAAGTTAGATGTAATTATAGAAAATAAATCTTTAAAAGAAGCAAAGCTAGTGAATGCTGAAGATATTTTAAAAGATTTATTAAAAGAGAGCTATAGTCTTGAAAGAGCTTCAAGACAAAACAACTATAAGATTTTTAGAATACCTTTTGAAAAAAAGAATACTTTAGAATTTAATAAAAATTTATTGAAACTATCTTACTTTATGCTGTTTTTAGTAGAATATGCTGAAAATAAAGAAAACTATATATATCATAATAGATATTTTCATTTACAAGATATCAAATTTAAAAAAAATTATAATAATATGATTTTTGATAGATATATAGAGATTCTTTTGAGAGAAAAGAATAGAATTGAAGCAGAAAAGAAAAGTTTGAAATCAAATATAGAGATAGATTATTATTCATCAACAGATGAATCTTTAGAAGATTTAAAAAGTTTGAATGAAATATCTAAAGTAGATTTTCCAGATTATAAAACTATGTTTTATCCAAATGACATAGATAGTTATTATGACTGGATAGAAAGAGCAGAAAAAGAATTCTCAAATTATATAGATAAATCTACAGAGGCACTATTTGACTATCAGAGTAAAAAGAACAGATTTCTAATCGCTCCAAAAAGAAAAAAGAATTTAGAAGAAAATATTTTAATAGAGCAAGAAGTATCAGAGAGAAAAAATATACTAGATAATTTAAGAAAAGAGTTAGGGACTCTAGAAGAAAAGGTAGAGATAGATCTCAAGAATGAATGGATAGAGAAAATAAAAGGAAATGTTGAGGTTAATCCAACAGAATTAAAAAGTTTACTTCAAAAACGTCCAGCTAATATAGATATATTGAAACTATTGTTGCTATCGTTTATTCAAGTTTTTATTTATGGATATTATAAAAATATTGAAAGTACAATAGCTATTACAGGCATTGTTTTGCTTACAGGTTTAGTTATATCTATAGTAATCTCAATAATGCTATTGATTTTAAAATCTAAAATAAAAGACTTTCTAAATATATCTATCAGAAAAAGAAATAGTTATGAATTAGATCTAACTAAAAAAATAAAAAATAAAAAAGAACATATTGATAAGGAAATAGAGGTTAGAATTGCTGAAAAAAATTATCAGTTAGCTAAAAGAAAAGAAGAAAATCTAAATGAGCAGCAAGAACTTTTAGAATATTATAGAAATCAAATAGATTTACATTGTCAAAATGCTAGTGAGTTGAAAAGAATAATGAGTAATATTGGAGATAATAATGCATATGAAATAGATTATTTAAATGAAACATTCAATGTAAAATTAAAAGAGATAGATTATAAAAAAATTCCTTTTGAGAATGATAAATTTAATCCTACTAAATATATAGAGATACCACAGTATAAAGATTTAATAGTTTATATAAATCAGCAAGAGACTGCAATATGTCCTCAAAATTTATTTGGCTGTCACTCTATTTTATTAAATGAAGACAAGATATATAGTGAGGCGGTGATTTAAAATGGATTGGATAATAGAGTTTGTAAAAACTAATATATTAATTACATTAATAATTTTTTATGCATTTTTTTCATGGATTTTAAGTACTTTAAATTTAAACAAGAATATTAGATATAAACAAATTGATAATCTAATATTCTTATCAATTATAATAGTATTTAATTTTATAGGAGTATTTTATATTTCGAAAATAATAGATTATAAAAAATTTACATATAGTATTTTCTACTGGTCTTACTTTATTCCTGGAATAATAACAGTTGTTATGCTAGTTTTAGATAAAATAGTGATTAAAATTTCTTGTAAAGAATCCGAGATGAAAAAAGAACTTAGAGAAAGTAGTCCATATGAAAAAGTAGAAAATAGTTATTATTTAAAAGATCATTATAGATTTGTAAGAGATACGGTTAAAGTATTAGTTGTTATTTTTGCACTTTTTAGCATAATATCAAACTATGTAATTATTAATAAATTTAATATGTATGAGCTTCATTCTGAAATACCCGTAACACCGTATTTTCCACTTTTTTCAACTATAGGCTATCTTTTCATGTTTGAACTATTTAATTATTTAAATGGAAATCAAAATAAAGTGTCTGAAAAGTTAAAAAAATCTAAAAAAAATGAAGTTTCAAAAGAACCAGAAGAGATAAATAGTTTTAAAGAACTATACAGTCATTATAAAAATGTATGGCCAGCTAATATTATGGCAGATGTCTATAAAGAGGTAAAAACTACAGATGAAAATAATCATATAGTAGAAGAAAATATAAAAAATAAAGATGTTGAAGAGGTTTATTTAACTCTAAAGAAAAAGTTTGATGTAAAACCTAAATATTTAGCAATTTTAGAAGATTTATTTGAAGGTAAAGATACAATAATAACAGATGCTAATTATGAAGAGATTTCTCCTTTTGTTTTTTCTTACTTAGAAAAAAGTATTATAAAAGGTAAAAAGATTTTAGTGCTCGCAGAAACAGATCTTTATACAAATGCTCAAAATAGAGAACTTATAAAAGATTGGTTTGAAGGTTGTTTTAAAAAGCTTTATAAAAAAAGCATTAGAAAAATTGTAACTTTTGATGATTGGAGAAATCATACAAGCTGGGATATTTTAATTGGAACTCAAAGTGAAATAATTAAACATCAGCAAGATTTTATACAAAAAATTCAAGAGGAACAAAATGAATTGAAAGATTTAGTTGTATTTGTAATAAATGAGAAGCTAGATGAAATAGCAGAAAATGTATTAACATTAAGTATACTAAGTAATATATTGAATACTCATTTCAAAGTAAATAAAAATGAAGACGAGGGAGCTCAATATATAATACTGTCAAATGGAACAGCAAATTTAAAAGTTTCTATAAATAAGAATTTAGGAATTAATGCAGAGGAACATCATATAAGTAACACAGCTCCTAAAAATTTCTATGGAATAATTTGGCGAGCAGATTCTAGAAAAGAGTATTATACTGAAATAATGGATGGAGTCCCAAAGGTGGAGCTTGGAATATCGAGTACACTTTCATATTTAGCCTGGAATCATGGCTTTAAAAACCTTAATTTTGTAGAGCAGAGTAATTTACCTTATTTAAATTATGAAAATAATGTAGAAATGGCAAAAGATTACTTAAAAGATAGACCAATAAGTAAAACTAACCTAAATGATATCTATAGAAATATAGCGATTAATAACCCTATTACTTCACTTACTAAAAAAAGTAATAAAAACATTTTGTTTGTAGAGGATAAACTTTGCAATGCCCCAGTTTTATTAAAAAAATTCTCATCATTAGGTATTGAAGAAACATTTGTTAATGTAATTTCTGAAAATTATTTACTGAGAGATTACTTTGTAGATAATATAGATTACTTTACAAGTTCACCACATTATGGTTATACACCAAAAATAGAAAGTAACAACTATAAAGTTGCAGCTTATTTAAAAGAGCTATTAACAAATGCTCATATAAAGGTATCGGAAGAGGATATAAAAATAGAGATGATGTCTATTGAAAGTAGTATTAAAAATATAGAAGAGGAGCTAGTAAAGCTCTTTTTAAATGTTTATGGTATTAATATTTTAAAAAGAGATTATTTAAGTGTTGAAACTCAAAGGGTATATAGTGTTGAAAAAAATGACTTTGAAGAGAAGAAGTTTTATAAGTTGAGTGCTGATATATCTGAAAATACATATTTTAAATGGTTTGAAAATTTTGAAATAATTGACTCTGGAAGAAAAATATATGGAGTAATCCCATTTGAACATGTTTATCAAAATTATTTAAAAAATCAAGTTCATTGTTTTGATGGAAGATCTTACTCTGTTGAAAGTATAGATTTGATAAATAAAAAAATTAATATTGTTCCTTCGAAAAGGGAAAAAAGAGTGACTTATAGAAATAAAGATGAAATTAAAATAGAAAAAATTAATTCGAAATTGAAAAATAAGTTTGGAACTTTTGAAAATGGAAATTATATTTTAGAAAAGAAAACTCATTCAGCTACTTATGAGATAGATACAGTTGGATATTATGAATTTTTAAATGGAAAAAATCAAGATTATAGATATAATCCTTTAGAATCTTTAGGAGAAAAGTTCACAAGAGATTATTCAAATGGACAGATTCTATCAATAAGCTTAAAAACAAAAGAATTAAAAATCAGAAACTCAGATGCTGTAGCAACAACTTTAGTGGTTTTATTAAATGAAATATTTAGAACTGTTTTTCCTGAAAATTATAGATATATAAAAATATTTACTTCAGTTCCAGAAAATTTCTTTAAGACTGAAACTAGCTTGGAATACTATGAAGAGGGATTCTCAACACCAGATTATTTAGCTCATATTTTACCATCTAAAGTATCAATCTCAAAAACAGAATATAAAAATATATTTGAAGAGAATAATGAGAATGTTATTAACCTTTACTTTGTAGAAGATTCTCATAAAGATATAGGTTTAGTAAGAGCAATTAGTGATAACTTTGAAGAGATTTTAGAGTTAATACAAGATTACTTAAACTGGTTAGATGGAGGTAATATTCCTAAAAAGTTATGGAATAAGTCTGAAATTAAAAATAGTGAGAAATTAGAATATTTAAGATATGGATTAGAAAAGCTTTCAGAAGAGATTGATATTGAAGAATTGACACACTTATTAAATAAAATCCTGGGAGAAAATAAATTCACCGAGGCTAGAAAAAGATATTATGAAAAAATATCGATTGATAGTAAAAAAGAAGATGATTTTGATAAAGAATACGCTTATTTAAAATCAAAAATATAATAAAAGGATGAAAAAATGAATATAATAGACAGTACAAGTTTTTTAAACAATATTTTTTGTTTAGGAATAATTGGATATGCAATAAAAGCTTTTTTTGAGTTGTTACCAACAAAAAAATTATCAAAAGAACTTAAAGAGTATTTAGTAATTTTAAAATTGATAAAAGATAAAAAAAATGAATTTCAAGACATAAAATCAGATGAAATATATCAAGAATATAAGATGATTTTATCAACTAAAAATTTCAAACATATTAATAACAATATAGAAGATTACAATAATAGTTTGTTTTCTAAAAGTTTTCAAAATGTTAAAAGTGAAGATTTTTTTAATGAAATAAGTTTAATAGAAAGTAATTTTAATATTCATTCTTTAACTCAAAAAGGACCTACATTAGTAGGTCTTGGAGTTTTAGGAACATTTGCAGGATTATTTTTAAGTCTTAATGAAATAGGTATAGGCTCTGGAACAACTCAACAGATAAGTATAATAGATGAAATAATTCCTGGAATGAGTTTGGCTTTTTTAACAAGTCTTTTGGGAATGTTCTGTTCAATAATTTACACAAGATGTCAAAAAACTTGGATAGGAGAGTCGGTTAGAGAAATTGGGCAAATTGAATATCATTTGGGTGTTATTTTCCCAAGAGATAATACTTCTGATATTGTTTTAAAAATAGAAGAAAATTTAAAACAATTAAGTGAAAGTTTAACAAAAGATTTAGGAAATTCTGTAGCTGTAGCACTTGATCAAAATAAAAATGCTTTATTTGGAACATTTGAAAAAAGTATGGATAAAAATATGAATAAGATGACAACAGATATAAGTAGTGTAGTTTCAAAAGGTATAGGACAGATATTCAATCAAGAATTAGTTGATAGCTTTAAAGAGATTAAAAATACTTTAATTGAAACAAAAGATAGCATAGAAAATAACAACACTATATTTATAGATATAGTAAAAGATTTACCAAAAATAGTAACTAGATTTAAGACGATGAATGATATAAGTAACTCTATATTTCAAAATGCTCAAAATTCTATGCAAGAATATGATAAGTATATGAAAGGAACAGGAGATTTTTTAATATCAATGGAAAAAATGAGTTTACTTCAAACTCAAATAGAAAATAGTGTTCATAACTTAAATTCTATAGTAGTTAAAAGCTATTCAGATTTAGAAGAGTCAACAAATAAAAATTCAGAAACTATAAATAATACAGTTCAAAATTTAGCAGGTCACTATAAAGGGATTAATTCAGATTTTAAAGAAGGCTTGTTAGAAATGCTTAATAAAAATGAAGTGTTATTGAATTCAATGAATAACTCAATTGAAAAAAATGCTCAAAATATTCTTGAATTGGATAAAACTATGGAGAGTAGTGTTAAATTAATCACTAATGGAATGGAAGACAGAAGAAAAGATTTTGAAGCACAGCATATAAAAATAAAAGAAAATCAAGAGAATTTAGAAAATGAAATTGGAAAAGCATTAAATGAATATGATAGTACAGTTTCAAATGTAACAGGTCAGATTAAAGATATTATATTAAATCTAAAAGATATGATTGTTTCAAAAAATGATTAGAGGGGTTTTAAATGAGTAAAAAAATAAAATTTGATGAAAATAACCACTTCTTTTTATCTATAAGTGATTTAATAATGGGAGTACTTTTAGTATTTATTTTATTATATATAAAAGAGATTTCAACATCAGCACCACAAAAAATAGAAGCTTTAATATCAGAGAATATAGCTTTGCGAAAAGAAAATGATTTTTTAAAAAAAGAGATAATAAAGTTAAAAGATAAAATAAAATCTTTAGAAAAAATAATAGAAAAGTATAGAAAAGATAACAAAGATTTGGCAGAAAAAGATATCTTAATAGATAAATTAGTAGAAAAAATAAAATCTTTAGAAAAGAAAGAAGCTACAATAGAAGAACTTCATAATAGAATTAATGCAAAGCTAATAGATGCTTTTAAAGATGATAAAGATATAAAAATAGATACGGTAAATCAAGAGCTTATTCTAGATGATAGCGTGCTATTTGGTGTTAATGAATGGCAATTGAAAGATGTAGGAAAAGACAAATTACAAAAGATTCTACCTAAATTTTTTGCAACGTTTATAGATGATGAAACAGTAATAAACTTTTTAGAACAACTTACTATAGAGGGGCATACAGATGATTCAGGGTCGAAAAATGCTCAAAGAAACTATTTATACAATTTAGATTTATCACAAAAAAGAGCTTATGAAGTAGCTAGATTTATATATAGTGATTCGTATTTAGTAGAAACGTTGGGCGAAGAAAGATTAAAAAAATTAAAAGTATATTTATCATCTAATGGAAAAAGTAATGCTAATTTAATTTATAAAGATTCTAAAAATAAAGTTGTAGATAGAAATAAAAGTAGAAGAGTTACTATAAAATATAGACTAGACATACAAAAAATGTTGAAAAACTCTTCGGAGGATAATTAATACTATGATAAAAGTGCCGAATGGATTAGAAAAAGAGTTTGAAGAGTTACTAAAAGTGAAACATAGATTAGAAGCGTTTCAAAATTCAGAAGACTTAAATAAATATTTGAGCAATGTAGATAGAAAAAATATAGAAAATAGAAATATT
The DNA here is from genome assembly GCF_051658645.1 of Cetobacterium sp. Taxonomy (GTDB): domain Bacteria; phylum Fusobacteriota; class Fusobacteriia; order Fusobacteriales; family Fusobacteriaceae; genus Cetobacterium_A. The sequence continues at coordinate 14,783 of NZ_JBOFMZ010000025.1, forward strand.
GATGTTATATTTTCAAATTTAAAAAATAATACAATATTTAAATATAGTGATAAAAAAATAAAAGATAATATAAAAGAAATCCTTTTTTTAGGAAATTCATATAAAAATTTATCAAGAGGTGAAGTTTTTAAACTTTACCTCTACCTCTACGAAAATGAAGCTGAAAATGAAAAAATAGAGTTTATGATTGAAAAGTATTCAGAAAATAATATAAAAGTAACAAAAGAAAGTTTTATAGAGTTTATGATAAAAGAATCTGAAATCCTTTATACAAAATGGACATTTCCAATAGAGATAAAAATAAAGTATAAAATTTTTGAAGATGTCGTTAAAAAATTGGAAAATCCAGATGTTTTTAAAAAGTTATCTCCAATTCTGATAGAGTTAGGTAGATATATTGATATGGAAGTGTTAAGTAAAGAGCTAAGAGGAAATATAAAAAAAGAGATGTTATCTAGATCGCCATCTGAAGTAAAATATTTTTTTAAAAAATACAACAGATTAGATTTTGAAAAGATAGAAAGAATTGATAATATTATATTTATATTTTTGAAAGGAAAAGATATTATATCTTTAACTAAAACAAAAAATAAAAATATGAGGATTGAGCTTTTAAATAAAAATCGATATTATAGAATAATGGAGTCTGAAATAGAAACTTCAGAAAAAAGGTTAAAAGAAAAAAAAACATTATATGAATGTAAAAATTTTAAAGAAGTTGCAAAAAAGCTTTATTTATCAGGTTATGATATAAAATGGATAGAGATAGATACAACTCTAAAAATAATTGGAATTGTATTGGGAATACTACTAGTATTAGTAATGTTGGGAATACTAGGTTATATTGGATATTATTACATTTTTAAGTAGAAAGGATTAAATAAAAAATGATAGATGCTCAAAATGAAATAAATGAAAAGTGTTATTTAGTAAAAAATGATATATCAATAAAAAATGAAATAACTCCAAAAGTAGCAGCAGAGTTTGCAGCTACTTTTTATAAGATGTTTAAAGATACTTATGATGAGAAAACTTTTATATATATATTAAAAAAAGTTATGGAATTTTTTAATAAATCAACAAAGGATATTCCTAAAAGAAAAGTTGTTTCAGATGCAAAAAAAATGCTAAATGAGATTGATATTTTGAAAGAAACAGTAGGGATTTTTTCAAAGGTTATATTAAATAAATTTGAGGATAATTATAGCGACGATGAATTTACAGAAAATGATTTAGAAATTTTTGATAAAAATCTTCAAGAATTAAAAAAAGAACTAAAAATTTTAGAGCTTAATAAACCATTTTTTCTTTTGAAGTGGAATTGGAAAAATAAAATAAAAAAAAATCTTATAAAGTTAAATCATTTAGAAGCAAAGATATTAAAATTATATGATTGTTTTTACGAGAAAAATAGAGAGCAAAATGAGATGTTAGAAAATTTATTTTTAGATATTCGAAAAAATCTTAAACTTTTTATGAAAGATTTAAAGCCTACTATTGGAGAAGAACTTGCAGATATTCCATATGAACATGTGGTAGAAGATGTAGATAATTTAAAAAGTTTTGTATTCGATATTGTTATAAGTAATTTTTATCAGTATTATAACCTAAAGCTTAAAAATTAAATGGAGTGTGTAGAATTTATACTAAATTCTACACACTCCATTTTAAAATCTACATTATTGGAATTCTAAGTAAATATAGAAAATCTTTTTTACTTTTAAACATAAGAAGATCTGTAAAAGTTATATAAAATTCATGCTTAGCGGTATAGTTATTAGCTGTAATCCATTTTAGAAGATTTTCAACAATTTCATGCTCTTCAAAAACGCCCTTTCCATATACACATGCATATTTCCCTTCTGGAATAATAATAGAAATGTTTATATTTTCTTCTTTCATATGAGCGAAAAGATAATCTTTTGAGTATCTATTTTTTTTCCAGCTTTTAAAAGATGTTTTAAAACCTCTTAATTCAGGATGTAAATTATTTTTTCCTTCAAAACTGTTTATTAATTTTAAAACTTTACTTAACTCTTTAGAGTTATGAGTAGACTCACCATAGATAATTCCTTTTATATTTAGAGAATTTTCTATAAATGGGTTACCAATTTTTTGTTCTAATTGAAAATTTTCTTTAAATTTATCATGACTTTCAATAAGTTCTTTTTCAATGCTTTTAAGTTTCTCAATTTCTAACTGTGTTTCAGAAAGAACTTTTTGAAAAAGCTCTAGAGTGTGAGTATAGTTCATATTTTCAAAATGACTTTTGATATAATCAATAGAGAAACCTAGATTTCTCATATGATTTATAACTTTTAATACAAAAATCTGTTTTGGAGAGTAATATCTATAGTTTGTATCATCATTTTTTAAAGCTGGTGAGAGCAAACCAACTTTGTCATAATATCTAAGTGTAGAAATAGGAATATTTGTAGATTTAGATACATCTCCTATAGTGAAAAATTCTTCGTACATATTTTCTCCAATCTATTTTTTAATAATTTTTTTTAAGAATACTTTTAAATCGTAAACTAAGTAATAAAATATAGGAATAACAACTAATGTAAATAATGTTGCTGTTGAAAGTCCAAATATAACAACAAAAGCCATTCCAGAATATGTTTCAGAACCATCACCATTACTTAAAGCAAGTGGAATCATTCCTAAAACTGTAGTAAGCGTTGTCATAAGAATAGGTCTAAGTCTAGTTTTACCAGAAACAATAATAGCTTTATTGATACTGTCACCAGATTGAATTCTAAAGTTCATAAAGTCAATTAATACAATGGCATTGTTAACAACAATACCTGCAAGCATAACAAACCCTACTGCAACCATAACATCTAGATCAACTCTAAATAAAGCCAGGCTATATAAAGCTCCCATTGTTGATAATGGAATTGATAAGATAATTATAAATGGTAGTATAAATGATTCGAATTGCCAAACTAGTATAAAGTAAACTAAGAATATAGCAACAGAGAAACTAATAATCATTTGACTACCCATTTCTGCCATATCAGCACTTTCTCCACCAAAACCATATGAAACACTATCAGGTGCATTCATATTTTTAAATTCTGTAACTACTGATGTTTTTGCACTTTGAAGGTCAGCACCATTTTCTAAGTTAGCATAAAGAACAATCTTTTTCTTTTTATCTTTTTTCTCAATTTTAGATGGCCCCTCTTCTAAAACTAAACTAGCAATATCAGAAATTTTAACGTTTTTACCATTGTTTAAAGTTATTCTAGAATCCATTAACATCTTTGTAGATTGTCTGTATTTTTTATCTAATTGAACAGTAACATCAATTTCACCATTATCACTATTTATTGTAATAGGTTGATCTCCTAAAATTTGTATTTTGATCATAGTTGCTAAAGCTTCAATATCAACATCATAAAACTTTGCTTTTTCTCTATCAACAATTATTTTACCTTCGGGTTTACCACCTTCAAAAGATGAAGATATATCTGTAACTCCATTTATATTATACATCTTTTCTTTTAATTTTTCAGAAATATCTTTTAGTTGTATTTCGTTATCTGAGTATAATTCAAATTCTAAATCATAGATACCGTTTGCTCCAAAAACATATGATGGAACAATACTTAAAACTACATCTGGGATATTTTTAAAACTTTCTCTTAAAGTTTTCATAATATCGTTTAAATTTTCATCTCTTGATGTTTTAAGTCCTGCATTTATATTTAAAATAGCATTGCTACTATCTCCAGACATAGTATATGATTGAGCAACTTTGATATTAGAAGCTTTTTCTTCTAATATTTTAGCAATTCTATCACTCATATTTATATCGGCACTTGAAGGTAACTTTGCAACGACAGCATATCTTCCATCATCAGTTTTTGGAAGAAAACCACCACCAAGAGTTGATGCAGCAAATATAGAACCTACAAATAAAAGGACTGTTCCTATTGCAGCTATACCTCTATTTTTTATAGCCCATCTTAAAATACTAATATATAATTTTTTTACTTTTTTTATAACTTTTCCTTCTGAAGTTATATTTTTTTTATCATTTAAAATCTTACTTGAAACCATAGGTACAAATATTAATGCAACTATAAAAGATGCAAGTAGCGAGTAAGAGATAGAGTATGATAAATCTTTAAATTGCTCTTTTGCCATACCTTCTTGGAAAACTATAGGTAGAAATACAGAAACAGTTGTTAAAGTAGAAGCTAAAACAGGTAGCCCCATCTCAGCAGCTCCATCTCTAGCAGCTTCAATTTTATCTTTTCCAAGCTCTGTCATATGTCGATATATATTATCTAAAACAACAACCGAGTTGTCAACCAACATACCAATTCCAAGTGATAATCCCATTAAAGATACAAGATTTAATGAAAGTCCTTGAGCGTTTAGTAAGAAAAATGTAAATATTATAGATATAGGAATAGCAACTGCTATAACGATAGTAGCAGAGATACTTCTTAAAAATAAGTATAGTATTATAGAAGCAAGAGCCAATCCAATAATACCTGTTTCTTTAACATTATTAATTGAATTTTTAATTATTACTGTTGAATCAAAGTCATATTCAAGCTTAGAGCTTAAAGGAAGTGAACTTTTAACACTATTTAAAACCTTATTTACAGATTTAACAATTTCAATCGCATTTCCCTCATCTGTTTTAGCTACAACAATAACTAAACCATCTAGATTTTTTTTTCTAAATAAATTTGAAGGATCTTTTGTATCGATTTTAACATTTGCAACATCTTTTAATCTTAAAATGTGTCCGTTTTTATTCTTTAAAACTATGTTAGCAATATCTTCTGGAGTTTTTAGTTCTCCTTGAACTTTAACATAGAATTCTTTTTCACCTTCTTTTACTACTCCGCCAGGAAGAGTTGTACTTGCTTTAGATATTAGAGTTGAGATATCTAAAATACTAAGATTATAGTTTTCTAATTTTTCAGGATCTATTTGAACTAAGACCTCTTGCTCTTTACCACCAAAAATTACAATTTGAGAAACGCCCTCAATTCTTTCAAGTAGTGGTTTTAGAGAGTTTTGAGCATAGCTTCTAACTTCCATAGGATCTCCACCAGACATAGCTAAAACAGCAGCAGGAGCCGATCCCATTGATTGCTCTCTTATAGATGGCTCTTCAATATCTTCTGGTAATTTATTTTTTATCTGATTTATTTCATTTTGAATCAAAGTTATCTTTGTTTCAATATCAGTTCCATATTTAAATTTAACATTGATCTCAGAAGTTTCAGAACTAGAGTTAGAAGAGTATTCTGTAATACCATCAACATTTGGAAGAATATCTTCTACTTTTTTAGTAATCATTTTATCGATATCTTCTGGAGTCGCTCCTTTCCACTCGATGTTTATTCTAACAGTTGGATTAGAGGTATTTGGCATAAGTTCAACAGGCATTCTTGAAAGCCCTAAAAATCCAAAGAAAATCATTGAAATTATAATCATCAATGCAGTAGCTGGTTTTTTTATAGAAAATTCAGAAAGTATTCTCATACTAAATCTCCCTCACTTTATCATTGTTATTTAGAAGATATTGTCCTTGAACAACTATTTTATCTCCGTCTTTAAACTCATTAAAGAATATCTCTTGAAGGTTTCCTTCTGAAGTTCCACGATTGATTTTATAGATTGAAACAACATTATCTCTACTAATAGCAACATAAGAATAAAGATCTTTTATCATAACAGCTTCTTTCTGTACAAAAATTCCATTAACTTCAGCTTGCTCTAATTCAACTTTTCCATACATACCCTTTAAAAGAGTGTTATCTTCATTAGGTATAGAAATTTTAACTTCAAATCTTTTTGTATCAGTATCAGCTGACAAGTTTATTTCGCTTACATGACCAATAACAGTTTTATCTAAAGCTGAGACTGTTATTTTAGCTTCTTTGTCTCTGTATATATTTTTTACATCCTCAGGACTTACAGCTATAACAATCTCCATTTCATCTTTTTGAACAACAGTTAAAATATTACTTCCAGAATTAATTTTTTCATTTTTTTTAAGGTTTAAATCTGTGATAACTCCTTTTATTTCACTTTTAACAACGAGCCTTTTAAAATTGTCGTTAGCTCTAGTATAACCAGCTTCAGCTATTTTTAATTCACCTAAACTTTGTTCCATTTTATTTTTAGATTCTAAATAAAGCTCTTCAGAGATAAGTTTTTTAGTGAAAAGAGCATCATATTTATAAAAAGAAACTTTGTTCATATTATAGCTTGATTTTGCTTTAATAAGATTTCCTTCTGCTTCGTAATAGCTTGCTTCTGTAGAAGCATCAGTTAAAGTTAAAATTGTTGCTCCTGGAATTACTGAGTCACCATTTTTATATTTAATCTCTTTCACATATCCACCTGTTGGTGTGATAATTTTAATTTCATTACTTGGTTTTATATCACCATTATATATTTTTTTAGTTTTAATATTTTGAAACTTTAACTCTTCAACTTTTACATCTTTGATAACCTCGGATTGAGTTGGTATAGTTTTCTTTTCACTTTTACATCCAGCTAAAGCTAGTATTGTAAATAGTGTTAATAATAATTTTTTCATTAAATCCTCCTATTTTAGTAGTGATAAGTATTGTTGATAATATATAAAGTAATCAAGTTGAGAGTTTATAACGTTGATTTGAGCTTCTCTTAACTCGGCTTCTGTTTTTAAAAAATCTACAGAATCTATAATTCTATTATTAAACTTTTCTTTATCTATATTAAATGTTTCTAGAGCTGTCAAAAAAGCACTTTCATTAGTCTTGATAGTTTCTTTAGAAGTGTTTAGTTGAAGATAAGAGGTTGTAATCTCTCTTTTTAAATTCTCTAAAGAATCGATTTTTGAAAGCTTTTGCTTTTCAATTTCAAGAGTTGATTCTTTGTATGAATCTATTCCACTTCCAAAATTAAATAGATCCCACTTTACTCCAACTCCAACTTTCCATTGCCATTCTTCGTTTGATTTAGAAAAACTAGTATCTTCCAAAGATTCATAACCATATTCTAAGTCAATTTTAGGTAGAAAAGTACTTCTAGTGCTTTTAGAGTTAAATTCACTTATAAGTATATTTTTATCTAGTTTTATAGCAAGAGTTGAATTCTTCATAGCTGACTCTATATCTTTGTTTAATTCTATTTTATCATTTTCAAAGTTAGTAACATTCATCTCTTTTAATGTGATATTTTCATTTATATCTATGCCTAAAAGATTTTTAAGTACTAACTCTTCAGTTGTAATGCTATTTTTTATTTTTATAATAGAGGTTTTAGTTTGATAAAGAGAGGTTTCAACTCTTAAAACTTCTGATTTATCAATAATGCTTAGCTTGTAAAATTCTTTTAGCTTTTTTAGCTCTTCAATTTTTTCTTTTTCAGAAGCTTCATATACAGCTAAAGTTTTTTTGAATTGAAGATTTTTTATATATGATTGAATAACTTCTAATCTTAGATTAATTCGATTTGAAGTGTAATCATTTTCTTCAAACTCTCTTAAAGCTCGACTGCTTTTAGAGTTGTAGTAAATTTCACCACCTTTGAAAAGAGGTTGTGATAGGTAGATTCTATTACTAAATGAACTGTCTAAATTTTTAGATTCATCATAATCAGAATATGTACCTTCAGCTTTTAACGATGGTAAAGCATTTTTAATTTTAGTTTTTTCACTTAGTCTTTTTTGTTGTACGGACATATCTTTTTGTTGAAGCTGTCGATTGTTTTTATTCAATAAATCAATAGATTCATCGAGGGTTAATTCTCGAGAAAAAGATATAAAACTTAAGCTAAAAAACAGTAATAGTAATTTCTTCATAGCATCTCCTTTAATTTCATTTTACAATTAAAATTATAAACTATAAAGTAAGTTGAGAGTCAAGAGCGCATGTTTGAAAAAAGTACTTTGTTCTAAGTTTCTTTTGCAGTATAATTAATTGTATTATAAAAAATTAAAAGGGAGAACAAAATGAAAAAATTTACACTACTACTAGCGCTTTTAACATCAACTTTAGCAATGGCAGACAGAATAGCAATAATTGGTGCTATGGATTCAGAAATTAAAATTTTACTTTCTGAGATGAAAGAGGTGAAAAAAGAAGAAAGAGCTACAGTTGTATTTTATGAGGGGAAATTATTAAATAAAGATGTTGTTGTTTTTAAATCTGGAATTGGAAAAGTTAATGCTGCTATGTCTACAACTATAGCAATGGAAGAGTATGATGTAAATAAAATAATTTTTACAGGAGTAGCAGGAGCAATCAATAAGAACTTGAATATAACTGATGTTGTTATATCTGATTATTTAGTTCAGCATGATTATGACACTACAATATTTGGAAGCAAAAAAGGAGCTGTTCCAGGATCTGTAGATACTAAATTCTTTGCTGATAAACAACTGATAAATATAGCTAAAAATTCTGCACAAAAAGTTTTAGGAAAAAATAAAGTTTATATAGGTACAATCGCAACTGGAGATCAATTTATAGCTGATAAGAAAGCTGTAGAAGCTTTAGAAACTGATTTTGGAGCATGGGCTGTAGAAATGGAAGGAGCTGCTGTTGCTCATGTCGCTAATCTTTACAAAACTCCAATTGTTGTTATCAGATCTATGTCTGATAAAGCCGATGGAAGTGCTCATATGAATTATAATGATTTTGTTAATATAGCAGCTGATAACTCTGCTAAAATAGTTATGAATATGCTTTTAGAAATGTAGTTTATAGAGTGGGAGATAACTAAAAAATGATTAATAAAAATCGAGGATATAAAAAAAATACTATTGAGTTTTTTAACAAAATAGCAGAAAGAAATCATGGAGATTCATATAAACATTATAAAACTGTTTTATCTTGGATTGATCCTAAAAAAATTGAAAAAATACTTGATTTAGGATGTGGAAAAGGTGAGCTGTTAAAAGAGATAAAAGTAAAGTTTAGTTATTTGGAAAATAAAAAACAATTTCAGCTTTTTGGAGTAGATATCTCTTATAAAATGATAGAAAAAGCCAAATTAGGAAATAATGGAATAGAGTTTAAAATAGGGGATTCTGAAAAATTAGAGTTTCAGGATAATTTTTTTGAAGTTATAACCTGCTTAAATTCTTTTCATCACTATGAGAATCCTCAAAAATCTTTAGAAGAGATGTATAGAGTTTTAAGTCCTGGTGGAAATTTAGTATTGGGAGAAATTTATATTCTTGAAATTTTAAGATGGTTTGTTAATAAAACTCTTCCATATGGAAATACAGGAGATTTTAGAATTTATTCTTCAAAAGAGATAAAAAATATTTTTAACAAAGCTGGTTTTGTTTTTCTAAAAGAAAAATTTATATTTCCAAGTTTGAAAGTATATCTTTTCACAAAATCTAATTAAGAAAAGATGGCTTTCAAAAAAAGCCATCTCTAATTTTTATTTTTTAGAAGTTATAATTTATACCAACATAATAATTTCTATCGTCAGCAGCTCTATATTGAACAACTTTGTCTATATCTAATTGGTTTGCATATGACTCGTTGAATAAGTTATTTACTCCGAAATATAGTCTCATATCATCAGACGCTTTATAATTTATAACTAAATTTGTAACAATATAATCATTAATTTTTCCACCAGTGTTATTATTATCAACATAAACTTTATCTTTATAAATAGTTGATAAAATTGTATTTATTTTAGGTGTGAATTCATATTTAGCACTTAATTGGAAACTGTTTTGAGATACTCCAGGAACTTTTTTTCCTTTATATTTTCCCTCTGTAATATCAGCATTAATATACGAATATCCCTCTGAAAGAGTTAGCTTTTCAAAGTACTGTTCGAATGATAGCTCAACACCTTTTCTTTCAGTTTCATCTAAGTTATATGATACCCAGTTTGCTGAGTTTCCTTCTCTATAGATTTCATCTTTTGTTACACTGTAGAATGCTCCTAAACTAACATAAGAGTATAGAAGATAGTCTCTAATTCCAATTTCAAATGAATCGTAAGTTTCTTCTTTTACATCAGAAAGGCTAAAATCATATCCTTGCTCTATTTGACTAGCATTTGGATTGTTAAAGATACTATTTGGATTAGGAGTATTAAATCCTCTTTCCCATCTTAAGAATGTATTTCCAGTATCTGAATATAGGTAGTTTAGAGCTAATTCATAAGCCATATTATTCATAGAATCTTTAATTTCAGGTGTACTTCTCAGAGGAGCTAGTCTGTTTTGTGTTTCATAACTATTCTCTGTATGGTTGTATCTAATTCCTTGAATCAATTCTAATTTGTTTATTTTATAGTTGTTTAAAGCGTAGATAGAATAGCTATTATTTACTCTTTTATCTAAGCTCTCTTGATTTCTTGTACCAATTCCAGATATTTTTCTATCTGATTTTAAATTGCTATAATCTAATCCCATTACTAAGCTATTTTTTTCACCGTATTTCATTAAAAGCTTTGGCTTAATATCGAATTGTTCTTCTTTAATGTCGTTATCTAAAAATAAAGTGGATCTGTCTCCGTTATCAGAAGAGAAAGCATCGGTTTTTCTTTGGTATGTAGCTTGAAGGCTAAATCTTAGGTTGTCAGATATCTCTTGACTGTAGGTTCCTGTTACCATATCTCTATTAGTTTCACTGTTTTGATTTACATCAGCATTACTACCAACTTGATTTCTATCCTCTTCATATTCTTTTAAAGTTAATAAATCACCAGGATCTTGCCCTTTATCTTTTGATTTTTGGAATTTAAAACTAACGTCTGATTTATTTGAAATTTTATACTTAGCTAAAATATCACCGTTGACAATCTCTTGGTTTTTCTCATCTAAGTATGAATCAGTTTCTTCGTAAGCTATATTTGTTTGGATTAGTAAATTTTCTCCTACTAAAGCTCCAACAGATGTAGAAACTTTTTGACGACCATAAGAACCAGCTTCAAGATTAACTTTATTTACAGGTTTCATTCCACTTCCAGATTTAGTAATTATATTTATAACTCCTCCAGCAGTTCCGTTTCCATAAAGAACAGCTCCACCACCAGGAATAACTTCAATACTTTCAACTGTGTTTAAATCTATTGAATCAAGTGGTATTGTTGTATGAGTTTTGTTTAGAGGTACAATTGAAACTCCATCAACTAATATTTTTACATTGCTTCGAGCTTTATCGGTTCCTTGACCTCTTAAATCGATTGTACTTCCAAAAGCTCCCTTTGTAACAGTTATACTTGGTATTTTATCTAAAACTTCTTCTACACTAGAGTAACCTTTTTCCTCTATTTCTTTACTGCTTACTACAGTTACATTAGCAGGTATCTCTCTTATATTTGTTTCAAAACCTGTAGTTGTAATTACAGATTCTTCTAGTTTCACAAGATCTTTTTCTGAAATATTTTCATTAAAAAAACTATCATCCCCATAAATACTTGCAGTGAATAAAAGTGCAAATAAACCAATTTTTTTGTTCATTAATCCTCCTGTAAGATAATTATTTGATAATCAAATCATTTTATAGAAGTATAACTTTATTTTCTTTATATGTCAACTTTTAATTAAAAAATTATTTTAAAAGCAGATGAAGTTTTTACTAATTGAAATGAATTAATAATAAAAATTACCTAACCTTATTAAGGTTAGGTAATTTTTTAATCTAGATAATACTTATCAAAATATAGTTTATATAACTCTTATTTGAACAGTTTCTTTTTATAATAAGCATCAGCTTGATAAATAGCGGCTACTGGATTATGACATAAAACTCTATCTTTAACTGCAAAAACTGTCACAGGAGATTCAGAGTGTTTGATAAATAAAGTATCATGTCCTACGCATAAACCAAATAAAATGTTTAAATCTGTATTTAGCTCATTTAAAGCTAAAGCCTGACCTATTGGATTGCACATTATATCATTTTTTATATATACTTCTTTTTCCTCTTGAGGAATTCCTAAAAATCCTTTTAATATTGCACCATTTTTACAAACAATTGAAACTACTTCTAATCCATGATGTTCTAATATTTTTACAAATACTTTGGCTTCTTCGTGTAATCCAGTGCAGAAAGCTACTCCTATTTTTTTATAATTACATTTTTGAGCAAAAGCTATCGTTTCTTGAATTCTAGTCCAATTTGTATTTCCCTCAGCTTCAACAAGAGCAGATTGAACCGCAATCATTAAATCTTCACCAACATGCATATCTTTTGATTTTTCTAAAATTTGTTTGTTTCTACTTGGACATAACATTTTAGGCATTTTAGTTTCATCTTTTGTTAAACATCCTCTTGTAACACATTTTGCACAAATACTCATTTTAATAACTGTTACCCACTATAAAATCTTTAATAGTAACAGTTTTCACCTCCATTATTTTACTTTTATATTATAAAGCTCCTAAATAGTTAAAACCATTATAAACACTAATTAGAATTATTCCAACTACCATACATAAATATATTTTATCAACACCTTTTAAAGAAAGTTTTTTTGATACCATTGGACCAACTGTTCCTCCAACAATTCCTCCAGCGACCATACACACAAAAGCTAACCAAACAAAGTCAGGTATTCCTTTAAATAAAGTTTGAATAACACTCACTCCTTGAGAAAAAAGAATGATGTATATCGAATTTATTGCAGCTTCTTTTGAGTTAAGACCGAAGAATAAGTATAAAACCATTAAATTTATTGGTCCTCCACCAATTCCTAAGAATGATGAAAGTGCTCCTAAAAAGAATCCAATAATTAAAGATACCTTCATATCTTTAATATTATAAGGTACTATTTTAGATTTTTTAATTGTAAAAATCAAAACTCCAGTTGTTACAAGTGCTAAAGTAAAAGATTGTGCTGCTCCTGCAATTTGAGAGTTACCACTATATGCTCGAAGCGAATCGAAAACTTGTTTACCTAAAAGACCACCTAATGAAGCACCGATTGCTAAATATGTTCCTCTTTCTTTTTCAGGTTTTATACCTGCTTTACTATTTCTATAAAGAGTCATAGTAGTCATACCTAAAACTGTGCAGCCTGATAAAAAACTAATCGCCGAGACATTCATTGTTCCTATAGCATCTAAAATAGGCTTTATAATAACTCCGCCTCCGATACCACTTATTGCTCCTAAAATAGAAGCGCCAACACACACTAAAAAATATAAAATTTCCATTCAAACCCCCGTTTTCATAAAAAATTATCATTACTAGTATGTTATACACCATTTACGAACTAATTACAACTTTTTTATTTGAAAAAAATAAAAAAGTGCGAATGAAATTAATCACTCACACTTTTTTAGTTTAAACCTCTTCACCACATCTTTTTAAAAGAGTTTCCCATTTTTTATCTATATCTTTTTGAACTTGTTCTAATAAATGTTCGTTTCCTGGTTCGAACAGATGGTTGAATCTTCCTTGGATTCTTAAAAATTCTGTGATTGGAAGTTTGTTTTTAGGTTTGTAAGATAATTTCCATTCGCCATTTATAACTTCAAATAATGGCCAATAACAAGTTTCAACAGCTAATTTACAAACTTCCATAAGTTTTTCAGGAGGATATCTCCATCCTCTTGGACAAGGAGCGAGAATATTCATAAAAGCTGCTCCTTCTGTATATATAGCTTTTTCTGCTTTTTCTTGTATATCTTTAAAATTTCCGATAAATGTTGTTTGTCCTACATAAGGAACATTATGAGCAGCTATTATATCTGTTAAATCTTTTCTACCTTCAGGTTTTCCATTGCTATTTATTCCCAAAGGAGAGGTTGTTGTATCTGCAAATTTTGGTGTAGCTGATGACCTTTGAATTCCAGTGTTCATATAAGCGCCGTTGTCATAACATACATAGACCATATCATGTCCTCTTTCCATTGCTCCTGATAGTGATTGGAAACCAATATCATAAGTTCCACCATCACCACCAAAAGTAATAAATTTATATGTATCTTTAACTTTTCCTCTTCTTTTTAAAGCTTTGTAAGCAGCTTCTATTCCACTTGTTGTAGCTGCAGCATTTTCGAAAGCTGAATGGATAAAAGAGTCTTTCCAAGCTGTATATGGATATAAAAATGTTGAAACCTCTAGACATCCTGTAGCATTTGAAATTACAGCTTCATCTTCAATTTTTAAAGCTCTTAACATCGCTCTTGCAGCAACTCCAGCACCACATCCAGCACAAAGTCTATGACCTCCAGTCAATCTCTCAGGTTTATTCATTTGTTCTTTAAAATTGTATGCCATTCGAAATTACCCCCTTACTCCAAAGTGTCTATAAACTTTTTTAGATTCAAACTCTTCCCCTAGTGAAGTATATGCTGGATTGTAAATCATCTCTACTCCATTTTCCAAAAATTCTTTTGAGTGTGCATCGTGAAGAAGTTCTTCAAAGATAGTTTTGATGCTATCAACCGTTACATCTCTTCCACCTAATCCATAAACATAATTCAATATTTCAGGTCTATCGTGAGAGTCGTAAAGAGCTGATCTAACTTCAGCAAAAAGTGGTCCACCTGCAGCAGAGAACCCTTCACATTTATCCATTACACCTATAACTTTTTTACCGCTTAAAGCGTGTTTTAATTCATCAAATGGAAATGGTCTAAAAACTCTTATTTTAATAAGTCCAACTTTTTTACCCTCGGCTCTTAATTCGTCTATTGCTACTTTGGCAGTTCCAGCTGTAGAGTTTAAAACTACAATAGCTACATCTGCATCTTTCATTTTATATTCTTCAAAGAAAGAGTATTTTCTTCCTGTTAACTCTTCATACTCTTTTGCTACTGATTTTATAACACTTTTAGCATTTATCATAGCATGAGCTTGTTGAACTTTGTGCTCCATATAATAAGCTGCTGTATCATAAGGACCATGAGATATTTTTCGTGCAGAATTTAAAAGATAGTCTTCAGGCTCATACTCTCCTACAAATTTTTTAACTTTTTCATCTTCTAAAATTTCAATACATTCAACAGCATGACTAGTTATAAAGCCATCTTGACAAACCATTGCTGGTAGTTGGACACTAGGATGCTCTGCAATTCTAACAGCTTGAATATAGTTATCATAAGCTTCTTGATTTGTTTCACTATATATCTGAATCCAACCACTATCTCTTGCTCCCATAGAGTCACTGTGATCTGCATTTATATTTATTGGACCAGTTAAAGCTCTATTTACAAGAGCCATAGTTATAGGTAATCTCATAGATGACGCAACGTATAACATCTCCCACATAAGTCCAAGTCCGCATGAAGATGTAGCTGTCATAGTTCTAGCACCTGCGGCTTGTGAACCTATACATGCCGACATAGCACTATGTTCTGACTCAACTGGAATAAACTCTGTGTTTACAACTCTGTCAGCTATATATTTTGAGAAGTATTGTGGGATTTCAGTTGATGGTGTTATTGGAAATGCGGGCATAACATCTGGGTTTATTTGTTTCATCGCTATAGCTATAGCTTCATTTCCTGACATTCTTTCTCTTATACTCATTACCCCTCCTTTTTTACGCTTTTGTAAATTCTATTGCATTAAATGGACATATTGCAAAACATACTCCACAACCTTTGCAATGGTCTTGATCAAAATCGGCTCTTTTTCCATCTTTCATTATAATAGATGAATCAGGACAAACTGGAATACATAAAAGACATTGTTTACAATTTTCTTCTATAAAATTTACTTTCATAGTTCTCCAATCACCAGTTTTAAAGTTTTCAGCACTTCCAGCTTCATAAATTACTCCACCAGGAGTTATATCTTGCCAAGATATAGTTTCATCTATAATTACACCATTTTTATTTTTCATTCTCCATTCACCTCATCCATCGAACGTTTTAATGCTTTCATATTTCCATCTACAACTTCGGGTTTGTTCGTAAATTTATGTTTAAATGAATCTTCCATATTTTTGATAAACTCATCTTCTGAGATAAGTTGACTAATTTTTACTACTGCACCTAGCATAGGTGTATTTGGAAAGTTTTTTCCTAAGCACTCTTCAGATATTTTTCGAGCGTTACAAACAAAAACTTTTCCTGTATAACCTCTAAGTTCGGCTTTTATCTCTGCTGAAGTTCTCTCACTATTTACAATAATAGCTCCACCTTCTTTTAACCCTTTTTCAACAGCTATAGATTTTATAAGAGTTTCATCGACTACAACTACAAAATTAGGTTCATAAATATTTGAATGAACACGTATAGGCTTGTCACCAATACGATTATAAGCTGTAATAGGAGCTCCCATTCTTTCAGGTCCATATTCTGGGAATCCTTGAACATACATTCCACTACTAAATGCTACATCTGCTAAAAGAAGTGAAGCTGTTTTAGCTCCTTGTCCACCTCTTCCATGCCATCTAATCTCTATCATTTCACTCATAAGTTACCATCCTTTAAAATAAACTATACTAATTCCAAACCTTTTCTTAAATCCTCAATAATATCTTCAACATTTTCTAGTCCTACAGAGATTCGAACAAGTCCATCTGTGATTCCTGCTGACATTCTTTCTTCTTTAGTGTAAGGTGAGTGTGTCATAGAAGCAGGGTGTTGGATTAAAGTTTCAGTATCTCCTAAAGAAACTGCTAAAGAGCAAAGCTTTAAGTTGTTTAATAAAGTTTTACCAGCATCAAATCCGCCTTTTAATTCAAAAGCAAAAATACCACCAAAATCTTTCATTTGTTCAGCTGCAATTTCATGCCCTGGATGCGTTTTTAATCCAGGATAAAATACAGTTGTAACTTTCGGATGATTATTTAAAAATTGAGCGACTAATTTAGCATTTGAACAATGTCTTTCCATTCTAAT
>NZ_JBOFMZ010000026.1:0-5183 GCF_051658645.1 Cetobacterium sp.
ATCGGTTCTAACGCTGATTTACCTATAGTTGGTGGCTCTATTCTGTCTCATGATCACTATCAAGCTGGAAAACACGTTTTCCCAATGGAGAAAGCTGGCGTTGAAAACGAATTTTCATTAAAGAAATTCAAGAGTGTAAAATTTAGCACCCTAAAATGGCCTATTTCTGTTTTAAGAATAAGTTCTAAAAATAGAGACGAGTTAACGAACGCTGCAAATTATATTTTCGAAAACTGGAAAAATTACAGTGACGCCAGCATAGATTTAATCTCATTTAGCGGTGACGTTCCGCACAACACAGTAACTCCAATAGCTCGTAGAGTTGGAGAATATTTCGAAATGGATTTAGCATTAAGAAACAACAGAACTTCTGAAAAACATCCCGATGGAATTTTCCATCCACACACTGAAGTTCATAATATAAAAAAAGAAAACATTGGATTAATTGAAGTTATGGGATTGGCTATATTACCTGGAAGATTAAAAGTTGAAATGGAACTTTTAGAAGCAGAGTTAAAAAATTCTGAATCATTAGAAACTTTAAAATCACATCCAATTTTAGCTAAGCATTATGATTGGATATCTAATATTGTAGGTGAAAGAGAGATTGATATAACCGCTCAAATTTTACAAAATGAAATCGGAAAAACTTTTAGCACAGTTTTAGAGCACGCTGGTGTATTCAAAAAAGATGAAATCGGAAAAAATGCTTTCAAAAAGTTTATTAATACTCTATAATATCTACTATAATAGTTTATCAGGAGGGTATTATGTTGGACTTTATTTTTTCAGATATTACATTTGTAAACTTTATGTTTTTAGCCTCAGCTGGTTTTATCGCGGCTTTTGTTGATGCAATCGCTGGTGGCGGTGGACTTATAAGTTTACCTGCATTTTTAGCTGCTGGAATCCCACCACACACCGCTCTTGGAACAAACAAGTTAGCTGCTTTTTTCTCTAGCAGTGGCAGTGCTTTTGGATTCCTACGCTCTGGTAAAGTAAATTTGAGATTGATTAAGTACTGTGTTCCATTTTCATTTTTAGGCGCGATTTTAGGAGTAAAATCTGTATTACTTATAGATTCAAAATATCTTTATCCTATAGCTTTTGGACTTTTAGTCGCAGTCTTAGTTTATACTTTTAAGCATAAAAACCTTGGAGAATGTGATAATTTTGAGGGCTTTAATTCTAAAAATATAAAACTTGGAATACTAACTGCACTTTTATTAGGTTTTTACGATGGATTTTTCGGTCCAGGAACAGGATCTTTCATTATCTTCTCCCTTATTAAAATTTTTAAGTTTGATTTTATTAGCAGCAGTGGAAATTCAAAGTTTTTAAATTTAGCGAGTAACATAGCAAGTGTTCTAGCTTTTATGTATTATGGCAAAATAAACTATGTTGCTGCTTTAGCTGTAGGAGTCTTTATGCTCTTTGGAGCGAGTGTTGGAGCAAAAGTTGCAATTACTAGAGGAACTAAGTTTATACGTCCTGTTTTTCTAGTTGTAACAACTATAGTAACCCTTAAAATGGCAATTACATTTTTAAAAGGATTGTAAGGATAGAGTGTCTAAGGACACTCTATCCTTACAGTTTCAAATATACTTTTAAATATAAATCCCATCTTTGGATCTACTTTTTTTTATCAATTTTATTATTATTTCAATTCATTTATCTCTTCTAAACTTAACCCTATTTTTTCTGCTATTAACTCATTCGGTATAATCCCAAACAAACTTTTTGCTATCGATAATTTCGCTAGCTTTTCTCCTTCTGCTTTTCCCTGCTCTAATCCTTGCTCTAGTCCTTTTAGTTCTGCTATGGCTAAGGCACTCGCTGCATCCAATCGAGCTTTTTCTCTCATTCTATACTTTTCACGCTCATCTTCATCTGAACTTATTAAGTATAGCTTTTTCTTTGCTAATTTTATCTCTTTTACAGTTTCTTCTGCTTCTTCTACTATATCGCTCGAAGGTTCTTTTAAAAACATCCCCCATCCAGATAATGGATCATCAACTCTAAATTTTATTAACTTTGGAAGTTCTAAAAAATGAATTTCAAAATCTTTATTTAGCACTATTTTTTCTCGCTCTTCTATAATTTTAAATACACTATGATAATTCTGCGTTTCTTTAAATTGTACGTAGTTCAAGATATTTATACAGATAGTTCTATTTAAATTTAAATAATTCTCTCCTTCTTTTAACTGCTCTGAGTAAAGTTTACTCCAATAATATAGTGTTCTTTTTGGCATATTATACTCATTTCTAAGTTGAATCTCTACATTTATAATAGTACCATCATTTGCTACAGCTTTGACATCTAATCTACTGTTTTTATCCTCTATCGCTTCTTTTGTCATCTCTACATTTCTTAACTCTACATCTACTAAAGGTGATTCTGATTTTATCGCAGAATTTAAAAATGATAACAATACACTTTTTTCTTTTTCATTTCCAAATATACTTTTAAATATAAAATCCATCTTTGGATCTAATAAGCTTGTACACATAATATCACTCCCTTTTTGAATACATTATACCACATTCTAACTAGAGCATCAAAAAAAAGCAAGAGAAATTCTCTTGCTTTTTACCTTATCCTCTTATATATTTTTGAAATAAGCTTTTAAATCCTCACTAGTTTCAGGGTGACGTAGTCCAAATTCTATGTTAGCCTTTAACAAACCAATTTTGTTACCAATATCATAACGGATTCCATCGAAGTTATAAGCTAAAACTTTTTTTCCATCATTCATCATAGCTAAAATCCCATCGGTTAATTGAATCTCTCCACCTTTTCCAGGAGCGGTGTTTTCTAAATACTCAAAAATATCTGGTGTTAATAAGTATCTACCTAGACAAGCTTTCAAAGATGGTGCTTCTTCTAATTTTGAATTATAGCTTTTGGATTTGTTTCTGTTATTTCTTTAAATTTTGCTGGTCCTAAGACTTTTTTTAATAACTCTAATTTTTCTTTTAAATCGTAGTTTCTACCTGATATTCTATGAGCATCTGTACTTACTATATCTATATCTCCATTTAAAAATAATTTTTTATAGTTTTCTAAAAAGTAATCAATTGAAGATAAATTAAATTGTGTTTTTACAGACAGCTTTTTTAACTCTTCGAAATTATCCAATAAATCAGAATATCTTTCTATATGAGCTATAATTGGATAATACCCCCATTCAATTAACTTTTTTAACATATTTATTTTAGCAGAAAAAATCAAACCTTTTGGAAACTCTACTAAAACATATTTTGAATTGTTTAAAGTATTAAATTCTTTTTTTGATAAATATAGAAATGTGTCTATATCAAGATATATTTCATTTCCAGAATAGAGTTTTAAATCAATTGATTCTTTAATCAAGTAACTTTTTAAATTTTCAAAGTTTTGGAAATAACTTTTATTTTCATAATATCCTTTTTGATAGTGAGAGGTGCATACAATCTCTTTATATCCCAATTTTACAGCTTCACGACAAAGCTGTAAGGATTCATCTAGACTTTGTGCTCCATCATCTATTAAATACAAAATATGACTATGTAAATCAATCATGCTTTTTCACCACCTTATGAAACTTTTAATAATTCTATAATAGAATTCTTTTCTATTTTTTTTATAGGTATAACTCCTAATATAACTCCTAATACAACTGTTGAAAGCAGTATAATTGATAAGTTTGTGTTATAAATTACTATCTCTATTTTTAATATTTTTTCTAGTATTTGAACTACAAACAATCCTATAGCTATTCCGAGAAACATTCCTGATATTAAAAGATATAAATTTTGAATTAAAAACAATCTAAAAATTCTTTTTTTACTCATACCAATTGCACTTAGCATTCCTATACTTGATCTTTTTTCAATAATCGAACTCATTGTTACATTAAATACAAAAAACCCACCGATTCCAGTTGATAATAAAAATAATAACAGCAGTGTTTTATCTAAAAAACCTATTATATGAGTCATTTTTTTATAAATCTCTGGTGTTTCTAAAAGACTAAGTTTATTGTTTCGATATTTATTTAAGTTATTTAAAATAGATTCAGTATAATCTTTTGACTCAACGTTATCTTTAAATGCAATTACAACTCTTGAATATTCTGTCCATAATATGTTAGCTTTAAAGCCTTCTTCACTCATAAAAACTCTTTTTCCAACTTTCATTGTTTCAAGAGGATTTGTTTCTTTATAAAACCCTCTGATTAAAAACTCTTTTTTTTCTGAGTTTATATAGAATGTTATTATATCTCCGATTTTTTCTGTTTTAAATTGTGTTGAATCAAGTATAACATCATTTTTTCTTAAATTAGGCAACTTCATTTTTATTAAAAGCTCTTTTGGATAACCTTTAAATAAATTCTCATCGATTTTTTGAAATTGATCAGCATAAAAATAATAATCAACATTTGGAATACTTTTTATAAATCTACAATCTCTATCGGTTATATAATCTCCACCAATCAAAATTGTATTTTTACCTATAGATCTTAAATCTTTTTGAACAGTTTCAAATATGCTCATTTTAATAGTTAACGACAAAAATATTGCAGCTGTTGAAACTGCTATTGCTAAAAATGGAAACATCATTTTATTTTTATTCGCCATAATAAACTTAAATGCCATCCAATTTTCAAATCTCATATTTTATCTCTCTTAAAATAAAAATAACTTTTGAAACTGTTAATGTTAATGTTAATGTTAATGTTAATAACAATACTAACACTGAATACTTTGGTGAATAAATTACATTTTGGAAATAAGTTAAAGTAAAATATGAGTGCATAAGCCAAATATTAGTTGAATGTTTTCCTAAAATTAAAAATATATTTGTTAATCTACTTTCTCTTAAAATTTTAATACAACATACTATAAAAGCTGGTACAAATATAAAATCCACCATAAAAATATCAAATAAAATTATTTCACCTACTAATTTACTTATCAGTGTTCTCAATACAATTATGATAATTAAACCTAACAAATAAAAAAAATTGTTATTTATACCTTTTTTAAAAAGCCAATTATAGATTTTTTGAAACAAATTATATTTTGAAAATATATATCCTAAACAAAATAAAAATTGCCAAAAAAATAGCGAATACATCAATTCATACATAAATGTTTCTCTAAATGGTCTTAAAGATTTAAATATATAAAAAAATCCAG
>NZ_JBOFMZ010000027.1:0-36931 GCF_051658645.1 Cetobacterium sp.
TGTAATACCTCCTGATTTATTAGATAAAGTTAGAAAAATACAAAAAGCCAATCGCATCTATAACCAAAATGGTTAAGAGCAACTGGCTGTCATTTTAAAGACCCTATAGTTTTGCGTCGCAGGATTTCTCCTGTTTTGCCTAATTTATTTTATACAAATATAATATATTAAAATTTAAAAAAAGTCAAATGAAAATATTAAAAAACTAAAAAATATTTTTTTCACAAACCTTTATTTTATAAAGGTTTGTAGAGTTTAAATGAAAGATATTGTAGAAAAGTACAAAACTATATTATAGTATGTTATAATTAGGAAAAAGGTGGTGATTTCAATTTATAAAGACATTTATAGAGAAGTAGAATTTTTTAATATAAAAGGAGTTTCAAAAGTAACATATACAAAATTAAAAAAAATAAATATAAATAGTTTGAATGATTTAATCTACTATTTTCCAAGAGCTTATGATGATAGAACAAATTTTAAAAAAATAGTAGATTTAAGAGGAGATGAGTATGTTGTATTAAAAGGAAATATAATGAATATCTCATCACCACCAACTAGAACAGGGTTAAAAATGATAAAAGCTAATATAAATGATGGAACTGGTATTCTCGAAGTTATATGGTTTCAACGCCCATATTTGAAAAATAGTTTAAAACTAGGAGAGGAATATACCTTTGTAGGTAACGTAAAAAGAGGATATACTTTTCAAATGACGAATCCAGAGTTTATGTTATATAAAGGTGAAGAAAACAAAGGTGAGATATTACCAGTTTATAGCTCTATAAAAGAAATAACTCAAAATGCTTTAAGAAGAATACTGAAAGAAGCATTAATCAATTATTCGAATCTATTTGAAGAAAATATTCCAAAAGAGATTATAGAGAAATACGATTTGATGCCGAGAAATGTAGCATTAGCAGAAATACATTTTCCAACGAACTCTAAAAACTTAGAATCAGCCAAAAGACGATTTGCAATTGAAGAGTTACTTATATTAGAGATGGGTATTTTACAAAAACGTTTTGAAGTTGATTTGAATAATCAAGAAATATATAAAATAGAAGGAAAGAAAAATCTTGTTTCACAGTATCTTTCAAATTTAGAATTTAAATTAACAATTGCTCAAAAAAAAGTAATAACAGAAGTTTATAAAGAGTTAAATGCTGGAAAAGTTATAAATTATCTTATTCAAGGTGATGTAGGAAGCGGGAAAACAATT
Source organism: Cetobacterium sp. (assembly GCF_051658645.1). Lineage (GTDB taxonomy): Bacteria > Fusobacteriota > Fusobacteriia > Fusobacteriales > Fusobacteriaceae > Cetobacterium_A. The sequence continues at coordinate 1,223 of NZ_JBOFMZ010000027.1, forward strand.
GTAGCAGTATTGCTGTTGCTTTATATGGTTGAAAATGGATATCAAGGTGTACTTATGGCTCCAACAGAGATTTTAGCAACTCAACACTATCTTTCTATTTATGAAGCATTAGAAAAATTAGGAATAAAAGTAGAGATTTTAACAGGAAATGTAAAAGGGAAAAAAAGAGAAGAACTATTAGAAAGTTTGAGACTAGGTAAAACAAAAATTGTTATAGGAACTCATGCAATTATAGAGGATAATGTTCAATTTAATAAATTGGGCTTAATAGTAATAGATGAACAACATAGATTTGGTGTTTTACAGAGAAAAAAGTTACGAGAGAAAGGAGTTCTAGCTAACTTGATAGTTATGAGTGCAACTCCAATTCCAAGATCTTTAGCTCTTAGTATATATGGCGATTTAGATGTAGCGATTATAGATGAACTGCCTCCTGGAAGAAAAAAAATTAAAACAAAGTGGATAAGTGAAAACGAAGACGAAAGAAAAATGTACTCTTTTATAGATAAAAAACTAGGAGAGGGAAGACAAGCATATTTTGTTGCTGCTTTAATAGATGAAAGTGAAAAGTTATCAGCAAAATCGACCGAAGAACTCTTAGAAGAGGTTTCTAGAAATCTTTCAGGATATAGGGTTGGAGTTTTACATGGTAGAATGAAAAGTAAAGAAAAAGATGAAGTTATGAAAAACTTTAAAAATCATAAACTGGATATTTTGGTGTCAACTTTGGTAATTGAAGTTGGAGTAAATGTACCTAATTCAAGTATCATGGTAATAAATAACTCTGAAAGATTTGGCTTAGCTACTTTACACCAATTAAGAGGTAGAGTTGGAAGAGGAGAACATCAATCATATTGTTTTTTATTATCTTCTACACAAAACGATAGTTCAGCTGCGAGACTGAAAGTGTTAGAAAAGACAGAGGATGGTTTTAAAATAGCTGAAGAGGATTTACGTCTAAGAAAAGCAGGTGAAATATTTGGAGTAAAACAAAGTGGTTTGAGTGATTTGAAATTTGTAGATATAGTTCATGATGTCAAAACAATAAGTTTAGTTAAAGATATTTGCACAGAGTATTTGAAAATGAATAAAGGAAAAGTGAAAAATAAAAATTTAACAAAAGATATAAACGAAAAATTTAACAAAAGTTTGACCTCATAAAAGAAATTATGATAAAATATGAGGTAAAATTAATTAAAAAGCGGAGGTAAGAATGAGATTAAGTAGATATTATGTAAAAACTCTAAAGGAAACTCCTAAAGAGGCAGAAGTAATCAGTCATAAACTATTACTTAGATCAGGAATGATTAAGAGATTAGCAAGTGGAGTGTATACATACCTTCCTTTAGGTTTAAAAGCATTAAAGAAAGTTGAAAATATAGTAAGAGAAGAGATGAATAGAGCTGGGTCTCAAGAGATATTCATGCCAGTTTTACAACCAGCAGAGCTTTGGAAAGAAAGTGGAAGATGGGATGTAATGGGTGATGAAATGATGAGAATTAAAGATAGACACTCTAGAGAGTTTGCACTAGGACCAACACATGAAGAAGTAATAACAGATATAGTTAGAAATGATATATCATCATACAAATCATTACCTCTAAACTTATATCAAATTCAAACTAAATTTAGAGATGAAAGAAGACCTAGATTTGGACTTATGAGAGGAAGAGAGTTTTTAATGAAGGATGCTTATTCATTCCATGCTTCGAAAGAATCTTTAGATGAAGAGTTTGAAAATATGAAAGCTGCATATACAAGAGTATTTGAAAGATGTGGATTGAAATTTAGAGCAGTTGAAGCAGATTCTGGAGCTATTGGAGGAAATGGTTCTCAAGAGTTCCATGTACTTGCAGAATCAGGAGAAGACGAAATCATCTACTGTACTTCTTGTAACTATGCAGCAAACGTAGAAACAGCAAAGAGTACAATCGAAAATTTACCAAAAGCTGAAGCACTAAACTTAGAATTAATAGATACTCCAAATGTATCTAAAATATCTGAAATTGCAGAATTTTTAAACATACAGACAGCTCAAACAGTAAAAGCGATGATGTATAAAGATGCTGTAAATGATGAAGTTTATATGGTTCTTATAAGAGGAGATTTTGAAGTTAACGAAGTTAAATTGAAAAATATAATTGATACAATAGATGTAGCATTACTAAATGATGCTGAATTAGAAGCTGTTGGATTGATTAAAGGATTTATTGGTCCGATAGGTATTGATAGCACAAAGATAAAATTAATAGCAGATGAAAGTGTGATAGGAATATCTAATCATACAGCTGGTGGAAATAAAACAGATACACACTTTATAAATGTGAACTATGGAAGAGATTATGAAGCTGCAATAGTTGCAGATATAAGAACTGTAGTTGTAGGAGAGAAGTGTCCTAAATGTGCAGGAGAGCTTCAAAGTGCAAGAGGAATTGAAAGTGGACATATATTCAAGTTAGGAGATAAATACTCTAAAGCTTTAAATGCAACATTCTTAGATGTAAATGGTAAAAGCAAAGTTATGGAGATGGGATGTTATGGTATTGGAGTTTCAAGAACTTTAGCTTCTTCAATTGAACAAAATAACGATGAAAATGGAATTATATGGCCATCATCAATAGCTCCGTTTGTAGTTGAAGTAATTCCAGCAAATATGAAAGCTGAAGATCAAGTAGCACTAGCAGAAGAGATTTATGCAGGATTCGTCGATGCAAATATAGATGTAGCTTTAGACGATAGAGATGAAAGAATTGGATTCAAATTTAAAGATGGAGATTTAATAGGATATCCATTTAAAGTCGTGGCTGGTAAAAAAGCTGCAGAAGGAATTGTAGAGTTAAAAATAAGAAGAACAAACGAAACTTTAGAAGTATCTAAAGATGAAATTGTAGAAGTTGTAAAAGGATTGATGAAAAAGTATTAATCAAAATATAATAAATGAAAAGAGAGTCTGCTTTAGTAGGGCTCTCTTTTCATTTATTTTATTATTTTGAATAAGAACTTAAATAAGATAAAATTTTCTTTTTTACTCTTTGAATTGTATTGTCAATTTTTTTTGGAGATTCGTTAAGAAAATCAGCTATTTCAACATAGTTGTATTCTTTACATAGAAAAGTAAAAACCTTTTTTTCTAAATTGCTTAGATTTTCATCTAAAAAAACAGTTAGTAGTTTAATAAGCTCTTTTCCTAAAAAAATATCCTCTGGAGAATAAAAACCTAAAGAGGGGTAAGAGTAATAAATATTTTCTTCATGAGTAGAAAACCCTTCTCCTTGCATAGCTTGATTTAAGTTTTTATATTTGTCGGAGTTGTGGTTTTTAACAGCTGTAATCATCTGTCTTCTAATGCAAAGATTAGCAAAAGTACTAAAGCATGCGTTTCTACTATCATCATAGGATTTAATTGCTTTTATAAGACCAATAAGACCTTCTTGCATCAAATCATCACTATCGCCACCTTTTAAGAAGAAAGAACGATTATTTTTGTAGATTGCTCCTTCGTATTCTTTGATAATCTTTTCAATAGAGTCTTCATCTCCACTTTGTGCTAATATAATATCTTTTTTTTCAATCATATTTGGACCCCCTTGTTATTGATATTATAAAATTAAAAATATATTTTTATAATATCAAAAAAAGTTTTAGTAATCTACATTCCAAATTTTCTATATTTAAAACAAAAAATGAAGTGGATATTTCAAAAAAAATAATTTTAAGAAAAAGGAAATACGAAAAAAAAACATATATATGAAGTATAGGTATTTTAAATTAGGTGGAGGTATTTTATGCTAGGAGGAATTAGTAAAAAAGCAACAGATTTAGACTTTGCAATCCAAAGTTTAAAAGAAGAGTTACAAGCTGTTGATGATTATAACCAAAGAGCTGAGATGGCTCAAGATCCAGAGTTGAAAGAGATTTTAATACATAACAGAAATGAAGAGATGGAGCATGCTGTTATGGTTATTGAATGGATGAGAAGAAATGATTTTGAATTTGGAAATGAATTAGAAGACTATATATTTAGACAAGGTAAAATAGTTGGAAGAGAAGCTGAAGTTATGGGGAGAAATGGTACGGCTGTTGAGAAAGGATCAGCACCAGCAGCAAAAATTTCGAAATCATTAAATATAGGGTCATTAAAAAAATAAGGGGGTAAAATTATGGATTTATTAAAAAAAGAGTTAGCGCCAATAAGTGAAAATGTTTGGAAAAATATAGAGGAAAGAGCAAAAGAAGTTTTAACAACTCAGCTTTCAGGAAGAAGATTTGTTAAAGTTTCTGGACCAATTGGAACACATTGTGGTGGAATAAATACTGGAAGATTAGCAATTCATAAAAAGGATGACTTAGCTTATGGAGTTTATAAAGTTCAACCTTTTGTAGAAAATAGAATAACATTTAACTTAAACAGATGGGAATTAGATAATTTTGATAGAGGAGCTAAAGATATCGATTATACAAATTTAGATGAAGCATTAAAAAAAGCAGCTAAATTTGAAGAGTCAGCTATATTCTTTGGTTTAGAAGAAGCTTTAATAACAGGTTTAATAAAAGATGAAAGTAAATCAGTTGATTTTGGAAAAACAGAAGAGGAAACAATTAAAAATCTTATGTATGGAGTTTCGAAATTAAGAAATACAGGATTTAGTAAAGGTCCGTATGCTTTAGTAGTAGGGCTTGAAAAGTTTATATATTTAAATATGGTAAACTTAAATAACCCTTTAGCAAAAAGATTAGAAAAGATCTTGGGAATGCCAATAATTATTTCGAATAATATCACTGGTGGATTGTTGGTACCTTATGATAATGACAATATAGAGTTGGTTTTAGGAGAAGATTTCTCATTGGGATATCAAGGGCATAATAATAAAGAAGTAGAACTTTTTGTAACAGAAACATTTACATTTAGAGTTTTAGACGATGCTAAAGTTGTAACTTATAAATAGGTAAACAAAAGGAGATAACTAAGTTATCTCCTTTTGTTTATCTATTGTTTTTAGTTTATATCAAATTTATATCCAACAGAAAGAGTAACTCTTTCATAATCGTTGTCAAATTTCTCATTTACTCCATCGACTTTAGATTTTGAATGATTTGCTCCATAAAGAACATCAACATTAAATGCCTCATATTCCATTCCTATACCAGCTGCCCAATATAAACCATCATCTACACTAGTAGAATAATTTTCTCCGTTTACTTTGTAGTCTTCAGAATCAAAGTTAAATGAGTATCCAATATTAGCTTTTAAGTATGGTGTAACTGCCCAATCCCAGTAGTTAACATTATATCTACCAGTAAGATAAATAGGAACTGATTTGTATTCTACACCTTCATAAGAATTAAACTCTACAGTAGTAGCTTCTCTACCCATATGATCTTGATAAGCAACTCCAAGTCCTAAATCAAATTTATCCCAATATTTGTAAACTTCTAAAGCAACTTCTCCACCAAAATCTTTTGTTTTGTTAGATAAGTTATATGATCCTAATTCAAAATCATTTTTAGAAAAATCTCCATATTCAGCCCAAAAATCCCATCCACCTCTAAGATTTACATATCCCCAAGGGTTAGCTACAGGCATAACAACAACTTCTTCCATTATAACAGGCTCATTAACTACCTCTTTAGAGCTAGTAACTGGAGCAACTACCTCTTTAGCCTGTGCAACAGCTGCAAAGGCAAATAAAGAACATGCTAAAAGTGCTAATTTTTTCATAAAATAAACCTCCTCGTTTTTAATCTCCTTGTAAATTAAAAATGGTTTAAAAAATTTACCCATTCTTAAAATATATATACAAATAGAAAAATGGATTTCTTTTTTTTTAGTAATAATTTTGTAATCGAAAATAACTTATGATATAATTTTTATTAGAAAGAAGAAGATTTGGATAGGAAGTGAAATATGGAAAATTATAAAGAAATAATAGAAATAAAAGTTGATGAAAAAGAGAAAGGTAAAAGGCTAGATACCTATTTAAGCGAATTTTTTGAAGATGCAACAAGGACTTATACTCAAAAGTTAATAGATAATGAAAATGTATCTATAGTCAATAAAGAAAAGATTAAGAGTGGAACTAAATTAAAAGGAAAAGAACTTATAATAGTTAAAATACCTCATGATGAGATGTTGGAAGTTTTAGCTGAAGACTTACCAATTGATATAGTGTATGAAGATAAAGATTTGTTAATTATAAATAAAGATTCAGGAGTAATAGTTCATCCAGCACAAGGTTATTATACTGGAACTTTAGTAAATGCAGTTCTTTATCATATAAAAGATTTATCTTCAATAAATGGTGTTATAAGACCAGGAATTGTTCACAGATTAGATAAAGATACGACTGGATTAATAATTATAGCTAAAAATGATGTATCTCATGTTAAGTTAACAGATATGTTTAAAAATAAAACTATTGAAAAAAGATATGTTTGTATTTGTAAAGGTAACTTTAGAAATTACAAAGGAAGAATAGAAACTTTAATAGGAAGAGATCCTAGAGATAGAAAGAAAATGGCAGTAGTATTGGATAACGGTAAAAATGCTGTTACAAACTATGAGGTTATAGATGCGGTTGATGGATTTTCATTAGTTGATGTTGGAATAGAAACAGGAAGAACTCATCAAATAAGAGTGCACATGAAAAGTTTGAATCACCCTATATTAGGAGATACAACTTATGGAAATTCATCTGATTTTGCAAAACGTCAAATGTTACATTCATATTATTTAAAATTTAATCACCCTAGAACAGAAGAGGAAATAGTTGTGTTAGGAGATTTGAAAGATGACTTTAAAAGTGTTTTAAAGAGATTAAAGTTAGATCCTACTAAAATTACGAGACTCTTTAAATAATAAAGGAAAAAAAGATTTTAATAAGTAAAAAAAATATGAATGTTGGAGTTGGGTATGGAAATAAAAAATATAATGTACCTTTTTGATATAGAAAATGGTAATATTATAGGTGTAGATGAAGCTGGAAGAGGTCCGTTAGCAGGACCAGTTGTTGCAGCAGCAGCAAAACTAAAAAAATATGATGAGAAACTAGATAAAATAAATGATTCTAAAAAATTAACAGAAAAATCTAGAGAAGATCTTTTTCATGTAGTTATGGAAAATTTTGATATAGGAGTTGGAATCGCTTCTGTAGAAGAGATAGAAGAATTAAATATTTTAAATGCTACATTTTTAGCGATGAGAAGAGCTGTTGATGAGTTAGATAAAACTGTTAGTTATGATAGAGTTTTAGTTGATGGAAATCATAAGATAAGAGAGTTTAATAAAGAACAGATACCTGTTGTAAAAGGAGATTCTAAAAGTCTATCTATAGCAGCAGCTTCGATAATAGCAAAAGTTACAAGAGATAAGATAATGATTGCAATATCTGAAAATTATCCAGAATATTTATTTCAAAAACATAAAGGATATGGAACAATTATTCATAGAGAAGCTATATTAAAAAAAGGAGCAATAGCTGGAGTTCATAGAAAAAGCTTCTTAAAGAAGATTTTAGGAGAGTAAGTTATGAATAGAAGAAACAAGGGAAAAGAGTACGAAGAAAAAGGTAGAGATTATTTACAAAGTTTTGGAATTAAAATTTTGAGTATGAACTATGAAGGGTCTTTTGGTGAAATCGACATTATTGGATACGATAAAACCACCCTTGTTTTTTTGAGGTAAAATACAGGAAAAACAATTTGTTTGGAATGCCTCAAGATGCTATTGATAAAAAAAAGATGTCTAAAATTTATATAACAGCAAAAGAGTTTATAAGAAAAAATAGACTGGAAAATGAAAAAGTTCGATTTGATGCAGTAGTTTTTTTAGGTGAAAAAGTAGAGTGGCTCAAAAATATTTTTTGGGGTGATGAACTTGGAATATAGATGTCTGAAATGTGGAAGCGATAAATATATAGTAAAAACAACAGTTATACCAGAGAAAAGTCCAGGCCTAAAAATAGATATTGGAACTTATTATATAAAAATTTGTATTGAGTGTGGATATACAGAGTTTTATTCAGCAAAGATAATCGATAAAGAGTTTTCTAAAAATAAAAAGATGAAAAAATATGCTAAAGCAACTCCTTAGAAAACTATTTTTTGATAATACTTGTTCGCTCTGTAACTGTAGTTTGAAAACTGATGAGTACATTTGTTTTAAATGTAATTTAAAATTAGAAAAAATGAGTATATTAAAGAAAAGAAAAAATCTATACTATTTATATTACTATATAGATGTGAAAAAAATAATCTTTGATTTTAAATTTAAAAATAGAAAATCAATATCAGAAGACTTGAAAAAGTATATAAAAAAAGCGATAGAAGATATAATCAAAATAGAAGAGATAGATGTAATAATATCAATTCCAATAAGTAAAAATAGGTTATTAGAAAGAGGTTATAATCAAGTTGATGAACTTTTAAAATCGTCGAATATTTCTTTTGATAGTATTGAAAGAATTAAAAATACAAAACAGATGTATAAAATAAAAGATAAGATTAAAAGAATGGAAAATGTTGAAAAAGCATTTCATATAAAGCAGAATTATTGTAATAAAAAAATTTTAATAGTTGATGACATTATAACTACAGGTTCAACTTTAAAAGAACTTGAAAGAGAGTTAAAAGAAAAGCATAGTGTAGAAAAAGTTGTATTTTTTACAGTTGCTGTAGTTGGGCAATACTTTAAATGATTAAGTTGAGGATGTGGAAAATGGATATTTTTATAAATGGGCAAAGAGTAGATTTAGGAATGAGGACAACAAAATTATTGAACGTTTTAGAGAAATTAGAAGCAAATATTGTTAAACATGGTGAAGTTATAATTGAATTAAAGTTAGATGGAGAAAAAGTTGATGGCAGATCTCTACCTTTAAATAAAAAAATAAAGGTATTAGAGTTAACAACTCGTTCTCATAGAGAGATTTTAATAGAGTCACTATATTTATTAGAAAGTTATACAAATAGATTCTTCGAAAATTTTGATGAATTAGCAGAAGAACCAGAAGATATAGGAAAAATAATAGAGATGGTTAGTTATATAGAGTGGGTACTAGGAATAGTTTTATCGTTGAAAGAAGCTACAGCTATAGGACTAATATATTCTGATTATATAGAGTATGCCGATGAATTTAAAAAATATGCCGATGAGGTGTTTGATGCATTTAAAAAAGAAGAGTTTGGAGAGGTAATAGAAATATTAGATGGAGCTATGATTCCTTTAGTTGAAGATTTAGTTGTAAACTCTAAAGATTACTTGAAAGAAGCTTTAAAAGAAGAGCGAAGAAAGAAATTTCTCAATTAGAGAAAAAAGTACTCAAAATAGGATGAAAATATAGACAGTATCATCCGTGTTAAAAACATAGAAATTGTGTTATTATAAACTTAAAATTAATAAAAATTACGAGGGAGAAAATTATGAGAAAAACGATAATTGCAGGAAACTGGAAAATGAATAAAACAGTAGCAGAAACAAAAGCTACTTTAACTGAGTTAAAAGAATTAACAAAAGGAATAGAGGGAGTAGAGGTTGTTATTGGAGCTCCGTTCACAGCTTTAGAATCAGCAGTAAAAGCTGTTGAAGGATCAATCGTAGAGATTGCTGCACAAAACATGCATACAAACGACTCAGGAGCGTATACTGGTGAAATTTCTCCACTTATGTTAAAAGAGATAGGAGTTAAATATGTAATATTAGGACATTCAGAAAGAAGAGAGTACTTCAATGAATCTAACTCTTTCATCAATGCAAAAGTAAAAGTAGCTTTAGCTCATGATTTAATTCCAATTCTTTGTATAGGAGAGAAATTAGAAGAGAGAGAATCAGGAAAAACAGCTGAAGTAAATGGAAAACAAATAAAAGAAGGAATGGCAGGATTAACAGCTGAAGAAGCAGTTAAAGTTGTAGTTGCTTATGAGCCAGTTTGGGCGATAGGAACAGGAAAAACAGCTACTCCAGAAATGGCAGAAGAGACTCATAAAGAGATTAGAGATGTTTTAGTTTCAATGTTTGGTGCAGAAGCAGCAGCAGAAATTACAATCCAATACGGAGGATCAATGAACGCTAAAAATGCAGCTGAATTATTAGCTATGGAAAATATAGATGGTGGACTTGTTGGAGGAGCTTCTTTAGATGCACCAGTATTTATTGAAGTTATAAAAGCAGGAGCAAGATAATTAAAAAATTAGGAGGCTTAGAAATGGCTAAAAAACCTTTAATGCTGATGGTTCTTGATGGCTGGGGATACAATCCACATCTAGATGAAAAGAATGCTATTGCAGCAGCAAAACCAGAAAATTTTGAAAGATTATTTAATACTTACCCACATACATTAATAAAAGCTTCAGGAGAAGCAGTAGGATTACCAGAAGGACAGATGGGTAACTCAGAAGTAGGTCACTTAAATTTAGGTGCAGGAAGAGTTGTTTATCAACCACTTGTAGAAATCTCAAAAGAAATTAGAGATGGTGAGTTTTTCGATAAAGCTAAAGTTGTAAAAGCTTTTAATTACGCTAAAGAAAATGATAAGAGTATACATTTCATGGGACTTTTATCTGATGGTGGAGTTCACTCACATATAAATCATTTGTTTGGTTTATTAGAAATGGCTAAAAAGACTGGATTAACTAAAGTTTATATTCATGCTTTTATGGATGGAAGAGATACTGCTCCAAGTTCAGGTCTTCAGTTTATGAAAACTTTAGTAGCTAAAATCGAAGAGATTGGAGTAGGAGAAATTGCTACACTTTCTGGAAGATATTTCTCTATGGATAGAGATACAAACTGGGATAGAACAGAAAAAGCATACAATGCAATATCTGGAAAATTAGATGTTACAAATAAATCTGCTTTAGAAATAATAGAGGCATCTTATGCTCAAAAAATAACAGATGAGTTTATAGCTCCAACGTTACTAATAAAAGACGGTGCAGTTCAAAAAGGTGATGTAGTAGTTAACTTTAACTTTAGACCAGACAGAGCTAGACAAATAACTAGAGCTATTGTAGATGAGGATTTTAAAGGATTCTCTAGAGAGTACTTAGAGCCAGTATATTACTGTATGAGAACTTATGATTCAACTATAAAAGCTGAAATCATATATGATGATAAAGATATCAATAACACTTTAGGTGAAGTTCTTTCAGCTAATAACTTAACTCAATTAAGAACAGCTGAAACAGAAAAGTATGCTCATGTTACATTCTTCTTCAATGGTGGAAAAGAAGCTGAGTTTAAAGGTGAAGAGAGAGTACTTGTATCTTCTCCAAAAGTTGCAACTTATGACTTACAACCTGAAATGTCAGCGCCAGAATTAACTTCTAAAGTTTTAGAAGCTTTAAATTCAGATAAGTTTGATGTAATAATAATGAATTTTGCTAACCCAGATATGGTTGGACACACAGGTATCTTTGATGCTGCTGTAAAAGCTGTTCAAGCTGTAGACAAGGGTGTAGGACAGATTGTAAGTAAAGTTTTAGAGTTAGATGGAACTGTTTTAATAACAGCTGATCATGGAAATGCAGAGAAAATGGAAAATCCATTAACTCATGAAGCGTTTACTGCTCATACAACTTATGATGTACCATTAGTGTATGTTTCTAACAACTTTAAAGGTGAATTAATCCATGGGAAATTAGCGGATATTGCACCAACTATGTTAGAGATATTAAAAATAGAGAAGCCTGTTGAAATGAATGGAACTTCTTTAATAAAGAAATAAATTGACTTTCAAAAATAATAGTGTTACTATTATTTAAAAGTTTCTAAAAAATTTAATATTTTAGGTAGAGGTTGCAGACTATAAAAGTATTTTAACAGAGCTAGACAAAGCGTTGAAGTTAAAAGAAAGGAGAGTTTGCCGAAACAAGGATTCTGTCAAAATCTTTGTTGGGAATATAGAAAATATCTATATTACTGTCACTAGTTACTAGTGTTGTGCTATCCAAAATTTGTGATATACTTTGCAAATTTGCTACCGTATTTTTTATACGGTAGTTTTTTTTTACCTAAAATTTCATTGAGACTAGAAAAAATAACTTGGAGGTTTTAAATGAACACAATAATTGAACTCTTGAAATTAAGTCCAGTCGGAGTATTGGCAGTATTAATGTTTATGGGTTATGATGCACTTATAGCAGCTCCAATTGCTACAGTTTATGCAGCGCTTATAGCGGTTATAGTAGAAAGAAAAAAAATAAATGATATTATAGAAGCTGTTATAAACAATGCAAAAGAGATGCAAATAGCCTTCTTTATTTTAATGGTAGCTTATGCAATGGCAGAGGTATTTATGTCAACAGGTGTTGGAGCTTCAATTATAAACTTAGCTTTAAATGTAGGTTTAACAGGAAGAACAGTTGCAGTAGTTGGAATTGTAGTAACATCAGTGTTATCAATAGCTACAGGAACAAGTTGGGGAACGTTTGCGGCTTGTGCACCGATATTCTTATGGTTAAATCACATTGTAGGGGGAAATATTTCGTTGACGTTGGGAGCAATAGCAGGTGGAGCTTGCTTTGGAGATAATATAGGACTTATATCTGATACAACAATTGTAAGTTCTGGAATTCAAAAAGTTGAAGTTATAAAAAGAATTAGACATCAAGGTTACTGGTCTGGATTAGTATTGGTTTTAGGTATTGTAACTTTTTATATAGCTGGAGTGACAATGGGTCTTCCAACAACAACAGGAGATGCAGCGACAGCAATAGCACAAATCCCACAAGAGGTTTGGACTGTTTTAGCTGAAAAAAGAGAATCAGCAGTAACACTATTAAATCAAGTTAAAACAGGTGTACCAACGTATATGATAATACCACTAATATTAGTTTTAATAGCAGCATTTAGAGGATTATCAACATTAGTTTGTTTGTTTATAGGAATATTTGCAGCTTATATATTGGGGATGCTAGCTGGAACAGTAGAAAACACTGCAAGCTTCTTAAATCTGTTATATTCAGGATTTGAAGGTGCTGGATCATGGGTAATTGTAATGATGATGTGGGTTGCAGCATTTGGTGGAATAATGAAGCTTATGGATGCGTTTAGACCTTTATCAAATATAGTTGTTAAAGTTTCAAGTAATGTTAGACAATTGATGTTCTGCAATGGAGTGTTATCAATATTAGGAAATGCTGGTTTAGCAGATGAGATGGCTCAAATAGTAACAATAGGACCAATCATAAGAGAAATTGTTGAAAATAATGTAGAAGGATCACCAGAGGATATAGAAACTTTAAGACTCAGAAATGCAACATTTAGTGATGCTTTAGGAGTATTTGGATCTCAACTTATTCCTTGGCACGTATATATAGGGTTTTATTTAGGGATAGCTCAAGCTGTTTATCCTTTATATAAATTTACAGCTTTAGATATAATAAAATATAATTTTTTAGCTATGATAGCAGTTTCAAGTATACTAATAGGTACTTTAACTGGGTTGGATAGGTTTATACCAAGATTTGGATTACCAAGTGAACCAAAGGTAAGACTGAAAAAAAATGTTCAGAACTAAGCTGTACTAGAAAAGCTTTAAAAATAAACCTCTCTCTTATATTGAAGTGAGGGGTTTTTTTATTTACAAAAGATTATATATATGCTAAAATCTAAAGTAAAATAAAATTTCAGGAGGAATCTCTAAAATGATAGGTATAGGTATAGTAGGACTTCCAAATGTAGGAAAGTCAACTTTGTTTAATGCAATAACAAAAGCTGGAGCAGCAGAAGCAGCAAATTATCCTTTTTGTACAATAGAACCAAATGTAGGAATGGTGACAGTACCAGATTCTAGATTGGATGAATTATCAAAAATAATTAATCCTCAAAGAGTTCAACATGCAACAGTTGAATTTGTAGATATTGCAGGTTTAGTTGAAGGAGCGGCAAAAGGCGAAGGTTTAGGAAATAAATTTTTATCAAATATAAGAACTACTGCTGCAATCTGTCAAGTTGTTAGATGTTTTGAAGACGAGAACATTATCCATGTAAGTGGAAGTGTAGATCCAATGAGAGATATAGAGATTATAAATGGAGAGCTTATTTTAGCTGATATGGAAACAGTAGAAAAAGCAATTGAAAAGCAAACAAAATTATTTAAAGCAAAAAATAAAGAAGCAATCGCACTTATGCCTGTTTTAGAAAAGTGTAAAGCTCATTTAGATGAATATAATTTATTAAAAACGTTAATATTAACTCCAGAAGAGCAAGAATTAATAAGAACATACCAACTTTTAACTCAAAAACCAATGATGTTTGCAGCTAATGTATCAGAAGATGATTTAGCAACTGGAAATGAATTTGTAGAAAAAGTGAGAGAGTATGCAGCTACGTTAGGAGCAGAAGTAGCAATTGTTTCTGCAAGAGTAGAATCTGAATTACAAGAGATGGAAGAAGAGGATAGAAAAGAGTTTTTAGAGTCTTTAGGAGTAGAAGAACCAGGATTAAATAGACTTATAAGAGCTGGATTTAAACTTCTTGGATTACAAACTTACTTTACAGCAGGAGTTAAAGAAGTAAGAGCTTGGACTATTAAAGTTGGAGACACAGCACCAAAAGCAGCAGGAGAAATTCATACTGATTTTGAAAGAGGATTTATAAGAGCTAAAGTTGTAGGATATGAAGAGTTCATAAAATATTCTGGTTGGAAAGGTGCACAGGAAGCTGGAGCCCTTAGATTAGAAGGGAAAGAATACATTGTGAAAGATGGAGACTTAATGGAGTTTTTATTTAACGTATAAACTTCTAAAAGGTTGTTAAGAAAAATTACTTGACAACCTCTAAAAAAACTAGTAAAATATTAGCGTATTGTAATTATAAGGAGGATAACATTGATAATCAAGCTAAGTGAAATTATTAATGAGTCAGAGGTTACCTTTGATTATGTTGAAAAAACTATGGACTCTATTGATATTCCAGAAGGTATAGTAATTAGAGGAAAGGCTTATAAAGAAGGAAATAGTTATATACTAGAAGGATCTTATAGAGCAGTACTAAGGTTAGAATGTGTTAGATGTTTAGTGGAAATAGAACCTTTAATCCAAGGTGATTTTAAAGGAGAATATCTAGATCCAAAGGAATACTTTAAATACGCATCGAGCCTGAAGCCAGAAGAAGAGTTTGGAGATGTACATTTTGAAGAAGCTGTAAATAGTGAAATCGAAATTTCTGATCTGGTAAGAGAATATATAATACTTGATTTGTCACAATATGAGGCATGTCTTCCAGAGTGTTCAGATACTTCTGAAGTAGATAAATACTCAAGCGGAGATGTTGACCCTAGATGGCAGCAATTATTAGACATAAAACTTTAAAATTTTAAATATGAATGTATTAGGAGGGAAACTAAAATGGCAGTACCTAAGAAGAAAACTTCAAAAGCTAAAAAAAATATGAGAAGATCTCATGATGCTTTAAAAGGATCAACATTAGCAACTTGTAACAAATGTGGAGCACCAAGAAGACCACACAGAATTTGTCTTGCATGTGGAGATTACAACGGAAAGCAAGTGTTAGCTACAGAAGTAGAGTAATATCTAATAAAAAAAAGCGGGATAGTTAAATCTTGCTTTTTTTTATTTCTCAAAATATGCTATAATAAGTTATTATTATGTTATAGAGGAGAAAATATGAGAATCGCTTTAGATGCCATGGGTGGAGATTTTGCCCCTCTTGAACCAGTAAAAGGAGCAGTAGAAGCTTTAAATGAAATTAAAGATTTAACCCTAATATTAGTAGGCCAAAAAGAAAAGATAGAAGATGAATTAAAAAAATATAAGTATGATAAAAATAGAATTGAAATTGTCGACGCTAGAGAGATAATAGAGATGGATGATGATCCGATGATTGCTGTTAGAGGAAAAAAAGATTCTTCTATGAATAGAACTTTAGAATTGGTAAAGTCAGGAGCAGCAGTAGCTTCGGTTTCTGCTGGAAATACAGGTGCTCTTATAAGTGCAAGTCAACTAAAATTAAGAAGAATAAAAGGAGTCTTACGACCTGCAATAACAACTATATTTCCAACTAAAAAAAGAGATATAGTTTTAATGGATGTGGGAGCAAATGCTGACTGCAGACCTGAATTTATAAATCAATTTGCAATTATGGGTTCAGTTTATTATGAAGAGGTGTTTGGAATAAGTAATCCTAGAGTTGGACTGCTTAATATTGGATCAGAAGATGGAAAAGGAAACGAAATTACGAGATCAGCTTTTAACTTGTTAAAAGAAAATCACAAAATAAATTTTTTAGGTAATATCGAGAGTAGAGAGATGATGGACGGAAATGTAGATGTTGTTGTATCTGATGGATTTACAGGAAATATGGTTTTGAAAACAGCAGAGGGAACAGCAAAATTTATATTTTCAATTTTAAAAGAAGAAATTTCTAAAAGTTTTTTAGGAAAAATAGGAGCGTTATTATTAATGCCTATTTTGAAGAGGTTAAAAGAAAAGTTAGATTCTTCAGAATATGGAGGAGCATTATTTTTGGGAATAAACGGAATTTCTATAAAGGCACATGGAAACTCGACGGCAAAAGGTATAAAAAATGCCTTGAAAGTTGCGAATAAGTTTGCTGAAGATAAATTTATAGATAGACTAACAGAGGTTATGAAACAAACCGAAGGAGGAAAAAATGAAGCTTAAAAATGTAGGGATAATAGGATTAGGAACTTATGTTCCAGAAAATATAATGAAAAACTCTGATTTTGAAAAAATTATAGATACAACAGATGAGTGGATTAGAACTAGGACAGGTATTGAAGAGAGAAGATTTGCTAGTGAAACTGAAGCTACATCTGATTTAGGAGCAGAAGCGGCAAAGGCAGCACTTAAATCAGCAAATATTTCTGCAGAAGATATTGATATGATAATATTAGCAACAACAACTCCAGATTATCCAATTCAAAGTACAGCATGTGTTGTTCAAGAGTTGATAGGAGCTGTAAATGCAGCAGCAGTCGATATAAATGCAGCTTGTAGTGGATTTGTATATGCATTGACAATGGCAAAAGCTTTGATAGTATCAGGTATGAACAAGAATATTCTTGTAATAGGTGCAGAAGTTCTTTCTAAATGTGTAGATATGTTGGATAGAAATACTTCAGTTTTATTTGGTGATGGAGCAGCAGCAGCAGTTGTTTCAGAAGTTGAAGATGGTTATGGAATAATATCTCAATTTTTAGGATCAGAAGCAGATGTTAAAGGGGTTCTTAGAACACCTGCAGGAGGAACAAGAAAACCATTAAGTCAAGAAGTTTTAGATGAAAGATCAAACTTCTTACAGATGAAAGGACAGGATGTCTTTAAATTTGCTGTAAAAGCATTACCAAAAGCAACTTTAGAAGCTTTAAATGCAGCAGGAATGAAACCAGAAGATTTAGATATGGTGTTTCCTCATCAAGCAAATGTCAGAATTATTGAAGCAGCTTCTAAAAGATTAGAGATACCAATGGAAAAGTTTTACTTAAATTTAAATAAGTATGGAAATACCTCATCAGCATCAATAGGATTAGCTTTAGGAGAAGCTTTAGAAAAAGGGCTTGTAAAAAAAGGTGATACTATTGCTTTAACAGGTTTTGGAGCAGGATTAACATATGCTTCAATGATATTAAAATGGTCTTATTAAATTTAGAATTGACAGTATAAAAATAATGTGATATATTAAAAAACACATGTTATTTATAGAAAGGAGTTAATATGAATAAGATAGCTTTTGTTTTTCCAGGACAAGGTACACAATATGTTGGAATGGGAAAAGAACTTTATGAAAATCACGATTTAGCTAAAGCTGAGTTTAATAAAATATTTTCTAATTTGGATTTTGATTTAAAGAGGATTATGTTTGAAGGAAGCGAAGAAGAGTTAAAGGATACAAAAAATACTCAACCAGCTATAGTTGCTATGAGTTTAGTTTTAGAAAAATTATTAAGAGAAAAAGGGATTGTTCCAAACTTTGTAGCAGGACACTCAGTAGGAGAGTATGCAGCAATAGGATCAGCTGGATTCTTGTCAACTGAAGATGCTGTAAAGTTAACATCTTTAAGAGGAAAAGCTATGAGTAAGGTTTCGTCTGAAGTAGCAGGAGGTATGGCTGCGATATTAGGAATTGATTCTGATAAAATAGTAGAAGTTTTAAAAGGTATAGATGGAGTAGTTGAAGCGGTAAACTTTAATGAACCAAAACAAACAGTAATAGCAGGAGAAAAATCAGCAATCTCTAAAGCTTGTATAGCTTTAAAAGATGCGGGAGCTAGAAGAACAATAGAGTTAGTAGTTTCAGGTCCATTTCATTCAAGTTTAATGCAACCAGCAGGAGAGATGTTGAAATTAGAATTAGAAAAGTTCAAATTCGAAGACTCGACAATAGCCCTATTAGCTAATACAACAGCTAAAGAGATAACAAAAGTACAGGATTTGAAAGATGAACTGTACAGACAAAGTTTTGGACCAGTAAAATGGGTAGATACAATTATAGCTTTAAAAGCAGCTGGAGTTACTACTATATATGAAATTGGACCAGGAAAAGTATTGAATGGATTAATTAAAAAAATTGATAAAGAGATAGAAGTAATTAATATTGAAAAAATTTCAGATTTAGCATAATTTAATAAAGATTATAAAGCTTGAAAAAATATATTAAATTTGATAATATATTAAATATAAACAATAAAAAAATCAGGAGGAAACACATGTTAGATAAAATAATAGAAATAGTTGTAGAGCAATTAGGAGTAGAAGCTGATCAAGTAACTTTAGAGGCAAACTTCATAGAAGATTTAGGAGCGGATTCTTTAGATACAGTTGAATTAATAATGGCTTTTGAAGAAGAATTCGAAGTTGAGATTCCTGATACAGATGCAGAAAAAATCAAAACTGTAAAAGATGTTGTAAACTATATAGAAGCAAATAAGTAAGATTTATTTAAAGGGGTATGAAAGTACCCCTTTAGTTATATTTTTTGGAAAAATAAATGAGGTGAATGGGATAATGAGAAGAGTAGTTGTAACAGGAGTTGGTTTAATAACTTCATTAGGAACTGGGACACAGAAATCTTGGGATGCTATAAAAGCTGGAAAGTGTGGAATAAAAGAGATTAAATCTTTTGATACAACAGAAAGTGCTGTTAAAATAGCTGGAGAAGTTACTGATTTTGATCCACTTCAGTTTGGAATTGAAAAAAAAGAAGTAAAAAAATTAGCAAGAAATACTCAGTTTGCTATTGCTGCTACAAAAATGGCATTAGAGGATTCGGGTCTTGTTATAGATGAAAATAATGAAACTAAAGTGGGAACAATTGTATCATCAGGAATAGGTGGAATAGAAATTTTTGAAGAACAATTTGGAACAATGTTAGAAAAAGGAGCTAGAAGAATATCTCCGTTTACAATTCCTGCAATGATTAATAACATGGCATCTGGAAATGTAGGAATATACTTTGGAGCAAAAGGACCAAATAAAGCTGTAGTAACAGCATGTGCAGCAGGAACTCACTCTATAGGTGACTCTTTTGAAATGATTAGATCTGGAAAGACAGATGCAATGATAGCAGGTGGAACAGAGGCTTGTATTACAAAATTTGCTATGAATGGATTTGCAAATATGAAAGCTTTATCAACGAGAAATGATGATCCACAAAGAGCTTCAAGACCATTTACAGCTGATAGAGATGGATTTGTAATGGGAGAAGGAGCAGGAATTGTTATTTTAGAGGAGTTAGAATCAGCAAAAGCAAGAGGAGCAAAAATATATGCAGAAGTAGTTGGTTACGGTGAAACTTGCGATGCTTACCATATAACATCACCATCAGAGGGTGGAGAGGGAGCAGCAAGAGCTTTTAAGATGGCTATGGAGCAAGGAGATATAAAACCTGAAGAGATTGGTTATATCAATGCTCATGGAACATCAACACCAGCTAACGATAGAAATGAAACTGCAGCTATAAAAACAGCTTTTGGTAACTCAGCTTATTCAATGAACATCTCTTCAACAAAGGGAGCTACTGGTCATGGATTAGGTGCAGCAGGAGGAATTGAAGGTGTAATCTTAGCTTTATCAATTGCTGAAGGTGTGATTCCGCCAACAATAAATTTAGATAATCCAGATGAAACTTTAGATTTAAACTATACACCAAATGAGATGGTAAAAAGAGATATTGAAGTTGGAATGTCAAGTTCATTAGGTTTTGGTGGACATAATGCTGTAATAGCTATGAGAAAATATAAGTAATAAAAGGAGAGATAAGTGAAAAGACCATATCTAGAATTAGAAGATAAAATAGGTTATATATTTAAAAATAAAGACCTATTAAAAAATGCACTTATCCATAGATCTTTTGGAAACGAACATGCTAAATACAGAAAATTAAATAATGAGAGACTAGAACTGTTAGGTGACGCAGTTCTGGATCTTATTGTAACAGAGCATTTATATAAAACTTATCCAAATGCTCTAGAGGGAGATTTAGCAAAACTAAAAGCTATGGTAGTAAGTGAACCTGTATTGGCAAAAATATCTAAGACTTTAAACTTCGGACAATATTTAATGCTAAGTAAAGGTGAAGAGTTAACAGGTGGAAGAGAGAGAAACTCTATATTAGGAGATGTATTTGAAGCGATTTTGGGAGCTATATATTTAGATTCTGATTTTGTAACAACGAAAGATATTGCTATGAAATATCTAAGACATCCAATAGAACATGTAAATGAAAATGAAGAGATACTTGATTTTAAAACTATATTACAAGAATATAGCCAAAAAGAATATAAAATTATACCAGCTTATGGAGTAATAAACGAAGAGGGTCCAGATCATTTGAAAATTTTTGAAGTTGAAGCTGTTATAAGTCCTACTTTAAAAGGCTATGGTAAAGGAAAAAATAAAAAAAGTGCTGAACAATCGGCAGCTAAAGATATTTGTAAAAAATTAGGAGTAAAACTTTATGAAACACTATAATATTCCAATCTTTATTAGTCATTTTGGTTGCCCAAATGACTGTGTTTTTTGTAATCAGAAAAAAATAAATGGTAGAGAGACAGATGTTTCTACAGATGATATAAAAGATATAATTGAATCGTATTTAAAAACTCTTCCAAAAAAATCCAAGAAAGAGGTGGCTTTTTTTGGTGGAACTTTTACAGGAATTTCTATAAAATTACAAGAAGAGTATTTGTCTGTAGTCTATGAATATATAAAAAAAGGTTTGATTGATGGTATTAGAATATCAACAAGACCAGATTATATAAATGAAGAGATAGTGGAAATACTTCGAAAATATGGAGTTACAACTGTAGAGTTAGGAGTTCAATCTTTAGATGAAGATGTTTTAAGACAAACACATAGATTTTATCCAGTACAAAATGTATTTCTAGCATCAAAATTAATAAAATCAGCTGGAATCCAATTGGGGATTCAGCTTATGCTAGGATTACCAGGATCAACAGATGAAAGTGATTATATGAGTGCTGTGAAAACTGTTGAATTAAATCCAGATGTTGCAAGAATATATCCAACTTTAGTTATAAAAGAAACTGAGATGGCCGAGATGTTTAGAAATGGAAGTTATATTCCTTTAAGTCTAGATAAAGCAGTAAAAAGATGTAAGAAAATATATTCACTTTTAGATTACAGTGATATAAATATTATTCGTGTAGGATTACAGCCAACAGAAGATTTAAATGACAGTGAAAATGTTTTAGGGGGCCCTTTCCATCCAGCTTTTAGAGAGCTTGTTGTTGGAGAAATTTATTATGATTTTTTAAAAAATATATTAGAAGTAGAAGAAAGATTAGAAGTAGAAAGTAATGAAAAGAACGTTTCCAGAATAGTAGGTATAAATAAAATTAATAGAGAAAAATTTGGCAAAGATTTAAAAATTAAGATAGATAACACATTAGAAGTAAATGTTATAAAAGTAAATGGAAATATTTACTCATGGAAACAGGTTCTTAGGGGAGAGATAGATGAACCAGGTAATAATAAATACTAATAGTTTTAAAACAAGAGCTGCGGTTTTGGAAAATGGGAAAGTTATGGAGATTCATATAGAAAGAGAAGGAGAAGGAACATTAAATGGAAACATATACAAGGGTAAAGTTGCCAATGTTCTTCCAGGAATGGAATCTGCTTTCGTAAATATAGGTCTCGAAAAAAATGGATTTTTATATGTTAAAGATTTAAGAGAGTTCGAAGAAAAGTATTTGACAGGATTTTTTGAAACTGCTAAACCAATAGAAGAGCTTCTAAAAGTTGGTGATGATGTAGTTTTACAAGTTTTAAGTGATCCTAGAGGAAGTAAAGGAGCTAGAGTAACAACTCATTACACAATTCCAGGTAAATTTTTAGTTTTGATGCCAAATAACAATCATATAGCTATATCAAAAAAAATAAAAGATGAATCTGAAAGAAAAAGATTGGAAAATTTATTTTCTGAAATAGTTCCAAATGGAATGGGTGTTATAATTAGAACTGCTGCTGAAGGCAAGAGTATATACCATTTTGAAAAAGAGTTACAATATTTAATTAAAAAATGGGAAGAGATTGATATTAAAGTAAAATCTTCTAAAACAGGAGAGTTGTTATATAAAGATAATGGTATTGTTAGTAAAGTGCTTCGAGATATAATAGGAAATGACACAGATGAGATAGTTGTTGATAATGAAGATGTCTATTGGGAAATGATGGATTATATTAGAGCTTTTACTGAGGGAGTATCAAAAGTAAAAATGAAATTGCATGCAGAAAAAGATGATATTTTTGAAAAGTATGCTATTCAAAAAGAAATTGAAAAATCACTAGAAGAGACAACTTATTTAGAATGTGGTGGTTCTATTGTTATTGAAAAAACTGAAGCATTGGTAAGTATAGATGTAAATACTGGTAAAAATATAGGAAGTATGAATCTAGAGGAGACTGTTGTAAAAACAAATATAGAAGCTGCAGAAGAGATTGCAAGACAGCTACGTATAAGAAACCTTTCTGGAATTATTATAATTGACTTTATAGACATGAAAATAGAAGAGGATAAAGCCAAAGTTTTAGAAGTCTTAGAAAAAAATTTAGCTAAAGATAGAGTAAAAACAAATATAATTCATTTTACTGATTTAGGATTAGTGGAGATGACTAGAAAAAGATTGGGGAAACCATTAAGTTACTATTTTCAAGATGAGTGTCCTATGTGTAAAGGAACTGGAAAAATAAAAGGTAGTAGAGCAATAGTTGAGAATATAATAAAAGAATTAAAAGAAATTGTTGATGAAAAAGATGTAAAAACTATTAAAGTATTAACTAAAGAATCTGTAAAAGAGAAAATAGATAATATATATATAGATTTTATAAAAGCTTTTTTAAAAAAGAATGGAAAAAAAATACAGATTACAACAAAAAATAGAGATCCTTTAAAAGATTACGAAATAATATTGGAGAGTTAGATATAAAATGAAATTAGCTTTGTATTCGGGGACGTTTGATCCAATAACAAAAGGTCATATTGAAATAATAAAAAAAGCGAGTAAAATGTGTGATAAGTTAGTGGTAGCTGTCTTAAACAATAGTTCTAAAAAGACTCTGTTTAGTTTGGAAGAACGTAAAGAGATGGTTCAGAATACATTGAAAGACATAAAAAATATAGAGGTTATCGAGCATACGGGACTTTTAGTGGATTATATGAAAGAGATAGGTTGTAATTATATAATTAGAGGATTAAGAGCTGTAGTTGATTATGAATATGAATTATCTTTAGCTTATGGAAATTATGATATATCTGAAGGAAATATAGAAACTGTTTTTATACCATCTTCAAAAGAATACTTGTATGTAAGTTCTTCAATAGTTAGAGAATTAGCATTGTACAATGGTAAATTAGATAAGTATTTAGATAATTATGTAATTGAAAAGATAAGAAAAAAAATTAAGGAGTGTTAATGGCAAAAGCAAAGAGTTTTTATGCTTGTAGTGAATGCGGCTATAAAACTATAAAATGGATGGGAAAATGCGAGAACTGTGGAGAATGGGGAACTTTTGATGAAGAAATAGAAATGTCACCAGCAGCTTCAAAAAGTATTAAATCATCGGCTAGTTCACTTCAAAATATTGAAAAAAAAGTATTTTCATTTGCTAATATCCAAATAGAAAAGAATTTTAGATATAAAACTAAGATATCTGAGTTTGATAGACTTTTAGGTGGTGGACTTGTAAAAGGAGAAGTTGTTTTAATAACTGGAAGTCCAGGAATTGGAAAATCAACATTACTTTTACAAACTGCAAAAGAATATACTGTTTATGGAGATGTCTTGTATGTATCAGGAGAAGAATCACCAGCACAAATAAAATCAAGAGGTCAAAGATTAGGTATAGACTCAGAAAATTTATATTTAATGTCAGAAACAGATATCCAAAGCATTTATGAATATGTTATAACTAAAAAACCTAAAATAGTTATTGTTGATTCAATACAGACGTTATATAATTCAGAAGTAGATTCAATTCCAGGAACACCAACTCAAATAAAAGAGTGCACTTTAAAAATAATAGAATTAGCTAAAAAAAATGATGTTTCATTTTTTATAGTTGGTCACATTACAAAAGATGGAAAAGTAGCAGGTCCAAAATTATTGGAACATATGGTAGATGCTGTTTTTCACTTTGAAGGTGAAGAAGGATTGTTTTATAGAATACTTAGAAGTTTGAAAAATAGATTTGGTTCAACAAATGAATTAGCTGTATTCAGTATGGAAGAAACAGGAATACACGAAGTTAAAAATTCGTCAGAGTTTTTTTTGAGTGAAAGAGATGAAAAAAATATTGGAAGTATGGTTGTTCCAGTTTTAGAAGGAACAAAAGTATTTTTATTAGAAATTCAAACTTTGCTTACAGAGTGTACAATTGGAATTCCAAAAAGAATTGTCCAAGGTTTTGATAGAAATAGAATGCAGATTTTAATAGCAATAGCTGAAAAAAGAATGGGATTAAACTTAGGGATGAAAGATTTGTTTATTAATATTCCTGGCGGACTTTCAATAAATGACCCAGCAGCAGATTTGGGAGCTCTTATATCAATAGTATCTTTATACAAAAATGTTGCAATTAGTCAAAAAATAGCAGCGATAGGAGAGTTAGGATTAAGAGGCGAAATAAGAAAAGCATTTTTTATAGATAGGAGATTGAGAGAATTAGAAAAATTGGGATTTAAAGGAGTTTACGTTCCTGAAACGAATAGAAAAGAGATAGAAAAAAATAGTTATAAATTGAAAATAATATATTTGAAAAATTTAGAAGAATTTTTAGAAAGGATGAGCAAAGATGAATAACCCAGAATTCTTAGAAATTCTTTCTCTGTTGGCTCCAGGGACAAAGTTAAGAGAGGGGATATATAATGTTTTAGATGGTGAAATGGGAGCATTGATCGTAGTTGGATTAGATTCAGAAGTTCAAAAAATAATGGATGGTGGATTTGAAATTAATTGTGAATATAGACCAGAAAAATTATTTGAACTTTGTAAGATGGATGGAGCTATAGTTCTAGATTCAGATATCACAAAGATATATTCAGCGAATGTTCACTTGCAACCAAGTATGAGGTTCTCTACAAATGAAAGTGGTACTAGGCATAGAACTGCTCAAAGAGTAGCGAAGCAAACAAATAAATTAGTTATAGCTGTTTCAGAAAGAAAAAAAGTTGTAACAATTTATAAAGGTGAGATGAAACATAGACTTAGAAGTACTACAGATTTAATGAGTGAAGCATCACAAGGTTTGAATACTCTAGAACGTTATCGTTTTGTGTTAGACAAAACTTTGGGTAATTTAACAATTTTAGAATTGGATGATTTAGTGACATTGTATGAAGTTACTGTTGTTCTTCAAAGATTTGAAAAAGTTACAAGAATCTTTAATGAAATGAATAACTATATGACTGAATTAGGTGTAGATGGAAGACTTGTAAAACTTCATTTAAACGATTTGATTCAAGATATTGAAAGTGAAAAAGAGGACTTTTTAAGAGATTATTGGAACGATTCAAATGACCAATTTGATTTAGAGGAAATAACAGATAGATTATCTAAATTGACAGATGACGAATTAAAAGAACTTGAAAAATTATCGGCGGTTTTAGATTATGGAAAAACATATTCAACTTTAGGAAATAGAGTTACACCTAAAGGATATAGAATATTGGATAAAATAACAAAGCTTACAAAAAGAGATATTGATAAAATTGTAAACAATTATGGCAACTTATCAAAAGTTCAAGAAGCTTCAACTGAAGAACTTTTAGAAATAAAAGGAATTAGTAAGTTTAAAATAAAAGCAATTCAAACAGGCTTGAAAAGATTAAAAGTAACTGTTGAATTAGAGAAATAAAATCTACTTAAAAAAGTAGATTTTTTTTTATTTCTATGATACCATCCTAACATAGGGGTGTACCCTATATTAGGATGGTAGGAGGATTTTTATGGAAAAAAATTGCACAAGTAAAATATGTGGAAATAAAAAAAAATTGATAACTAGAGCTAACAGAATAGAGGGGCAAATAAGAGGGATTAAGAGAATGATTGAAGAAGATAATTATTGTGATGATGTATTAAATCAGATTTCATCAGCCAAAGCTGCTTTGGATGGAGTTGCAAAATTAATACTCGAAGCTCATTTGAGAAAGTGTGTTGTATCAGGTATAAAAAATAATGAAGAGAACAAAGTAATTGATGAATTGATATATACTTTAGGTAAAATGATGAAATAATGATAAAAATTTCTTTTCATTAAGATAATTTTATGTTAGAATTCTACTAGTATAAAGTTATTTAGGAGGGTATTAATGAGAAAAGTAGTTACTTTTGTTATGTCACTGATGTTAGCAATTGGATTATTTGCAGCAAAACCACTGAAGGTAGGGATAGTTTTATCAACAGGTGGATTAGGGGACAAGTCATTTAATGATGCTGCTTACAGAGGTTTAGAATTAGCTAAAAAAGATTTGGGGATTGAATTTAAATATGTAGAACCAGCATCACCTGCTGAAGACGAAGAGTTTTTAAGAGAATATGCAGAAGCTGGATATGATTTAATAATAGCAACAGGATTTCAGATGACAGAATCTGCAAAAGCAGTAGCTGCAGATTATGAAGATGTAAAATTCTTAATGATTGACGATGTTGTAGATTTACCGAATGTAAAATCATTAATTTTTAAAGAAGAAGAGGGTTCATTCTTAGTTGGAGTTATAGCTGGTTTAATGACAAAGAATAACGCTGTCGGATTTGTTGGAGGAATGGAAAATCCTTTAATCAAAAAATTTGAGGTTGGATTTAAGCAAGGTGCAGAGTATGTAAGTCCAGGAGTTAAATTCTATTCTGTTTATACAACAGGACCAAATCCATTTAACGATCCTGTTAGAGGAAAAGAAAATGCTATTTCAGAAATAAACCAAGGTGCAGATGTAATATATCATGCAGCAGGTGGAACAGGAATGGGAGTTATTGCAGCAGCAAAAGAAAAGAAAGTTTTTGCTATTGGAGTTGATTCGAATCAAGATGGTGTAGCACCAGGAACTGTTTTAACATCAATGTTAAAAAATGTTGATGTTGGAGTTTACGATACAATTAAAGCTTTACAAAGCGGAGAGTTCTTAGCGGGATTATCTGTTTATGGAGCAAAGGAAAATGGAGTTGGAGTAACTGAGTTTGAATTTACAAAAGACATTATAGGTGCAGAAAAACTTCAGAAATTTGAAGAGATCAAAGCAAAATTAATGGCTGGAGAAATTAAAGTAAGTGATAAATAATAAATGGGGGCTGGTCAATTTTGATCAGCCTTTTGTTACCTTAATGAAAAGGAGAGTGGAATTTTATGCAAAAATTAGAAAGAGTGACTCTTATTGTTTTAGATAGTGCAGGTGTTGGAGCTTTGCCTGATGCAAAGGAATTTGGAGATGTAGGAACAAATACTTTAGCTAACATTGCTTTAACAACAGGTGGATTAAACTTAAAAAATATGGAAAAGCTAGGATTAGGAAATATTATAGAACTTTTAGGTGTAGATCCAGTAGAAAAAGCATCTGGAGCTTATGGAAAAGCAGCAGAATTATCAAAAGGAAAAGATACAACGACAGGGCATTGGGAAATAGCTGGAATCGTACAAGAAAAAGCTTTTCCAACATATCCAAATGGTTTTCCGAAAGAAACTTTAGATGCTCTTGAAAAAGTAACAGGAAGAAAAATTCTTTGTAACTTGCCTTACTCAGGAACAGATGTTTTAGATGTTTATGGAGAAGAGCAGTTAGCTACAGGTAGTTGGATTCTTTATACATCGGCCGATCCAGTACTTCAAATAGCTGCCAATGAAGAGTTGATATCTTTAGATGAGCTATATAGGGCATGTGAAAAAGCATTGGAAATATGTAAAGAGTTATCACCAGTGGCAAGAGTTATTGCAAGACCTTTTGTAGGGAAAAAAGCAGGGGAATTCACAAGAACATCGAATAGACATGATTACTCTGTTGAACCACCTATAGAAAGTATGTTGGATAGAATTAAAAAATATGGTTTGAATGTAATTGGAGTCGGAAAAACTAGCGATATATTTGCAGGTGTGGGATTAACAGAAAGCAGAGGAACGAATAAAGATAATCTAGATGGAATATTAAAAACAATAGAAGAGTTGAAGAAAGATACAAAAGGACTCATATTCACAAATTTAGTTGATTTTGATATGAAGTATGGACACAGAAGAGATCCAAAGGGATATAAATTAGCTTTAGAAGAGTTTGATAATTATCTACCTGAAATAATAGAAAATTTAAAAGAAAATGAAATGCTTATTTTAACTGCAGATCATGGATGTGATCCAACGTATAAAGGTAGTGATCATACTAGAGAATATATACCTTTGTTAGTTTATGGGAAAACTTTAAAAGAAAATGTGAATTTAGAAATACAAGAAAGTTTTAGTACAATAGCTGCAACAATAGAGGAACTATTATTAGGGAAAACCGATTTGAACGGAAGTTTTGCCGACTTAATAACAAAATAAAATATAAATTTGAAATGGGAGGATAAAATGAGCGTACATATAGGAGCAAAACAAGGTGAGATAGCAGAAACGGTTTTATTACCAGGAGATCCCTTAAGAGCAAAATGGATAGCAGAAACATTTTTAGAAAATGTAGTTTGTTATAATGAAGTTAGAGGAATGTATGGTTATACTGGAACTTACAAAGGAAAAAGAATTTCTGTGCAAGGAACGGGAATGGGGATACCTTCTATTTCTATATATGTTAATGAACTTATAAGAGAATATGGAGTTAAAAATCTTATAAGAGTTGGAACAGCAGGTTCTTATAGAAAAGATGTTAAAGTAAGAGATGTAATATTAGCTATGTCTTCTTCAACAACTTCAGGTATGAATAGACATAGATTTGGTGGAGCAGATTATGCACCAACAGCCGACTTTGGACTGTTTATGAAAGTAGCATCAATAGCAGAGGAAAAAGGAATAGCTATAAAAGGTGGAAATGTATTAACAGCAGATGAGTTTTATGGAGATAATTTTGATGCTTATAAAAAGTGGGCTGATTTTGGAGTTTTATGTGTTGAGATGGAAACAGCAGCACTTTATACAATAGCAGCTAAATACAATGTTAAAGCCTTGACTATATTAACAATTTCAGATTGTTTAGTAACTGGAGAAGAAACAACATCTTTAGAGAGACAAACAACAATGAAAGATATGGTAGAGATAGCTTTAGAAAGTGTTGTGAAATAGTATGACAGAAAAATTAATCTTAGAATATTTAGACAAAGCAATAGCTGCAAGAGAAAAAGCATACGCACCATATTCAAAATTTTTAGTTGGAGCAGTTTTGGTAGATGAAGATGGAGAGGAAACATCAGGAGCGAATGTAGAAAATGCTTCTTATGGTCTTTCTAATTGTGCTGAAAGAAGCGCTATATTTGCAGCAGCAAGCAAAGGTATGAGGAAAATAAAGATAATAGCGGTTGTTGCTGATACAACAGGGCCAGTAAGCCCTTGTGGAGCTTGTAGACAAGTTATAAAAGAGTTTGCGAATGAAGATATAATAATAATTTTAGGGAATTTAAAAAAGGATTATAAAATTATGAGTATGGAAGAGTTGTTACCATATGGATTTGAATTATAATTTGCTTAAGAAGTGAGGTGATTGAGATGTCTAGAGAAAATAGTAATTCGGTTTATGCGTATAAAATATTAAAAAGAAATATATTTGAGTTGAATTTAAAACCTGGAAGCGAATTAAGTGAAAAAGTTTTAGGAGAAAAACTAGGTATGAGTAGAACTCCTATAAGAGAAGCTTTAATCTTGTTAAAGCACGATCAATTAATAGAAAGTATTCCACAAAAAGGAACTTTTGTAACGAAGATAAGTGCCCAGAAAGTTTTAGAAGCTAAAATTTTGAGAGTAGCATTAGAAACAGCTGCTTTTGAAAGAGTAATAGAAAAATTAGATTCTGAATTTATAGAACATTTAAGAACAAGTATTAGAATCCAAAGAATATACTGTGAAGGGAATCGTAATTATTTAGAGTTCCATAAGATGGATAATGATTTTCATAAAATGATATTTGAAAAAGCTGAAATACCTGGACTTTGGGAGTTGGCTTCAAATGGAACTGGCCATTACCAAAGAGTAAGAGTTTTAAATGCTAAAAATAAAATAAGTGATATATCGGTAGTTGAAGAGCATGAAGAGATTTTAGAAGCTTTAGAAAAAAAAGATATAGAAAATTTAAGAGGGATGTTAGAACATCATCTTGGAAGAACACTTTTAAAATTACAAGAATTAGAAGCAGAAAATCCAGAATATTTTGAAATTAAAGAAGAGTTTACAAAAGAAGAAGATTTTATTTTGTTAAAATAACTTTTAAATTAAAACCTCACAAAAAACTTGAAATTTTATAGAAAAACCAGTATACTTAGAACAAATAAGAATAAAATGAACTAAAAAAGAACTAATTGTTTAAATTTCAAAATTAAAAATAATGAAAATTAAATTTCATCGTTTTATATTTTGAAAAGCTGGGGAGAGTATAAAAAGAGAGGGAAGGTGAAGCGTTTTGGAAAAGTTTAGAATAGAAAATGATTCAATAGGAACATTAGAGGTTCCAAAGAATGCTTATTATGGAATACAATCATTAAGAGGGAAAAATAATTTTCATATTACAGGGTACAGAGCAAGTAATGATTTTATAAAAGCATTAGCTTATGTAAAAAAAGCTTCTGCAATAGCCAATTTACAAGCAGGAATGTTAGATAAAAAAGTAGTAGATGCGATAATTAAAGCAGCGGAAGAAGTTATAGATGGAAAGTTTATGGAAGAGTTCATAACTGATGTAATACAAGGTGGAGCAGGAACATCTATGAATATGAATATGAATGAAGTTATCGCAAATAGAGCTGGAGAGTTACTAGGAGGAGAGTTAGGAAAGTATGATAAAGTTCATCCTAATGACCATGTGAATTATGGGCAATCTACAAACGATGTAATTCCAACAGCAGGAAAATTAGCTTTACAAATAATGTCAAAAAGTCTTTTGGAAAGTTTAAATAGATTGAATAAAGTTTTGTTGGATAAAAGTATTGAGTTTGACAATGTTATAAAAATGGGAAGAACACATCTTCAAGATGCAGTTCCAATTAGACTAGGACAAGAGTTTAAAGCTTATGCTCAACCTATAAAAAGAGATATTGGAAGAATAAAAATGGCTTTGGAAGATTTGAAAACTGTAAATATGGGAGCTACAGCTGTAGGAACAGGTATTAATGCAGATACAAAATATGTAGAGGATGTAGTTAGAATTTTATCTAAAGTTACAGATGTAGAGTTTGTTCAAGCAGAGGATTTGGTTGATGGAACTAGAAATTTAGATAGTTTTGTATGGCTATCTTCAGCATTGAAAGTAGCAGCGGTAAATTTATCTAAAATGTCGAATGATTTCAGAATGATGGCTTCAGGTCCTAAAACAGGTTTTGCAGAGATTAATTTACCACAACAACAACCAGGATCATCAATAATGCCAGGAAAAGTTAATCCTGTTATACCTGAAGTTATGAATCAAATATGTTTTCAAATTTTTGGAAACGACCAAACAGTAACTAAAGCAGCAGAGGCAGGCCAGTTAGAATTAAATGTATTTGAACCAGTGTTATTTTTTAATCTATTCCAATCGATTGAGATATTAAAAAATGGAGTAAATACATTAATAGATAATTGTTTGTTAGGAATAACAGCAAATCCAAAAAGATGTCAAGAATTAGTAGATTGCAGTGTTGGAGTAATTACAGCTTTGAATCCACATATAGGATATAAAAATGCTGCTGATATAGCGAAGACATCTATAAAAACAGGTGTTTCTGTGGTTGATTTAGTTTTAGAAAGAAAACTTTTAACAAGAGAAGAGTTAAGTATAATATTAAATCCATTTGAAATGACAAAACCAGGAATACCAGGAAAAAGATTGTTAAAAAATAGATAAAGTAAAAGGAGAGTTTCTTAGAAAAGAAGCTCTCCTTTTGTAATAAAAATTTTTATTTTTGATAAACGTCAAGTTTGTTATATGGAATTTCAATTCCTTCTTGATCAAACTTCTTTTTAACTAATTCTTGTAGATCGAAGAAAACATCCCAGTAATTCTCTTTTTTTGCCCAAACTCTCATTGTGAAATCTAGAGAACTAGCATTATGTTTACTAAGTCTAACAAAAATATCTTTATCTTGAAGAATGAACTTATGTTCTTTCGCGATTGTAGTTAAAATTTCTTTTACTTTGTCTATAGATGTATCATAAGAAACTGAGAATATAGAATCGACTCTTCTTTCGTTATTTGCACCTGCATTGATTATAACTTCAGCTGAAAGTCTTCCGTTTGGAATAACTACAAATTTGTTGTCGACAGTATGTAAAACAGTATATAGGAATGTAATTCTTTGAACAATTCCCTCTGTACCACAACTTATTATATAATCTCCTTTAGTAAAATATCGAGAAGCTAATATTTGCATTCCACCAGCTAAATCAGATAAACTTCCTTTTAATGCAAGTCCAACACCGATACCGATAGATCCAAGAAGAGCTAGAATAGAAGTCATTTCTATTCCAAGTATTTGAATAATATTTAGCGCGTAGAAAATAATAATAATAATACTTAAAAATGAATCTAAAAAGTGTATTAGAAGTTCATCTAATTTTTTAAGAGTTAAAAATTTATTAAAGGCTTTTGTAAGAAAACCTTTTACAGGTTTATAAGTTATCCATAATATTGCTAAAAAAATCATCTTCTTTATGAAGATAGGAGCTGACTTAGCTAAAGCAGCCATAAATTCGTTGATAAAAGTTGCGAGTGTTTGTTCCATTTTAAAAAATCCTCCTTGAATAATATAAATTAAAAAATAATTACCACCATTTTTTCTTTTTGAAGAATATTGCAGTTCCTACAATAATAACGCCCATGATACTAAGGAGACTAAAATATCCGTATTTCCAACTCAGTTCAGGGATATATTCAAAATTCATACCATAAAGTCCAGCTAAGAAACCAAGTGGAATAAAAATAGTAGAAATCATAGTTAAAACTTTCATAATTTCATTCATACCAGTACTTATAGTTGAATGATATAGTTGTAAAAGTTCATTTCCTCTGTTTGAAAGAGCATCATTTGATTCGTTTGCTACAATGATATGATCTTGTAAATCTCTTAAATATATATCAATATCTTCACCTAAGTATTCTTTTATGTCAGAGTCTTTAAATTTAGCTGAAACTTCTTTCAACGGTACAAGAGCTCTTCTAAAATGAAGTAGTTCTTTTTTTAATTCTAAAATCTCATCAAAATCTTTCTTCTTAGGATCACTTGTAACTCTTGCTTCTAAAATATCAACTCTTTCTTCTAAATCTTCAATTATAAGAAAATAGTTATCTACAATTCTGTCGATTAAAGAGTAAGTTAAATAACCTTCTTTTTTAGTTCTTAATCTTCCAGTAGATTTTTCAATTCTTCCTCTTATACTATCAAAAACATCAAATGGATTTTCTTGGAATGTAATTAAAAGATTTGAAAATAATACGAAAGAAACTTGCTCGTATTCATATTTGTGTTTTATATCAGATAACGAAATCATTTTTAATGTGATAAAAATATAATCGTCTCTAATTTCTAATTTTGGTCTTTGTGAATTATTTAAAAGATCTTCTAATATTAAAGAATCTATTTTAAATGTTTCACCAATTTTTTTTATAAGATCAGCATTGTGGATACCACCAATATTAATCCAGTTAACATGTGAGTTGTGAAGATCAATAAAAATATGATCTTTAAAAACAAATGAATCTTTATTAAAACTTTCATGATTATAAGTATAATGTGTTATTGGAATCTCTGTAGTAATTTGACGATTACCAGTATATAAAAGCGTTCCAGGTTGTAAACCTATTTTCTTATTCAATATTGTTCCTCCTAAAAAAGTAAAATTGTATAATATTTTATAAAGATTATACTTCAATATATTACTATAAGTAAAAGATAAAAACAATATATAATTGAAACTTAATTTAAAAATTAGAAAAACTATAAAAAAAATCTGAAACATGTTAAAATAATCTCAAAATTAATTAAAAATTAAGGAGAAAGAATGAATTATTTTTTATTTTTAAATCATCCTAAAGGTGAAGATGTTTACAAAGTAAGTCATCAGAGAGAAGAAATGTTAAGAGAATATTTTAAAAGAGTAGATGTTTTGGAAACAGAGGTTTTTATAAGAGGAGAAAAATATAAAGCGATTGTAGATTATAGTTCTTTTTCAAATTTAGCAAATTTTGATTGTTTTAAATGTCAAGATCCTTGTTGTGCAGATAATCCAATGGTTTATGAAAAACAGACAAGAGAATTTATTTTAGAAAATTTAGAAAGCTATAATAAAAAAACAAAAAATATAGACATATTATTAGAAAATGGTTACGCTTTTGAAGATATTATAAAAAGTATTGAATGTGATGATTGTCTTGTTCCAGATGAAAGAGTAGAAGAAGAAATTTCTCTTTGTAGTTGTTCATTTAAGCCAAATAATGAATCGATGCTTTGTTCTATTCATTCTATTTGTTTGGATAAAAAACTTGGAATAGATGCAATTGTAGATAAAAAGCCGTTAGTTTGTAGTCTTTGGCCGATAGATATAATATCAGAAGAGGATAACAGTGTTTTATATATAACAGTTCCAGATGATTTTACAACTGGATTTACTATAGAAGATTACTATGATACACCTTGTATAAATAAAGAGTTATCTCTAAGTGCAACTTTCAGAAGGAAAAATCCGATAGGATTTTTAGAAAATGAATATGTTCCTTTAATTATGGCTTATGGGGATACATTAAAATATAGTTTGGGCGAAAAGTTTTACACTGATGTTTTGAAAAGACTTTTAGAAAAAGAACTTCTATTTTTAGATGAACTAGAGATAAAAGAAAAACAAATATTAAAAAAACAAAAAAGTAGTTGACGTGTTCTAAAAATTGTGGTAATATACTTCTTGTAGCGGGAAGACCGCACAAGAAGGACATTAGCAACCGAATAGAGAAAATAGTCAGAATGTTGTGTAAACAACAAAATACCAGTAATGGTAAAACCATTTAGATGGTTAAAAGGTGTAAAGAAAGTCTAAGGACTTAAAAATATATTTGAATGAAGA
>NZ_JBOFMZ010000028.1:0-4007 GCF_051658645.1 Cetobacterium sp.
CAGTTATAAATCCAAATCCTTTTTCTTCGTTAAACCATTTTACTGTACCTTTCATTTAAGTACCTCCGTTATTTTTTGTTAGTAACTATTGCCTCAACATAATAACATTCTAAAGAAGTACCTATCTAAATAGTGCTTCAAAATCTCTTATTAACTGCGTTATATTTTTACTACCCTTTAAGTATATCGTGTAATGTTAAAAAAAGCAACTCTTTTTATAATTTTTTTGTATTATAGCATAATTAAGTTTATTTTAATATTTCTTCAATTTTTTTCAAATATTTTTCGAGTGATTTTTTATCTTTTTCTTTCAAATTAACAATTTTTTCATCTATATTTAGAAATAATGTTTTATAATTTTTAAAATTAAAATCAATACTACTATCAGATTCTAACACCAAATCACCTATAGTTTTAGTTTCTAATAGATTAATAATTTCTTTATAAACTCCACCGTTATTTATAAGTTCTATATATTTACTTTTTTCTGATTCTGAATAAAATATATCAATATATTTCTGTGGCATTATAGCAATAATCTCTTTGTTTTCAACAATTGAATATAACTCATATCTTTTTCTATATCTTAAAGCAGTTTTTTTATTAACTCCATTTAAAAAAAGCCACTTTTCATATAACCCTTCATACTTACTTCCAGATTTAGATAACTTATCAAAAACAAATGTGAAAATTTCTCCAAATGAAATAGCATTTTTTATTTGTAAATTTATTAAAGAAGTAGTCTTAGCTATTAACATTTCAGAGATTTCATTATCATCTGTTAATTCTCGAATTGAATCTAAATTTACTATAGAATCTATTTTGTAGTTTGTTTCTTCTACTCTCAAAATAGGTTTTTGAATTGAATTTTGAAGCATATTTTTTATCTCTAATCTAACTTTACTCATAAAATTCCCCCTTATTTAAAAGCAAGAGACAACTTGTCCCTTGCTTTTAAATTGTATATAAATTAAATTATTTTAAGTATTTCTAAAAATATTTTTTGTACTTTACCTGCAGAAATATTATTGTATTCCCATATTGTTTTCTTATTCTGAATCATTAACTCTATAAAAGACAAGCTCTCAATAGGGTTAGTAAAAAGAATAGACGTTTCATCTAAATCGCTTTTTAAGGCTATATAATTAGCTTTCTGAACTGCTGAAGTAGATTTATATCTATTTGTTACAATTGCCCTAACTTTAGTAATATCAATTGTTTTTAAAAGCTCTAAAATACTTTCTGTTGTAATATCATCTGCATAACTAGGTATGATAATATCATCTGATAATTTAAGAAATATTTCATCTATTTTTAATGTTGGAATACTATCAATGAGTATGTAATCAAATTCATTTTTCATTCGTTTTATAAACTCTACAATCTCTTTAAAAAATTGATTTGAGAACTTCACATCTTCTAAAGGAAGAAAATATAGATTACTTCTTAGTCTAAAATATTCTCCATCTTTTTTTAAAACTTCTGCTTTAAGACCTTTTTTAAAACTTTTATCTCCCTTAAATAAAAAATTGAATACATTGTTTTGTGGATCAGATGTTAATATAAGAACTTTTTTATCTGCATATGCTAACCCTGCACCTAATTGTGTTGTAATAAAGGTTTTTCCTACTCCTCCTTTATTATTTTTTATTGTTATTACTTTCCCCACTTTAACCTCCAGCTATTCTATTAATAATTTTTCAGTAATAATTTTATCAACTTCATCTATTGTTAATTTTTTTAAAATGAATTTACGAGTTAATTCTAAATAGATTAATTTTTTTATTTTAAATATTTTTTCCTCTGTTAAACAAAATCCAACCTTGTATATATCTATGCTTGATTCAATATAGTTATGAAAATCTTTTATATTATTCAATATATCTTTTTCATTCTTAATAACTATATTTTTTTCATTTAATATTTCTAATTTATTACTATCAGATAATTGAAATAATTTATTTTTTTCAATATATTTATATATTAATGTGTTTTTAGCTTTTTTAAAAGCTATTTTTTGAATTTTTCCAGCTTGTCCACATTCTTTAATATATTCAACATATGTTTTTTCTTCTATCTCTAGTTTTTTACTATCGGATAATTCACTGTAAAATCGAGCAATTTCAGAGTAATCTTTTTCTTTTATACTTTCCTCACAAATTTCTAATATTGAATTTTTTTGTTTTAAATGTGGTATAGAGATAAAATCGATTCCCCAATCATTTTCTAGTATTTTTAAAAAATAAGCTTTTGGACTTGTTAATTTTTTTTGACTATTTAAATACAAAGCACTTGATTTTACTTTTTCATACCCATATTTTTCAATACATTCTTTTATAGTTTTTGGCATTGATTTTAAATTTTTAGCTTTCAAAGGCATTAAATTCAAAATTTCTAAAATCATTTCGTCGCTAATAACTATTACTAGATTAGCATCTTCTACATTTTTTTCTGTAAAACTTATTGCTAAAGTGTTATAAATATTTTTCAATTGGATATTATCCTCATTAAAACGCTCTTTTTTAAGCTTGTTATGCTTTTCATCAAAGTAAATTTCAACATCTGATTGAAGCCATGTAGTAGGTTTTAAAAAATTAAACCCTTTTATAAGATTTTTATTTTTTAATTCATTAAAAGCTTTTTCCAATGTTTTAACAGTAACTGGAAGACTTTTCTTTTCGTATTTTAGAGGAATTTTTTTTATTAATGCAAACACTGATTCTTTTACATATAAGTTATCAAATCTTATTTTTTCTAACAACATATACAAAGTTCTAGCTATACCACCATTTATACCTAATAATATATTTGAGTCATATACTAAATAACCACGTTTTACTATATTTTTATAAAAATGGTCTGATATTCTAATTGCATATACTTCTTTTATTCTTTTATCATTCACTTTATTTTTCATAGTTTTATTTTTGACTTCACTTAATTGAATAGATTTATATTCTAAAATAGCAGTACTAATTTCTTCTTTTAAGACTGTTTTCATTTCATTTGAATACATTGTATTTTTAAAAATATAGCTCGTTTCTGAAAGTCTAGATAAAGCTTTTTTTATATCTGCAATGTAATTATTTGCATGTATTTTAGCTGCATCTCTTATTTCTGAAGCTGAAACTATAAACTCTTGTTCCATTCCTTTTTCTTTCATAACTTTCATTAAAGCTATAAATACTCTTTCTTCGGTTTCTCCTGGTATTAAATCTCCTGGTGACGGTTTAACTGTAATATATACATCTCTATTTTTATTGAAAAAATAAGTTGTTATTTCATTTTTTTTACGTTTTGTATTTTTAGAAAATATAGGAAATTGAACAATATTCATATCTACACGAATTAAAGATTTGTTTTTAACTAAATCTTCAGGAATATAGATATCTTCTTCCAAGAAACAAGGATTTCCTGTATTAATAGTTTCTATTTCTAAAAAGTAATTATCTTTCTTTTTTATCATATTAATATCCTTTCTAACGATAATATAAATATATATCCGAATCATTTGTATGTTTTATATAATAGCATTTTTTTCTAAAAAAAACTAACTTTAAATACATCCGAATCATTTATATAACGCTAGTTGTATCCTGTTAGTTTATAAAGTATATCCTGTTAGTTTATAAAGTATATCCTGTTAGTTTATATAGATATATCCTGTTAGTTTATAAAGTATATCCTGTTAATTTGTATCGGCATATTCTCGATAAACATAATAAAATCAATATCTAAAAGTATGTTTTTTCGTTTTTTTTTTGTACCTAACAAAGAAACAATATATAACAAAGAACAACTAACAAGGACTCGTTAATAATTTTGTTTAGAAAACTAAAGTTTTTCAAATGTTTTTATATTTTTAAACAATAAAAAAATCCCTGCGAATAATCCCGCAGGGATTCTTTTAATTCTTTTCTTTCTTACTTAGAAATTCTATTTGAGATTGATTAATTATCCTATGTTTAGGATATATCACTTCTCCACGTTCTTTAATTGAAGCTTTA
>NZ_JBOFMZ010000029.1:0-1983 GCF_051658645.1 Cetobacterium sp.
AAAGAATATTCTTTTTAAGGCATAGACAAGCTATGTCTTTTTGTGATATCATTTTTTTACAAAAATATTTCAAGTCGAAAATCTTTATCCCTTTTTTAGGAATTGGACCTATTTTTCATCTTTAGTTAACAGATTCAAAATATTGTTAATAGATATTACGATTTTATAAAAACAATCCTTTAAAAAATAAAAAAAGTTGCTAAAATTATTTAATTAGAGTATACTCATTCTAACAATAGAATAGAGGTTAGTTCACTTCCACAAAGGGAGCCTAAGGCCGAGGGCTATGATCTTGTGATCCTGTGAATTAAGTATTGTGACGCTGCCATAACAATACACTTATTAATTTTTTTTAATTAAGTTCTCAAAGGCATATCATTTTTGGTATGCTTTTTCTTTTGGGGTAGATACTAAAAAACTTGGGAGGATAAAAAAATGTCAAAAAAATTAATACTAACATTTTTATCATTATCAACATTAGTACTAGCAAAAACAGAGTACACTGGAGAAAAATATTTAGGAAAAGATATTATAAGTAACCTAGATGTAAACGATTTGGAAAATGGAAAAATTTATGAATTCTTTTTTGAGGGAACAGAAAATAGCTTAGGAAGTCCTTGGTATATACCTGTTACAGTAATTAAAGGAAAGAAATCAGGAGGTAAATTTTTACTAAATTCAGGTGTCCATGGAAATGAACTAAATCCAATACTGACAACTTACAAAGTAAAGGAGCAGTTAAATCCAAAAGATGTAAAAGGAACAATAACAATAGTTCATGGAATGAATATTCCAGGATTATTAAATAATACAAGAGGATATAAATTTGCTGGTAATTCTGAGAATACATCAGATTTAAATAGAATAATTAATTCTGGAAAAACAACAGCGATTGATCAAAAATATTCAACATTAATTTGGCAAAACTTATTGTCTAAAAATGCAGATAAAGTA
This sequence comes from Cetobacterium sp., assembly GCF_051658645.1. Taxonomy (GTDB): domain Bacteria; phylum Fusobacteriota; class Fusobacteriia; order Fusobacteriales; family Fusobacteriaceae; genus Cetobacterium_A. The sequence goes on from NZ_JBOFMZ010000029.1 coordinate 955, forward strand.
ATTGATTTGCATACAAGTGGTAAAGGAAGTCAGTTTCCATTATTTGTATATGCTGACTTTAGAAATCCAGATATAAAAAAAATGGCAGAGCTAACGAGCTCTGATATAGTAAAGATGGACAATGGAGAGAAAGGATCTGTAGAGACTTCTTTTGTAGAATTATCGATTCCGAGTATAACATTTGAATTGGGTTCTTCTGAAACTCAAGAAGCTGAAATTGTATCTAGAGCTACAAATGGAGTAATAAACAATCTTATTTACTGGAACTATTTAGATATGAAAGAATTAAGTAGTACTACGGTAAAAACTTTCTATGGAAATACATGGAGTCGTATTCGAGCTGAAAAAGGTGGATTTGTAGAAGCAAAAGTAAAAGTAATGGATAAAGTAAAAAAGAATGATGTTTTATTTGTTCAGTATGATGCTTTTGGAAATATGGTAAAAGAATACAAATCACCAAATTCAGGTGTTGTAGCAAGCATAAAAGATTATCCATATAGTGAACCAGGAGATTCTTTAGGAAGAGTTATTGAATATGATTCAAATGACAAAAATCAAATTTTAAAATAAAAACAAAAAACTAAATCTTGTAAAAGAGATTTAGTTTTTTGTTTTTTGATTCATTTTTCATAAATTTTTATTATTTACACATAGAATACACAAAATAAAAATAGAATGAATTGATTTTTTATTTTAATAGTAGGAGGGGAATATTGAAAAAGTTATTAGGATTATTAATTTTATTTTCAACAGCAGCGTTTTCTAGAGAGTTAACATTAGAAAGTGCAATTGATTTAGCTTTAGAAAATGGAAAAACAATAAAATCAGCAGAATTTTCTAAAGAAAATGCTAATTTGAATGTAAAAAGAGCTTTTAAAGCAGCGTTACCAACAGTGACTTACAATGGTCAGTATCAGATGTCAGAGCATACAAAAAGATCTATGAATGACATGAATTCAGACGAAAAAACAGGTTATACTCAAACCTTAGGAGTATCACAACCATTATTTAGAGGTGGAGCAATAACAG
>NZ_JBOFMZ010000030.1:0-62631 GCF_051658645.1 Cetobacterium sp.
TAGAAACAGAATAGGGAAACCTTCTGACAAAAAGTATAAAAAGTATAAGCTCCGCTATAAAGGGTACAACTTTAAAGTATGGAACGTAGCAAGCACTACAGTTTTCACGCTACAAGCTATAAAGTTTAAAATACCTAAATTATTTTCAGCGAAAAAGAAAGTTATGGATGTAGAAAAACAAATTGAGATAAACGAAATTGAAGACCCTCAAATAAGAGCAATCTTGAGAGTCAAAAGAAACTCAACTTGTGAAGTAACAGGCGAATATATAAAGGGAAATGACAACTTCTATGTTCATAGGCTAGTCCCAAAAGAACATGGAGGAAGTGATGACCTTGAAAATTTAATGTTACTAGATTCGTCATTCAAGACCTTACTGAAAAGTAGCAATAGAGAGGATTACTATAAAGACAATGAGAATTATGTAAGAATATAAAAAACAATTTCTAAATATAAATAAAATTTAAAATTATGATGGAACGCCGTGTGCGATGAAAGTCGCATGCACGGTGTGGAGCAGGGGAAAAGGTGGAGATAACTTCAAATCCTTACCTATTGCTATAAGAGGTAATTGGAATAATTGTAAAAGATTTTTATGAGAAATTTAAAGAGTTTAAAGCAGGAAAATGGAATGATATTTTAAAAAAAATAAATAAAGTTAATTATCTATTTGGGAAAAGAATAGATGTTGTATCTTTAGAGAAAAAAGAAAGTGGGGTAGCAGGAGATATATTAGAAGATGGAACTCTTGAGGTTTTTGTAGGTGATGAAATAAAAAAATATAATGTTGGATCAATTCATATATCTAAAAAATAATGTTATAAAGGAGTATTGTGATGAAATTAAAAAGATTAATTCAAGAAAAAAGTGTAGATGCTTTATTGATTACAAATTTGCTGAATATTAGATATTTTACAGGTTTTACAGGAACAACAGGAATAGCTTTAGTTATAGGTGAAAATAAATTTTTTATAACGGATTTTAGATATGTTTCACAAGCAATGGAAGAAGTTGAAAAAAAAGGATTCCAATTGATTTGTGAGAATATATCACCGTTAAAGAAAGTAGCGGAATTATTAAAGCAATTTAATGTAAAAAAGTTAGGTATTGAAAATCAGATGGTTACTTTAGAACAATTTAAATCATTTGAAAATAATTTCTCAAAAATAGAGTATATAAATTTAAATGATATTTTCACAAAGGAAAGAGAGGTGAAATCAGAAGAAGAGATTTCTATAATAAAAAAATCAATTAAAATAGCGGAAGAAGCTTTGGAAAAAACTATATATAGAATAAAAATTGGAATAAAAGAAAGAGAAGTAGCAGCAGAATTAGAGTATCAAATGAGAAAATTAGGTGCTTCAAAAGCGTCGTTTGATATTATAGTAGCCTCAAACGAAAGATCAGCTTTACCACATGGAGTAGCAAGTGAAAAAGTGATTGAAGAGGGATTTTTAACAATAGATTTTGGTTGTTTTTATAATGGATATGCATCAGATATAACAAGAACATTTTATGTAGGAGATAATCCAACAAAAAAACATTTAGAAATATACGAAGTTGTAAAAGAAGCAAATGAAAGAGCAATAAAAAAAGTCAGAGCAGGAATTACAGTTCATGAATTAGATTCAATTTCAAGAGATTTCATAAAAGAAAAAGGATATGGAGATTATTTTGGACATGGTTTAGGACATGGAATTGGATTACAAATACATGAATATCCAGGAGTATCTTTTAAAGCCGAAAATAAAGTGTTAAAAGAAGGAATGGTAATAACAATTGAACCAGGAATATATATACCTGGTTTTGGAGGGGTAAGAATAGAGGATGATATTTTGGTAAAAGAAGATTCTTGTGAAGTTTTAACATCATTAAAAAAAGAATTTAAAACATTAAAGTTATAAAGCTATATATCTCATTTATAAAACATATATAAAACAAATCTTTTCAATTTGGACAAAAGTATGATATTCTATAATTAAAATATTTTTTTGATCATTTTAATTATAAATAAAAATAATTTTTCAAAAACAGGGGGAAGTATGGATAAAGAATTGAGAAAAGATCAATTTCAAAAGAAAAGTTTTATTGATAAGTTTTTAAATGTGATTGAAAAAGGTGGGAATGCACTACCACATCCAGCAACATTATTTGGAATTTTAGCATTAGCAGTTATAATTATATCTGGAATAGGTAGTGTTCTAGGATGGTCAGTTAATTTTACTGGGATTAATAGACAAACAATGAAGACAGAAGAGATGTTAATAACAACTAAGTCTTTAATGACAAAAGAAGGTATAAATTATATATTTAATACAATGGTAAAAAACTTTACTGGATTTGCACCTTTGGGAACAGTTTTAGTTGCAATAATAGGAATAGGAATAGCCGAAAGATCTGGATTAATGGCTACTTTATTAAAAAAGATAGCATTGTCAACACCTAAAAAACTAGTAACAGTAATGGTTGTGTTTTTAGGAATAATGTCAAATGTTGCATCCGATGCAGGGTATGTAGTTTTACCACCTCTTGCAGCTTTGATATTTATGTCATTTGGAAGACATCCAATAGCAGGGTTAGCAGCTGCATTTGCAGGAGTATCTGGAGGATTTTCTGCAAACTTATTAATAGGAACAATAGACCCATTATTAGGAGGAATATCAACAGAAGCAGCTAGAATATTAGATCCAACATATGAAGTTTTACCAACTGCAAACTGGTATTTTATGATGGCGTCAACATTTGTAATAACATTTTTAGGAACACTAATAAATGATAAAATAGTTGAGCCAAGATTAGGAAAATATTTAGGTGAGAATTCAAGTGATTTCCAAGAAGTAACATCTTCTGAAAAAAAAGCATTGAAGTCAGCGGGAATAGCAACAATTTTAATGCTAATTTTATTAGTGCCAATTTATTTAGTTTTAGGAAAAAATTTCTTAGGAAACGGGTTAGTTCCAGTAATAGTTTTATTTTTTGCTTTACCAGGTTTAGCTTATGGTAAATCGATTGGTACAATAAAAAACGATAGTGATGTAATGCTAATGCTAACTAAATCAATGCAAGGAATGTCTGGTTATATAGTTTTAGTATTCTTTGCATCACAGTTTATAGCATATTTTGGATATACAAATTTAGGAACTATTTTAGCAGTAAAAGGAGCAAATTTCTTAGAAAGTGCTGGAATTGGTGGAATACCATTAATAATTGGATTTATATTAATCGTAGGATTCTTAAATTTATTTATGGGTTCGGCTTCTGCAAAATGGGCTATTTTAGCTCCAGTATTTATACCTATGCTTATGAGAATAGGTTATTCACCAGAATTTACACAATTAGCTTATAGAATAGGAGATTCAACAACAAATATAATCTCACCTCTAATGTCTTATTTTGCAATGATAATTGTATTTATGCAAAAGTATGATAAAAAAGCATCTTTAGGAACTTTAATATCAGTAATGTTACCGTATTCAATAGTTTTCTTAATTGGATGGTCAATTTTCTTGGCTGTTTGGATGATAAGTGGTCTTCCAATAGGACCAGGAGCTTCAATATTATTATCAAGATTTTAAAAAAATCGGAGTAATCCGATTTTTTTTTATAATATTATAAAAAAAATAAAAAAAAGCTTGCAATTTTCCGTTTTTTGACTTATGATTCAAGTATAGATTTTTCTTTCCTATCCCCCCTGGTAAGAAAAAATTAATATTACAGGCAAACCATAACAACCTAAAAAAGCTACTAGTCCCCCAACTAGTAGCTTTTTTATTAAATTTATATTATTTATTTTGAACAACATTTTTTATATTTTTTTCCAGAACCACAAGGACAATTATCATTTCTTCCTATTTTATTAACAGTTCTAGGTGGTTGATTTATTCCAAAAACATCAGTATAAGAATTTCCTTTTAAAACCCAAAGAGGTAAAGATTTAGAGATTCTTGTTAATAAAGCTATAAATATAGCTTCATCATTTGAATTTTTAAATACAACTCTAGTTTTTATATCATTAAGAATATTTTCTATAGAAACATTGTTCTTTAATCTATCAATAATAGTTGTGATTTCAAAACCGATTTGTGATCCTTCCAATTCGTAAGATATTAAAAGGCTTATTAAATCAGCAACATCTTGAGTTTTTTCAATAAAGAAATAGTTCCAGTAATTTTTATAATCGTCATTTGTTAAAATTTTATAATCTAAACTTTCATATTTTATAGTTTCATGTAAAATGTCTACAGGTTCAGAAACTGAGTCTGCAACGAAGTATATAATATGACTTCCAGAGTCTTCTAATTTTGATACAAATACATTTAATATCCATCTAGAATCTATGAAGTTGTGTATTTCTTTAAGTGACATATCATTAAATGTAGGAATTAATAATTCCAATAATTTATGTTCATCAATAACACCATAGAATCTAATCATTCCTAAGATTAACATTTCAAGTTCTTGATATTTGTCTATTAAAAGTTTATTTTCATCATTTATAGAGAGAGTTTTTATAGTTTCTATAAACCAATTAGATATTATATAATGGTTATTATCTTTTTCTTTAATAACACTTTTAGAAATAAATCCAAAGCTCTGTAAAGGTAATAGATATTCTTCAAATTCAAAGAATTCCTTTTCACTAATTAAGATGTTTTCATTATTAAATTGAGCTAAATAGTTTAATGTATCTTTAGAAAATATTTCTAAAAAGGTTTTAGAATCTTCTTTATAAGCTTCAATAATCTTCTCAATAATTTTTACTTTAATAGTGCTTTTAGCAATTTTAATATTAAATTTAGCTAAGATTTTAAAAAGATCATCTTTAAGTAGGTTATTTAAAGATTCAATTAAAAATTTGTCTTCCACGTTGGCCTCCAAGCATTTTTCTTATTATTATATCATAAAAATATAAAAATACAAAAGTGTAAACAAATTTGGTCTAGAAATTCAAAATTTACTAAAAAAAAGAGACCAAAAAAATTGATCTCTAGTAAAACTATTCAGCTGAAGCGATACATGAAACAGGACAAGCACCTGCACAAGCAGCACAATCAATACATTGATCTTCATCGATTCTTCTTTTTCCATCTTCAACTTCAGAAATGCAGCTAACAGGACAGATTGCTTCACAAGTTCCACATCCAATGCAGATATCTTCATTAATTCTATGAGCCATAATAACCTCCTAAAAATATTAAGTTTGAATATACAATGTGAATCTATATTCAACAAAAGTATACCATTTAGATATTTAAAAGGCAAGATTTTTTTGATTAAGTAAACTTACTTTTTTTAAGTATTGATATTATTATATATCATTTTAATAAATAAATAAATAAATCACTTCTTTTTTATAAAAAATTGATATATAATAATAAAAAATTTAAGGAGAGTTATTATGAAAATTTTTGTAATATCTGATATTCATGGTTCAAGTTATTTCTTAAAAAAAGCCTTAGAAGCTTATGAAAAAGAAAAAGCGGATTATATTTTGATTTTAGGTGATGAATTATATCATGGGCCAAGAAATTCTCTTCCACAAGATTACAATCCTAAAGAGGTTTCGGAAATTTTAAATAGATACAAACAAAAAATAATAGCAGTTAGAGGCAACTGTGATAGTGAAGTAGATCAAATGTTATTGGAATATCCTATGATGAGTGATTATACAATTTTACTAATGAATGGGAAAAGAATTTTTGCAACACATGGTCATATTTATAGTGAAGAAAAATTACCAAATTTATCTGAAAATGATATTTTTATTTATGGGCACACACATTTACCTGTAGCATATAAAAAAGAAAATATTTTTATATTAAATCCAGGTTCAATTACATTACCAAAAGGTGGAAATTTAAATAGTTATGGAATTTTTGAAAATGGTTTTTTTTATATAAAAAGTTTATTAGGAGAAACTATAAAAAAAATTGAATTAAAATAAAAATTAAGAGTGCTCGCACTCTTAATTTTTATTTTATAGCAGCTTTTAAAACATCTGTAAAATAGTCAACGTAATTAATAACTATTCCATTTTTCAAAAAGTCGGGAAGTCTATCAAAATCTTTTTTATTATCTTTTGGAAGAATCAACTCAAAAATGCCAACTCTTCGAGCGGCAATTATTTTTTCTCGAACACCTCCAATAGGCAAAACTTTCCCTGTTAGGGTTAATTCTCCAGTCATAGCAAGTCCTTTTCTAATAGGTGTATTATTTGCGAGTGAATAAAGAGCTAAAGCCATTGTAATACCAGCAGAAGGACCATCTTTCGGAGTTGCACCTTCTGGAATGTGTAAATGGATTTTATTTTTATCAAAGTAATCTTTAACTTCTATTGAAAAACTATTATCTTTAAAAATTAAAGATCTGATATATGAATATGCAATTTCGGCAGACTCTTTCATAACGTCTCCTAATTGTCCAGTTAATTTTAAGCCACTATCTTTATTACTAATACTAGTTGCTTCAATATATAAAGTTGCTCCTCCTAAAGAAGTCCAAGCCAATCCAAGAGTAACACCTGGAATTTCTTTTTCATAAAGTTCTTCAGTTGTGAAAATAGGAACTCCTAAATAAGATTCAATATTACTTTCACTTATTCGAATTTTGTCTGTATTTCCTTCTGCAATTTTCAGAGTAACTTTTCTCATGATTTTTTTGATACATTTATCTAAAGTTCTAACACCAGCTTCTCTAGCATATTTATCAATTATAAATTTTAGAGCATTTTTACTTATTGTAATCTCTTTATTATCTAAAGAGTGTGCTTTTAGCTGTTGAGGAATTAGATATTTTAAAGCAATTTGAAGTTTTTCCTCAAGTATATAACCTGAAAGATGTATAACCTCCATTCTATCCAACAGTGGTCTGGGAATTGTGTCTAATTGATTAGCGGTTGTAACAAATAAAATTTTAGATAAATCATACCTAATATCTAAATAATGATCTAAAAATTCTTTATTTTGTTCTGGATCTAAAACCTCTAATAGTGCAGAAGCAGGATCTCCTCTGAAGCTATTTCCAATTTTATCAATTTCATCTATCATTATAACTGGATTAGATGTTTGAACAAGTTTTAGAGACTGAACTATTTTTCCAGGCATTGCCCCAATGTAAGTTCTTCTATGACCTTTTATCTCTGCTTCGTCAATCATTCCACCAACTGAAAATCTATAAAAATTTCGATTTAAGGATTCGGCAATAGATTTACCAATTGAAGTTTTTCCAACTCCAGGAGGACCAACTAAACAAAGTATTGAACCATTAACATTTCCTGTTTTGATAACGGTACTTATAAATTCTAAAATACTGTTTTTAATATCTTCTAATCCATAGTGGTCTTTATCCAAAATTGATTTAGATTTTTTTATATCTAATCTGTCTTTTGAAAAAATACCCCAAGGTAGTTCAACAATAGACTCTATATAAGTTCGAGCAACATGATATTCAGGTGAACTTTGATCTAGAAGAGAAAGTTTTTCTAACTGTTCATTTACTATTTTTTCAGCTTCTGAAGATAGATGAATATGACTTATTTTTTCCAATATTTTATCTATAACAGTAGATTTTTCATCTTTTTCTAAACCGAGTTCTTGCTTTATTAGTTTTAATTGTTCTCTTAAGAAATATTCTTTTTGTTGTTTACTTACTTTATCATCAATTTGTCTTGAAATTTTGATCTGAAGCTGAGAAATTTCGAGTTCCTTTTTTAGCATAGTTAAAAGTTTTTGTGAGCGTCCATTTATATTGAATTCTTCTAAGAGTTCTTGTAAATCTTTAGCTTCTGCTTTTAACATAGAAGAAACAAAATCTATAAAAATACTAGGATGGTCATAAGAAGCTTGAGAAACTAAAAGTTTTAATTCTTCTTTTAAAATAGGATTTACTTCAAAAATTTCTTTTAATGATGTCATAATAGCAAGCATATAAGCTTTTAATTCAATAGAAGAATCACTTGTTTCCTTATTGTATTTAACTTTCCAACAAATTTTAGAATTTCCATTAATAACCTTTTTCTTTTTAAAACGCTCTATACCAAAAACAATAGCTTGAACAGAATCTTGTGATATTGATGTAACTTTATTTATTTTAACAACAGTTCCAACATCATATAAATTAGAATTGAAATAATCATCGTCATCAATATCTTTTACAAAAACTAATCCAATAAATCCATTGTAATTTTCTTCGGCATCTTTTATAGCTTTTAAAAAATATTCACCTGTAAAAGCTATAGGAGTTAAAATGTTTGGAAAAATAGGTCTTATAACAAGTGGAAGAATAGGAATGTCTTCAGGTAATAAATCTTTTATATTTATAAGGTCTGTAGAATTGTTGTTTGGACACATAATGGCCTCCCTGTAATTTATAATTATTTCTTAAATTAAGATTACATATAAAATTATCAATTTCCTTTTATAAATTCAAAATAAAATTTTAGAAATTTATTTTGAAAGGAAGAAGAGTAAAAAAATTGTAAAAACTTTTAAATTGAAGTGATGGAGGGAAAATGAACTCAAGAAAAAGAATATGTGTTATTGATATAGGTTCTAATTCAATCAGAATGGTTATTTATGAAATGTTTCCAAATAAAGCATTTGTTCCAATAGAAGATATAAAAGAAACAATAAGACTTGGAGAAGGAATAAATGATAAAAAAGAGCTGAAAGAAGAAAAAATAAATTTAGCATTGAAAACGATACAGTTATTTAAAAAGGTATGCTTAAGAAACAATGTGGATGAAATAATAGCCTTTGGAACAGCTGCTTTAAGAATTGCAACAAATGGTGAGGTTTTATTAAAAAAGATTCTGAAAACTACGGGAATAGATGTAATTATATTTAAAGGAGAGGATGAGGCATATTTTTCATTTGAAGGAGCAATCAATACTTTAGATATAAAGGATGGTGTTGTTGTTGATTTAGGAGGCTCGAGTTTAGAAATTGTTCATTTCAAAAATAGAGAAGCTTTAGATAGAATAAGTCTAAATTTTGGGGCAGTAACATTGTCAGAAATTGTAGATTTGAAAGGGAAATTAGGAAAAAAAGATGAAAATATTTTGAGAGAATTTATAAGAAAAAATCTTGAAAACGTAGATTGGAAAGATAAAATAAAAGGTTTGTCATTAATAGGAGTAGGTGGAACGGTAAGAAATATAGGTGGAATCCATTTGTATATGAACAACTATCCACTAGAACTTTTACATAATTATAAAGTTGATATTGATGGAGTTACTTCTATTGTAAATAGTTTGAAAGATATGAACTTTAAAGAAAAACAAGATATTCAAGGATTATCAAAAGCAAGAGCAGATATGTTTGTAGGAGCTGCAATAGCAGTTGAAGAGGTATTAAAATATTTTGAATTAGAAAATTTAATAATTAGTGGGTATGGAATTAGAGAAGGAGTTCTTTATGAGCGTTTAAGTGAATGCGGAAAAGTTATTGAAAAACCATTTGAAGATGGATTTAAAGATATAGTAGAAGTTTTGAATATCAATCACTTTGTAAAAGAAAAACAATATGAAATTTTTAAAAAAATATATTCAAAATTAGCTGAAAATTATAATTTTAAACTTGAAAATAAAAAGATTATAAAGCTAGTTACGTATCTTTATGACATAGGAAAAGTTATGAATTATGTCAACTATCCACTACATTCATCATATATGATTTTAAATCTAGGAATAAAAGGTATAGAACAAAAAGAGTTAATAGCATCGTCTCTTGTAGTGGCAAAAGGAAATAAAAAGTATAGAGACTTAGAGAAGTATAGAGACTTATTTAAAGACGAAGAAGTTGAAGAATTGATGATGCTTTCTAAAATTTTAAACATAACAAATATATTTTATGATAATTTATTGTTACAAGAAAATGACTTCGAGTTAGAAATAAGTAAAGATGAAATTGTTTTTTATATAAAATACAAAGAAGAAAACGATTTGAAAATTATAGATTTATTTATATCAGAAAAGAAATTTATAAATACATTTGATAAAAAATTAAAGTTTAAATTGAAAAATTAGAATGAAATATAAATAAAAACTATTCAGTGATCTATTTAATTTAGATATTGAGTTTATATCTCTAGAGGGAGAGGAAAAGTAATGAAATATAAAGAGAAAGATTTCTATAACAGAGAACTAAGCTGGATAGAGTTCAATAAAAGAGTATTATCAGAAGCGGAAGATCAAACTAATCCACTTTTAGAAAAGCTTAAGTTTTTAGCTATTGTAAGTTCAAATTTTGATGAATTTTTTAAAGTTCGAGTAGCAGGCTTAAAAGCTCAACATGAATCAAATCTAGAACTTAGAGATATAACAGGATATCTTCCAGAAGAACAGTTAAGTACTATAAAAAAAAAGGTTGCTCAAATAGTTAGTAAACAATATAAGTTATATAAATCTATAATGTTAAAAATTAGAGATGAAGGTGAAATAAATATTAAGAGTTATGAAGAGCTAACAGAAAAAGAGCTTTGTTTTATAGAGAATTATTATAAAGAAACTATTTTTCCAATATTAACACCAATGGCAATAGATATTTTTAGACCATTTCCTCATTTGAATAGTGGAGCTATAAATTTGATATTAAACGTCAAAGAAAAAGCGGGTATATCATTTGCTATAGTAGAGGTTCCTAGAGTTATAAATAGATTGATAAAGCTTCCAGATGCCAATAACTTTATTCTTCTTGAAAATGTTGTAAAAAATAATCTAGAAAAAATTTTTAACGGATATGAAATATTAGACGTTGGTTATTTTAGAATTACAAGGGATGAAGAATTGGCAGTTTATGATAGTAATGGTGCACAAGATCTTTTAATTGAAATAGAGAAAGAAGTGAAAAATAGAAAGTGGGGTAATCCAGTTAGGGTAGAGTATGCAGATAATTTATCTAAAAAAAGTTTGAATTTTTTAAAAAATAAAATTGAACTAGAAGAACAAAATTTTTATCATATTTTTGGACCACTAGATTTAAGTTTTCTATTGGGAATTCTAGAGATAGATGGAGTAGAAAAATTTAAATTTTTTAAAAAAAATCCAAAATATTATAAAGAGTTAGCAGGAGAAAATATATTTAAAGTTCTTACAGAAAAAAATATTCTGTTGAGACATCCTTTTGAAAGTTTCGAACATGTAATTGATTTAATAAAAACTTCAGCATTAGATCCAAAAGTATTGGCTATAAAACAAACTCTTTATAGACTTAGCGGAGATTCACCAATAATAAAACATCTTAAAAAAGCAGCAGAAAATGGAAAGCAAGTAACAGTTCTTGTAGAGCTAAAAGCAAGATTTGATGAAGAGAGAAATGTAAAATGGGCAAGAGAACTTGAAGAAGCTGGCTGCCATGTAGTTTATGGATTAAGTGGTTTAAAAACCCATGTAAAGTGCTTATTGGTTATAAGAAAAGAAAATGATGGAATAAAAAGATATATTCATTTAGGAACAGGAAATTATAATGACTCTACAGCTAAACTTTATGTAGATTATTCATTTTTCACTAAAGATGAGGATATGGGAATTGATGCAAGTAATCTTTTTAATAAGCTTACAGGCTTTTCAAAAATAGATGATTGGAAAAAACTTGTAGTAGCTCCAATTAATTTAAGAAATCATTTATACAAACTCATAGATCGAGAGATTGAGAATGTAAAAAGAAATATAGCTGGAAGAATAATAATTAAAATTAATGGACTTACAGATCAAGGAGTCATAGAGAAGCTTTATGATGCATCAAGAGAAGGAGTTGAGATAACTTTGATAGTTAGAGGAACTTGTTGCCTAAAAAGTGGGATAGAAGATTTAAGTAAAAACATCAAAGTTTACAGTTTAATTGGTAGACTTTTAGAACATGATAGGATATACTATTTTGAAAATAATGGAGCGGATGAACTGTATTTAGGAAGTCCTGATTGTATGAGAAGAAATTTAGATGGAAGAATTGAAATAATATTTCCTTTAGAAGATAAGCATAATAAAAAGAAAGTACTTCAACTTTTAAAGGATATTTTAAAAGATAATACAAAGTTAAGAGTGCAGAATAAAGATGGTAGTTATTCTCTAGTAAGTAATAATAATAAAGCAAAAAAACAAAAATATAACTATCAAGAATTATATTTAAATAAATATAATTAAAATAAAAATTCTTGACTTTTAAACTAAAGTTTTATACTATAGTATTATATACAAAATAAGTATGGATGGAGGAGTTAGTTATGAGAATTATGTTATTTACAACACCAACTTGTCAATATTGTGGACCAGCAAAAGAGTTAGTAGCGGCAGTAGAAGGTGTAGAAATTCTAAACGCTTTAGAAAATGAGGATTTAGCTACAATGTATGGAATAAGATCTGTACCGTGTTTAGTTGTAGAAAAATGTAGTGGAACACAATCATATGTAGGTTTAGATCAAATTGCTAAATTTATTGATGAAAAAGAGTCGTCAGCAGGATGTGGATGTAGCTGCGGGCATTAATTATTAAGCCATGTAAACAGATGTTTATATGGCTTTTTTTTTAGTTGTATTTTTATAAATATAGTTATATCATATAATGTAATATAACTATATTTTCTAAATAAAAGGATGTGACAAATTGAGTAAAGTTTTTATAAAAAAAGATAGAGAAAAAATGTGGTATACAGGTCATCCATGGATGTATTCAGGTGCAGTGGACAAAATAGAAGGAAACCCTATGGGTGGAAGTGTTGTAGAGGTTTATAATTATAAACAAGAGTTTATAGGATATGCACATTATAATAAAAATTCCAAAATAATGTTAAGAATGCTAGAAAAAAATATAGATAAAAAAATAGATTTAAACTGGTATTCTGAAAAAGTCAGAGAAGCATTTACTTTAAGAAAGATGGTAAAAATTGATAGTAATGCTTATAGATTGATTCATAGCGAATCAGATTCTTTACCAGGAGTTATAGTGGATAGCTTCGGAGACTATTTAGTAGTTCAAGCTTCAACTTTAGGAATGGAGAAAGATAAAAATATTTTAGTAGAAGCATTGAAAAAAGAGATACCTAATTTAAAAGGGATTTATGAAAAAAGTGAAGGTGATGGAAGAAAATTAGAAGGACTTCCAGAAATATCTGGAATACTTTTTGGAGAAGTTCCAGATGAAATTCAAATTTATGAAGGAAAATCTAAATTCACTATAGATTTAAAAGGACAAAAAACAGGTTTTTATTCAGATCAAAGAGATAATAGAGTTTTAATGGGAAGTTTATCTGAAGGTAAAGATTTTTTAGATGTATGTAGTTATACAGGTGGATTTTCTCTTCATGCAATGGTAAATGGTGCAAATTCATCAACTTTAATAGATGTGAGTGAAGATGTTTTGAATGTTGCTAGAAAAAATTTAAGCTCTTATGAAAGTGTTGAATTTATAAAGGGAAATATATTCAATGTTTTAAGAGACTTAGTAAAAGAAGGACGTCAATGGGATTTAGTAAATTTAGATCCTCCAAAATTAGCTCCAAATAGAAGAGATTTACCCAAAGCTTTAAAAGCTTACAAAGATATAATTTTAAACGGCTTAAAATTAACTAGAAAAGGTGGATTCCTTTCAATTTATAGCTGTAGTGGAGCTGTAACTAGTTCTGATTTAAGAATGGCTTTAGCATTTGCGGTTAAAGATGCAGGAGTTAGAGCTATAATAGTTAATCAACTACATCAAAGTCCTTGTCATCCAATTTCAGTAGCAGTTCCAGAAACAGAGTATCTAAAAGGATTCTTAGTAAGAGTAATATAAAAACAGCCACATTAATTTAATTAATGTGGCTGTTTTTATATTTTAACAACTAATGCTTAGTTGTTTTATTCATTGGTGGAGATGACGGGAATCGAACCCGTGTCCAAAATTGCAAGCGTTATAAGCTTCTACAAGCTTAGTTTGCTATTTAGCTTCGCGATAGTTACTCCCGCAAACAGGGCTAACTAAAGCTATCCTCTAAAATGTCCCCTATAGCTTAGAGAAATTACTTAGGGTAATCTGTATTTAAGTGACACCTTGATTGAACGCTCCTACAGAAGAGAATGTTCAGAGGTGAGCTGACATTATGCAGCTAAAGCGTAATTATTGTTTTCATCTAAATGATGAGTTAACCTCTCACAGCGGTCAACCTGGCCTGCTACTTATAACCTCACAACCCTGTCGAAACCTTTGCATCCCCAATTTATTCAATTATAAAGTATTATAGCATAGTTTTTCATTAAACTCAATTGTATATAGATATCTTTCTAATTTTTTTTCTAGCAAGATAAAACATTCCAATTGCAACTAAAGTATCTGAAATAGGAAAAGCAAGCCAAACTCCAATTTCTTTAAAAAAATATCCAAGAATATAAACTAATGGAATATTTAAAATCAAAATTCTAATTAAAAAAAATCTTGTTGCAAGACGACTTTCCTTTATAGATTGAAAAAAATTATTACATGCTAAAAATATAGCAGTAAAAGGCATTAAAAATAAATTTAATCTCATTGCAGAAACAGTAAAACGAACTAGTGTTGGATCGTTTTTAATAAAAAATTGAACTACCTCTTTTGTGTTAAAAAGTAATAATAAAATTAAAACTGTTGATACAGTGATAACTGTTATTAATTGAATTTTCAAAACTTCACGAACTCTTTTATAATTACCAGCTCCGAAAGTATATGAAATAATAGCAGCAGTTCCTTGATTAAAACCTTGTAAACTAGTGTTTAAAACACTTCTACAAATAGATATAATTCCAATAGCAGCAGTTGCAATGTCACCACCATATATTCCAGCTTGTCTATTAGTTACAGTTATAACGGATGACTGAAGAAGTTGATTATAAAACCTAGGACTTCCAATTTTAAATATTTCTTTTAAAATTTTAGGATTTAATTTCATATTTTTTTTAGAAAAACAAATAATATCAGATTTTATAAAATATAAAAGAATATATAGTGCACTAAGAGCAGTTGCAATAAGTGTAGCTATAGCAGCGCCACCAATTCCCATATCAAGTTTAATTATAAAAATATAATCTAACACAACATTAAATAAACCTGTGAAAATATTAACACCCATAGCTGTAATAGAATCTCCAATTCCTCTAACTAAACTACTTTGACCTAAAATAATTTGAAATGTAGTTATAGGTATTAAAAAATTTGTGTATTTAATAGCAGATGAAATATTATTAGGGCTTGCACCTAACAGTTTCAAAATAGGAATATTAAATGTGAAAAGAAATAGTGTTAAAATAATACCGATTATAAAAATCCATAAAAATCCAGTACAAAGAATTTCTTCAGCACCATTTTTATCTTTTTTTCCAAGTTTTGTTCCAATGATTATAGCAATACCAGAAAATGCAAAGCTAAAACTATTTATAATCATTGCATAAGGAAAAACAAGAGCAACAGCAGCCATACCTTCTCTACCAGCAACTTGCCCAATAAAGTATCTGTCTGTTAAAACACAGAGCATACCTATTACAGCTCCTAAAGAAGATGGAATACTAAACTTTAAGATTGTTGATAGAGTGCTTTCATTTTCAAATTTAGAACTTAAATTTTGCAATTAAACCACTCCTTAATTAAAAACTATATTAAAAAATAAACTGATAGATAATTAAAAATACTTCCAGCTAATACAAAAAGATGCCAAATTCCATGGGTAAATTTTTTGTTTTTCATCAGATAAAAAATTGTACCAATAGAGTAACTAATACCACCCCAAATTAAAAATTTTAAAGATAATGGTGTTGCTAAAGTTTTTAAATCCTTAAATACAAACATTATCATCCAACCCATTAAAAGATAAATTAAAGTAGAGAGAAGGTTAAATCTACCAACAAAAAAAACTTTGAAAATAATTCCAATGAGAGTCATTCCCCATTGAGTGAAAAAAAGAATCCATTTTATTTTACCATCGAAAACACCTAATAAATAGGGAGTGTATGATCCTGAAATCAAAATATATATTGCCGAGTGATCAAGTATTTTAAATATTTTTTTTACTTTACCAACATATAAAATATGATATGTTCCAGACATTGAATATAAAAGTACCAGTGAAAAGCAAAAGATCATAGAACCAATAACATAACCAATATTACCTGTTCTTAAAGAATGGATTAGTAAAGCACCAGTGCCTATAAGAGCTAAAAAAGCTCCGAAATAATGAGTCATTGAGTTAATCCATTCTTCTAATCGTGTTAAAGTATTCCCCATATAAAATCCTCCAATTAATATTTTTTAAAATTTAAAACAAGTTCATCAAATTTTGGATCTAATTGTCTTAAATTAATTTTAGCCGCCATTAAAAGTTTTTTAGAAGCAATGTTTGAATCGGTGTCTTTATATTTATCTGAAAGATATACAATCTCACTAATTCCACTTTGAATAATACTCTTAGCACATTCATTACAAGGAAATAAATCAACATATATAGTGCATTCACGAAGATTTTTAGTGCTATTTAGAATAGCATTAAGCTCAGCATGACAAACATATGCATACTTACTATTTAGAAAATCTCCATCCCTATTCCAAGGGAAATCATCATCAGAACATCCAGCTGGAAGGCCATTGTAGCCAACTCCAACAATTCTTTTGTCTGGAGTTACAATACAAGCTCCAACTTGTGTTCCAGGATCTTTACTACGTTTAGCAGAAAGAATAGCCACTCCCATAAAATATTCATCCCAATCAATATAATCAATTCTTTTTGACATAAAATCCTCCTAAATTAAATTTTACTTTTTAAATATAAATCAGCAAGAGCTATAGCAACTGCATTTTCTAAAACTATAGGAACTCTTAAAATAAAAGCAACATCGTGTCTCCCGCTAATTTGTAATGGAAGAATAGAATTTTCTTTGAAATTAAAAGTATTTTGAGTTTTGAAAATACTAGAAGTTGGTTTTATAGCAACATTTAAAACTAAATCATTTCCATTTGTGATTCCACCGTTTATTCCACCATTATTATTAGATTTAGTTTTACCATTCTTTTCTATAAAAATATCATTGAATTCACTTCCTAGAAATTCAGTTCCTTTAAATCCTGCTCCAAACTCAAGTCCTTTAACTCCAGGAATTGAAAAAATCATGGCTGCTAAAACTGATTCAACTGATTCAAAGAAAGGTTCTCCTAAACCTATTGGTAAATTCATTACCTTTAATGAGATTGTACCACCTAAAGAATCTCCAGAATTGCCAGTTTCAAGAAGATAATTTTCTAGCTTTGAATTGAAGTCATTTTTGTTTAATATGCCTATTTTTTCAATTTCAGTTTCGAAAGTTATAGTTTTTAAGATTTTTTTAGCTATAACACCAGCTGCTACAAGACCAAGTGTGAGTCTGCCAGAAAAATGACCACCCCCTCTAATATCATTGTATCCTAAAAACTTTTTAGTTGCAGAAAAATCTGCATGCCCAGGCCTAGGATGAGTTTTAAAATCAGAATAAACTTTTGAATCAGTGTTACTATTTTCAAAAAAAATATTAATTGGAGCTCCAGTAGTAAAATTATTAAATATACCAGAAGTAAGCTTAGGTATATCTTCTTCAATTCTTGAAGTGGTACCAGTCTTTCCAGGTTTTCTTTTTGAAAGATCTACAATAAAATCATCAACGCAAAGTTTGAGACCGACAGGAACACCATCTATTAAAACTCCAATCCCAGAACCGTGAGATTCTCCGTAAATATGAACTCTAAATTGAGAACCAAAACTATTCATAAAAATCCTCCTAAATCAAAAATATCTACACTAATCAATTTTAACACAAAACTTCATAAAGATTAAATAAAAACATAGTAAAATTAATTGCAAAATATTAGAAAAAAGTGTAGAATATAATGATTAACTAGTGTGAATTAATTATAATTGTTAATATAGATTTGAAAGATAGTGGAGGAGATAACTATGTTTATAGATGAGGTAACTATAACGGTAAAAGCAGGAAACGGTGGAGACGGAGCGGCTACTTTTAGAAGAGAAAAATGCATACAATTTGGAGGTCCAAATGGTGGAGATGGAGGAAGAGGCGGAGATTTAATATTTATTGCCGATTCAAATATTAATACATTAATAGATTTCAAATATAAAAAATTATTCCAAGCAGGAAATGGTGAAAACGGAGCTAAAAAGAATATGTTTGGAAAATTTGGAGATACTTTAGTTATAAAAGTTCCTGTAGGTACTCAAGTTAGAGATGTTGAAACAGGTAAATTACTTTTAGATATGAATAATCTAGGCGAAGAAAGAATTCTTTTAAGAGGTGGAAGAGGTGGATTAGGAAATACAAACTTCAAAACTGCAGTTAGAAGAACACCTACAATGGCAGGTAAAGGTAAAGAAGGATCAGAATTAAGAGTTAAATTAGAACTAAAACTTTTAGCTGATGTTGCATTAGTTGGTTATCCTTCAGTAGGAAAATCAAGTTTAATAAACAAAATATCTGCAGCAAATTCTAAAGTAGGAAGTTATCATTTTACAACATTAGAACCAAAGTTAGGTGTAGTTAGACTTGGAGAAGAAAGATCGTTTGTTGTAGCAGATATACCTGGATTAATTGAAGGAGCTCATGAAGGAGTAGGATTGGGAGATAAATTCTTAAAGCATATTGAAAGATGTAAAATGATTTTTCATATAGTAGATGTTGCTGGAATTGAAGGAAGAAATCCAATAGAAGATTATGAAAGAATAAACAATGAATTGACAAAATTCAGTGGGAAATTAGCAAATAAAAAACAGATTGTTTTAGCTAACAAAATGGATTTAATTTGGGATATGGAAAAGTATGAAGAATTTAAAAAATATGTAGAAGCTCAAGGGAATGAAGTTTTTCCTGTATCTGTTATATTAGGAGATGGATTAAAAGAAGTCTTAAATAAAGCTTGGCATGTGCTACAAGATACTCCAAGAGAAGAGTTAGAAGAAGAAGCTAACATCATGGAAGTATTAAGAGCTAATAAAGTTCAAAAAGAACCATTTACTGTAACTGAAGACGAAGAAGGAGTATTTGTTGTTGATGGTTCAATAATTGATGGAGTTTTAGCTAAATATATTATAACTCATGACGAAGAATCAGTAGTAAACTTCTTACATATGCTTAGAACTTTAGGATTAGAAGAAGCACTAAGAGATGCTGGAGTAGAAGATGGAGATACAATAAGAATTGCAGAAACAGAATTTGAATTTGTTGATTAATTGAATGTTTTTTTTAGCTGAGCCAGTAGGTTCAGCTTTTTTGTATTTAAATTTTGAGAGGTGAGAGATTTGAAAGGTATAGTGATTGTGGGACCTACAGGAGTAGGGAAAACAGAGTTGTCAATAAAAATAGCAAAAGCTTTAAATGCCGCTGTTATTTCGGCTGATTCAGCACAAGTGTATACTGGTATGGATATAGGAACAGCTAAAATAAACAAAGAAGAAATGAAAGGTATAACTCACTATATGATAGATATAGTAGAACCGACAAAAAAATATAGCGTTGGAGATTATCAAAGAAAAGTAAATGGAATTTTAAAAGATATTGAAGAAAAAAATGTTTTATTAGTAGGAGGTACAGGACTATATATAGATTCTGTAATTAGGGGACTTTCTGATTTGCCAGAAAGTGATCTTGTTATTAGAGAAAAATTAATGGCAGAGGATGTAGATACTTTATTTCAGATTTTAAATGAAGTGGACCCTGAAAGTGCAGAAAGTATTCATAAAAATAATAAAAGAAGAGTAGAGAGAGCAATAGAAGTTTATTATCAAACAGGAGAAAAGTTTTCGATATTATCCAAAAGAAATGTAAAAGGAAATGATTTTAAATTTTTAAAGGTCGCTTTAGAGAGAGATAGATCTTCTCTATATGAAAGAATAAATCTGAGAGTTGATTTAATGATGGAAAAAGGATTTTTAGAAGAAGTAAAAATTCTTTACGACAAATATGGAGATATTTTAAAAAAAATAAATATAATTGGTTATTCTGAAATAATATCATATCTGAACGGAGAGATAAACTTAGAGGAAACCAAGGATTTAATAAAGAAAAATTCTAGAAATTATGCTAAAAGACAATTTACATGGTTTAAAAATGATCAAGAGTACAAATGGTATGATTTGGATAAGATGAATGAAGATGAAATATTTAAAGATATTTTAGAAAGATTCAATACCTTATAAAGCCTTAATTAACACATAGTTTACTATAAATCATTAAAAGAATAATCTTGATAAAAAAGTATTCATATGGTATCATTGTACAGAAAAGCTTTAAAAGGAAGTGTTGGATGATAAAGAAGATTTATGTTATATTTTTAATTATTTTGACTGCTTCTTGTTCAAATTTGGACAAAATAAGTGATGAAAATTATTTGAATGTTGAAAATAAATTATTATCTAAATTAGAGCTTATTGAAAAAGATTTGAAGGTGAATGATTCAAAAATATTAAAAGAAAGTTTAGATGTCTCATTAATTAAAAAGTATGAAATAAATAAATTACTTCAATATGATTTATCTAAAGTTAACTTTTATTTCACAAAACCAAAATTTTTTAAAAATTCAGGCAGTAATGTAATAGGTTTTGGATTTAGTGAAGAGATTTTTTATTTTAATGTAGAATACAAATATTTAAATGGTGATTGGAAAATAACCAAATTTACAGAGAGAAGGTGAAAAAATGCAGAATGAAATAAAACTGTATGTTCCATCATCTTTAAAAAATCTTTCTATCATTAGA
Organism: Cetobacterium sp.; assembly: GCF_051658645.1. GTDB lineage: Bacteria > Fusobacteriota > Fusobacteriia > Fusobacteriales > Fusobacteriaceae > Cetobacterium_A. Next base: position 20,730 of record NZ_JBOFMZ010000030.1, read on the forward strand.
GCTATGACAAAGACATATTTAGAACATCAAAAAGTAGATCAAAAGGATATTATGAAAATATTATCTATAGTAGATGAACTTGCTACAAATGTTATAGAACATGGCTATGAGTATAAAACTGGTGATATAATTATAGAACTTCAAAAAAATAATGACGTTATACATTTAGTTGTAGAAGATAATGGAATTGGCTTTGACGAATCTAAAATTAGTAAAGATGAAGGCGGAATGGGACTTTTTTTAGCAAAAGCTATGGCAGATAATTTTAAAGTAGAAAGAAAAATCAACGGAACAAAAATAAAAGTAGAAAAAAAAGTCAAGGAGGAAGTATAAAATGACAATAAATTTTGAAATAATTGAAAAGACAGTGGAAGATATAAGAGTGATAAAAGTTTGTGGAGAATTAGATGCATTAGTAGCGCCAAAATTAAAAGAGAGAATAGCTAAGCAAGTAGAACTTGATGTAAATAAATTTGTTATAGATTTTACAGATTTAGTTCATATAAATAGTTTGGCAATGGGTATTTTAAGAGGTAAATTAAGAGTTGTTAGAGAAATTGGAGGAGATATAAAATTAGTAGGATTAAATGATCATATTAAGACTATATTTGAGATGATTGGATTAGACGAATTATTTGATATTTATATAACTGAAGAAGAAGCAATAGCTAGCTTTAAATAATATTATAAAAAGGAGATACGATGAATTTAATAATTGGAATTGGATTAGCTATAATTGGATTAGCTATCATATTTAGTGTGATGTATAAAAAATCTACTATAGATAAAAAAATAGAAGAACTTAATAATTTAGAAGATGAAAAGTTAAAAGCGAAAATAAAAGCAAAAGAAATCTTAGAAAGAGCAGAAAAAGAATCTATAGCTAAAAGTAAAGAAATTGAAATAAAAGCAAAAGAAACAGCTTATCATTTAAAAGAAGAAGCAGAGAAAGAAATAAAATTAGCTAAAAATGATATGCTACAAAAAGAGTTGAGATTAACTAAAAAGGAAGAAAATCTTGAATCTAAAATAGAAAAAATAGAAGTAAGAGCAACGGAATTAGAAGAAGTTAATTTATCTTTAGAAAATAAAAGAAATGAAATTGAAGATTTGAAAAAAGTTCAAGAAGAAACATTAGAAAAAATATCTGAAATGACAAAAAACGAAGCAAAAGATATGTTGATTTCAAAATTAAAAGATGATTTAGTTCACGAAACAGCTTTAGCAATAAGAGAGTTTGAATACAAGCTAGAAGATGAAAAAGATAGATTATCAAAAAGAATTTTATCAACTGCGATAGGAAAAGCTTCATCTGAATTTGTTGCAGATGCTACAGTATCAGTTGTAAATTTACCAAATGATGAGATGAAAGGTAGAATTATAGGAAGAGAAGGAAGAAATATTAGAACTATTGAAGCTTTAACGGGTGTAGATATAATAATTGATGATACTCCAGAAGCTGTAGTTTTATCAAGTTTTGATGGTGTAAAAAGAGAAGTTGCTAGAAGAGCAATTGAAAAATTAATAAATGATGGAAGAATACATCCTGGTAAAATAGAAGAGGTTGTAAATAAGTCTAGAAAAGAGATTGAAAAGGATATAGTTGAAGCGGGAGAACAAGCTTTACTAGAGTTAGGAATTCCAGGAATGCATATGGAAATTATTAAGACTTTAGGAAAATTAAAGTATAGAACTAGTTATGGTCAAAATGTTTTAACACATTCAATTGAAGTAGCAAAGTTAGCAGCAAATTTAGCAGCAGAATTAGGAGCGGATACAAAATTAGCAAAAAGAGCAGGTCTTTTACATGATGTAGGAAAAGTTTTAGATCATGATATTGAAGCTTCACATGCTATAATTGGTGGAGAGTTTTTAAAGAAGTTTGGAGAAAAACCTGCAGTTATAAATGCGGTTATGGCTCACCATAATGAAGTTGAATTTGAAAGTGTTGAAGCAGTATTAGTTCAAGCTTCAGATGCTATTTCAGCTTCTAGACCTGGTGCTAGAAGAGAAACTTTATCAACTTACTTAAAAAGACTTGAAGGATTAGAAGAGATTGCAACTTCGTTTGAGGGAGTAGAATCTTCATATGCAATTCAAGCTGGAAGAGAGATAAGAATAATAATCAACCCTGAAATTGTATCAGATGATGCTGCTACAAAAATGGCTAGAGATATAGCTAAGAGAATAGAAGAAAATATGCAATATCCAGGGCAGATAAAAGTAACTATTTTAAGAGAAACTAGAGCGGTTGAATACGCAAAATAATTGTTTGAAAAAGAGAAGATTCTTTTCTTTCTTATTATTTGAAGGAGATGCTATATAGGAGATGCTATATAGCATCTCCTTTTCTATTTAAATATTTCACCTAATTTTTTTTATATAACTTTTCTTCTTTCGGTGAGGTTTAATTATAATAATAAAAATAAAAAAACTACTGTTTTCATAGTGTAGAAGTGGAAAAAATGTATTGGATATATTAAGTATAAAATGGTATAATAAATAATAATTTATAAAATTGATAAAGAATTGTAAAGGGGAAAAATGTTAGTAAAAGCTGCACTTTTAATTATAATTGGATCTATGATTGGATGGATTACGAACTATATTGCAATAAAAATGTTATTTAGACCATATAAAGAGATAAATTTAGGTTTCTTTAAAATTCAAGGATTAATACCTAAAAGAAGATGTGAGATTGGATTGAGTTTAGCTGAAACAATTCAAAATGAATTTATATCAATGGATGATATAACTAAAAAGTTAGAAAATGCAAATATAGAAGTTCAAATGGAAACAGTAATTGAAGATATTTTAGAAAAAAAACTCGCTTCAGAAATAACTAGCAAGTTTCCGATGTTAGCAATGTTTTTAAATGAATCAACATTAAATAAAATAAAAGAAATAATAAAAAATTCAATAATGGAAAATAAAGATCAAATAATAAATATGTTATTTGAATCTTTAGAAAAAAATGTTGATTTTAAAGAGATTATAGTTGAGAAAGTAGATGCGTTTTCTTTAGAAGAGTTAGAAAGAATTGTATTTTCTTTAGCTAAAAAAGAATTGAAACATATAGAGATAGTTGGTGCAATTTTAGGCGCTCTTATTGGAGTAGCACAATTTGCAATAACATTGTTTGTTTAAGGAGAAAAAATGAATAGAATAGTTTCTAATGAAGAGTTAGAATTTGAAGGTGAGATTCAAAAAAATTTAAGACCGAAGCGTTTAGCCGAATATATAGGACAAGAATCTTTAAAAGAAAAAATGGAGATTTTTATGGAAGCTGCAAAAAGAAGAGGAAGCTGCATAGATCACGTTCTTTTATATGGGCCACCAGGATTAGGTAAAACTACTTTAGCTGGTGTAATTGCGACTGAAATGGGAGTTAATTTGAAAATAACTTCTGGTCCTATACTTGATAAAGCAGGGGATCTTGCAGCAATTTTAACATCTTTAGAAGAAAATGATATTTTATTTATAGATGAAATACACAGACTGAATACATCCGTTGAAGAAATATTATATCCTGCAATGGAAGATGGAGAGTTGGATATAATTATTGGAAAAGGGCCTTCAGCAAGATCAATAAGAATTGAATTACCACCATTTACATTAATAGGTGCAACAACGAGAGCAGGACTTTTAAGTTCACCTCTTAGAGATAGATTTGGAGTAGTTCATAGAATGGATTACTACAAAGAGGATGAACTCGAAGGAATAGTGAGACGTGGAGGATTAATTCTAGGTATTAAAGTAGAGGAAGATGGAGCTAAAGAGATAGCTCTGAGAAGTAGAGGAACTCCAAGAATAGCAAATAGGCTTTTAAAAAGAGTAAGAGATTATTGCGAAATAAAAGGAAATGGAGTTGTAGATTTTAATAGTACAGTAAAAGCTTTAAAGATATTAGGCGTAGATAAACAAGGATTAGATGAATTAGACAGAGATATAATAAAATCAATAATAAATAATTATTCAGGTGGCCCAGTTGGTGTTGAAACATTAGCCTTGATGCTTGGAGAAGATAAGAGAACAATAGAAGAAGTTTATGAGCCTTATTTAGTTAAAATTGGTTATATAAAAAGAACTAGTCGTGGTAGAATGGTTACAGAAAAAGCTTATAATCATTTTGAGATAAAGGAGTAATGAGCATGAAAATAAGTACAAAAGTTAGATATGGTGTAAAAGCATTAGTATATATAGCAGAAGCTACAAAAAAAGGAAATCTAGCTAGAATAAAACAAATTTCTGAATCAGAAGCTATATCTGTTCAATATTTAGAACAGATTTTATTTAAATTAAAAAATGAAAATATAATTCAAGGGAAAAGAGGACCAAACGGAGGATATAAACTTTCAATAAATCCAGAGGAAATAACATTACATGAACTTTATAAAATACTAGATGAGGAAGTAAGAGTTATTGATTGTAATGAAAATAATAAAAGTAAAAATTGCTCAAGTAAAGTTGACGAATGTTCAACAACATGTATTTGGAGTAAATTAGATATAGCAATGACTAAAATTTTAGAGGACACAACTCTAGCAGAGTTAATAAAAAATAAGGATATGATATAGGAGTTTGTAATGATAAGTGTTATAATATCTAAAGAAAATATAGGAAATGAAATAATAGAAATTATAGAGAAAAGTGACATTAATCATCTAAAGAATGCTTTTAGAATAAAAATTGGTGAGATTATAAGAGCAGTCGATGGTGAATATGAATATATTTGTGAAGTTTTATCTATAGAAAAAAAAATAATAGAGGTAAAGATATTAGAGAAAAACGAAGATAAATTTTCTTCAAAAGTTGAAATTGATGCAGCAATTGGCATTTTAAAAAATGATAAAATGGATTTAACAATCCAAAAATTAACTGAAATTGGAATAACAAAAATAGTTCCTTTATTAACAAAAAGAGGTATAGCTAAAATTGTAGAAAAGAAAGATAAGTGGGATTTGATTGTAAAGGAAGCTACAAAACAATGCCAAGCGGTTAAATTAGTAGAAATAGAAGAGCCTAAAAAATTACAAGATCTAGATTTTAGTAAGTATGATTTAGCAATAGTTCCTTATGAATGTGAAGATGAAAATTCTTTGAGAAATATTTTAAATAAAAATAAAAATAAGCCTAAAAGAATTCTTTATATAGTTGGCCCAGAAGGTGGATTTGAAAAAGAGGAAATTGAGTTTTTAATTGAAAAAGGAGTGACTCCTGTATCTTTAGGAAAAAGAATATTAAGAGCTGAAACAGCCTCAATTATAGTAGGAGGAATATTAGTAAATGAGTATTAAAAATAAAAAAGTTGCATTTTATACTTTAGGATGTAAAGTTAATCAGTATGAAAGTGAAAGTTTAAAAAACCAATTGGTAAAAATAGGGTATGAAGAAGAGCAATTTGAAAATAAAGCTGATATATATATAGTTAACTCATGTACTGTAACAAGTATAGCAGATAAGAAAACTAGAAATGTATTAAGAAGAGCAAAGAAAATGAATCCAGAATCTATTGTTATTGTAACAGGTTGTTATGCTCAAACTAATTCAAAAGAGTTATTGGAAATTGAAGAGATTGATTTTGTTGTTGGAAATAGTAATAAGAGTGGTCTTGTTAACTTTATTCAAGATATTGAAAGTAAAAAATCTAAGATTTTAACAGAAAATATCTTTGAAGAAAGAGCATATGAAGAGTATGAATTTGCAACATTAAGAGAAATGTCTAGAGCATATATAAAAATACAGGATGGTTGTAATAATTTTTGTTCTTATTGTAAAATACCTTTTGGAAGAGGAAAGAGCAGATCACGTTCTTTAGAGAGTATATGTAAAGAAGTTGAAGTTTTAACTCGAGAAGGATTCAAAGAGTTTATAATAATAGGAATTAACTTAGGTGCTTATGGGGAAGATCTAAATTCAGATGTAAATTTAGAAAAACTATTAGAAACAGTTGTAAAGCAACAAGGTGTGGAAAGAGTTAGAATAGGTTCAATGTATCCAGACAAAATTTCAGATAGATTTATTAATATTATGAAAGAAAATGAAAAACTTATGCCACATCTTCATATCTCTTTACAATCTTGTGATAATAACGTTTTAGAAAGAATGAGAAGAAATTATGGTTCTGAACTTATATTAGAAAGACTTCTAAAACTTAGAAATGCTGTTCAAAATATGGAGTATACGGCAGATGTAATTGTAGGCTTCCCAGGAGAAACAGATGAGATGTTCGAAAACACATACAATGTTATAAAGAGTATTGGTTTCTCAGATTTACATGTTTTCCAATATTCTGATAGAGAGAAAACTTTAGCAAATACATTTACAGATAAAATTGATGTAAATATAAAGAAAAAGAGAGCAGAAAAGTTAGAAGAGTTAAGAAAAGAAATGGCAAAAGAAAGAAGAGAAAAATATATAGGAAAAGAGTTAGAAGTTTTAGTTGAAGAAGTTAAGGATGATGGTTGTTCTTATGGTTATAGTCAAAATTATTTAAGAATAAAAACGTTGGTTGCAACATCTGGTGTGAATGAATTAGTAAAAGTAGGTATTTCAAACTTAGAAAAGGAGTTACTAATTGCAAATGAAAAGGGAAAAAGGACTGAATAGACAAAGTAAAAATTTAGGTGGGCTTATATTAGCTCTATTGGTTATAGGTGTATTAGGAGTTTTCTTGGGTTATAATCTAAATAGAGATAGTAAAAGATTAGAAGATTGGGATAGGTATGCAGTTATTGGAAAAAATAACATTATTGTAGTTTATGAAGATAAGTTAGCAGTAAAAATACCATTTGATGTTCAAGTTGATAAAGAGACAACAATAAAAAAGTTGGTAGATTCTAAGAACTATAAAATGGTTATGGAATCTATAAATAATTTTTTACCTGAAAAAGTTGAAAACTATAAAGTTGTTAAATATAGCGAAGTATCTTTAAATGTAAAGAACGCTAGAAATATCCCAGAAATGGTAATAGATGATAAGAAATATATTCTTACATCAGGAACACAATCTTTGTTTGCAGATTTATATGGTGGAAGTTTAAAAAATTCTACTAATCTAGTTGTTGATATACTTAATGCAAATGGTGTAGGTGGCTACGCTAGAAAAACTGGTGAAAATTTGAAAAACAAATTATCATTAACATATACAGCAGCCAACTACGAAAAAAATACAGACTATAGCTTAATCAGTATAAATGAGATAAGTAAAGAAAATATAGAGAATATATTAATTAATGTTAATGAAAAATACTTCAAAGTAAAAGAAGATACAGGAATGCCTACATTAGCAAGTGTAGTTTTAGTTCTTGGAAAAGAAAAAGAGATCAATTTTAAAGTTGAGATTAAAGGAACTTCAGCAACAGCTAAATCTGCTTATAAAGATTTAGATGCATTAGGATATAGAAATTTATCTTTAAAAGAAGAGTCTAAAAGTATAGATAAAGCTGTTATTGAATACAATAAAGAGGATTACTATACAGCATTAAAAATTGCTAAAAAATTAAGTATTACTAATATGTTAGAAAACAATTCTTTAAACAATAGAATAAATGTACTAATAGATTAAGAATTAGAAGGAGTGAAAATGCTAGATCTTATCTCAATTTTATTTGTTTTTATATTGGATAATATTCCTCAAACAACATCAAAAGGTTTTTTAATAATGCCTTATTTGGCTTATCTATCTTATAGAAAAGATAAAAAGATAGCATTTTTATTTCCAATACTATCGATTATATTAGCTCTTCATTCAGGAGAACCTGCACATTCTTTTTTATTTGTAGGGTTAAATATAGTTTTTTATTACCTATACTTTATAAACTTTGATTACAATATTGGGAATGTATATTTATTATCTATTTTACAAATTGTAGCTTGGAAATTTTATGTAAATATTCCGTTTGTTATAGTAAATATAATGATACTTTCAGTATTTTATTTTATAATAAATTTGTTGTACATGAGGAGAGCAACTAAGTGAAAAAAAATCTTGGAATAAAGTTAGGTAAAAGTTTTGAGTTTAGAGGAGATATATATAAAGTATTTATATTTATAATTTTTGTGCTATTAGGAACTCGAATGGCATATTTACAAATTATAAAAAAAGAAAAATATAATTATTTAGCTCAAAAAAATAGAGTTAAATTAAGAAAGATTGATGCTGAAAGAGGAAATATATATGATTCAAATGGACAGCTTATAGTAACAAACACTTTGGGTTATAGATTAGTTTATTTAAATCAAAGAACGGTTAGTAAAAGTCAATTAGAAGAGATGGTAGAAGCTACAGGATATACAAGTGATTATCTTCAGAAAAGAATAAAATATGGTGAAATTGTTACTTATACAAAAGAGAACATATTAATAGAAGATTTAGAATTACAGCTAGCCCATAAATTAATGGAAAAAATAGGTGATTATCCATATCTAGAAGTTCAGAGTTATTCTAAAAGAAAATATATATATGACTCATTAGCAGCACATACAATTGGTTATGTGAAAAAAATTACAGAAAAAGAATATGAAAAATTAAGAGAAGAAGGATATTCACCAAGAGATATTGTTGGGAAAACTGGAATTGAAAAAGTTTATGATATAAATATGAAGGGGAAACCTGGTTATGACTATATAGAAGTAAATGCATTAAATAAAGCTCAAAAAATTGAAAAAAGTAAAGAACCGACTTCTGGGTACAATTTACATTTATCACTAGATATGAGATTACAAGAACACATGGAAAAAATTTTTGAAGAAGAAAATTTATCAGGAGCTTTAATTGCTTTAGATGCTCAAACAGGAAAAGTATTAACAATGGTAAGTTATCCAACATATTCACTAACAACATTTAGCTCAAAGATATCTCAAGAGGAATGGAGTAGAATAAGTAGTGATACAAGAAAACCTCTAACAAATAAAACTATTTCAGGAGAATATCCTCCTGGATCAGTATTTAAACCATTTTCAGCTTTTGCATTTTTCAATAATGGATTAGATCCAAAAACTAAAATCTTTGATAATGGAGTTTATAGTATAGGAAAATGGAGTTGGAAAGCTTGGAAAAAAGGTGGGCATGGAACAGTTGATTTTGAAAAATCAATAGTTGAATCAGTAAATCCATACTACTATAGATTTGCAGATCAATATGGTCTTGAACCAATAATTGAAACTGCAGGTAGTTTTGGATATGGAAAGTTATCTAAAATTGATGTTTCTGGAGAAAGAGCGGGGGTATTACCAGATGAAAAGTGGAAAAAGAAAAAATTTAAACAATCTTGGTTTAAAGGCGATACAATAATATTATCTATTGGTCAAGGATACTTATTAGCAACCCCAATGCAGGTTGCAGTATCGTATATGGGTCTTGCAAATAGAGGTAAAGCTTATGTACCTCATGTTGTAGATTACATGGAAAATGGAAAAGATAGAATAAATATAGAACCAGAGATTTTATATGAAACAAATTATCCTGGTTGGTATTATGAGGCTTTGAATAAAGCTTTAATAAATACAGTTGAAAAAAACAATGGAACAACAAAAGCTTTAAGAACAAAAGGATTGGTTGTAGGAGCAAAAAGTGGATCATCTCAAAATTCAGGATTTGATAAAACACATGCTCTTGTTGCAGGGTATTTTCCAGCAGATAAACAGCCAAAAATTGTCTTTACAGTTCTGTTAGAAGGAGCCGGTGGAGGCGGAAGTGTTGCGGGTGGAGTTGCTAAGAAATTTGTAGATGAATATTTGAAATATTACAATGAGGAGATAAAATAAAATGAATTTAGAAAATGTTGTTGAAAAGGAGAAAGAAGTAGAAAAAAAGAAACCAAAACATAGGAAATATTACAATAAAGGAAAACAAGGTGAAAAAGTTTTGTCAGCTGAAGTTGTAAAAGAAGCATCAGAGTTAGAAAAAGTTGAAATTGTTGAAGAACAAAAAGTTCAAAAACCTAAAAAAAAGCCAACTAAAAAAAATGATTCTGAAGATGAAGTAAAAAAGCCAGCAGTGAAAACTGAAAAAGAAGAAAAAATGTATGTTATTCCTCTTGGTGGATTAGATGAAGTTGGTAAAAATATGACTTTAGTTCAATATAGAGATGAAATCATAATAATTGATTCAGGAGTAACTTTCCCAGATGATGGACTTCTAGGGATTGATTTAGTAATACCGGATTTCAGCTATATTGAAAGTAATAAAGATAAGGTAAAAGGTGTATTTATAACTCATGGACATGAGGATCATATAGGTTCAATTCCATATTTATACCAAAAAATCGATAAAAATATTCCTGTTCATGGAGGAAAGCTAACATTAGCACTTATTAAATCTAAATTTGATAGTGGAGAAGTTTCTAAAATTGCCCCTAAAATGAGAGAAGTAACTGGAAGAGATAAAGTAAAAGTTGGAAAATATTTTGAAGTTGAGTTTATTAGAGTGACTCACTCAATAGCTGACGCATATTGTGTAGTTGTAACAACACCAGCAGGAAGAGTTATGTATACAGGAGACTTTAAAATAGATTTAACACCAGTTGATGGAAAGGGAGTAGATTTTTTAAGATTAGCTCAAATAGGAGAAGAAGGAGTAGATTTATTACTTTCGGATTCTACTAATTCAGAAATAGATGGCTTTACACCTTCAGAAAGAAGTGTAGGAGAAGCTTTTAAAGTTGAGTTTGCTAAAGCAAAAGGAAGAATTATAATAGCTGCTTTTGCATCACATGTGCATAGATTACAACAAGTAGTAAATATAGCAAATGAGCACGGAAGAAAAATAGCAATAGATGGAAGAAGTTTGATAAGAATATTTGATATTGCATCAAAATTAGGATATCTAAAGTTACCAGAAAATATTATGGTAAATTTATCAGAATTAGATAAAATGAAAGATAATAAAGTTGTTATTCTTTGTACTGGAACACAAGGAGAACCAATGGCAGCCTTATCAAGAATTGCTAAAAATATGCATAAGCATACAAAAGTAAAAGAGGGAGATACAGTAATAATATCAGCTACACCTATTCCAGGAAATGAAAAAGCTGTATCAAATAATATAAATAGTCTTTTAAAATATGATGCAGAGGTTGTATTCAAAAAAATTGCAGGAATACATGTATCAGGTCACGGAAGTAAAGAAGAACAAAGATTGATGCTTAATTTAATAAAGCCAAAACACTTTATGCCAGTACATGGTGAATTTAAAATGTTAAAAGCACATAAAGAAACAGCTATAGAAACAGGTGTTGCAAGAGCAAATATTGTAATTGCAACAAATGGAAGTAAAGTTGAAGTTACAAAATCAAGTGCAAAAATAAAAGGTAAAGTAAATGCAGGAGCTACATTAGTTGACGGATTAGGCGTTGGAGATATAGGGCATATAGTTCTAAAAGATAGACAGCAATTATCTCAAGATGGAGTAGTAATAGTTGTATTTACATTGGATAAAGAAACAGGAAAAGTTTTAAGTGGACCTGATATAGTAACTAGAGGATTTGTTTATTCAAGAGATTCAGATCAGATACTAAATGAAGCAAATGACCAAATTAAAATTAAATTAAAAGAGTTTGAAGTTGCTGGAACAAAAGATTGGGCAGTTATAAAAAATAGTGTAAGAGATTTAGCGAGCAAATTCTTCTATAATAGAATCAAAAGAACACCAGTAATATTGCCTATAATAATGGATGTATAAAAAATTTATATAAAATAAAAACCAAAGATTTAAGAGGAGATAAAATGAATTTAACAAGTAAAAAAAGAGCATTTTTAAAAAAGAAGGCACACAAATTAGATCCAATATTTAGAATAGGAAAGGATGGATTTACTCAATCTTTAACACAAGGTGTTTTAGAAGCTTTAATTCCTAGAGAATTAATAAAAGTAAAAATTCTTCAAAACTCTGAAGTAAATAAAAATGAAGTGGCTCAACAATTAGCAGATGCAATTGAAGCAGAACTTGTAGGAGTAATTGGAAGAACTATTATTTTATTCAAAGAAAATAAAGATAAACCTACAATATCATTAGAATTAAAGTCAGTTAAATAAAATATTAAAGAGAGTGGGGAAACTATGCAAAAGGGAATAATTTTAGGTAGTAGGATTCTAGACGTAGTATTTATAGCTTGGTTTATAGCACAGTTTTATAAAGTTGTAACTACAATATTTATTGATAAAAAATTAAATATAAAAAGAATTTTTGAAACTGGAGGAATGCCAAGTTCCCACTCTTCAACTATGTCATCATTAAGTACAGCAGTCGCTTTGGCTCATGGAACACAGAGTACAATATTTGCTATTTCATTTGTTTTAGCAGGAGTAGTTATGTATGATGCAGCAGGAATTAGAAGAGCAGCAGGAAAACATGCAGGTCTTTTAAATACTTTGTTGGATAGATTTGCAGCAAAAGTTGGCGAGAGGTTACATGATGAAAAACTAAAAGAACTTTTAGGACATAGTCCTTTAGAAGTTTTAGTGGGGGCTATATTGGGAGTGGTTGTGGCCTTTTTATTTAAAGGTTATATTCAAGCTTAAGGATGGAAAAGATGAAGGTAGATAAGACGTATATAAATATATTAAAAGAAGAGAGTCAAGAGATTAGGGACATATTAGTAAAAATAACAAGTAAAAACGGTGGACACTTAGGACCAAATTTAGGTGTAGTCGAATTGACTCAATCTATAATAGAGGTATTTAATTTACCAAAAGATAAATTGTTGTTTGATGTAGGACATCAATCGTATGTATATAAATTACTAACAGATAGAAAAGAAAGATTTAAAACTTTAAGAACAAAAGATGGAATAGGTCCTTTTTCTGATCCCAAAGAAAGTGAGTATGATTTCTTTATAGCTGGTCATGCAGGAAGTGCACTCTCAGCTGGAGCAGGGATAGCAGTGGCGAATCCAAATGAGAAGATAATTGTAGTAATAGGTGACGCTTCAATTGCCAATGGGCACTCTTTAGAAGCCTTAAATAATATTGGAAACAATATAAAAAATCTAATAGTAATATTAAATGATAATGAAATGTCTATTGGAGAAAATGTAGGTTCATTATCAAATTTTTTTGGAAAATTAATGATTAGCAATGCTTATATGAATATTAGAAAAGATGTTAGAAGTGTAATAAGTAAAGGAAAAGTGGGCATACAAGTCAAAAGTTTACTAGAAAGAATAGAACATTCTGTAAAACAGTTTTTTTTACCATCTAGTATCTCAGAAACTTTAGGATATCAATTTTTAGGAGTTATTGATGGTCATAATATTGAAGAGTTAATAAAGAATTTAACAATAGCAAAAGAGATGGAGGGACCTGTTTTTATTCATATAAAAACAGAAAAAGGAAAAGGATACCAATTAGCAGAGGAAAATAAAGAAAAATTCCACGGAATTTCTCCATTTAATCCTGAAACAGGTGAAGTTCAATTAACTGGAAGAACGTATTCTAATATTTTTGGTTCAAAATTAGTAGAATTAGCTGAAACTGATAAAGATATATATGCTATATCAGCAGCAATGGTGAAAGGAACTGGATTAGGAGAATACCAAAGTAAGTATAGTGATAGATGTGTAGATGTAGGAATAGCAGAAGGCCATGCAGTTACATTTTCAGCAGGTTTAGCAATTTCTGGAAAAAAACCTTATGTCGCAATTTACTCAACATTTTTCCAAAGAGCGCAAGATCAATTAATTCATGATGTTGGGTTACAAAATTTACCAGTTAGATTTATAATTGATCGTGCAGGAATTGTTGGAGAAGATGGAAAAACTCATCAAGGAATACATGATATAAATATATTTTTAACTATGCCAAATTATAGAGTTCTAGCTCCAACAACAGGAAAAGAACTAGCTGAAATAATGGAATTTTCTAAAAATTTTGAAGAAGGACCTCTAACAATAAGATTCCCTAGAGGAAGTGCTTTTGAGTTAGAAGAAAATCTAGAATTAAAATTTGAAATAGGGAAATGGCAAGAGGTAAAAAAAGGAGAAAAAAACCTTTATTTGGCAACTGGATCTATGTTGAAAGAGGTTATAAATATAAAAAATCAACTTTTAGAAAAGGGGTTAGATGGAGCTATAGTAAGTTGTTCATCAATAAGACCTTTAGATGAAAGTTTTATATTAAGAGAGTTCTCTAAGTATGAAAATATATTTACCTTTGAAGATGGTTATAAAAGAGGTGGATTTGGAGATGAAATATTAAATTTCTTAAATAAGAAAAAAATAGCAATTAATATAAATATAATAGCATTAGAAAGTGTAGCAATACCTCATGGTACAAGGAATATACTGTTAGAGGAATATGGACTAAGAGGTAAAAAACTAATAGAGAGAATTGAGGACAGCATTAATGGCGAAAAATAGTAATGCATTAGAGTTTATAAAAGTTTTATTAAATCATGAAATGGTTTTAGATTTAGATCATCATGAGGATCAAGGAGTTAAAGTAACTACTCATACATATGATGTTTTAAAAATATCGTTTGAAGAGATAAAAAGAGATTTTAGAGATTTAAGAGAAGCTAGAGAAAAAATAGAGTTTTTTTCAATTGTAGTAGGAGTAATAATACATGATTTGAGCAAGGGAAGCATCAGAAAAGCTGATGAAAAACTTTCGCATTCTCAAATGATGATAAAAAAACCTGAATATATTATAAAAGAAGCAGAAAGGGTTTTATCTGAAATTGAAGAAGCTTTAAATTTAAAAATTGTGGATAAAATCAAAAAGAATATAACTCATATAGTTATATCGCACCATGGAAAATGGGGTAAAATTCAACCTAATACAAAAGAAGCTCATATAGTTCATAGAGCAGATATGTATTCAGCTAAATACCATAGAATAAATCCTATTGGCGCTGATAAAATTTTAAAACTTATGAGTGAAGGAATGAACATAGATGAAGTAGCTAAAAAATTCAACTGTACAACAGGAGTTATAAAAGATCGTTTAAAAAGAGCTAAGCATGAATTAAGATTAAAAAATACAAAGCAACTTCTGGGATATTATAAAAGTAAGAAAAAAATACCAATTGGAGATGACTTTTTCACAAAAAGAGTTAGAGAAACTGAAAAGTTAATAAGATCAGTTGATAGATTAGGATTTGAAAATCTTATTTTAGAAAATTTATTGCTAAATTATTTAGAAGATGATCAGATTTTTGAAAAGGAAGTGCAGTAATGAAAGAAAGAATAGATGTTTTACTAGTTGAAAGAGGATTTTATGAAACTAGAGAAAAAGCTAAAAGAGCAATTATGGCAGGATTAGTTATAGTAAATGATAAGAAAATAGATAAGCCAGGAACATCTATAAAAATAGATGAAGAACCAACAATAAGAGTAAAAGGCGATGCATGTAAATATGTTAGTCGTGGTGGAATGAAGTTAGAAAAAGCAATTAGTGTTTTTCAATTAGATTTTAAAGAAAAGAGAGTTTTAGATGTAGGATCATCAACAGGTGGATTTACAGATTGTTCTTTGCAAAATGGAGCATCATTTGTATATGCAGTAGATGTTGGAACAAATCAATTAGATTGGAAGTTGAGAACAGATAATAGAGTGAAATCTTTAGAGAATACTCATATAAAAGATTTAGAACTTACTGATTTAGATAATCAAAAAGTAGATTGTATAGTTATGGATGTTTCTTTTATATCAATAACAAAAGTAATAGGGCACTTAATCAAGTTTTTTAAAGAAGATACAAAATTGATGGCACTAATAAAGCCACAATTTGAAGTTGGAAAAGAAAACATTGAAAAAGGTGGAATAGTAAAAGATAGTAAAAAACACATAATGGCAATAGAAATGGTTATAGAAGAAGCTAAAAAATCTGGGCTTAAATTGAAAGCACTAGATTTTTCACCAATAACAGGTACAAAAGGAAATGTTGAGTATATATCTATATTTGAGATAGGAGAAGAAGATTCTCATATTAACATCGAATCAGTTGTAAAGCTAGGAAAAAACTTAGGAGGAGCCTTATGATTAAACTGTTAAGAAATACTGGAGTAGCTCTACTTTTATCCGGGGTTATGCTTGTAAATTCAGTTTCAACATATTCTGTAGATAATGGATTTATTAGTAATATAAAAGAACTAAAAGAACTTTCTGATATTATGAATATAATAAAAGAAAATCATGTTGGTGGAGAAAAAGAACCTACAAATACGACATTAATGCAAGGCGCATTAAAAGGAATAATGGAATCATTAGATGACCCACATTCCAACTACTTTACAAAAGAAGAACTAGAAAGTTTTAAAGAAGATATTGAAGGAAAATATGCTGGAGTAGGTATGGTAATTCAGAAAAAAGCAGATGAACCTTTAATAGTAGTTTCACCAATAGAAGATACCCCAGCATATTTAGCAGGGATAAGGGCAAAAGATAAAATTATAGCTATTGATGGAGAAAGTACTTATAAACTAACAAGTGAACAAAGTGTAAAAAAGTTAAAAGGTGAACCAGGAACTTCAGTAAAGCTTACAGTTTATAGAGAAGAAGCCAAAGAAACAAAAGAAGTCGAATTAAAGAGATCAATTATTCAGCTTAAATATGTTAAAAGCAAAATGATTGGAAAAGATGTTGGTTATTTAAGACTAACTCAATTTGGAGAAGATGTATATAAAGATCTGAGTAGAGACTTGGAAAATTTATTAAAAAAAGGTGCCAAAGGTATAATTTTTGATTTAAGAAGTAATCCAGGTGGATCTTTAGGACAAGCTGTTAAGATATCATCTATGTTTATAAAAGATGGAAGAATAGTTAGTACAAAAGGTAAAAATAGTGAAGAGGAAGTAGCTTACAGAGAAGGGAAATTCTTCGGAGATTTTCCTTTAATAGTTTTAATAAATGAAGGAAGTGCTTCAGCTTCTGAGATTGTTTCAGGAGCAATAAAAGACTATAAAAGAGGACTTTTAATTGGAGAAAAATCGTTTGGAAAAGGAAGTGTTCAAACACTATTGCCTTTACCAGATGGAGATGGAATAAAAATAACAATAGCTAAATATTATACACCAAGTGGTGTTTCTATTCATGGCGTTGGAATTGAGCCTGATATTTTAGTTGAAGAAAAAGATGATTTTTTATTTTTTAATGGTTTTGTTACAAATATAAATGAAGATGAAACAAAAGAAAATAGAAATGAAATTATCAAAGAAGTAAAGGGTGAAGAGGAAGGCAATAAAATAATATCAAAAAAAGATGTTCAATTAGATAAAGCCATTGAAGAGATGGCTAAACTTTTACAGAAAAAATAAACAAGAAATGAGGTATAAAATGCTTTATATAGTAGCAACACCAATAGGAAATTTAGATGATATAACTTTGAGAGCTATAAAAACGTTTCAAGAAGTAGATTTTATTTTTGCAGAAGATACGAGAGTTACAAAAAAGTTATTAAATCATTTAGGAATAGAAAAAGTTGTGAATAGATATGATGAACATACAAAAATGCATCAAATTTCAAATATGATAAATATGTTAGAAAATGGAAATAAAATAGCATTAGTAACAGATGCAGGTACACCTTGTATATCAGATCCTGGATTTGAAGTTGTAGATGAAGCTCTAAAAAAAGGAATAAAAGTTATACCTATTCCAGGTGCAAGTGCAATGACAGCAGCGGCTTCAGTTGCAGGAATATCAACTAGAAGATTTTGTTTTGAGGGTTTTTTACCAAAGAAAAAAGGAAGACAAACTCTTTTGAAATCTTTAGCGACAGAAGAAAGAACAATTATAATTTTTGAATCTCCACATAGAATAGAAAAAACTTTAAAAGATATAGAGACTTTTATTGGTGTTAGAGATGTTGTAATAGTAAGAGAAATAACAAAAATATATGAAGAAATTTTAAGAGGAACAACTACAGAGTTAATCGAAAAGTTATCTCAAAATCCTATAAAAGGAGAGATAGTTCTTTTAATAAAGGGTAATGAAAAATAGAGGTGAGAAAAAATGTCAATGACAAAAATTAACTGGTATCCAGGACATATGAAAAAAACGAAGGATATAATAAAAGAAAATATGCCTTTAATAGATATTGTTCTTGAGATTGTGGATGCAAGAATTCCTTTATCAAGTAAAAACCCAGATATAGCTGGTTTTGCGAAGAATAAAAAAAGGGTAATTGTTATAAATAAAGCTGACTTAATAACAAAAGAAGAGATAAATTTTTGGAAAAAATTCTTTAAAGATAATAATTTTGCCGATGAAGTTCTAGAACTATCAGCAGAAACAGGATTTAATATGAAGATGTTGTATTCAATTATTGAAAAAGTATCTAAAGAAAAAAAAGAAAAAATGTTGAAAAAAGGATTAAGAAAAGTAAACACAAGATTAATGATAGTAGGAATACCTAATGTAGGTAAATCAAGATTAATTAATAGAATAGTAGGTAAAAGCAGTGCAGGAGTAGGAAATAAACCAGGATTCACTAGAGGAAAACAATGGTTTAGAATTAAAGAAGGTTTAGAGTTATTAGATACTCCAGGAATATTATGGCCAAAATTTGAAAACCAAGAAGTAGGTTATAATTTAGCAATAACAGGAGCTATAAGAGATGAAATACTTCCAATAGATGAAGTTGCATGTCTTTTAATAGAAAAAATGCTAAAAATGGGAAAAAAGAATATATTACAAGATAAATATAAACTTTTAGAAGAAGATTTTGAACAAGTAACAGGAGCAATTATAGAGTCGATTGCAGTTAGAATGAATATGCTACAAAAAGGTGGTATTCCAAATGTTCAGCAAGCAACATATACCATTTTAAGAGATTATAGAGCTTGTAAATTAGGTAAGTTTGGTTTAGATATGGATATAGCAGAAGAGATTAAAAACTTATATAAGTAGGAGAGAAAAGATGAGTCATAAGTTGGATTTAGATTTAAATTTAGTTGAAGAGATATTAGTTCATTTTTTGAAAGAGGAAGCTAATAAAGTTGGATTTTCTAAAGTAGTATTAGGATTATCAGGTGGAATAGATTCTGCTTTAGTTGCATATTTAGCGGCAAAAGCTTTTGGACCTGAAAATGTTTTAGGAATACTTATGCCTTATAAAACTTCTAGTAAAGAAAGTGTAGAACACGCTAAACTAGTAGTAGAGGATTTAGGAATACAATCGAAATTAATAGAGATAACTCCAATGGTTGAACCATATTTTCAAATGAATCCAGATATGGATGGATTAAGAAAAGGAAATAGAATGGCAAGAGAAAGAATGTGTATTCTATTCGATTATTCAGCAAAAGAAAAGGCTTTGGTTTTAGGTACATCTAATAAAACTGAGATGTTATTAGGTTATAGTACTCAGTTTGGAGATGCAGCTTCAGCCATAAATGCAATAGGAGATCTATACAAAACTCAAGTTTGGGAATTGTCAAGACATATGGGAGTTTCAAAAGAATTAATTGATAAAAAGCCAAGTGCTGATCTTTGGGAAGGGCAAACTGATGAAAGTGAGTTAGGATTCTCTTATAAATTAGCTGATGAAATTTTAATTTCTTTGATAGATGGAAGAGAAAAGAAAGAAGAGATTTTAAATGCAGGTTATTCAGAAGAAATTATTGATAAAATAATTTGGAAAATCCAGATGTCTCAATATAAAAGAAAACTTCCTTTGATAGCAAAGATATCTAATAGAACTATAGGAAGAGATTTTAGATACCCTAGAGATTGGGGAGTCTAAAAAAGGAGGCTCAAATTTGAGAGGAGAAGAGCAGTTAAGAGAAGAGTTACAAGAATTTCAAAAAGAAAAAGAAAGAATTAGAAGTATCGTAGGTCAAATAGGTGGTTCAAACGATAAACAAAATAAGATTATAAATATAATATTGATTGTAATAATAGTTGCGTTGTTAGTTTTAGGAGGAGTATTTAATAGAATAGCTCCTGAATTAGCTGTTCAAGTTGCAATTTTATTTGGTGTTATAAAACTTATTTGGATGTATTATGAATCACAAAGAGCGAGTCATTTTCAATTTTGGATATTGAATTCTTTGGAATTTAGAATAAATGAAATTTATAAAAAAGCAAAAAAAATTGAAAAAGATATAGATGAATTAAAAAAAGTAGAGGTGCAAAATAAAAATGATAAATAATTTTAAAACAGCCGAAGAATTAATGAGAGCAAGATATAGTGCTTTTGAAACTGGAGATATAGACTTTATAGTAGAAACACATCATCCAGAAACTAAAGTTGATATGGATGTTGAAGAAACAAAAAAATGGGCATTAGAATCTGAATGGATAGGTTTAGAGATTGTTTCTACAGAAGAAGGCTTAGAGTGTGATAAAGAAGGAATTGTAGAATTTAAAGCATCATACAAAGAAAATGGTAAAGATATTGTTCATCATGAAAAAAGTAAATTCATAAAAGTTGATGGACAATGGTTATATTATGGTTGGTTACCTTTACAGGGAACTATAGTAAAAGAGGAAAAAATTGGAAGAAATGATCCATGTCTTTGTGGATCAGGGAAAAAATATAAAAAATGTTGTGCAAAGTAAATATTTTATTTAAATAATCCAAAAAGGACAGATGAATTTTTTCATCTGTCCTTTTATTAGTAGTTATCTTTAAGATCTCTTTCCATAGTTCTTTGTTGATCTTTTTTAGCTAGAGAATCACGTTTATCATAATTCTTTTTACCTCTAGCTACAGCAATATCAACTTTAACAAAACCTTTAGATAGATGAACATTTAACGGAACAACAGTATATCCTTTTTGTGTAACTTTTTCATGTAATTTTTTAATTTCAGCTTTATTTAAAAGTAACTTTCGAACCCTTCTTTCATCAGGATTATAAGTACTTCCAAATGCCCAAGGAACAACACTCATTCCCATTATGAAAACCTCACCATTAATTATTCTGATAAAGGCTTCTTTTATACTAGTTTTTCCAGCTTTAATAGATTTCACTTCAGATCCAACAAGTTCAATTCCAGCTTCAAACCTATCCTCAACAAAATAATCAAAAAAAGCTTTTTTGTTATTAGCTAATATCATAATCTAAAATCTCCTTTCTTTTCTTCTCCCTGTATATTCTTGATGAAATTCTGTAGGAATAACTTCAATTTCAAGCATCTGTAAATCAGCTCTAACAATTAGAATATCCATCTTATCTCCTAAGTGGAATTCTCTATCAGTATCAGTATCTTTCATTACATAATCAGAATCATTAAATTCATAGAAGTTTTGAGCAGTAGTTACATCCCAGAAACATTCAACATGTTCTTCAGTTTCGAAGAATATTTTTTTGTTATTAAATCCAACTATAGTTGCTTTGAATTCATCACCAATTTTATCAATCATGTATTCAACAACTTTTATTTTAACACTTTCATCTTCTATTTTCATAGCTTTTCTTTCGGTTTGAGAAATATGAGCTGTAACATCAGGAAGATAATTTATAAGAGTACCATATTGTTTTTTAGTAGGGTATCCATTTATGGCAATATTTAAAATTCTATGTATTAAAAGGTCAGCATATCTTCTAATTGGTGATGTAAAGTGAGTATAGTAACTAGATGAAAGCCCAAAGTGACCTAGATTTTCGACACCGTATTTAGCTTGTTTAAGAGACATTAAAATCATCTTGTGAACAATCATACTTATTCCTTTTGCTTCAGAGTCTTTAATTATAGATTGGAATTTCTTAGGATGAAGATCTTCAGAAGAATGTAATTTATATCCAAATTTAGATAGAGTTTCACTTAGAGTTTTTACTCTTTCAGGATCAGGAGTTTCATGTACTCTATAAACAGATGGAATTTCTAACCAGAAAAGTTTTTCTGCGATAGATTCATTAGCCATAATCATGAAATCTTCTATTATTCTTTCTGATTCTCCTCTTTCAATAGTTTTTAAATATTTCACTTTTTTATTTTCATCTAAAATAACTTTCACTTCAGGAAGATCAAAATCAATAGAACCCCTATTGTATTTTATTGCTCTTATAATTTTAGAAAGTTCTAACATAGTAGAAATCATATCTACAATGTCACTATATTTTTCAACCATTTCTGGATCTTTATCAATTATTTTATTTACATTTGTATAAGTCATTCTATGAGCTGTTTTAATAACTGATTTATAAGTTTGAATGTCTATAGCTCTACCTTGAGAGTCAATTAAGATTTCTACTGAAAAAGTCAATTTGTCTTCATGGGGATTTAAAGAACAAATTCCATTTGAAATTTCTCTAGGGAACATCGGTAAAACTCTATCAACCATATATACAGAATTTCCTCTTTTCTCAGCTTCTTTATCAAGTTTAGAACCAGTAGGAATATAATGAGAAACATCAGCGATAGCAACAATTAATTTATAATAGCCGTTCTCAAGTTTTTCTACATAAACAGCATCATCTAAATCTTTAGCATCATCACCATCAATAGTTATAATAGGTAAATGTCTTAAATCTTTTCTTTTGTTAATCTCTTCTTGTGAAATAGAGACAGGGATTTGACGAGCTTCAGCTAAAACTTCATCAGGAAAATCTTCAGATAAACCTTCTCTTAATAATAGAGCTTTAACCATGTTACTAGTATCAAAAGGATTACCAATCTGTTCTACAATTTTACCTTCAGGTTTTTTTTCATCAGTTCCCCAGAATGTAACTTCTACAACAACTAATTCTCCATCTTTAGCTTTATTAAAGAAATTTCTAGGGATATATATATCTCTTCCAAAAGATTGTGTAGGCCTAACAAAACCAAAGTTTTCTTTTTTTTCAAAAATACCAATAATTGTATTTTTTTCTCTTAAAAGAACCTCAACAATTTCACCTTCTTTTTTACCTTTACCTTCAGGAGAAGTAACATTAATTAAAACTACGTCACCATCCAAAGCTGTACCAAACTTAGTTCTAGGAATGAAGTAACCTTCTGTATCTGTATCAACAAAACCAAATTTATTTTTAATATTTGAAAACTTACCTTTGATAAATCCTAGATTTTCAGGAATATTATATTTGTTTCGTTTGTTTTTCATTATTTCGCCAGATTCTACCCATTGCTCAACGATATCTCTATTATCTTTTTTATATTTAGGAGACCAGCCAAGAGCTTTTGTAATCTCATCTAGTGTTAAAGCTTTGCTTTCTTTTAAAATACTTTTTAAATCTTCAAGTTGTTTATCTAATTTTGTTTTTATTTTCATAAATTTTAATCCTCCTATTAGCTTGTTTTTAAAAGCCAATTTCGCATCTCGATTGAGTCTATATGTATAACATAATTCTCTTTCAAAAGATACTCAATTTTTTTATTCACTTCTAGTAAAATGGCTTTATCTAAGTTTACTAGAGCTAAATCTCTAATTTTTTCAACATATGGATAATCTCTTTTAGGCTCGATAGCATCAGCTAAGTAAACAATTTTTTCAATTAATTTCATATTTTGTCTTCCAGTAGTATGATATTTTATTGCATTTAAAACTTCAGAGTCTTCAACTTTGAAGGTATTTTTAGCAATATAAGCACTTGCATAACTGTGTAAAATTTCAGAATTATCAAGATAATCCTTTGATTCTATTATAAAATTATCTTTAGAAATTTTAATCAATTCTTGTTTAGGCATCTCTTTAGCATAATCATGTAAAAGAGATGCAATGGTTAATTTATTTAAATCAACATTGTAAATTTCCCCTAAATGAAGGGCAGTTTTTAAAACTCTTATCGAGTGATCATATCTTTTTTTTGATACAACCAATTTTAATTCATCTTTAAGAAAATTAATATTCATATAGCCTCCAAATTTTGAAAAGGGAGTTTCAAAAATTAGAAACTCCCTAAAAATTATATATTACTGTTTAATTTATAGCTCTTATTTATATCAATAAAATTAACTTTATTTGTAGGAATACCATTTACGAGTAAAACAACAGTGTCTGATCCTCCAGGAGTTAATAAACTATTCACAAAAGAATAAATTAAAAGTAGCTCCTCTTGAGGAGTTGTAGCAGATAAAAGAATTTTAGAATCTAAATCTAGGTAAAGAATTCTATTTTTTATAAATAGCTCATATTTATAATTTTCTTTTTTTATAATTTTTGTGTTTTCTAACTTAATTAGGAGATTATTAATAATTTCTTTTAAAATTTCTTCTTTTTCTTTTAAATTAGATGTTAAAACTATATTTTCAGTATTAAGTTTTCCAGCTTTTAAATCTGGAAAGAAAATAGGTGTACTAAACTCTAATTTTTTAATTTCTTGAATTTTTGGCACCGAAATTTGTGTTATAGTTTTACTATTCTTATCAAGTTGCTTTGAATAGATTCCAGTTATAGTAGCAACAGATATTAAAGCAACTAAAAATAGTTTTAATTTATTTGACATAGAAACCTCCTAATAAAAAAATGCTCTAATTTTACTTGCTAATTCATCTGCCATAATATTTTGGTTAGCTTCTTTAGAGAGTTTAGCAACATCAGATTGATTTGTTATAAAACCTAATTCTACTAGAATTCCAGGTCCATTAAAACCTCTAAGTACAGCAAAATTAGCACCATAGATACCCCTATCTCTCATCTTTAAACGATTAGCCATAGATGTATTTAATGGTTTAGCAACAGTAATAGATTTCTCCATATTTTTATTGTATGATAACTCACCCATTATCTGAGCAATACTGCCAGTTTTTTCTCCATATTTTTCACCAAAACTATTTTCATAAGAAGCTATTTTTTCAGCATAAGGAGAAGATTTTTTTGAAAAATAGAAAATTTCCATTCCTTGTGCAGTGGCATTTTTAGAAGCATTTAAATGCAAACTAATAAACAAATCAGCTTTATTTTTATTTGCAATACGACTTCTTTCAGATAATTTAATAAAAGTATCGCTACTTCTTGTCATTACAATATTAAAATCTTTGGATAATTTAGACTGAAGCTTTTTAGCAACAGCCAATGCTATATCTTTTTCTTGATATTTTTTAAATCCAATAGCTCCAGGATCTTTACCGCCATGCCCAGCATCGATAGTAATTGTAAATTCTTTTTTAGATGAAATTGTAGGTTTTAAATCAACTACAATTCGATAAGGTTTACTTAGAGAGTAAACTTTATGCCCAGCGCCTTTTTTGAGTTTTATAAAAAATCCAACATTAGAACCATAATCGATAAAATCTATTTTTTCAATACTTTTTCCAATAAATTTAGAAGGGTTAAACTTAGAGCCCATTTTAACTTTTTCAACCTCTAAGAAAAGTAATCTATTGTATTCATCATAGTTACTATTAAACTTAGGTTTAGTAGTAGCTGAAATATCAAAAACTAGTTGAGGTGGATTATTATTCATTCGAACTTTTTGGATAGTACTGTTAGCAAAAATAGTTAGAGAAAAAAAACAAAACATAAAAAAAATAAAATATTTTTTCATAATTACTCTCCATCAATTTATAATAATAAAAGAGGATGGAAAAGTTATCCATCCTATCTTTTGTAAATATTTTTATTTTAAAACTCTTGTTACAGAACTTCTAAGTACTTGAACATTAACACCTTTATCAATTCTGATAGTTAAAAATTCAGAACCCATATTAGAAACAGTGCCTTTAATACCACCAGAAGTAATAACTTCAGCACCTTCTTTTAGAGAATTTAGCATCTCTTGATGTTTCTTTTGTTTCTTTTTGTTTGGTAAAATAAGTAGAAAATAGAATACAGCTGCCCAAATAGCAAATGTAATAGCCATTCCACCATATTTAGAGAATAGTTCATTCATATTATTAAAGCCCCCTTAGATAATATTGTTATAAGATAAGTATACCACAAGGATATGCTCTTTTCAATAAAATTTAAGAGAAGAAGTTTTTTAGTTTATCAAAGAAATTTTTATTATCTTTGTGATTTTTGTCTTTTAAACTATCTTCGAACTTTTTTAATAGTTCTTGTTGCTCTAAATTTAAATTGATAGGAACTTCAATTTTAATTCTAACTATTTGGTCTCCTGTATAAGGACTTCTAGGATTTTTAATACCTTCACCCTTCATTCTAAATAGTTTTTCATTTTGAGTTCCAGCAGGAATTTTAATAGTTTTCTTTCCGTTAAGTGTAGGAATTTCAATTTCTCCACCAAGAGTTGCTTTAGCAAAAGTAACAGGAACATCACAAACTATATCAACGCCATTTCTTTCAAAGAAAGGATGAGATTTAACTGAAATGTAAACATAAAGGTCTCCATTTGGTCCACCTTCTGTACTTGCATTACCCATTCCAGAAAGTCTTAATTTTTGACCTTCATCAATACCAGCAGGAATTTTGATAGTTTTTTCAACAGTTTCATTATCAATACCAGTACCATGACATTTTTTACATTTTTTTTCAGGAACATTTCCTTTACCATGACAAGAATTACATTCTTGAGCTGTTTGGAAATTACCAAAAACTGTTCTTTGCGTTACATGAATAGTACCACTACCATTACATTTTGAACATTTATTCATTTTAGAATCTTTTTCAGCACCTGTTCCATTACAACTGTTGCAACTACCAGTTCTTTTATATTTCAATGTTTTGTCTACACCTTTAGCAGCTTCTTCTAAAGTTAACTCAAGATTGTATCTTAAATCTTCTCCAGGTTCAGGACCTCTTTGACGAGAACCACCACCGAATCCACCTCCGCCACCGAAGAATGAACCGAAAATATCTCCTAAATCTTCAAAACCACCACCGAACCCAGCACCACCACCGAATCCAGAACCACCACCACCGTTTTCAAAAGCTGAATGTCCAAATCTGTCGTATTGAGCTCTTTTATTTTCATCTGAAAGAACTTGATAAGCTTCATTTATTTCTTTGAATCTATCTTCTGCTACAGTTTTTTCAGAATCACTAGCACCACTAAATTTATCAGGGTGATATTTCATAGCAGCTTTTCTGTATGCTTTTTTTATCTCGACATCAGAAGCGCCTTTAGCTACCTCTAAAATATCATAAAAGTCTTTTTTAGCCATTTAAAAAAATCCTCCGTTTCTTAAAATAAGGGATAGAGTAGCTCTATCCCTTAATAAAGTATATATTAATTAGTAATATTAGTCAACTATCTCAGCGTCAGCAACATCATCTTTAGCTTTATTTTCAGGATTAGCAGTACCTTGTTGGTTTGCTTGAGCATCCTTATAGATTTCTTCAGCTAATTTATGAGCAGCTCCAGATAATTTTTCAATAGCAGCATCAAGAGCTTCTTTATCTCCATTATCTTTAATAGCTTTTAGTTCTTCAATAGCGTCTTCAATAGCTTTCTTTTCATCTTCAGTTACTTTTTCAGCATAATCTTTTACTGATTTTTCAGTAGAAGCAATTAACATATCAGCTTTATTTCTAGTTTCAACTAACTCTTTAAACTTTTTATCCTCAGCTTCATTAGCTTCAGCATCTTTTTTCATTCTTTCAATTTCATCAGCAGATAGGTTTGTAGAACCAGAGATTGTAACATTACTGATTTTTCCAGTTCCTAAATCTTTTGCTGAAACATGAACAATTCCATTAGCATCAATATCAAAAGTAACTTCGATTTGAGGAACTCCTCTTGGCGCTGCAGGGATTCCGTCAAGATTGAATTCTCCTAACTTATGGTTATCAACAGCTTTAGCTCTTTCACCTTGTAATACATTTATAGTAACAGCTGGTTGATTATCAACAGCTGTTGAGAATACTTGAGATTTTTTTACTGGTATAGTAGTGTTTCTTTCAATTATCTTAGTGAATACTCCACCTAAAGTTTCGATTCCTAAAGATAATGGAGTTACGTCAAGAAGTAAAACATCTTTAACATCTCCCATTAAAACTCCACCTTGTATAGCAGCACCTTCAGCAACAACCTCATCAGGATTTATTCCTTTGTTTGGTTTTTTACCGAAGTAAGATTCAACCCATTCTTGAACAGCAGGAATTCTTGTAGATCCTCCAACTAATAAAATCTCATCGATATCTGATGGATTTAATCCAGCAGCTTTCAGAGCATCTTTTGTAGGAACTTGAGTAGCTTCAACTAATTCTCTAGTTAAATCATTAAATTTAGCTCTAGTTAATTTTAAATCTAAATGCTTAGGTCCAGTAGCATCCATAGTTATGAATGGTAAAGAGATGTGAGCTTCTGTTAATGTAGAAAGTTCTTTCTTAGCTTTTTCTGCAGCATCTTTAAGTCTTTGGTAAGCCATTTTATCATTAGCTAAATCAATTCCACTTTCTTTTCTAAATTCTTCAGTTAAGTATTTAATTACTACATCATCAAAATTATCTCCACCAAGATGATTATTACCAGAAGTTGAAATAACTTCAATTACACCATCAGCAATTTCAAGAATAGAAACATCAAATGTTCCTCCACCAAGATCAAATACTAGTACTCTTTCCTCTTGTCCAGCTTTTTCTAATCCGTAAGCAAGAGCAGCAGCAGTTGGTTCGTTTATGATTCTTTTTACATTTAAACCAGCAATAACACCAGCATCTTTTGTAGCTTGTCTTTGAGCATCTGTAAAGTAAGCAGGAACAGTTATTACAGCTTCAGTAACAGTTTCTCCTAAGTATGCTTCAGCATCAGATTTTAATTTCTTTAAAATCATAGCAGAAATTTCTTGAGGAGTGTACTTTTTACCGAAAACATCTACTTTATAATCTGTTCCCATATGAGTTTTGATAGATGAAATAGTTGATGTAGGATTTGTAATTGCTTGTCTTTTTGCAATTTCTCCAACAATAATTTCACCATTTTCTTTTATACTTACAACAGATGGAGTTGTTCTAGCTCCCTCTACGTTAGAGATTACAGTAGTAGATCCCCCTTCCATTATTGATACACATGAATTAGTAGTTCCTAAGTCAATTCCTATAATTTTTGCCATTAAAAAAACCTCCTAAATATATCTAAATTTTTAAATTTATTTTTTACAAACTTTAACCATTGAGGGTCTAATAACTTTACCCTTCATTTTGTAACCTTTTTGAAATTCAGAAATGATATCATCACTATTAAAATCTGCTGAATCTTCTGCAGCAACAGCCATATGTAAATGAGGATCAAAAGCTGTGTTTTCAGTTTCAATAGCTTCAACACCTTCACTTGCAATAGTGCTCTTCATTTGAGAAAGAGTTAATTCAACACCTTTAACAAGAGAATCAAAATCTTTTGATTCAGAAGAAGCAGAAATTGCTCTTTCTAGATTGTCAATTATATCTAAAACTTTTACTATTATTTTTTCAGAAGCAAAAGATTTTAAATCTTCAAATTCTTTTTCTTTTCTTTTTGTGAAGTTTTGGAATTCTGCTTGCTTTCTTAAATAAGAATTTTTCCAGTCATCAACTTCAGATTTTAATTTTAAAGTTTCTTGTTCTTGAGAAATAGTTTCTTCAGTTGTTTCAGTATTTTCAACTGTTTCATTAATTATTTCTTCATTCATATCTTTATCTGTCATTACTATCTCCTTCATTATTTATTTCTTTTATAACTTTATCAACTTCTTTTGTAACATGTTGTATAAGTCCCATTGTTTTTGAATAAGACATTCTTTTTGGACCCATAACACCAATTATTCCAGGAGAATTATCCATATTATAAACAGAATAAACAAAACTATAATCTTCTAATCCTTTTACAGCGAGTTCCTCGCCGAAAATAACATTTACTTCACCTTCTTTGAAAGTTTTAAATTTAATCGCATCTTCAAAGAGTTCTTTTATTTTTTTACGCTTTGAAAAAATATCTAAAACATCACTAATCTCATTAACTTGTTTGTTTTTGAATATTTCAGAAGAGTTTTCCCAAAAGAGTTTTCCTTCAACTTCTCCAGAAACAAAATCAATTATTTTTTCAATTTCGTGGGATTCAATTAGATGATTTTTAATTTCGTAGTTAATTTTTTGTGAAAGAGTTACAAGCTGCTCTTCGCTACACATTTCATCAAAGAAAATCTTTTTTGTTCGAACACTTTTGTTTTCCATAACAATTACAGCCATGGCCATATAATCATCAATATGAACGAGTTCAACTTTTTTAATTTTTTCTTTTCTTTGTGTAGGCTCAATCACTATTCCAACATAATTAGTTAGTTTAGATAATAGAGTTGAAGTTTTTCTTAGAACAGAATCGAGTTCTCTCATTTTAATTTCATAGACAGAATTTATTCTAGCTTGTTCTTCTCTTGAAATTTTTTCAATTTTTAAAAGTTCTTCTAGATAAAATTTGTATCCTTTATCTGTAGGGATTCTACCAGAAGATGTGTGGGTTTTGATTACAAATCCCATGTCTTCTAAATCGGACATCACATTTCTTATTGTTGCAGAAGATAGGTCTATATTATACTTTTTTACAAGAGCTCTAGAACCAATAGTATCTCCAGAAAGAAGATAAAAATCTATAATAGCTCCGAGAACAAGTTTTTCTCTATCACTGACAACCATATAATCACCCTTTTTAACTTTTGTTAGCACTCGCATCATTAGAGTGCTAACCTTGAAATAAATATAATACAAATTAAAACAAAAGTCAATATTTTTTTTAAAATTATGAAATAATAGTTTAAAAATTAGTAAAAATACGGTATAATTTTTTTAGTGATTTAAAAATAAAGGGGGTAACGAAATGGGAGTTGTCATAGGGAAAAGTATTTTCCCAGGAATAATTATCGGGAAACCTTATATAGAGAAAAAAAAGAAAATTGATATTGAAAATTATAGAATATCTTTAGAAAAAATAGATGAAGAAATTGAAAGGTTTTTAGAAGCTGTTCAAAAAGCTAAAAATGATATAAAACAAATTAAAAACAATTTAGAAGGAAAAATAAATAAAGAGGATCTTCAAATTTTAACAGTTCATATTATGATGTTAGATGATCCACAATTTATTACAGATATAAAAAAAGGTATTAAGAAAGATCAAAGTAATGCAGAATCGATTGTAAGAAAAGTTTCAAATAAATATATAGAAATGTTTGAGAAAATTGCGGATCCAATATATAAGCAAAGAGCGCTAGATATAAAAGATATAAGTGAAAGAATTATAATGAATTTAACTTCAGAAGAAGAAGTGGATTTAAATCTGAATGGTAGAATTTTAGTTATTAGAGAGCTCCTTCCATCTGAACTTTTGAAACTTTATTATAGTGGAATAAAGTTAAGTGGAATAATAATGGAGTATATGGGAGAGACATCTCATACAGCAATTTTAGCTAAAGCCTTAGAAATACCAACGTTGATGGGTGGGAATGATTTGTTTTCTGTAGATTGGGGAGATCAAATTATATTAGATACAACATCTATGGAAGGAAAGGTTATAACAAATCCTGATATTAAAACGTTAAATAGGTATGATGAGGAAAAAAATAAATATAGAAAGAAAATAAAAGAGATAGATGAATCTATTAATAAAGAAACAGTAACTCTTGATAACGAAAGAATATTTTTACATTTAAATATAGGTGGTAGATTAGATATAACTCAAGTTAGTAAAAAAAATCCTGATGGAATAGGACTTTTGAGAACAGAGTTAATTTACATGGATGCAATAGAGTTTCCAGATGAAGAAAAGCAAAGAAAAATATATGAAAATATAGCAAAAGAATTTGAAGAATCTCAATCTAAAAAACCAATAGTAATAAGAACATTAGATATAGGAGCAGATAAAAAATTATCTTATTATAAAATGGTAGATGAAGAAAACCCATCTTTAGGTTGTAGAGGAATGAGATTAACACTTTCAAATAAAGGACTTTTTAAAAATCAAATTAAAGGAATATTAAGAGCAGCAAAGAATCATAATATAAAAATGATGTATCCAATGATAACTAATTTAAAAGAAATTAGAGAAGCTAAAGAATTAGTTGAAGAATGTAAAAAAGAGCTACTTGAAGAAAAAAAAGAATTTAAGCACGATATAGAGATAGGAATGATGGTAGAGGTTCCATCAAATGTATTATTAGCAGAAATTTTTGCTGATTATGTCGACTTTTTCTCTATAGGTACTAATGATTTGACTCAATATATATTAGCAACGGATAGATATAGTCCAATAGCTGAAAAGTTATATGACTGTTATGACCCAGCTGTTATAAGAGCAATAAACCTAGTTGCACAAGCAGGAATTCAAAAAAATAAAAAAGTTTCTGTTTGTGGAGAAATGGCTGGAGAAAATCAAGCTGTTATAGCACTATTAAGTTTAGGAATAAGAGATTTAAGTATGGCACCAGCATATATACCCAAAGTTAGAAATCTTATTAGAAAAATTAATATTTCAGAGTTAAGTGAAATTAAAATTGCTTTATTAAATGCAAGTGATTCAGCAGAAGTAAAAATGATATTAAATGAGTATTTAAATAGAGTTGAAGGGAGAGGTAAATTATGAAAAAAGTAGAAGTTACAATAAAAAATAAAGCGGGTTTACATGCACGACCATCTTCTTTATTTGTTCAAGCAGCCAGTAAATATGATTCTGATATAAATGTAATCTTTGAAGATGAAATTATAAATGGAAAAAGTATAATGGGTTTAATGCTTTTAGCAGCAGAGCAAGGAAGAATATTAACTTTAGAGTGTGATGGAGAAGATGAAGACGCAATGATTCAAGAATTAGTAGAGTTAGTTGAAGTTAAGAAGTTTAACGAGGAGTAAATCGTGGAGATAATAAGAGCTGAAAAGATGGGCTTTTGTTTTGGTGTTAAAAAAGCAGTTGAAGCTTGTTATGAACTATCTAAAGAAAAAGAAATCAGAAAATTTATTTTAGGTATGGTAGTTCATAATAAAGATGTAGTAAAAGAAATGGAAAGAATAGGATTTATAATAATAAATGAAGAAGATATTTTATCTGGAAAAGATCCACTTGAAAAAGGGGATAGTATTATTATTAGAGCTCATGGAACAACAAATAAAGTAATAGAATTGTTGAAATTGAAAGAAGTAGTAATTATTGATGCAACATGTATTTTTGTGGATAAAATAAAAGAAATTTTAATAGAGAGAGAATCTTTAGGTGATGAAATAATTTTTATTGGAGATAAAGAGCATCCAGAAGTAAAAGGTATAGTATCTTTTGGAAGAAAAATAAACATTTTTAAAAGTTTAAGTGAATTAAAAGAAAACTCTTTGGATCTTAGTAAAAAATATTCAGTACTAACTCAAACAACTTTAAATAAAAGAAAATTTGTAGAGATAAAAGAATATTTACAAAAATACTATCCAAATGCAAAGATATTTGATAGGATATGTGGAGCGACAAGTGAAAGACAAGAAGCTACTAGAAAGCTTTCTAGAGCATGTGATATAGTTATTGTAATAGGAGATTTAAAAAGCTCAAACAGTAAAAAACTTCTAGAGGTAGCTATAGCTGAGAATCCAAAAAGTTACTTGGTTCAAAATGATACTGAATTGGATTTGTCTATATTTTCTGAAAATATGAAAATTGGAATAACAGCAGGCGCATCAACTCCAGAAAATATCATAAAAAAAATAGAAAATAAAATAAGGGGGAACTTTAATGTCAAACTTTGATTACAATGAAGATTTTGAAGCGTTACTAAACGAATATATGCCAGTAAAAGAGGATGAGGAAATAAAAAGTAAAGTAACTGGAATTATAGTAAGTAAGGATAGAAATTTTTCATATCTAGAAGTAGCAGGAGAGCCTAAGGCTGTAAGAGTAAGAACAGAGGAATTAGAAGGATATTCATTAGGAGATGAAATTGAAGTTCTTGTAATAGCGCAAGCAGAAGAAGATGATTCTATGATTCTGATAGCTTCAAAAAGAAGAGTAGATCAAGAAGCTGGAGCAAAAAAATTACAAATTGCATTTGAAAATAATGAAATTGTATCTGGAAAAGTAGTAAGAAGAGTTAACGGTGGTTACATAGTTGAAATGTTCTCACAACAAGGTTTTTTACCAAATTCATTATCAGAAATTCCTTTTGATAAAGGAGACTCTTTTGTAGGTAAAGAGTTAAATGTAACTATAAAAGAAATAAAAGAAGATAAAAAAGGAAAGAAAATTCTTGTTTCAAGAAGAGAACTTGTAGCTAAAAAAGAGATAGAAGCAATTGAAAAATTAGTTTTAAATACAGTTGTTGAAGCTATAGTTTTAGAAGTTCTAGCGTTTGGACTAACAGTTAAATTAGGAGATTTAAAAGGGTTTATTCATATCTCTGAAATAGATTGGAAAAAAACTGCAGATTTACAAAAGTTATATAAATCTGGAGATGTAATTGAAGCTAAAATTATTGAAATTGAAAAAGATAAAAGAAATATTAAGTTATCAATAAAAGCTTTGAAGCAAAATCCTTGGGAAGTAATTGCTCAGAATAATGCAGTAGGTTCAGAAGTAACAGGGAAAGTGACAAGAATAACTAACTATGGAGCTTTTGTTGAATTAACACCAGGAGTTGAAGGATTAATACATAGTTCTGATTTCTCATGGACAAGTAATAAAGTTAATATAAATAATTTTGTTAAAATTGGAGACGAAGTAAAAGCCGTTATTAATGAATTGAAACCAGAAGAGAGAAAATTAAAGTTAAGTATAAAAGAGTTGAGTGTAAATCCTTGGAAAGATGGAGCAACTAGATTTGCAATTGGTTCAGTTTTAGAAGGAGTAGTAGTTGAAGTTAAGCCTTTTGGAATTTTTGTACAGATAGAAGAGGGAGTAGATGGATTTATTCATAATTCAGATTTTGTATGGGCAGGAAATAAGAGATATTCTAAAGGAGACAAAGTTGAATTTAAAGTATCTGAATTAAATTTAGAAAGTCAGAAAATTAAAGGAAGTATAAAATCTTTAACAAAAAGTCCATGGGAAGTAGCTTTAGCGAACTACAAAGTAGGAGATAAAGTAGAAAAAGAAATAAAAAATATTCAAGAATTTGGAATGTTTGTTAAATTAGAAGATGGAGTAGATGGATTTATCCCAACTCAATTAGCATCTAGAGATTTTGTAAAAAACTTAAAAGATACTTTTAAAGTAGGGCAATTAATTTCAGCTGAAATAGTTGAAATCGATTCTGAAAAAAAGAGAATAAAACTTTCTGCTAAAAAAATAGAGCTAGAAAATGAGAAAAATGAGAATGAAGAATTATTAGAAAAATATGGGACTTCTTCTAGCGAAAGATAAAATTAAGTAGTCCTCTTAATTTAAGAGGACTACTTAAAATAATTTCAAATTTAAAGTTGACTTTTTTAATAATTATGTTATAATTATTAAAGACAATTAATAAGATTTATCAAGAAGAAACTTCCTGTTTCTCACCTTATGGAGCTTTATATTCATAAAGGTATCTAAATTTTTATTTAAGGGGATCCTTAATAATTATTTGAGTTTAACAGGAAATTTACGTCCTGTTTTTTTTTATTTGATAGTTAATTAGGAGGTGTCTATTATTTCAGACAAAGTTAGAATTAATGAAAAAATAAGAGGTAGAGAATTAAGAATTATCTCTGAAACTGGAGAACAATTAGGTATAATGTCAGCATCTGAAGCGTTAGAATTAGCAGCAGAGAAAGAACTTGATTTAGTTGAAATATCTCCAAATGCAGCTCCACCAGTATGTAAAGTTATGGATTATGGAAAATTCAAATACGAGCAAACTAGAAAAGCTAAAGAAGCTAAGAAAAATCAAAAGCAGGTTATTCTTAAAGAAGTTAAATTTAGAGCTAGAATAGACCAACATGATATGGATACAAAAATAAGTCATGTTACTAAATTCTTAGAAAAAGATAATAAAGTAAAAATAACTCTTGTTCAGTATGGTAGAGAAAGAATGTACGCTGATCAGGGAATTGAAATGTTAAATCATATATCTGAAAGATTCATTGAAATCGCAGACGTTGATAAAAAATATAACGATAAGCAAAAATATTTGATCTTATCACCAAAAAAATAGTGAATATTTGAGAGGAGGAACATTACAATGCCAAAGATGAAAACTCATAGAGGTGCTAAAAAAAGAATTAAGGTTACTGGAACTGGAAAGTTTGTTGTTAAGAAGCCAGGAAAGAGCCATATCTTAACTAAGAAATCAAGAAAAAGAAAGAACAGATTAAAGAAAGATACAGTAATCACTTCAACATTAGTGAAGCACTTAAAAGGATTATTACCATACGGAGTAGGAAGATAATAATTCTTCAGGAATATTATTGTTAAAGAACCAATTTTAGGAGGAAATTAAATGAGAGTTAAGACTGGAATAGTTAGAAGAAAAAGACATAAAAAAGTTTTAAAAGCTGCAAAAGGATTTAGAGGAGCGTCTGGTGACGTTTTCAAGCAAGCTAAACAAGCAGTAATGAGAGCAGAAGCTTTCTCAACAAGAGATAGAAAAGTTAGAAAGAGAAAGATGAGACAATTATGGATCATCAGAATCAACGCTGCTGCAAGAATCAACGGATTAACTTACTCTACTTTAATGAATGGATTAAAGAGAGCAGGAATCGAGTTAGATAGAAAAGTATTAGCTGATATAGCTTTAAACAATGCAGCTGAATTTGCTAAATTAGC
The DNA here is from genome assembly GCF_051658645.1 of Cetobacterium sp. Taxonomy (GTDB): domain Bacteria; phylum Fusobacteriota; class Fusobacteriia; order Fusobacteriales; family Fusobacteriaceae; genus Cetobacterium_A. The sequence goes on from NZ_JBOFMZ010000030.1 coordinate 57,191, forward strand.
AGAAACTGCAAAAGCAGCATTATAATTATAATTAAAAAGAGCATATGCTCTTTTTTTTATTTATTTATTTTAAAAGTTCTTAAATAAAAAGCAAAAATATGATATAATTTCTCGAGAAGTAGTTTTAAAAAACCTAAGGGGGTTTAAAATGCTAAGAAAAAAAATCTTAAAGAGAATAGACATAAGTAAAGAAGAATTATTAAAACAAGAGCAAGAAATTAGATTTGAACTTTTAACAAAAACTAATGATGTTGAAAATTTAGAAAAATTAGGAACAATTCTTTTTTACAAAAGAGATTGTGAAAGTGCTTTAGAAATTTATGAGAAACTTAGAGCTTTAGGAAAAAAAGATAGCGATACAATAGGATTTTTAGGACACTTAAATTATGAGTTAGGAAATTATTCAAAGAGTATAAAATATTTTAATATGTTTTTAGATAAAGAACCAAATGATGCGTTTATATATTTTTTACTCGGAAATGCATACTCTAGAGCAGGAAAGATATTAGAAGCTATAAACAGTTATGATTTTGCAATATTTTTAGATTTAGATATTTATAGTGCTCATTTAGATTTTGCTAAAGAATATGAATTTTTAGGAAGATATAAAAAAGCGTTAAATGAATATATAACTGCTTATGAAATTGATCCTAGAGATAAAAGTATTGAAGAAAAAATAAAAATTTTACAAGATAAACTAAAATAGGGAATAGAATTTCTATTCCCTATTTTATAATATAGTAAAGAATCAAGGAGAAATAAATGATATCAATAGCACTAATTTTGACAGTGGCTATTTTTTTAGTAATAGCACTAATATTTGGGATGAACAAAGCAGTTTCAGCATTACCTATACTTTTCTTTGTAATGTTATTAATTTCATTTTTTGGATTTATAGTAGTTCAGTTCTTCCCAGTAATTGTTGTGTTTTTAGTTATTAGGTACTTTATAAATAAGAAAAATCCTAAAAAAAGAAATTTTTATTACCAATCATATAGTCAAAAAGATTTTGAAGATATGTTTAAAAATCAAGGGAATCAATATGGTGGAAGTTATCAAGGAGGATATCAAAATAATCCTTTTGGAACTTTTGAAGATAAAAGTAAGTATTATAATGTTTTAGGAGTTCAAGAAGGCGTAACGCCAGAAGAACTCAAAAAAGCATATAGAGAATTGGCTAAAAAACATCATCCAGATAGGTATGCAAACGCAACTCAAGAAACTAGAGATATGCATGAAAAAAAGTTTAAAGAAATTAATGAAGCTTATGAAAAACTTCAGCAAAATTAAAAATATTTTTGCAAAATTATTAAATCTTATGATACAATATACAAAGTTGATTAAATGGAGGGTATAATGAGTTTAAAAACATTGATTTTAGCAGCGGGGAAAGGGACTAGAATGAAGTCAGAGCTGCCGAAAGTTCTACATAAAGTTTGTGGAGTACCAATGGTACAAAAGATTGTAGATACGTGTAGTAAAATTGGATCAATTGAGAATATACTTATATTAGGACACAAAAAAGAAGAGGTATTAAAACTATTTCAAAATTCTGAATATGTTGTTCAAAATGAACAATTAGGAACTGGTCACGCTGTAATTCAAGCAAAAGAAAAATTAAAAGGTTTTAATGGAACAGTTATGATTCTTTGTGGGGATACACCTTTGTTAAGAGAAGAAACTTTAAAAAAATTATATAATTATCATAAATCTACAGAAGCTACGACAACAATTTTAACATCAATCTATCAAAATCCGTTTGGATATGGAAGAATTGTAAAAAAGAGTGGAGAAGTTGTAGGTGTAATAGAGGAAAAAGAAGCTACAGACGAAATTAAAGCAATAAAAGAAGTAAATGCAGGAGTTTATTGTTTTGAAGTAAAAGAGTTACTTTCGGCTTTAGAAAAAATAGATAACAAAAATGAAAAAGGAGAATACTATTTAACAGATGTTATTTCAATAAATGTTAAAGCAGGAAAAAAAGTTGAAGCCTTTTTATTAGAAGATAATGATGAAATTTTAGGAATAAACTCTAAAATTGAATTAGAAAAAGCAAACAATATAATGAGAAATAGAATAAATAATCAACATATGGAAAATGGGGTTATTTTTATAGATAAAAATGCAACTTATATAGAAGAGAATGTAAAAATAGGTCAAGACACAATAATATATCCAGGAGTTATATTAGAAGGAAATACAGCAATAGGAGAAAATTGTGAAATTTTAGGAAATACAAGAATAATTGACTGTAAAATTGGAAATAATGTTAGAATTGAAAGTTCAGTCTTAGAAGAAAGTGTTGTAGAAAATAGAGTAACAATAGGCCCTTTCGCACACTTAAGACCGAAATCTCATTTAAAAGAAGAAGTTCATATTGGAAATTTTGTAGAGGTTAAAAAATCGACCTTAGAAAAAGGTGTCAAAGCAGGTCATTTAACATATATTGGAGATGCAACAGTAGGAGAAAAAACTAACATAGGAGCAGGAACAATAACTTGTAACTATGATGGTAAAAATAAATTCAAAACCACAATTGGAAAAAATGCTTTTATAGGAAGTGACACAATGTTGGTAGCTCCTGTTAGTATAGGAGAGAATGCTTTAGTAGGAGCTGGATCTGTGATAACAAAAGATGTTCCTGAAAACGCTTTAGCAGTATCAAGAAGTAAGCAAGTTATAAAATTTGATTGGAGGAAATAGAAAAAATGGAAAAGCCTGGTGTAAAAATTTTTGCTGGAACATCAAATATTGAGTTAGCTCATAAAATAGCAGAAAAGTATGGGACTTCAGTAGGAGAAGTTGAAATTGTTAGATTTAAAGATGGAGAGGTATATGTTTGTATAGGAGAAACAGTAAGAGGTAGAGATGTATTTGTTGTTCAATCTACATCTGAACCAGTAAATGAGAATATAATGGAATTGTTGATATTCATTGACGCTTTAAAAAGAGCTTCAGCTAAATCAATAAACGTTATAATTCCTTATTATGGATATGCTAGACAAGATAGAAAATCTAGACCAAGAGAGCCAATTACATCTAAGTTAGTAGCAAATTTATTAACAACAGCAGGAGCGACAAGAATTCTAACTATGGATTTACATGCAGATCAAATTCAAGGATTCTTTGATATTCCAGTAGATCATATGCAAGCGTTACCATTATTAGCAAAGTCATTTATAGCTAGAGGATTATCAGGAGAAAAAGTAGTTGTAGTGTCTCCAGATATTGGCGGAGTAAAAAGAGCTAGAAAATTAGCTGAATGGTTGGACTGTAAAATTGCAATAATTGATAAAAGAAGACCAAAGCCAAATATGTCAGAAGTAATGAATTTAATTGGAGAAGTAGAAGGTAAAATTGCAATATTTATTGATGATATGATAGATACAGCAGGAACTATAACTAATGGTGCTGATGCAATTATGGCAAGAGGAGCAATAGAAGCTTATGCATGTTGTACTCATGGAGTATTCTCAGATCCAGCTATTGAAAGACTACAAGCTTCTTGTTTAAAAGAAGTTATAATAACAGATTCGATAGCACTTCCAGAATCTAAAAAAATAGATAAAATTAAAATAGTATCTGTAGATATAATTTTAGCAGAAGCAGTAAAAAGAATTGTAAACAACGAATCTGTATCTGTACTATTTGAAAAGTAAAAGCATATATAAAAGCTAGTATTCTACTAGCTTTTTTTATTTTAATGTGTTAAAATTATTTTATAACAGACAAATATAAAAAAAAGGATTTATTATGAAAAGAATTGTATTTAAAGAACACAAAATTGATTTTGAAATTATAAAAAAAACTTTAGAACAAGATGGTATTATTATTTATCCAACAGATACTGTTTATGGAGTTGCAGCAAACATTAATTCGATAGAAGGATTGAAAAAAGTATATTCAGCAAAAGAAAGAAATTATGATTCGCCATTAATAGCTTTACTGAGTAAAGTAGAGTATATAGAGAAAATAGCGGTTGTAACTGAAAATAAAAAAAGTATTATAAAAAAATTAGCAAAAGAGTTTTGGCCAGGTGCTTTGACAATAATTTTAGACAAAAAAGATAATGTTCCAGAAATTATGGTTTCAGGAGGAAAAACTGTAGGAGTTAGAATCCCAGCATTAAAATTAGCCCAAGATATAATTGAATATATAGGGGGAGTACTCCCAACAACAAGTGCAAATATTTCAGGAGAATTGACACCTAGAAGTTATGAAGAGTTAAATGAAAAATTTAAAAGTAGAGTAGATATAATTATTGATGGTGGAAAAACACCTTTAGGAATAGAATCAACGATACTAGATTTAACAAAACCAATTCCTGTTATTATTCGAGAAGGAGCTATAAAAAGAGAAACGATAGAGGGAATTATTGGAAAAATATAAAATTTTGGAGGGAAAATGAAGGCACAAAAATTAAACGCAAACAACATGAATCCTATGCAAATGAATTCTATGTCATCAATGATGGGGATGATGAATTCAATTCAAAAAATAGGAAAAGGAAAAAGAAAATATTCGGTTAGTTTAGATAAAGGTTCAAAAAAATTCTTATCTAAATTTATAGAAGAGATAAAAAAGCAATTCACTGAAAATAATGGAATGCAAAATGTTGTACAATTTTTAGATTATGTTAAAAGTATAGCTGATTCTTCAGATAGAACAGAGTTAAAACTATCTTATGAAGAACAAGAATTTTTAACAAAAACAGTATCAGATGCAGTAAGAGGAATGGATTCTGTAAAATTTAAGTGGTATCAGTTTATAAAAAAATCAATGACAAAAATTATGGTAAAACAATACAGAGAGTTATTGATTCAATTAAAAAAATAATTTTTAAAATATAAAAAAGTAAAGAAATTTACTTTTTTATATTTTATACAATAAAAAAATGTTGACATTTTTAATAACATAGGGTATAATTATAAATGTCTAAAGGACGCCGCTTTAGCTCACCTGGTAGAGCAACTGACTTGTAATCAGTAGGTAATTGGTTCGACTCCGATAAGCGGCACCATGATGCCCCGTTCGTTCAACGGTTAGGACAATAGATTTTCACTCTATAGACAGGGGTTCGATTCCCCTACGGGGTACCAATAAAATTTAATAGGCATGGTGAGGTTCCCGAGCGGCCAAAGGGATCAGACTGTAAATCTGACGGCTCAGCCTTCGAAGGTTCGAATCCTTCTCTCACCACCACTTAACTACACTAACCTGAAACAGTTTGAAGGAGATGTGTGGATTTTTTTTTAGGCGGATTTTTATTACAGATAAGAAGAAACAGGAAAATATAAATATATAGGAGGCAATTTCAAATGGCTAAGGAAAAATTTGAAAGAAGTAAACCACACGTTAACGTTGGAACAATAGGACACGTTGACCACGGAAAAACAACAACAACAGCAGCAATCTCAAAAGTATTATCAGATATGGGATTA
>NZ_JBOFMZ010000031.1:0-19530 GCF_051658645.1 Cetobacterium sp.
ACTTAAGTCGATCTCTGTTTCTTTAAATATTTTAATTAACTCTCTTGTTGTGATAACATAATCAGTATCGTAGTTATCTCCTCTTGAGAACTCTTCTCTAGATGCTTCATATTTTTTAGCTAAACATGGCATTATAGCAACAGTTGTAATTTCATCTCTTTTAAATCCTTTTTCTTTTGCCCAAATATCTTTTGCAATAGTAGAGAAAATTTGCATAGGTGATTTAACTGTAGAAGGAATATCAAGCATATCAGGATAACTTTGTTCAATAAATTTAACCCAAGCAGGACAACAAGATGTTAGTATTGGTAATCTTACATTATCATCACCTTTAAAGAATGATTCTAATCTATGTTGGAATTCAGTAGCTTCTTCCATAATAGTTAAATCTGCAGCCCAAGTTGTATCAAAAACATAATCAACTCCAAGCATTCTTAAAGCACCGTTTATTTTTTTCTCAATATTAGTACCAGCTTCAAAACCAAATGCTTCACCAAGTGCAACTCTAACAGCAGGAGCCATTTGAGTAAGAACTATTTTACCAGGAGTACTGATATCTCTTAAGAACTTATAACTGTTATCTCCTTCATTAATAGCATTTACAGGACAAGCAGCAACACATTGCCCGCAGTGAGTACATCTATCAATATCAATTGAGTGTCTTTCTTTTATTCCACCTTTTATACAATGAACAGGACAAACTCTAGCACAAGCAGTACATCCAATACATTTACTAGTGATTCTAAATTTAACTAGCTGTGGACATTCACCAGTATAACATCTACTTTCTTCAATATGCTCTTCAAATTCATGATAAAAAGCTTCGATTGCTTCTTCAATAAAGTTATGCTTTTGACGAGTAGTTTCTTTTATGTTTTTAGAAAGTTGTCTTAAAAGATAAAGATCTCTCATATTTCCTTTTCCTTTAGAGATTCGATCTAAAACTCTTAAAGCTCTGTCGATTTCAAACTTAGCAGCTAAATACTCTCTGTACTCTCCTTTAGAAAGTTTTCCTAGAATGAATTCAATATAATATTTAGAAAATTGAACAATACAGCTTTCATTTGATAAAACTATTAAAGCTTTTGGTTGCTTTAAATCGAAAAAGTGATTGAAGTCAACAGTTGCATTTAAAGCAGATTTATCAGTAAAACCTCCAAAAGGTAAACCAAACTGAGCAGCTTTAAAATCACTACCATTTTTCATACCACCAGCTATTTCCAAAATTTCTTTTAGTGTTGCATTTTCAGGAATTTCATAAATTCCAGGGTTGTTAATTTTACCAGAGATTGTGATAAGTCTATTATCTCCAATAAGCCCTCCCATTAAATCACTTTCAATAAAAACAGAGCCTAAAGATGTTTTAAGTAGATTTTGTTTCTTGTTCATAAACACTCCTTTTTTTCTTATAGTTTTTTATTATATTTTTAAACAAAGTTAATTTTCTTTTTTTTATTTCAAAATTTACAGAATCTTTCATAGCTTCAATATTTTCCTGTATAATATTTTCAGTAAACACTAAATCTAAAGCTTCTTTATCTATTAAAAATTTGAAACATTTTATGAATTTTAAATATAATGTAAAGTGTTGTGTTTTATTAAAATCAAAGTGATATTTTTTATAGATATTTAGGAACTCTATTTTTAACTCTTTAGATAGATTCATTCTACAAAGAGTGTATAAAGGAACAAACTCTTTACCTTTTACATAGGTATTTAAATTTCCACCTAAAAGTAAGATCATTTCGAAAAGTATAGGATCTTTTTTTGTTATTAGAGCTCTATGTAAAGCTGTAAGTTTATCTTTTTTATCAAAAATATTTATATTTTTGTTCGTTATAAGTTCATCTAATTCAGTAACTTTATCTTCAAAGTTATTTAGGTTTTTAAAAGAATCTTTTAAGATTCCAGAACGAGCAGATTTTATACCAAAAGGATTATTTAAATTTTGATAAAAAACTAATGCTTCATTAAATCTTTTCATTTTTAATAATAAATCTCCAACAAAAGTAGAATCTTTTCTTTCTTTATAAAATTGAATTATTTTTTGCAACTCTTTTTGAGTAAATATATTTTGAGAAATACCATACTTAAGACCTTCTTTGATATCTTTATCTCTATAAGCAATACCAAATTTTTTATTGCATTCAGTTGCAGTAAAGAAAAGGTTGCTATCGATTGCTTTATCTATAATAAGTTTTCTATAATAAACTTCTTTACTTTTTAAGCTTTTTAAATTTAATTTTAAAATAGCTTCTTTAAATTTTAAATTAGAGATGTCATTTTCAATCTCTTTTTCTATAATCCAAGTTGGCTCACCAGCTTTTTCAAAAGCATATTGTGCTTCTTCAATTTGTTCAAGCTTATATAGTTTTATACCCTCTTTTAACCAGTCATCTTTTTCCACAGATATATTTTCACTATTTTTTTCGATATTTATATTATTAGTTTCAATTAAAAAAGTTTGAAGATTTTTTAAAACTTCATTGTTTTGAATTTTTTCTTCCATAATAATAAGCTTTTCTTGAGCTCGAGTAACTCCAACATAAAAAATATTAAAATATTTTCTGTATCTCTGATCATATTTTGTGGCTTTAGAAAATATTTTCCCCCATTGTTCGCTATAATTTGAAGAGAGATTGTAACAGATGATGTTTTTGTATTCAAGCCCTTTAATTTCACTAATCGTGAAAACTCTATGTTTATTATTTAGTCTTTCTAATAAAGATGTTTTAACATCAATATTAGGAACAATAATAGCAGAGTTTGGATTGTTTTGAGCTTTTTCTAAAAGTTCAAAATTTACACAGGTTAAGTTGACAGTACCATCCTTTTGAATGGCTACTTCTTTATAATCGTCACTTCCTAAGTTACCAATATATCTACTTCTCAGCTCTGCAAAATAGTTTGCTAAATCAACTATTTTTTTACAACTTCTATAGTTTTTAGATAATACTTTTAAGTTTACTTTTTTATTGTACTTTGAATAAAATAGATTTTTTATTCTTTCAAAATTAAAAAAGGTAGCATTAATCATTTGGTGTATATCACCAGCTAAAAAAGTATGCTCTTTGTTATCTATGAGAGAGATCAAAGAAAAAATTTGTACCTCTGTTAAATCTTGAACTTCATCAACTATTAAATAGTCAAATTTTATATTTTTTTGAATTAAAGAGATAGATAAATCGTTTAAATCAAATAGATTGTTAGAATTTAGCCAACGGTTATACTTTTGACAAACTTCATAAATAAAATTCCGAGAATGATTATCTAAAGTTGAGTATTTAGAACTTAAACTTAAATAGTCTTCTAAAGGAATACAGTTGTTAGAAAGAGTTCTGTTCCAATTGTCTGCATTTTTTTTTATCATAAGTCCTTTTATTATTCCATTTATTTCAGAATATACCTCTTCTATAGACAAATCAATTTTTTTCTTGTTTGGATATGAAAATTTAAAAAATTCTTTAAAATTTTTAAAATCTGCAACTTTGTTAATTGAGATGTTTAAAGATTGGCATAAAAACTCTTTTAAAGTAAAAAAATCTGCAGTTTTATTAGTAGGTTTTCGAAACTCTTTATACTGTTCAAAAGAGTTATCTTTTAAGTAACTGTTAGCAGTGATATATAAAATTTTAGAAAAATTGTAAATTTCATAATTTTCCTCTAAATTTAATAGTTTTCTGAGTGTAAGTGTACTTTTACCACTTCCAGCACTTCCAGCAATAAAATGTGGTGGAAGATCTGTTAAGCATCTGTATTGTTCATCATTTAAATAGTAATATTTGTATTTTTTATTCTGAAAATTTTGAATAAAATCAAAATCTTCTTTTATTTCATAAGTAATAAGATTGTTGTAATTAAAGAATTCTTCATCAATTCTTTCAATGTTATCCTCTTTATCAAAAATGATAAAATCTTTTAAGTTGCTTTCGAGAACCTCTTTTCTTTTTGCTTTTTTAATAGCCATGTCATGAGAGGAATATATTAAAAAAATAATATTACCTTCAGAATAATCTCTCGGAATAGAGTTTAAAAGAAAGAAGATTCTATCACCATTATCAACTCTAAATTCATATAAAGAGTCAGAGTTATTTATTTTTTTTATATAAAATCCCTTTGGCATCTCATGAGATAGACTGCTATTATTTTTAATTGTATTATAGAAAAACTGTAACCTATTAAGAACCTTTTCATTTTTTTCGAGAGGAATACTTTTGAAAAAATATTCAGTAATTAAAAATTTCATAAGCACTCTCCTAAAATAAGACTTAATTAGATATTATATTATTTTAGTTTAAATTTCAAGCAAATAACTATTAATATCTAAAAAAGAACCTGGATTAAACCAGGTTCTTCTTATTTGATGGTACATTTTTTAGTAAGTAAGTTACATCCACCTTTAAACTCAGGGAAATAATATCTAATAAGTGATGCAATAAAGTATTTATTAATTTCATTTCTTTTAATAAAAGCTTTAAAGTTTTTATTTAAATTTATTCTACTTATAAGTTCAGGAATAAAAATATTACCATCAATTTCATTTGAAACAACCATTTTTTTAAATAACTCAACTTCAGCTTGTGTCATATTAACAAAATTTATAAGTCCGATGAAAGATCTATCAAAACTTATTATTTTATTTGAATTATCAATGGCATTATTTAAAGAAACATTAGAATAGTTAAGTTTTTCTTGGATAAAACTTTTTTCTAAAATTTTACCTTCAATTTCAATAAACTTCTCTAATTCTTCAACTCTATTAAATCCTTGATCTCCGATTGTTAAAACACGACTGTTTCCATTTGTAGTCAAATTAAGATCTTGAGCAAAATGGTGTTTAAATAGTGAGTAAAAAACATGGTCAGAATAAACCCCAATATTATTTAGAGCATTTTCTAAATTTTTATACACAGCAATACTATCTATATAATTTTCATTAAAAGATAAAACAGTATCTTTTAAACTTAAAAAGTCTTCAATATTATATTTTATTTTATTTATATGGATATAAGTTCTTGAATCAGTCATGATTATACCATCTATTCTAGAAAGAAGCCCCTCTAATCTACGAGCTAAATATATAGCAGTACTATCATTTATATTTTTTATCTCATCAGAATAAAGATTATAATCTAGTCTTGAGTTTATATCCTCTACAATTAATTTTATAGTATTTTCATCAACTCTAAGAGGAGAATGAATCAATTTTACAAAGTAAAGTTCTAAAATATCTTTATACCCACTATTTTGAACATAATACTTACCATGTTTTTCATATCCTAATTTTGTTATGATTTTTTCTATTTCATCTTGCTCAATCCACTTAAAGCTTTTAAAACTACTTCTAATTGTTTTAACATTTTCTGTAGTTAGGATATTTGTAAATTCTAATGAATAGAATATTTTAAAGAATCTTTCTCTTTTATCAAAAAGGAAAAGATCTAAAAAATCAATATAGTAAGGTCTTGAAAAAATTTCGTTTCTTTTTAAAAAATTAACTAAAAAACGATATTCATCTCCAAAAATTGTATACATTTCATTTAAAGAAATTTCGTCTTTAAAATTTGATTGAATTTTTAAAGCTACATTTAAATTACTATTTTTAAATATATTACTAATAGATTGTTTTAACTTTATCTCTATTTGTCTAGTTCTTTCACGACTTATATTTCTGAAGGTTCCTATCTCTTCAAGTGTTTTGTTGTTTTCTAATCGATGGACTAAAAGTTGAATATCTTCTTCTGAAAGTGTATTTTTAACTTTTTTTAAAGTTTCTTTTAAAGGAAGAGTTGTAGTACATATTTCATATATTCTTTCTAAATCAGCATTAGAGATAGGCAGAGAATCAATATCTCTTTGAGTATAATTTAAAAAGTCACCGATTGTAATACCTTCAATATGTTTTATATTAAATATTATTTTATCTAAATCACAATCAATAATTTGCTTGTAGGTTTTTTGTTTTGAAAACCTTTCAGTAATTTCAGATAAATCGTTTTTAATATCTGCAATTCTTCCAGGCCCAACACCGGGTACTTTAGAGTAATTTGTTAGTAACTCTTCATCTATATCAGAAAGATAGATTGCCTTTTCTTCCTCACAAAAATTTAGAAACTTTATTTTTTTTTCATCAGGATAAATAAATCTATCAATTCTAAGGTAGTTGCACCATAATTTGTATGTACTCATCAAAATTCCCTCCCCAAAACTCTACTCCTAATATAAATCTAGGTTAAAGCTGTTTATATTTTTCTTTCAGTATTATATGATTCGTATATTTTTTTGAAATTATCAATCTCTTCTCTCGAAAAACCTATTTTATAGAGAGATTCAAAATTAAATGCTTCTAGTTCTATCATAAATTCAATATTTTGTTCTGATAAGATATTTAAAAATTTTCTTGATTTTTGATATATTTTTGTTACTTTATCCCCTTTCAATAAGAAAGTTTTCACATTCCAATCAATTTTACCATCTTTGTAGGCTAAGAATTTTTGAAGAGCTTCTTCACAGAATTTATCTTCCTTTAATATAGTATAAAACATATCTTCAGTTAACTCTTGTAGATATTGAATATTAAAATCATGTAACTTTTCTTTAACGCTAATAAATTTATTAGCGTTAAAGAAATGATTTAAATCAACTAAAAAAGAGTATTTCCATTGTTGTTTTGGAATAATATTATTTAAATTTATAAGATGTTCTTTTAGAACTTTATTTTCTTCTTGTAAATTTCTAAGGTTTTTTTCCATAAGTTGCCATTGCTTTGAATAGTCAGCATTAGGCTTAGATTGCAAAGAAGAGTAATTGTTAATAAGAACCTCTTTTTCCTCTAACTGCTTTTGAAGTGTTTTTAATTTTTGATTTAAAGTTAGGTTATTTTTTTCGAGTTCAGTAATGTTCTTATTATTAAAAATTTTAAATAAAAAACTCATTTTCTCCTCCCTTATAGATTGTTACATTTTTATATATAGTATTCAATACTAATTATAAGTATTATAATTCATTTTAATCAAAAATTCAATTTAAAATATATCATTATTCAAATATTTGACAATAATTGATACATAAAGTAATATATAATTATAAAAAAATGGTTTTATTGGAGGGTATTATGATACAAAAAATAGTAATGTATAATTTGATAGTGCTTACATTTGATGCTTTTACATATCTTTTTATGAATGAAAAATATAGAGGTTATTTAAAAGTAAATGATTACATTAGACTGTTTAAAAATCCAACTTATAGAAAAAGTATACTAACTAAAATTTTTATAGTTGATTTTTTGGTTGTTTTATTTTTCATTCTCTTCAAATAGCTTGTATTTATTGAAATTATATAAATTATGTATTGATTTATGTTGAGAAATACATTACAATATATAATATTGAAATTTTGAAAATTGGAGGAGTAATGTTAATAAGTAGAGAAGTTGATTATGGTATAAGAATAGTGCTTTTATTATGTGAAACAAGTAGAAAGATGGATGCAAAAGAGATTTCTGAAATATCGGGTGTTTCTATAAGGTTTACATTAAAAATTCTTGGAAAATTAACTTCATCTGATTTAGTAGAATCGTTTCGTGGTGCCAAAGGTGGCTATATAGCGGCAAAGAAACCGAAAGAGATTAGTGTGTATGATTTGATTCAAATTTTAGAAGGTGGAATTAAAGTTAATGGGTGCTTTGAAGACAAGACAAGTTGCTCGACTTCAAAGATGGCTTTATGTGGATTAAGATGTAAGTTAGATGAAGTAAATTTTAAAATAAAAGAAGAATTAAGAAAGATAACTATGGATAAACTTAAAAATTGTTCGGGATTATAATTCTTAATACTTTAAATAATAAAGGATTGTGAAGGAGATTTTAAAAATGCAAATTTTAAAAACAAAAGGTGTTTGTGCAAAAAAAATTGGTGTAAAATTAAATGGAGATATCGTTCAAAAAATAGAGTTTTTTGGTGGATGTGATGGAAATACACTTGCTATCGAAAAATTGGTTGAAGGAATGAAAATAGAAGACGTTATAAAAAAATTAGAAGGGATAGATTGTTCAGAAAGAGGAACATCTTGCCCAGATCAACTAGCTAAACTATTAAAAGAGTTAATTTAATTATTTTGTTAGGAAATAAGAATCCAGCTTTGTATATATCTTTGTAGAAGTTTTTACAACTATATATAAAGGAGGCCTCAAATGAAAAAAATAGTAGCAGGTTTATTTTTAAGTTTGGTTTTAGTTGGATGTTCAAATATGACATCTAGAGAAAAAAGTGCTTTAGTTGGAGCTGGAGCTGGAGCTTTGGTTGGAACAGTTATTACAGGTGATTCAAAAGGAGCCTTGATAGGAGCTGGAGTAGGAGCCCTAGGCGGAGCAGCAACAGATAATTATAAGAAAAAAGGAAATGTTTTAGGTAATTAAAAAAATAAAAAGCTACAGCTAAATTAATTTCGATTTAGCTGTAGCTTTTTTTAATTTTCTAAACTTTCATAATCATCTAAAGATTGTTGAACGTATTTAAAACCAATAAGTATTAAAGGTATATTTATAAAAACCATAATTAAGTTAGTTAAATCACTTATAATCCAAATATTATCAAGTTCAAGCCCAGACCAAACAGTTGCAACACCAAATGGTATAAATATAAGTGAAGATATAATTTTCATAATATTTAAAAAATATTTTTTTCTTGAAATTTCTGTAGCTGAAACTTCAATAAAAGCAATCATTCCTAAAATTGTTGAGAATGCAAACATACCGTAACACAGAGAAACTATTAATTGTATAGGAGTTTCTAAAAAATCAGGAGATAAAACTTTTAATGAGGTTATAAAATATCCTAACTTATCATTTCTTAAAACAGTAAAATCGAAAGTATCTATATTCCAGACATTAGCTATTATAACTAGAAAACCAGAGATTGTACAAATAACAAAAGTGTCTAGAAAAACTCCGAAAGATTGAATAAAGCCTTGTTCTACTGGATGTTTAGCATCAGCTGCTGCCGCTGCCATCGTAACGGTACCTTGCCCAGCTTCATTTGACATCAATCCTCTTTTAATTCCCTGCTGTAAAGCTATTCCAAAGGCTCCACCAAATAGTGCACTCGGGTTGAAAGCTTCACTGAAAACAGATATAAAGAAGAAAGGAACTTTATCTAAGTTTAATATAATTAAGAATATAGCTATTGTAAAGTAAGCTATAGCCATAGTTGGAACTATATAATCAGTTACAGAAGTAACTCTTTTAATACCACCAAATATAATAAAACTTGTTAAAACTATAATTATTATTCCGATTACTATGTATACATTGTCAGTTCGTGAATAAGTTTGTCCTGTTATTAATCCTGCAACAGATCCGAAAGCTGTGAACATATGAAAAACTTGAGATGGTAGTGTGAATAATGCATAAAAAATATAAGATGAGGCTATAAAAAAGCCAACAAATTTACTATTTTTTAAAAGTTTTCTACCATAATAAGCAATACCACCAACATAATCTCCACCATTTTTTTCTTTAAAAATTTGAGAAAGAGTTGCTTCTACAAAGCAAGTTGCCATTCCAAACGCAGCACTAACCCACATCCAAAAAAGTGCTCCTGGTCCACCAGTAAGAATAGCACCAGTAACACCCATTATATTTCCTGGTCCGATTCGAGTAGCACTACTTAAAAGAAAAGCTGCAAGAGGAGATATACCAACTTTTGTGTTATTTTTCTTTTTTAAAATTTGAAGACTTCTTTTAAAATATCTTATTTGAACAAAATTTAATTTTAAAGAAAAATAAATACCACATCCAATAAGTAATAAAATAGAGAGAGAGAAATTTCCAAGTATAGGAATACCTCTATAAAAATCTAAATTTCTAGGAAATTCCCATAAAAAATCAGTAATTGGTCCTAAGAAACTAAAAATATCGTTTACTTTGTTTAAATACATTTTCCACCACCCTTTAAAATTGAAAATAAACTATAATTTTCATCTAGTAAAATGTTACCATTTTTCTTTTTTCATTACAATCTTTTTATAGAATTTCTATTTTTTTGAATAGTCTTTGTTTTAGTATAATAAGATATTATTCTAGTTAAATTACGATAGCTAATATTTAATCTACTAGAAAGTTCATCTAAAGATTTAAAAGTAACATATCCATCATTATCTTCAATATATTTTATAAAGATATCTTTTGCTTTTAAAGTACTTTTATAGAAAATAGCTCGATTTGTATTTAGTAGTTTTCTATTTCCTTCTATAGCTAAGAATTTCCAAAAATTAATATTATTATTTAGGCTCTCTCTTGCAACTGTAAAAGGCAGTAAAATTAAAGTTACATCAGTTTTAGCAATAACATCAAACAAAATCTCTTCATCATTAATAAATTCAATGTCACCAAATATTTCAAGTGGTTTTAAAACATTTAAACAAACTTGATTTCCATTATCAAGAATACAAAGAACTTCAACAGTTCCTTCAACAAGAAAAAAGATACTGTTGGCTCCTTTGTGAGCTTCTAAGATATATTCGTCTTTCTTGTAATGTTTAACTAGTAAACGTTCTCTAATTGGTTCTATCAAAATGTCATTTAAATTGAAGAAATCAATATATTTTGATACTTTATTCATAAAATCTCCTCTTTGGGACAGATGTCCTATCTATTATATAATAAATTATATATCATGGAAATAAGAAAAAAGCTAGAAAAAATTATATATTTCAAATAAAATAAAAGAGGTGGAATTATGAGAGCAGTAGATATTATACAAAAAAAACGTGACAATATTATATTAAATTCAGAAGAAATCCAATTTTTATTAGAGGAATATTTACAAAATAGAGTTCCAGATTATCAAATGTCATCATTTTTAATGGCAGTTTACTTTAATGGTATGACAAAAGATGAATTAAAAGTATTCACAGAGCTTATGATGAACAGTGGTGAAGTTATAAAATTTGATGGAGTAGAAAAATTTTTAATAGATAAACACTCTACAGGTGGAGTGGGAGATAAAACTACAATAGCTTTAGCTGGCTTATTTGCAGCTTTTGATATAGGAACAGCTAAGTTATCAGGAAGAGGATTAGGTCATACTGGTGGTACAATAGATAAGTTTGAGGCTATACCAGGATTTAAGTTCCCAGATAGGAGAGATGAACTAGTAAAAATGGTGAATTCTGTAGGAACAGGAATTATGGGATATTCTGATACAATTGTACCTTTAGACAAAAAATTATATTCTTTAAGAGATGTAACAGCGACAGTATCGAGCATACCTTTAATAGCTAGTTCTATAATGAGTAAAAAATTAGCTGTTTATGCTGATGGAATTATATTGGATGTTAAAGTTGGTTCTGGAGCTTTTATGAAGAATTTAGATTTGGCAAGAGATTTAGCAAAAACAATGATCGATATTGGAGATTCTTTTGATAGAAAAGTTGTAACTTTATTGACTGATATGGATCAACCTTTAGGTTATGCTGTTGGAAATACTAATGAAATTATAGAAGCGATAGAAACTTTAAAAGGTAGAGGACCAGAAGATTTTACAGAGTTGGTAGAAACTATAGTTGCTACAGCATTACAGATAAAAGGTGATGTTAAAACTTTAGAAGAGGGAAAGATAAAAGTAGCAAAAGTTATAAAAAATGGAGCAGCACTTCAACACCTAAAAGATTTTATAGAGGCAGCAGGAGGCAATCCATCTTTAGTAGATGATTATAAACTTTTACCACATCACAAATCAGAATATGAATTTAAAGCTATAAAATCTGGATGGATATCAAAAATAGAAGCAGAAGAGGTTGGTAAATCAGCTATGGTTTTAGGAGCTGGGAGAGCTACAAAAGATGATGTAATAGACCATTCAGTTGGAGTTTTATTAAATAAAAAAGTTGGAGATTATGTTCAAGTTGGAGAAGTCCTAGCAACTGTGCAACACAATGGTAAAAATTTAGATTCAGCAATAAAATTCTTAGAAGGTGCATATACTATTGTAGAAAAAAAGGTTGAAAAAAATAAAGTAATTCTAGAAATTTTATCGAATATCGGGTTATAATAGATATTAGTAAAAACAGTAATAAAATATGAAAAATAAATTTAGGAGGAAAAATGAATTTAAACAGATATATTGATCACACAGTATTAAAAGCTACAACATTACCAAAGGATGTTTTACAACTTTGTAAAGAAGCTAAAGAGCATAACTTTTACTCTGTTTGTATAAACGGATCTTATGTGGAGTTAGCAGCATCAGAGTTAAAAGGTACAGAGGTTAAAGTTTGTGCTGTTATAGGATTCCCACTAGGTGCGATGAGTACTAAATCAAAAGTTTTTGAAGCAAAAACTGCAATTGAAGATGGAGCTTCTGAAATAGATATGGTTATAAACGTTGGAATGTTAAAAGCTGGAGAAATAGAGTATGTTAAAAAGGAAATAGCGGCTATAAAAGAAGCGATTGGAACTAATATATTAAAAGTTATAATAGAAAATTGTTATTTAACAGATGATGAGAAAAAAGTTGCAACAGCACTTTGTTTAGATGCAAAAGCTGACTTTGTAAAAACATCAACTGGATTTGGGACAGGTGGAGTTACTTTTGAAGATATTAAACTTATGAAAGAGATTGTTGGAGATAAAGCTGAATTAAAAGCTGCTGGTGGAGTTAGAGATTTAGAAACAGCAGAAAAATATATATCTTTAGGTGTAACAAGATTAGGGACAAGTTCTGGAGTTGAATTAGTGACTACAGGAACTGCTGATCCAAACAAATATTAATTATGTATAGAGATTATTTGAAAGATCTATTATCAGAAGATTCATTAAATAACTTACTGAGAGTTTCCCACTGCGAAGAGTTTAAAGTAGGGGAAACTCTTTTTTTAGAACACTCTTTCTGTGATAATATATATTTTGTAATTGATGGAAATGTTACAGTTTATAAAGATAATTCTGATGGAAGAAGAAAAATAATATACCTATTACCAGAGGGTTCTTTTTTAAATGAAGCTATTATATATGATGAAACTGAAAAAACAAGTATCAGTTGTGATGCTTTTACAAATGTTAGGGTTTTAGTAATTCCTGTAAAAGAGATGAAACGTCTTATTGATAAACATCATGATTTAGCAATACTTATAATAAAATCTCTTTCAAAAAAAACAAAACGTCTTTATAGACAACTTAAAAATACAACAACTATATCAATGTCAAAACGAATAGCAGCAAAATTGTGGAAACTTTCAAAAGATTTTGGATATGAAATAAAGGAATTCCATGGATTTACAGTAAAAGTAAATAATACTTATTTAGCTGAAATGTTGGGAACAAATAGAGAAACGGTTTCTAGAGGAGTTAAAAAACTGAAAGAACTCGGATTGGTTAAAGTTGAAAATAATGAGATTTTTATTCAAAAATCAAAAATCAAAGATTTTTACAGACAATAATACATAATATTAAAGAAGAATAAAATAAATAATAGGAATAGTTTTAAATTTATGGTATAATTACTAATAAATTTAAAATAATCAGGAGGAATAAATGACTAATAATGACGTTCTAAGAAGAGTTAGATACGCTTTAAGAATAAATGATAAAGCTATGTTAGAAGTTTTCAAATTAGGAGGATTCGAATTAACTTTAGAAGAGTTAGCTCCAATTTTAAGCAAGCCAGAAGTTGAAGGTTTCAAAAGTTGTAGCAATCAACATTTAGTTGAATTCTTAAATGGACTTATAATCTACAAAAGAGGAGTTCAAAAAAATGCACCAGTAAGAGAAGAAGAAACTTTACCAAACAATAAAAACATAAATAACTATATCTTAAGAAAATTAAGAATTGCTTTAAACTTTAAAAGTGAAGATATGATAGATGCTTTCAAAACAGGTGGAGTTGAAATGTCAGAATCTGAATTAAGTGCTATATTCAGAAGACCAGATCACAAAAACTACAGAGAAGCTGGAGATAAATACGTTAGAGTATTTATATCAGGAATAACTGAACTTTTCAGAGGCGAAAAATAATAAGATTATAAATTGACCTGAAAAGAATTTATTTTTTGTCAATATGAGGATGTGTGATTAAAGTCACACATTTTTTTATATAGAAAGTAATAGAATGCTATTATAAAAAAAGTATAAGAGGTGAAAGATGAAAAAATTATTAACAACTGATGAATTTAATAAAGTGTTATCGAATTTATCAAAAGAGTATGATGTATATGCTCCAGTTACACTTCCTTTTAAAGGAACTTTCTCTGATACTGATTTAGTTAAATATGAAAAAGTAACTACATTAGAAGAGATTAATTTAAAGGATAAAAGTCATTATTCAGCTAAAGAGATTCTACTACCTATAAGACAAACAATATTTTACTTTAATGAAAATGAATTTAAAAAACCAGAAGGAAGAACAAAAAAAGCTTTGATTTTATTAAGAAGCTGTGATCTACATGCAATTAATAGAGTTGATAATATATATTTAAACAACAAATTTGCAGATGAATATTATGCTGATGCAAAAAAAATGGTGAAATTTGCTGTTATAGGTTGTTCAGGTAAAGGTTGGGAAAGCTGTTTCTGTGCTTCAATGGGAACTAATAACATAGATAGCTATAATTTAGGATTAACTTTTAAAGACGGTGAAGTTTATAGTGATATTAAAGATGAAGAGTTAGTTCAATTCTTTAATGATGGAAAAGAATCAGAATTTAGGATGGAATTTGTAACTGAAAATGTTGAGAAAGTAACTATTCCAGAAAACATAGAGTTATCTGAAATCATAAATGATGAGATGTGGAGAGATTATGATAGATGTATAAAGTGTGGAAGATGTAACTTTGTATGCCCAACTTGTACTTGTTATACTACTCAAGATATATTTAATAGAGACAACTCTAAAACTGGAGAGAGAAGAAGAGTTTGGGCTTCTTGCCATGTAGACGGATTCACAAATATGGCTGGTGGACATGAATTTAGACCAAAAGCTGGAGATAGAATGAGATTTAAAGTTATGCATAAAATTTCAGATTATAAAAAGAGATTCGGAACTCCAATGTGTATTGGTTGTGGAAGATGTGATGATGTTTGTCCAGAGTATATCTCTTATATCAATTGTATAAATAAACTATCAAAAAAGTTAGGTGATAAAGATGAGTAATATATATATGCCCGAAAAAGGTGAAATTATATCAATAGTTAGAGAAAGTTCAATAGAGTGGTTGTTTAAAGTTAAAACGACTATAAAGCCACTACCAGGTCAATTTATACAACTTTCTATTCCTATGGTTGGAGAAGCACCTATATCAGTTGCTGACTGTAATCATGAAGAAGGATGGATAGAGTTTTTAATAAGAAAAGTTGGAAAAGTAACAGATGCAATTTTCAATTTAAAAGTTGGAGATTCAATATTTTTAAGAGGAGCTTATGGAAATAACTTCCCTCTTCATCTTTATACTGGGAAAAAAGTTATAATTGTAGCTGGTGGAAGTGGAACTGCTCCAGTTAGACCACTTATAAAACAACTTATAAACGATGGTACGACAGAGCTTGAGCTAATTTTTGGATTTAAAGACCAAGATTCTATTTTATTTAAAAAAGAGATAGAAGCATGGAGAAAAAAAGTGCCTATGATTTTAACTGTAGATAAAGGATGTGGAATTGATGGAGAGTGTGTTGGATTAGTTACTGAGTATATCCCACATTTGAGATTACATGAAGGATTCGAAAATTTAGAGGTTATTATAGTTGGACCACCTATGATGATGAAATATTCTGCATTGGAGTTTTTAAAGTTAGGAATTCCTGAAGAGAAAATTTGGGTTTCTTTCGAAAGAAGCATGTCTTGTGCTGTTGGTAAATGTGGACATTGTAAAATAGATGAAACGTATGTTTGTTTAGAAGGACCTATATTTAATTACGTAAAAGCTAAGAAGCTTTTAGATTAGGAGGAGAAGATGGCACTAGAACTAAGTAGAAAGAGTTTTACTAAAAATGGATTTAGAGTAACAAAAGATAGAAAAAAAACAGCCCTAAGAGTTAGAATTCCAGGTGGTGAAATAACTGCTGAACTATTAGTTAAAGTTTCTGAAATAGCTTCAAAATTTGGAAATGGAAAAGTTCATCTTACAACTCGTCAAGGTATTGAGATAAAAGGCATTCATATAACTGTTGTTGATGAAGTAAATAAAGAGATTCAAGATTTAATTGATGGATTCGAAATAAATCAACCGAATGGTGTTGGAAATGGTTATCCAGCAGCAGGTACAAGAAATATAACAGCTTGTATTGGAAATAGTGTTTGTCCTAAAGCACAGTATAATACAACTGAATTTGCAAAAAAAGTAGAAAAAGAAGTGTTTCCAAATGATTTCCACTTTAAAATAGCACTAACTGGTTGTCCTAACGACTGTATAAAAGCTAGAATGCATGACTTTGGTATTGTTGGTATGGCTATGCCTCTTTATGAAAAAGAAAGATGTGTTAGTTGTGGAGCTTGCGTTAAAAAGTGTAAAGGTCTATCTACAGGAGCTTTAAGAGCTGAAAATTATACTGTAATTAGAGAGCATAGTAAATGTATTGGATGTGGAGAGTGTGTAATAAACTGTCCTACTTCATCTTGGGTTAGATCTGATAAAAAGTATTATAGACTTGCTATTATGGGAAGAACAGGAAAGAAAAATCCTAGAATGGGTGAAGATTGGCTTTTATGGGCTGATGAAGAGAATATTTTAAAGATAATTAAAAATACATATAAATATGTTGATGCACATATCAATAGAGCATTACCAAAAGAACATATTGGATATATTGTTGATAGAACAGGATTCCATGAGTTTAAAAAGTTTGCTTTAGAAGGTGTAAAACTAGAAGATGTAACAATTGAAAGAAACATGGTTAACTGGAATGGAATAATCTATTCTGGTGCTGAAAATGATATAGGTAAATAAAAAAAACCAGCTCAAGCTTAAAAGTTCGAGCTGGTTTTTTTATTTAAAGGAAATTTGGATATGTTTAGTATAAAAGAATTAGATAGGTTTAGGTTACACTTATCAAAATATAATAAATTAAATTTCAGAGTATAATGGAGGATTAAAATGAAAAGTATCACTAAATTTGATTTACAATATGCACATAGATTTTACAAGTTTAAAGGTGAAGCACAATACCTACACGGACATACAGGAACATTGATTATTGAAGTAGAAGATTCTATAAATGATGGTGTAAATATGGTGTTTCCATGCAATGAAATTCAAAAAACAGCTTGGGAATATTTAAAGAATTTTGATCATGCACTTATTTTAAGACATGATGATCCTCTTTTACCAGCTATATTAAAAGTATATGAAGAAACTCATCTTAAAGATGGGACACCTCAAAACAAAATGAAAGGTCATGCATTTAAAACTGAACTTGCAACAGCGTATCCAGAATCACGTTTGGTTGTAACAAAAGAAACACTAACGGTTGAAGGAATGATCAAGATAGTTTATGACTTGTTAAAAGACGAATTAAACATCTCTAAAATTACTTTTAGTAGTGGAGCAAATGCAGCGTCTCAAGAATATGAAGTGATAAAAACTATTGAGCGTTGTCCTCTTTGTGGAATTGCTTTACACAAAGATGGTAGTTGTTCAAAGTGTGGATATAAAAAATAGAAATAACTCATTATATAGTCATGAAAAAAGGTTGCAGAGTAAAATTCTGCAACCTTTTTTTTGAATTTTATAAGTTTGATTATATTATCTATCTTTTCCAAATTCAAAATATATATTTGATAAAATCTCAAATTGTTCTTGCTTAAAATCATATGTTAAATTTTTTAATAAACTTTCTTGAAGTTTTTCACTTTTTTGTGAATATATAAGAGTAAGTTGTTTATCGTATCTCATTCCAAGAGAAGTTCCTATTTTCCATTTTAGAAAGTCATCAAAAGTATCTTTACTGTATTCTTCTGGAATTAAAACTTTTTCAAAATTAATTTTATTAAAAACTTCTATAATAAGTTCAAATCTTTTTTCTTTAACATGTTTTATTGCTATCAAAATATCAACTCCGTTTCTAAATGAATTTTACCACTACGACATAAAAATTGCAAACTTTATTCTGTTCTATAAAGGATTTCTCTTAGAAAAAGAGTATACTTGTGATAGAATGTAATTTTTCTAGATTTTAGGAGGTATTTGATGAAAAAAATATTATTTGTACTTACATCTCACGGTGAACTAGGAACAACTGGAAAAAAAACAGGTATATGGCTTTCTGAACTTGCAGAACCTTATTTTACTTTTAAAAATAGAGGCATAGATATAACAATAGTTTCTTTAAAAGGAGGTGACGTTCCTGTTGATCCAATGAGCTTAAGTGAATCTCATAAGAATCCTTTAGCAAAAATATTTTTAGAAGATGATATGAACTTATTAAAAAATACTTTAAGCTTAGATAAAATTGATTTTCATCAATATGATGCGATTTTCTATCCTGGAGGTCATGGTCCTATGTGGGATCTTTCAGAGAGCGAAGAAAATGGAAAATTGGTGTCAGATTTTTTCAACAATGGAAAAATTGTATCAGCAGTTTGTCATGGAACAGCAGCTTTTTTAAAAGGAATTAATGATAGAACAGGTGAGCCGATGATTAAAAATAGAAATATAACAGGATTTTCAAACTCAGAAGAAATAGCTGTAGGACTTCAAGATATAGTTCCATTTCTTTTAGAAACTAAGATTAAAGAACTTGGTGGAAAATATTGGAAAGGTGATCAAAATTTCAGCTCTTATGTTGTTATTGATGGACCTATTTTCACAGGACAAAATCCAGCTTCTGGAATTCTTGTCGCTGAAAAGATAATAGAAGAACTTTATTCATAAAAATATATAAAACCACTATTGAAGATAATTAATTTTATATTTCTAATTTTTTAAGTAAATAAAAAATTAATACTGTTATTAGTGGTTTTAATTATAGTAATTTTAGTATAGGAACAGTTGAAATATCTAAAAAAGTAATCGCTGAGCCAGTAGTTAATTGGCTTATGCACCTTTATACGATATTTACACTAGAGTTTGATTAGATTCTGCATCTGAATATGATAAGATGGAGATAAATGAAATGACAAATAGAATGAAAAAGATACAAAAAACTTAGGTTTTGAAGTTGATTTAGGAGGACAAGAAAAATTACTGATAAATTTGAGTTAGGATTTCGCTATAAATTCAACTTTTAATCCATTTTGATAATAGAATAATTCAAAATTAGATATTTATACAAGATAGTCATTCAAAACGACTATCTTTTTTTTGTTATTATTATATTACAAATTAAAAAAAATGTATATTTATTTAATACAAAACACTTTGAAGTAGAAAAAAGTGTGGAAGTGTAGTATAATTGTTCTATATAAATATAAGAATCTGTTAACTAAAGATGAAAAATAGGTCCAATTCCTAAAAAAGGGATAAAGATTTTCGACTTGAAATATTTTTGTAAAAAAATGATATCACAAAAAGACATAGCTTGTCTATGCCTTAAAAAGAATA
>NZ_JBOFMZ010000032.1:0-1092 GCF_051658645.1 Cetobacterium sp.
ACAGTGACTTACAATGGTCAGTATCAGATGTCAGAGCATACAAAAAGATCTATGAATGACATGAATTCAGACGAAAAAACAGGTTATACTCAAACCTTAGGAGTATCACAACCATTATTTAGAGGTGGAGCAATAACAGGTGGAATTATAGGTGCTAAAGCTTCAAAAAATATAGCTAATATATATGTTTTAGCAGAAAAAAGAGATGTAAGATTAGATATAATCTCTCTTTATTCTAGCATCATAAACTATGAAAGAGATATAACAGTTTTAAACTCATCAATGAAAGAGTTGAAAGCTAGACAGATGAAACAAAATGAACAGTTGAATTTAAGATTGATAACAAAAGCAGATTTATTAAAAACAGAATACTCTATTTTAGAGTTAGAATCTCAAATTACAGGAACAAAAACAAACTTAGAAATTGCTAAAAAAGATTTAAAATTAAAATTGATGATACCAAAAGATGAAGAAGTAACTTTAAAAAGTTTCTTAGTACCAGAAAATTTAACATTAGGAATAGATTTTGAGAATGATTTAGAAAGTGCTTTAAACAACAGTTTATCAGCAAAATTAGCAATGAATAAAGTTGATTATGCATCAGCGGAAAAAATTGTTGCAAGATCAAGTTTATTACCACAGGTTGATGCATTTGGAAATTATGGAACAGCAAAAGAAAATCATAAGTTTGATAATAGTTTCGAAAATGCAGAATGGCGTGGAGGATTAAGTGTAAAGTGGGAAGTATTTTCATTCGGAAGCACAACGGATGAATATAATATAGCTAAAAATAATGAAAATATAGAAAATTTAAACAAAGAATTAACATCTGATAGTATAAAATTATCAATAACAAAAAATTATAGAGAATTAATTCGATTAGAGCAATTAAAAACATCTAGAAATAAATCTCTAGAAGCCTCAACAGAGAATTTTAACATAGATACAGAAAGATACAATGCTGGATTAATTTCAACTGTAGATTACCTATTATCAGAAAGCCAATATAGAGAAGCAGCAGTAGCTTATAACTCAGCAATATTAAATTATTATGTAGCGTTTGAAAAATATAGATCATCACTTATTTAATAT
>NZ_JBOFMZ010000033.1:0-16019 GCF_051658645.1 Cetobacterium sp.
CTCTTTTAGTGTTCTAGTGTTTTAGTCTTCTAAAGGTATATTATAGCATAATCCTGTGTTTATTATAATATGTTATAGAGTATAGTATACGCCTCCTTTGAGCAAACCACGGTCCATTTTGAACGAACCGAGACTTATCTCCTTGTATAAGGGGGCCCGTCAGGAAAACGCGGAATAACAACGCTAAGGATTTTCCTGACCATTGATGCCCCCTTTATTTTCAATGCTTAATCTATATTTAGCTCTCTTAAAAATTCTAAAGAAGTAGTACAATCTGAATCAAATTTATATTCACCTAAAAAATTAATATGCTCCCAAGCAAGTGGAGATATATTGCTTAACAAAGCCTCATCAACCTCTTCAATAGTTTTTAAATATTGAACAGCCTTTTCTAAGTAAATCGTATTCCAAATACTAATAGCATTTATAATAATATTAAGTGTACTTGCTCTTTGAAGTTGATTTTGGATAGTTCTTTCTCTCAATTCACCTAATTTTCCAAAGAAAATAGCTCTTGCCAAACCATTCATAGCTTCTCCTTTATTTAAACCTCTGTGAATTTTTCTTCTTAACTCCTCATTTGATAAGTAATCTAGAATAAAAATAGTTTTTTCTATTTTCCCCATCTCTCTTAACGCTGTAGAAATACTATTTTGCCGAGAGTAAGATCCTAATTTACTTAATATTAGTGAAGAGCTAACTTTTCCTTCTCTAATTGAGGATGCTAACCTTAAAACATCATCATAATTTTCTTTTATAATCTTTTCATTAATTTTGCCCTTTAAAATACTTTCAAGATTTTTGGATACCTTTGTTTCACTTAAAGAAAATAGTTTTACATCAGATAAATCTCGTATTCTAGGAGCAAATCTGAATCCTAAAAGATGAGTAAGTCCAAATACTTGATCAGTATATCCAGCTGTATCTGTGTAGTGTTCTAATATATTTAAGTCAGTTTCGTGATTTAAAAGCCCATCTAAAACATGAGTAGCATCTCTAGAATTTGTATTAATTACTTTCGTATAGAAAGATGAAAATTGGTCACTTGTAAATCTATAAATAGTAGCACCTTTTCCAGTTCCATAGTGAGGATTAGAATCAGCATGAAGGGATGTAACTCCTAATTGCATACGCATTCCATCCGAAGATGAAGTAGTTCCATCACCCCAATATTTTGACATATTTAGTTTAGTATGAAAATTAACAAGGTTAGCTTGAGCTCTATTTAAAGCATCTTCATGTATTCTCCACTGTGAAATATATGCCATTTGCTTATACGATATCCCTGAAGCAGCATCTGCCATTTTTGTAAGACCTATATTTGTTCCCATTCCTATTAAAGCTGCTATTAAAGTTATTTTTTCACTGTTATCTGGTTTTTTATTCGTTGATGCATGAATAAACTCTTCATGGAATCCTGTTATATTTGCAACATCTATTAAAAGATCTGTTAAATTAATTCTAGGTATAAGTTTATATAATTTTGAACTCAGTTGTTCTGATATGATACCCATATAGGGCACACATATATTATCAACATTCAATAAAAATATGAAAGTTGGTAGTATATGAATAAAAGAGTTAAATTTACAGCTGAGGAAAAAATGTTTTTTGTTTTAAAATTTAGAGAACTAAATATATCTCTATTAGGATTTTGTAGATTGTACGGTGTTGAAAGTACTGCTATTCACAGATGGTCGATTAAATATGATTATGGGGGATTAGAATCACTCCAAGAAATAAAAGTTAAAACTCTTTATTCTTCATATATATTGATTAATTCTGTAGAAGATTATTTAACTGGAAATTTTTCAATGCTTCAAATTGTTAAAAAATATAATCTTTGTGGTGATAGTCTTTTAAGGAAATGGTTGAAGTGGTATAATACTCCTAAATGGAATATTAAAATAGGAGAATTTATGGCTAGAGAGAAAATTTCAAAAGATGATAAAATTAAAATGGTTTTACAGAATGTTAGCGGAAATAAAAGTGTAAAAAAAATTGCTACTGAAAACAATATTAGCGAGGGACAACTTCGTGATTGGATTAGAAAGTATAAACTTTCAGGCGAAGGTGTTTTAGGAGATAATAGAGGCATCAAAAAGGATGAATCGCAGCTTTTAAATGAAGAAATCTTAAAAAAAAGAAATAAAGAATTAGAAGATAAAAATAGAAGACTTGAAGCTGAGTTACTACTGCTAAAAAAGTTGAAATTGCTAGAAGGGGGAGTGATATAAAAAATAGCTTACATTTAAAATTTTTAGCTATTAAAAATGTAGCTTTAGAGAACAACTATTCAATAAAGTTTCTTTGTGGAGTATGGAATCTAAATAGAAGATCGTACTACAAATGGTTAAATAAATCATCATCAGCTCGTCAAATTGAAAATGAAGTTATTAAAGAAAAAATCTTGGAAATATACCATTCGGTTAATAAAATCTATGGTTTTCGTAGAATGACTATGAATATTAATTCTCAAATGAATAAAAAATATAATTTTAAGAGAATATACAGATTAATGAGATATGAGCTTAAAATTTCATCTGTAATTAGGCGGAAAAAAGGTAGATATATTAAGAGCTCCGCAGAGTATAAAGCGGAAAATATTTTAAACAGAGAGTTTTCAGCGGATGTGGCAGAACAAAAGATATTAACTGATATAACTGAATTTAAATATGGAGTTGATAAGAAAATATATATGTGTACTACTTTTGATTTGTATGATAAATCAATTTTATCATACTCGCTTTCTAATAAAGCAAATACAGAATTAGTACTGAGAGTGTTAGAAAACTCATATACAAAAGAGATCCCTGAAAATGCTGTTTTACATAGTGATAGAGGGTCTCAATTTACATCTTTAGAATACAAAGAAGCTTTAGAAAGATTAGGAGTAACTCATAGTATGTCAAGAGTTGGAAAATGTATAGATAATGGTCCAATGGAAGGTTTTTTTGGAAATATTAAAAGTGAAAAATATTATTTGAAAAAATACTCTAATTTAATAGAATTGGAAAATGATATTTCTGATTATGTTAAATTTTATAATGAAGATAGGTTACAAAAGAATTTAGGGAGCTTAACTCCCTTAGCATATAGAGAAAATAATAAGGAAACAAATGTTGATAATTAAGTTGTGCCCTTGACAGGGTACACATCATTCATTATTATACCTCCGTTTTTGAATTCAGAACTAATAAAACATTTATAAAACACTTTTTATTTTGCAAGCGCTTGCAAAAATTCTTTCAGTAGTAATATAACACTTATTTTGTTAATTGTCAAAATTTATTTGTTATTCATCTGATATCTCAGTTTCTTACGAAGCTTTGAATAAAAGACTAAGTTCTAAATTTGTAAGATTCACAACTCTCTCAAAAAGGAATATCCAGATGGTAGAAATGGATAATGCACCTATGCAAGATTGAAAATTCATTTCATAAAAGAAAAAAGATTCGAAAATTAGATTAACTAAATTTCAAATCTTTATATATTTCTTAAATTGATAAATTTAATTTTACCTTAACCCATTATAGATTTAAGAATTTTGTAAAAAATTATATAACGCACCAATAAGATTTGAGTTATTATTAAATTTACAAGATTTGATTTCTGGATATATAGTTGCAGAATCAATTTTATCTACAAGAGTAGTTACACTAATCTGAATATTGTTGATAATATTTTGATCAGCACTAACTCCTCCGCCAATAATAATTTTTTCAGGATCATAAACATACTGAATAGTCAAAATTCCTTTAGCTAAATCACTATACCAATTTTTAACTTCATTAGAAATAATCTCATTTTGATCAACTAAATTAAAAAGTTCAACTCCATTTATATTTCGATTAAGTTTTTTAGAGACTCTACTTGTAAGCTGTCCAATAGAAACAGACCCCCAAGTTCCCAAGATACCTTTTTCACTTTCAAAATACATAATTCCAAATTCCCCAGCTTGTAAATTTTTACCTTTATGAATTCGTTTATTTTTAACGATAGCTCCCCCAACCCCTGTTCCAAGTACAATAAAAACGACATCATCATTAAATTTTGCTTCACCCAGCCAAACTTCAGCAAGAGCAGCACAGTTAGCATCATTTTCAAGATGTACTTCAAGTCCTAAAAGTTCTTCTAACTCTTTTTTTATATTGGGACCGTGTATATAAGGAAGAGCACTAACACCAGTAATAAAGCCTGTATCAGTGTTAACAGCTCCAGGACAGCTTAAAGCTACTCCAGTAAAATTATAGTTATAATTGTTTTTAATTTTAGAAATCTCAGAATAAAGATGTTCTAAAGTGTTTGGGGTATTGAAACTTGAGTGCTCTAAGATATCTCCATTTTCAGATAAAACACCATATTTGATAGAAGTTCCTCCAAAGTCAAAAACTAAATAATTTTTCATTTAAAACCCCTTTTTATCAGAAAATTCTTTAAACCATTTTCCACTTTTTTTGATAGTTCTCTTTTGAGTAGAAATATCCAATGAAACTAAACCGTATCTATTTTTATATGAGTTTAACCAAGACCAGTTGTCAACAAATGTCCAAACGTGATATCCAATACAGTTCGAACCCTCTTCGATGCCTTTATGTAACCATTTTAAATGGTCTTTAAAAAAATCAATTCTGTAATCATCTTGAATTATTCCATCAACTAAAAATCTCTCTTCACCTTCAACACCCATTCCATTTTCAGATATTAACCACTCAATATTTCCATAGTTATCTCTAATATTAATAGCTATATCATAGATACCTTTTTCAAAGATCTCCCACCCTCTATAAGGATTTATTTTTCTTCCAGGCATAATATAGTAGTCATAGTAATACTCGGGCATAAATGGAGCCTCAGGATTTGGAAGAGAGGCTCTAGCAGCAACTCTTCTAGGTTGGTAGTAGTTAACTCCTAAGAAATCAACAGTATTTTCAGAAATTATATTAAGGTCCTTTTCTGTATACTCAGGCATTAAATTGTGTTCTTTAAAAACATCGATTAACTCAGTTGGAAAATAGCCCTTTACTGCTGGGTCTAAAAAACTTCTATTAGCAAAAAGATCAGCCATAAATGAAGCTTTTAAATCCCATTTATTCTCACTTCTCGGATAACAAGGTGAGAGGTTTAAAATAATTCCTATTTTTCCATCTCCATTTAACTCTTTATAGTTTTTAATTGCAAGAGCGTTTGCAAGTACAGTATGATAACCAACTTGTACTGCAGATTTTGGGTCTACTTTATATGGGTAGTGATAACCAAGTAAATAACCACATTCAACATGAACAATAGGTTCGTTAAATGTAAACCATCTTTTAACTCTATCACCAAAATTTTCAAAACATATTTTTGAAAAATTAGCGTAGTGTTCAACCACATCTCTATTTTCCCATCCACCTATATTCTGCATACACATAGGCATGTCAAAATGAAAAAGATTGACGAAAGGCTCAATCTTATTAGATAATAACTCATCTATAACATTGTTGTAAAATTCAATCGCTTTAGGATTTATTTCCCCAAAACCATTCGGTAATAATCTAGACCAACTAATAGAAAATCTAAAAGAGTTATGCCCAGTCTCTTTCAAGAGTTTTATATCATCTTTATAATTTCTATAAAAAGTTGAAGCCTCGTAAGGACCTATTTTATTATGAAATCTGAAGCTTTCTGTTTCAAACCAATAGTCCCAAATATTTTGTCCTTTTCCATCAATATTCCAAGCTCCTTCACTTTGAGTAGCAGATGAAGCACTACCGAAGTAGAAGTTATCATTAAATTTGATCATAGTTTACATCTCTCCTTCTTTTAATGAGTTAGTATATATTTTTAAAAATGGTGTATATATAAAGTAAGAAAGTAATATCAGTACTAAACTTAAAATAGCAGCAGAAAAATCAAAATTTGTAGCAAGTAAAGCAGCTAATGGTCCTGGTGTTGTCCACGGCACAAGAGTTACAATTTTTGAAACAAGTCCATACTTAGTAGCAAACCATGCAATAGTCCCATTTACAATAGGAACGGTTATGAATGGTATAAATAGCAATGGATTCATAACAATAGGTGTTCCAAACATAATAGGTTCGTTGATGTTAAAAATAGCTGGAAGTAAAGACAGTTTTCCAATCGATTTTATATGTGTATTAGTACTTCTAATCATAGCAAAAGTTAATCCAAGAGTTGTTCCAACACCTCCCATAAAGATAAAAGAGTCCACAAATCCACCAGCAAATATTTTTGGAATAGTTTCTCCAGCTTGAAGAGCAGCTTGGTTGGTAGCTAAATTAGATAAAGTTATTGAGTTAACAACAGCAACAACAATATTTGTTCCATGTAGTCCAGCAAACCAAAATAGATGTATAATCAAAAGTAAAATTATTAAAGATAAAAGTGAATCAGACATATTTAAAAGCGGAGCAAAAGTTTTTAGAATAACTTCTGGAACCATAACTCCTAAATTTTTCATAACTAAAATATTTATAGTGTGATACAAAATAGTTACAACAACAATTGGAATTAATAGTTCGAAAGATTTTGCAATTGCAGGTGGAACAGAATCAGGAAGCTTTATAACAAATTTTCTTTGCACAAGAACTCTAAAGATTTCAATTGCAATTATAGCTCCTAAAATAGCTGTGAACAAACCTTTAGCATCAAGATATCTAGCATCCATAACAGGCATCCATCCACCTTCACCTATAAGAAATAGTGATGAAGCTCCTTCTGCTTGTCCAATAGGTAACCAATCTAATTTAGCTGATATTAATAAAAATGCATACATTGATAAAAATCCACCAGTAGTTCCATTTAATTTATAATAGTTAGATAAAGACATTCCAATACCATATGAAACAAATAAAGATATTATTCCCATACTCACATAGAATGGTTGAACTAAATCTCCTTTGAAAGCCCCCATTAAATTACTATACCATTCCATATAAAGAACATTTTTTGGATCTGTAAATGGTAGATTTACCAATAGAAGAATAAAAGATCCGATGATTAAAAACGGCATTGTGTAAACGAAACCATCTTTAATTGCATTTAAATACCGATTTTGTCCAACTTTTGCAGCAATAGGCATAAGCTTTTTTTCGATTAAATTCATAAAATTACTCATAGAAATCCTCCCGTATTAATTTAAATATAAATTTTCAGATTTATAATTTCTCCATGTTTAATATTGTTTAATATAATTTTTGAATTTATGATATTTTTTTTGGATTGAATTTTTTCATACAGCATATTGATTATTTCATAATTTTTTCCAAAGTTTATTTTAATAACTTCATTTTCCTTTTTAAAATTTAAATTGACTAATCTCAAACCATAACTATATTCATCTATTGGAAAAATAGACGACAGAGTTAAACTACACTCTGAAAGATCAATTAAGTTTTTAAAAGATTTTAATTTATCTTTTAAAGGATGCATTACAAAATATTTTAAAGTGTTTGTAAACAGATTCAACTCTTGAACTTGATAGTAAGGTATTGTCACAGCATAGAGTTGGTATTCTTTTTTGATTGAATTAGCATCAAATTTGACACTGGAATTTTCTTCAAATCTTATAGCAAATTTAAATTTTAGTTTTTCTTGCAATTGACTATCTGGTGTTGGAATATATTTAAACTCTTGACCAGATGCAATTCCAGGTCGTCTTAAAAGGTCAGGTTTTCCTAAGAACCCAACACTTCTAAATAAAGTTATAGCGATTTTACTATTTTCAAGAATTTCATACTCTTTTATTCCTTTTGATAGAACAGAGGTTGAGATGTCTTTATTTTTTAGTGCAACAAAATTTAAGAATGGATATATAGGTGATGGCTCCTCTTTCCATCCAAGCTCACGCCAACAATTTATAGTTTCAGGAGTATTTAATCTTTCAATTGTTCCAAAAGGAGTATCTGCAATTGATGTATTACTTACTACTCCTGTATGTATGAGTGCTCTCAATCTGTGATCTTGAGTATGGTTATCAACAGTGAGATAAACTAAAATATTTCCTGAATTGTTTAGTTCAATTTTCAAATTATACTTTAGATATGTATTTAAAATATTGAGCTCTCTATCTTTTAAGTTTAAAGGCAACCTTATATAACTTTGCATCTCTAAACTTTTAAAAATAGAACCGTTGTTAAAAGTAGCAGAACTTTCAGAGAAACTGTGTTGTATTTTTCTATCTAAAACAGGTGGAGAGTAGTCATAAGTATCTCCATCATCTCCGCTATTTTCCAAAGTTATAAAATCTTGAAGTAAGACATTTGTTATTTTGTTAAATAGTGTAAGTTTTCCATTAGAGAAATATATTTTATAGAAAGAATCTTCGATGAATTCGTCAAAGGATTTATCGCTTAAAATTTTAGAGCTTTCACTCTCATAAATCTTCATCTGTTCTAAAGATAGAGGTGAAAGAGTATGCTCTATGAGTATTGTAGTTATGTAATAGTAAAGTTCAGGGTTATGCTCAGATTCATTTCTTTTGATACTGCCTCTATAAATTTTTTCTTGAGACAAAATATTGTATTTAATCTCATTTCCATATTCACTTTTAATAGAGAAGAATTTAGATTTTGTTGATATATTTAATTTAATAGGATTATTTCTTTTATATGGCAAAGTATTAAAGATAAATAAATCATTATTTTCTTTGCTTTCAATTGATTCACAAATCTTTCTAACGATATAATCAGAAGCCGAGTAAGATAGTTGATCCACATCAATCAATCTAGAGGTTATACTTCTATTTGTTTTGTCACTATTACATCCACAGGCACTATCATGAGCATGATTTAAAAGTAACTTTTTCCAAATGGTTTCAAGCATATCAGTTTTAGGAGAAAGACCTAAAGATTGTCCTATGACAAAAAGAGGTTCTAACTGATAAATTAATCTTCGTTCAATTTTATCGTTTAAATATTTATGATCATATCTAGATGAGTAAATAGAACGATGAATTTTTGAGTTTGAACTAGAGATGAATTCACCTTTAACTCTTTTAAAATCACCTTCACTTCTTAACTCTTTGAAGTATTCTTCACAATTACTTTCGATATACAATAGATTACTTTTACTATTTTTGTTGTAAAAATCTATTCGATCTTTTAGATTAAAATCGACATATCTTTGATCTCCACCAACAGATAGTAAAATATTATCTTTTGATACCCCATCTAAGAAAGTTTTTTCAACATTTTCAATATCGTTATTATAGATAAGATTACCACCATAGTAATACCCATTTTTTATATTACTTGCTAAAACCTCGCTTCCATCTTCAGACTCCCAAATAAACTCTCTATCAGGACAAAGATCTTTTGGAAGACCTCGCCAAAATATGAAATTATGAATATTAAATCCATTTAAAATTTTAGGTAAATCTTTAGTTTGACCAAACGAATCTGGAAGATAACCAATTTTAAAATAGTTGCCAAACTCTTTGCAGCTTTTTATACCATAAAATAGGTTTCGAACGATAGATTCTCCTGAAATAATAAGTTCGTCGGTTTGTGTATACCAAGGCCCAATTAAAAGCTTTTTTTCAGAAACCAATTTTTTTATTCGTTCAAAATTTTTTGGCATATATTTTATATATTCCTCTAAAATACTTACCTGCCCATCTAAAAGGTAGTAATTTAAACTACCTTTTTCAAGAGATTCAATAACTTCATCCATATGATATATAAGCTGAATAATGGATTCATTGGCTGTAAAATACCATTCGTAATCCCAATGTGTATTAGCATAGACGTGTACTTTTTTCATTTTTGCTCCTTTTCCTTAAATTAAAATCTCTTCAAGTTCACTTTCGTTTTCAATAATAGATTTTCTCCAGAATCCAATAATTAATGCTGTTGTTATTATTCCTGCAAAGGTACAAGCAATCCAAGTTAAGAATGGAACTGGTTGCTCGATGTATCCAATGAAAGTTCCTATTGGTGATCCGATTCCACCATAAAATTTACAGCCAGTAGCACCAGCCAAGCCTCCAGCTACAGCTCCACCAATAACAGATGCAGTGATCATTTGAATAGGATTTGATGCTACAAATGGAATAGCACCCTCTGTTACTCCTACAATACCCATTCCAAAAGCTGAAGCAGCTGAAATATGTTCTTGCTTTGTAAATTTATTTTTAAAAATTCTAGAGGCTAGCCATATTCCAAGAGGAGCAACAGAGATAGCAGCTTGAGCAGCTGTTCCAGGAACAAAGTTTGCACCTTGAATTCCATATTTAGCAACAGTATCTGTGAAGACTGCAGCTCCGAAGATTAAAGCTGTTTTATTAACAGGACCACCAAAATCAAATCCAATCATAGCACCGATTATAGCTCCTATAATAATAGGCATTCCAGTATAGTTGTCATTTAGGAATGTCAATGTTGAGTAAAGTGTATCCATAAGGTTAGCAATAGGTTTCCCAATCATAAAAGTGACAATCATAGTCACAAGGAATAAAGATATTACAGGGATTACCATTATTCCTAAAAGTGGTTGAACAATTTTTGGCCATTTTATTTTTTTAAGTAGATTAACAATATATCCAGTTAAAAATGCAACTAGTATGGCTGAGATAAAACCTCCACCAGTTTGAGTTCCTAAATATGCGGCGTCATTGGCTATATAAGCTCCAATCATAGCAGCAGCAATTGCAGGTCTTCCTGCCATAGAGTTGGCAATAAAACCAGCAAACAGTGGAATCATCAATTTAAATCCAATTTGACCAATCTCAAACATCTTAGCCATTAAGAATCCAAAGTTCGTGCTTCTATCAAATCCCCAGTTTATAATTTGTCCGAGTTCATTTTTTTGAAAGGCAAAAATATTTGCGATAGATAAAATGATTCCTGATGCGATAACCATAGGTACCATATATGATAACCCAGCCATAATGTGACCAACAGCTTTATTTTCTGTTTTTCCAAGAGTTGTTTTTCTACCTTCACTTCCTTTTGTTCCAAAAATTGTTGCATTTTCAAGAGCTTCTAAGATTAAGCCTTTTCCATCTTTAATTGCAATATTAGCTTTTACTTGATAAAGTTTTTTGCCAACAAATCTATCCATTTCTATATTTCTATTTACAGCTAGAATAACTACATCAGCTTCATCAATCTCTTTTTCTGTTAGAGCATCCTCTGTTCCTAGTGCTCCTTGTTTCTCAACAGAGATTTTTATATTTAACTCTTTTCCCCCTTTTAATAGACCTTCAGCAGCCATATATGTATGAGCAATTCCAGCAGGGCAAGATGTAACAGCGACTATTTTTTTAGATGAATCAACTTTCAGATTTTTTTCTATTTTTTTAGAAGATAACTCTTCTGAAGACAATAATGCTAAAAACTCGTCCTTACTTTTAGATTTTTTAAGATTTTCTATAAAGCCTTCTTTCATAAATGAAATTGTTAAATTTTTAAGAATCTCAATATGCATATCCCCTTGATGTTTTGATGGAATAGCTAGAAGAAAAACTAAACATACTTTATTTTTTTCATCGATAGATTCCCAATTTTCAATATGATTTTTAAGTCTAGCTATAACAATTTTGGGGGTTTTAACAAAGTCAGATTTAGCATGTGGGATAGCTAATCCATCTTCTAAACCAGTTGGCGAAACTTTCTCTCTAGATAAAACATCATCATAAAACCCATTTTTCGACGTTAAAACCCCTTTTTTATCTAAAAGAGCTACTAACTCTTCAATAACACTCTCTTTTGTTTTTGAATTAGAGTCTAAAAGTATAAGATCTCTATCAATAAGATTTTTAATATCCATTCTTCCCTCCTACATTTTTTATTATTAAATAGATTATATGATTATATTTTATAAAAAAAAAGAAGCTATTTTATTCAAAAAAATATGAATAAAATAGTTTTGTTGCTTTTATATAGTGTATAAACTATAATAAACATATGAATTGTTCTGAAAAACAATGTTTTTTATTTTTTAAAAGGAATGGGTGTGAATGAATAAAAGAGTATATGAAATTTTAAAATTTTTGGTTGAAGAAAATGGAATGACAAATTTAAAAGAAATTTCTATAGTTACAAAAGCAAATGAAAGAACTATCAGATATGATATTGATAAAATAAATGAATTTTTCAAAGTGCAAGGAATTAGTTTAATTCAAAAGCAAAGTAAAGGTGAATTTTTTCATGAGAATACTGAAGAAATAAATATTTTTATAAAATCTAACTTTAAAGAGATCTTTTTTAATGAACACAGACAGCTGATAATACTGATAAAAATTTTATTCCAAGGTGAAATATGTATACCTGAATTGTGTAAAGAATTCGATTTAACTAGAACAACTATAAAAACAGAGTTAGCTGAAATAAAAAAAATATTAAATGAAAATTCATTAAAATTAGAGGTTTCTAATGTTGGATTAAAGCTAATTGGAGAAGAACAAAATTTAAGAAATCTTCAATTGAAGTTGATAAACGAATATGGAAATACTATATTAGAAAAGGATTTAAAGCGTAAATATATATATAACTTCATAAAAGAAAAATATTTAAATATCAATATACAAGAGATAGAAAAATTTGTAAACTATATTGTAAAGCAATTAAATACAGTAATAACAGATGAAACATATTTTATACTTTTAAACTATATTTTAATCATGATAAAGAGAATTCAAAGTGGAAATGATATAAAAAACAGTAATAACATAAACTTTTATGAGTATACAAAAGAGTACGAAGTTTTAAAAAAAAATATATCTTTAATAGAAATAAACTTTAATATAGATATTTCAAATTTAGAGTTGATAAAATTAACCGATTACTTTTTGGGATGTACTAACTTCTCACTATCAAATTTGGCATATAAAGAGTGGTTAGAGATTGAGATTTTAGTAAAAAAAATAGTTTTACAGTTTAAGAAACTTCATAAAGTTGATTTGAGTAAAGATGAAATTTTGATAAATGGGCTTGTAAATCATATAAAGCCAGCATTGCATAGAGTAAAAAATGGAGTGAAGCTACAAAATTCAATATCGAAGGAGTTTTTAGAAAAGTTTCCGATACTGTATAAAAATACAAATGAAGCTTTGCTTGTTTTAGATGAATTTTTAGAAATTCCAATGAATGAAGATGAGATATCTTTTATAGCTTTACATTTTAGAAGCGCTTTAGATAGATGGAAAAGTAGAAGAGAACAAACTAAGAATATAATTTTAATTTGTGGATATGGGTACGGAACTTCAAAGCTATTAGAACAACAGTTAAAGCAAAGGTACAATATAAATATATTAGACACAATACCACTGAATCAATTGAAAAGTATAAATTTTTCAAGAAAAATAGATTTGATAGTAACGACACTAGCAACAATAGACATAGATATAGATATACCTATAGTTTCAATAAATACTATTTTAAATGATAAGGATATAGAAACTTTAGATTTATATAATCTTCCAAGACATTTAGACAAAGTTTCTTTATCAGCTATTTGTGATACCATATCAAAACATTGTGAGATTAATAATAAAAAATTTTTAATAAAAGATTTGAAATCTATTTTAGAGGGGAAATTTGTAGACGATTTAAAAGAGAGAGGGAAAAAACTTTCAGATTTTATAAAGGCGGATGCTATAAAGTTAGGACAAAAAGTTGAAACATGGCAAGAAGCTATCCAAGTTACAGGTGAACTTCTAGTAGAATTAGGATGTGTAAACGAACGATATATTCAAACGATGATAAATAAAGTTGAAAAACATGGTTCCTATATAGTAATAACAAATTTGTTAGCAATCCCTCATGGGGAACTTTCTGAAGATGTGAACCGTTCAGGAATGGCCTTAGTGGCGCTAGATAAACCTGTTTATTTCCCTGATAAAAAACCAGTAAAGTATTTACTAGCTTTTTGTGGTACAGTTTCAAAAGATTATTTAGACGCTTTAACTCAGTTTTTAGAATTAGTTGATAATTGTGATTTTTTAGATATTATAGAAAAAAGTTCGTCACCTAAAAAAATCTTAGATACAATAAAAAAATATGAATTTTTATCAAAAGCATTATCATATTAGAAGAATGACACCTTGTTATTTCGCGTTTTCATGATATGATCCCATATATGAGTAAAAGAGTAAGAAAAAAAACTAAATTTTTTAAATTTAATTTAGAAAAATAGTTGATTATTTTATTAGAATGGTTTAAAATTATGATTGGATATCTCCTTTGGTTGTTTGGTTGTGGTGACTTATTTTACAACCTTTTACAGAAGATATCCATTTTTATTTTCAAGAAAATGCACTATTCGAGTTAATAAATTCTCAAAACTCTGAAGCAGCTTTTAGAAATAGATTATTTAGAATAAAAAGCAATCCAAGTAATATAGAAAAATTAGAACGAGATTTAGCAACTATTTTAGAAGAGGAATCAACAAAGTTAGAGTTTATAAATGAAAATATAATCAAAGAGATTGATGAAAATTATAGTAATTATTGTATTCAAGACAATTTTAAAAAAGTAAACTATAAAAAGACAACTTCCTATAATAAGAAGTGTCTCTTCATTTCAAGTCTAAACTTTTCTAACTCTTCAACAGTTTCTATTTTTGATAATTGAGTGAACAAATGAATCTTTTTAGTTGTTGGTAATCCACTCTGCATTACAACTATTGATAATTTTTCTTTTTCTAAATCTAACTCGGATTGTACTGATTCTACAACCTCAGATTTAACTTCAATTTTAACCTTTTTTTTGATTAATTCTATTTTAGAATTTTTAATATCATCAATTTTAGAAATCAAAATTTTAGAAAAATTCTTAATTTCAGAATTATATTTGTATAATTCATTTAAACCTTTAACAACATCTATTTCATCATATTTTTTTATAATTTTATCCATAGCTTTTTGAGAATAAACTAAGTCTACAAACCTGTTTTTACGAGCTTTTTCGATTGTTTTTACTAGCTTTTCTGATAACTCATTATCTAGTAGTAAATCTATTACGTTTTTTTCAACTTTTAAAAATTTAATTGCATTTACTTTTCTACCAAGTTTTTTTTCTTCAAATGAATAGTCATATTTGCTATCAAAACGATTTATTTCTTCTATCACTTTAAATAAAACATCTCTTTTAAAGTATTTATACTCGGTATATTTTTCTTTTGTTCCTGTAATTTCTTTTAATTCGTCTATAGAATATATTGGTAAATTTATTTTTTCATATTTTTTAAAAATTTCATAAAAAATTATTGTATAAGAACATTTATAAGCTGTTTGCTCTAACAATTTTATAGTTGTATAGTAAAAATCTTTTTCTTTTTCATCACCACAAAGAGCTCGGAAAATTGTATTTGGAATTTGAATGAAAATTCCATCATCTACTTTTTTGTATTCTGCTAAAAGACTAAAACTACCCCAAACTTTTCCTTTTGCATCTTTACTTTGAACTCTTGTTTTTTGTAAACTGTTAAGATAGTTGTATAAATCTTCGTATTTATCTGAAATTTCCAAAGAGTTGAAAATTTCACTCATAGAAATAATAATTTTGTCAGTTTTTTCTTGTTGAAACTTATGAAGTAAAAAGTTATATGCTACTAATCCTCCAGAAGATATAGGGTTTCCAACAATTTCTATTAATTGATTTGGTTTGTGAACTATCAATTTTTTCATAAAATCACCTCAAAAAAAATATATCACAAAGGTGATAATATATCAAGTTATTTTCTATCACCTTTAACAACTTTTTTATCACCTTTAACAACTTTTTTATCACCTTTAACTTTTTTGGCTCTTCGATATGCATTGATTTTATTGGGTTTGTAGCATTCTTGATTTTCCTGTAAATATTGTAAATATTACAAACAAGAAAAAAGTATGTATTTTTTTAAAATATAAAATATAAAAAACTTAAAAGTTATAAAAAAGAGTTGCTTTTTTTAACATTACAGGATATACTTAAAGGGTAGTAAAAATATAACGCAGTTAATAAGAGATTTTGAAGCACTATTTAGATAGGTACTTCTTTAGAATGTTATTATGTTGAGGCAATAGTTACTAA
>NZ_JBOFMZ010000034.1:0-55200 GCF_051658645.1 Cetobacterium sp.
TATATCTGATTATATAAAATTTTATAATGAAGATAGGTTGCAAAAAAAATTAGGGAACTTAAGTCCCTTAACATATAGAGAAAATAATAAGCAAAAAAATGTTGATAATTAAGGTGTGCCCTTGACAGGGTACACATCATATTAAACTACATTCATAATAATATCCATATTTGTCATGATATTTCTTTGTAAACCATGAATTAGCATCTTTATTGTTTTTAGTATAGGTTTCTATTATATTATTGTATACTGTTGGTGTAATACAAATTCTTCTAGTATTATATGTATCTCCTAATCCAGATAGTTTAGAAGCTTTACTTACAGCATCACCTATCCATACTTTATTATTTATTCCTGTATCTTTTCTTCCAGCTTTTACTACTAATTCCTTATTTGTAGCAACTCCTATTCCTGCCTTTATTTGATCAAACCCTTTATTTTTTAAAAGTTTATTTAACATATTCATATATGTATTTATCCAAGATGCTTTATCCATAATTTCTACAATATCTAGTATTAATGGCGTTGTATATATACAATATACGCAATCTCCTCTAATCCCTATCTCTCTTTCATTATCATCACCACGTAAAATTTCTATTATTTCAGATGTAAAAGCTCTGATCATTTTCGAGACTTCTTCCTTATCAGATTTTGAAAAAATTGTCGTCGAATCTCTAATATCTACAAATATTGAACTAACCCAACCATAATAACCATTTGAATAAGTAAAGTTTTCATCTTTTGGTATTTTCTCTTGCTCTTTTACCTCTAATTTATTATTTAAAATTTCTTCTACTCTTTTTTTTCCAGCTTTATAATCATAAGTTGCCATAAACAAATACCTCCCCCATATATTATCTAATTAATTTACTTATTTTATATATTCATTTATAAATTTTAATACTTTTTCTTTTTGTATCTCACTAAGTTCATTCATCTCTTTGCACAACTCAGTTCCAGCATAAGAATGATTTATCTTATTTCCATCTCCTACTATAATGTGACCATTGTTGCTATTACTTTCAATATTCAATTGATTTTTGCATTCTTCTAATTCTTTTCTTAATTTTTTTATTTCTTCTGTAGCATTTATATCAAACAAATCACCGTTGTCTAAATACCCAACTATTCTATACAACTCTTTATAATCAATCTTTAAAACTTTAGCAATTCTTTTTAAATGAAATGGATTTATTTTTTTTATTTTTGCATTTAAAATATCATTTAATGTTCTTACATTTAAGTTACTCATCAAAGCTAATTGATTAAACCCTATTCCTCTTTCCTCTCTCAATTGATTAATATAATTTCCTAATTGAATCAACATTTTCTCTGTTATATCAAATGTCTCGTTCATAAAACCAACTCCTTTTATATATTAAGTTTACCTATATTACTTACTTTTGTAAATAATATTTTAAAAAAAGTGTTTACAAAAGTAACTTTATTAGTTATAATTACTTATGTAAGTATTTACTTTTCGAAATGATTATTTTTGTAATCGAAGGAGGATAAATGGAAATTAAGAAAACTATTAAAGTTTTATGCGTTATAAATGATCTCTCAATTGATGATTTAGCTAAATCACTTGACATAAGTTCAAGACAATTGCTTTATCATCATATCAAAAAAAGAAATCTAAATGTTTTAAAACAAATTGAACAAACTTTTAATTTGACACCAAATAGCCTAACTCTAAATACTGTTATATTTAAAGTTATAAGCTAATATTTTTATTTTATAAATACAGATAAAAAATTAAAATTGGAGGTCATTTATGAACATTAAACCTGAATTAATCGAAAAAATTATTGAAGAATATCTTCATTTATCCAAAACAAAAATTAAAGAATTAGAGGATAAAGTAGAGGAACATAAAAAACGTCGTGAAAAAACCATAACTCTTTCTATTCAGTTAGATAATTTAACCGAAAAATATAATGAAGTTACAAATGGAAATGAAATTCTAAAAACAAAAATTAGAGAACTAGAAAATAAAAGTAACTCATAAATTTTTTTATAACAGGAGGTTGTTATGGTAGATAAATTAGAATTGGTTGAAAATCTTATTAAAGAGATTAAATTTTATGGGCTTGA
Source organism: Cetobacterium sp. (assembly GCF_051658645.1). Classification (GTDB taxonomy): domain Bacteria; phylum Fusobacteriota; class Fusobacteriia; order Fusobacteriales; family Fusobacteriaceae; genus Cetobacterium_A. Next base: position 2,101 of record NZ_JBOFMZ010000034.1, read on the forward strand.
AAATGAAATTGAAACTGAGATTTCTGATATGAAAAGTTTTGAAAAAGAGTTTTTTGAAGAGGCTATACATGGTAATTATTTTTGGAACTATATCTCTATCGTCAGTAAAATTTTATTTGAACACCTTTCATAATTAAGTTGCCTACTCTCTTTTATGGTAGGCACTCTATTAGAGGTCATCATTCCCCCATGGTGGCTTCTAACAGAGTTTTTAAACAAAATATACTAGGAGGTTATCGATGAGAACAGAAAGTAGCAACTCTTTAGCACTTGAAAGGTCTATGAATCTTCAATGTCATATCATGACTTTTGAAGAGGCTCTTAGACACGCAAGTGTTAATGATAAATTGGATGACGAAAGAAGAGAGAAAATGTTTGGACTTATGAAATGGAGACTTGATATGAGTATCCATTTTGACAAACAATATGAAAAAATATTAGCTTTAGAAAATTTAGAAGAAATAAAAAAAGAGCTCTTATCATTAAGAAAAGAGACTAAGAATTTTAATGATCGATTTGAAAAAAGTTTTGAAACTCTAAAAACAGATGAACTTTACTATGAACAAATTGATGATGATGTAAGAACATACTTAATCAATTATGCTGCTAGATGTCGAGAAAAACTAAGAACTGAAAATTCAATTGTTGAAGAAAAATTAATTAGAGAAAACAAAGAAAAATTAAAAAAATAAAAATATTATAAATCAATTCTATTGGAGGAACAAATGAACAATAAAACTTTTTGGGATGCTATGCAAGATTTAAGTCCAGCACTATTTAAAACATATGCTGCTATAAATAAATTATCAGATAACGAGGTTGGATATTGCTTTGCTACAAACGAAAGTATATCTATCAAGCTTAATAAACATGAAAAGAGTATCAGTAGAGATATTAGTGACTTAATTGAACTTGGATATCTATTCGCCAATCAAATAAAGATTGGATTTAAAGTTATTGAGAGACGTTTATATACTGCTGAAAATATCAAAACTTATATGAAGGATCAAAAGAACATTTCAAAGTTAATTAAAACTACAATAGTTGAAAAAGATAAGATATTTTATTACTACAATGAAGCTAATTCTACGGGTAACAAAAGTGTTACTCGTAAATATACAGGTAACAAAAGCGAGGAAGGCACGGGTAACAATTATGGGGAGCGTACGGGTAACAAAAATGTTACGGTAACTAATACTAATATAACTAATACTAATTCTACTACTACTGAAATAAATACTAAACCTAAAAAAGAAAGTAGTAGTAGTCACTTTTTAAATATTTTAGATTCAAGTACAAAAGCAAATATCCTATCAAGTAATCCAAATATCACAGAAGCAGAATTTAATGCTCTCTATGAAAAATGCAAACTTGAAGTTCAACAAGGATTTGCTAAAAACCTAAACAGTATTCTTGTGCAATCAGTTAGAGGACTTTGGAACTTCCAAGCTAAAGAGGTTTTACCTAAACCAACTAAACAAAAACCTAAATCTGAAAAAACTATTGTAACTATAGCAAATGATTGTATTGACTTTTACCAATGTTGTAAAGACTATCACACTGTAGAAGATGTAATTCAAAAATTTCAAAAGTCTTGTACTGGAATGAATGAAGATTTAATTAATAATTATACTGAGAAACTTATAAAAGCATTGAAAGAGATCGGATAATGGAATCAAAACAAAAAGATTTAATCAAATTAAGTAGTTTACTAAATACCGAACTAAACATAGCTAAAAATAATATAGCTAAAGCTGAGCAAGATTTAAGAAAACTTAAACAAAAAAAATCAAGACTTGAAGCTAGAATTGCTAAAGTGAATGGTGAAATTGTTAAAGCTAATAACGGTGGTAAAGAGATTCCAATCTTTTTTTATAACACAAAGGGGATGGTTTAAATAGAATTTACAAAAAATAAAAAAAGGTTCAGTCCTAGAACTAAACCCTCACATAGCAATGAGAGTATAACACTAAGCCTTCTTGCATGTCAATGAAAAAATATCTTGGAGGATAAAATGATAATAAAACTTAATAAAAATGACTTAAAAATCTTATGGAGATTTTAGAAAAACATCAAATAGCTGAAATAGAAGACAGAGTGATTCCTGGTGAGGGGAAGTGTTCTTTAAAACAAATTATCGAAAAAGAGTTAGGTATTAATTTATCGGAGGTAGAAGAATGTCAGTAATCTTAATTAAAAATAATAAAGGGGGAGTTGGTAAGAGTTGGATAACTCTCCAACTTGCTCACGGACTACAACATGTTACAAATAAAAAAGTTTTGATTGTAACATCTGATAACCAGAATAACATTTTAGAATATGCTGGAATGGAAAAAACAGTTTCAAACTCAGGACTTGAAAAATGGATAAAAACTGGAACTGGTGACTTGATAAGATTAAGAGAAAATCTATTTTTTATCCCTCTCAAAACATCACACTTGAACCTACAGTCCAAAGAGAGATTAGAACGGCTATTTGAGGCATTTAAAGAGGAATATGAGTACATTTTAATAGACTCTACACCTGTTGTTGGAATAGATAAATACTTTGTGCAATTATCAGATAAAGTAGTTGTTCCTGGATTTGCAGATAAAGTAACTATAAATTCTATAACTTCACTTTTAGAAGGAGTTGAAATTAGAAAGGTCAAATCAGTTATCATAAATAAATGGACTAAAACAGCTAAAGAAAAAGAATACTATAACGGATTGAAAGAGGTCTTAGAGCCTTTTGAAATACATCTAACTGCTCCAATAAGTCAGAGTGCAACGATTGGAAAACTGATTGATGATGGAAAAACAATCTGGGAGTCTAACTCTAAAAAAATTAAAACAATACAAGAAATTTTTGTTACTGTAATCGAGAAAATACTATGAAAGCATTGGCTAGTTTAAAAGCAAAAGTACAAGAGGACTATCAAAGTTCATTTCAATTTGAAAAATATGAAATTGAGGAAAATATTAAAAAAGAAGTTATTGAAAATGAAGCTATCATATTTCGGAACTTCCGAAATATGTCTGAATCTTTATATAAAGTTTGTAAGGCTCTTTATGAAAATTCCTTAAAATTGAAAAGGTCTGAAGGTAGTTTTATGGCTTGGTATGAAAATATTGGATTAAGTAAAGATAAAGTGTCTGAGCTTTTAAAAAGATATGACTTATATATCAATTTCCCTAATAAAGCTCAATATATAACAAGCCTTTCAACTCAAGCTGTTAAACTACTTACAGGTAAGGACCTTGATATGAATATTATTTATGATACTGTGGAGTTGGAACTTATAAAGGTTGATGATATTAGATGCTTTATAGAGGCTAGAAGTACTCCAAAAGAGGATACCATAGAGCTAGATGATGGATATAAGATTGAACCTCTTATCCAGAAAGAAACTAAAAAATGTGTTAATTATAAAAACTTTGAAAAGTTAAGAAAAAATATATCAGCTATGGATTCAAAACAAATATCTCAGGTTGAAAAAGAGATTGATCTATTCCAGAAATATATCAAAGAACTTAAAAAATCTTTAGCCGATAGGAACTTAGAATTTGACAATAAAAATAATATTAAATTAATTAATTAAATAAAAACACCATATCTTATTAAATAAAACTTAAATTTTACAGGGTATAATCAGGAGGTATATTATGTCTAATATGATAGCAGTGAAAGAAGTCGCTGAACTTTGCAGTGTTGGAAATGGTAAAGCTTATCAAATAATTAGAGAAGTTAATAAAGAAATGAAAGAAAAAGGATATCTTATAATTAGAGGTAGGGTTAATAAACTTTATCTATTAGAAAGATTTGGAATAATAAAAGGAGATTAATTATGCCAGCAACTAAGGATAAGAACGGGACTTGGATGTCCCGTTTCTATTATGTAGATTACGAAGGAAAAAGAGTTAGAACTTTTAAAAGAGGTTTTAAAACTAAAAGAGATGCTCTTGAATACGAAAGAGAGTTTCTATCTAAATATAAGTTTGAAGTCAGTATGACATTTAAAAGCTTATATGAACTTTATATAGAGGATTTAAGTCACAGATTAAGACAACACACCATGATCAATAAAAAATATATAATTGAAAGAAAAATATTGCCATTTTTTAAAAATTTAAAACTGAGTGACATTACTCCAGTTATAATTAGAAAATGGCAAAATGAACTTTTAAAAGCTAAAAATCCAAGTAATGGGAATATATATAGTCAAACTTACATAAAAACTATTCATAATCAACTTACAGCTATTTTTAACTATGCTATTAAGTTTCATTCATTGCAAGAAAATCCTTGTCATAAGGCTGGAAGTATTGGAAAGAAACATGCTGAAGAAATGAATATCTGGACTCCAGAAGATTTTAAATTATTTATTGAAACTCTTAAAGATCATCCTGTTGCTTATGTAGGATTTAATATCTTGTTTTGGTCTGGAATTAGAATTGGAGAGCTACTGGCTCTTGAGGTAAAAGATATTGATTTTGAAAATGAAACTTTAAATATTAATAAGTCTTATCAAAGATTGAATAAAGAGGATGTTGTCACTGAGCCTAAAACTCCTAAGAGTAAAAGAATTATTGAAATACCTGCTCAATTGATTCCAATATTACAAAACTATCTAAAAACACTATATAAACCAAAACCTAGTACAAGATTAATTACTCATACTAAATATATTTTTGAATATGCTATGAAAAAATATTCAAAAATTGCTGGAGTAAAAAAAATAAGGATACATGATCTTAGACATTCACACGCATCCTTACTTATTCATCTGGGTGTTAATCCTCTAGCTATTGCTAGAAGATTAGGACACGAAAAGGTTGAAACAACCTTAAATACTTACTCTCATCTATTTCCTAATAGTAATAAGGAGATGATGGAGTTGCTAAGAAATGTATAAAAAGATTGAATTATCAATCTTTTTTTATTTCTTAACTCTAATTTTCTCTATATTAAAAACTTCTATTACATTTTGCTGTTCTTCATCTTTAAATATCTGAATTGCTTTGGCTTTTTTCAAAATTTGCCAATTCTTCTTTTCAATATCCTCTTTTAAAATCCAGCTTCTTTTTTTAAAGCCTCGTTTTATAAAATGTTTCTCAAGTTGTTCATTTTCAGATTCTAAAAATTTATAAGTATTCTGATAACATATATGATTTATTTTTTTTGATTCGGTATTAAAATGAGATTCTAACGTTTCAGATATTTTAAAATCAACTCTGTTTAAATTCATTAAGTATTCTACTTTAAAATCTCTATCTATATAGTTTAATTTTTTATAAATTTGAATATTATTATCTTTTTCTAAAATATATAATACTTTTTTAGATTCCCCTTCAACTAATTGTGAAAAAACATCTTTTAATAAAGATGCTGGAACAAATTTATTATTTCCAATAGCTTTTACTCCTAAAACTATTTCTTCTAAAGCTTTATCTGTCCCTAAAACTCTATCCACATCTAAATTATCTTTTTTATATCCATTATATCTCGCTTTATTAATTTTACCATTAAATAAATTACTTAACTTAAAAAAAACATCTACTTTTTTATGAAATCCATCACTCAGAACAAATTTAGGTGTTTTTATATGGTGATTTTTTATATCATTGTATATTTTAGCTGCTGGAATATCTTTATCTCTTTTTATTCCTACTAAATGAATAAAATTTTCATCTTTAAAAATTATTTCTGAAAATAATAAAAAACTTGCTTTTTTTTTGCAATCCAATTTTTTTAAATTTTTATTATCAATTTCTGAAAATACAATCAAAAAAGTTTTACCACATAAATTTTCATCATAATAACTTAAACATTTTTTTATTTGCTCTAAAACTTTATCTTCTTCCATTATTATTCCCCCTATTAAAAAAAGACCACCTTTTGAACATAGGTAGTCTTTTTTTCTCCTTATTTTTACGTTGTTCAGTCAACATATAAAATATTTAAAACAACTAACAAGCGCCTTTAGTGTACTAAATGCTTGTGGCGATATCTGAATTATTTAGGTGTAAGGCCACCTGATACTAAGCTGTATTTCTACCCTTTTCTCAATAAGATTATATTCTATTTTTTATATAATGTCAATTTTTTGTTTATTTTTTTGTTTATTTCATCTAGTTTATTTTCTTTTTATTGTTAATATTTTTTCAATGTATTTTATCCAGTTATCTAACTCTACAACTGCACCTAAAATGCACCTCTTTTATTAAAAAGGCAGTAAAAAATACTTGTTTTGAAATTTCAGCCCCCTTAAAAACATAATAAAATCAATACATTTAAAAACAAACAATTTTTTTTAAGTTGAGTGGGAATAATAATTAAAAATACAACACACCTTGATTACTAATAGTTTTCAAGGTGTGTTGTATTTTTATAACATTTTACTTTTATTTATCTGATTTTTATTTTTTCACTAGAGCATACAGCGCTCATGAACTACCACCACCCTAATAGAGAGTGGTGCTACATTGCATACTGAGTACTCGCTGTGCTACAATTGAAACTATCAAGCGATATATTGAATCACAAAAGACTGAAAACTAAAAGATTACCCTGAGAAAAAATAAAAATTTTAAAATTGGAGGAATTTACATGAATAACAAATTGGATAGGTTAGATGAAATTATAAAAATTAGCGATAATATTGTTTTTTTTGGTGGAGCAGGAACTTCTACAGAAAGTGGTATTCCAGATTTCAGAGGAAAAGATGGTCTTTACAGTCGAAAGTATAAGGGATATAATCCAGAAGAGATTTTACATATCAATTTCTTTTTACAAAATAGAAAAATTTTCAACGAATTCTTAGAAGAGAAGATGAACTTTAAAAATATAAAACCTAACAAAGGTCACCTAGCTTTAGTTAAACTAGAACAAATTGGAAAACTTAAAGCTATCATCACACAAAACATTGATAACTTACATCAAGATGCAGGATCACTAAATGTATTAGAACTTCATGGCAATATATCTCACTTTTACTGCTTAGCTTGCGATAGAAAAGAACCTGAAAATTTTAGTTGTGACTGCGGCGGTATAACTCGTCCACCTGTAACCCTTTACGGCGAAAACTTAGATGAAGAAATAACAGAACTTGCTACTAGCGCTATTAAAAAAGCTGATACTTTAATTGTTGCTGGAACAAGCTTAACTGTATACCCAGCAGCGTATTATATCCAATACTTTAAAGGTAAAAATTTAGTTATTATAAATGCCGATGAAACGAAGTATGATAGATATGCTACTTTAGTTATTAGAGATAGCTTTGCTAAAGTTATGGACTACGCTGTAAAATAAATTCTTTACTAAAGAAAAAGTGCCAAATTTAAAATGGCACTTTTTTTATTTTTACATCTCAAACTCTTTTAAAAACTCTTCATATCCCTCTTTTTCCAAATCCTCTAAAGGAATAAATTTAAGAGCAGCTGAATTCATACAATACCTCTTTCCTGTGGGTTCTGGTCCATCATTAAATACATGCCCTAAATGAGAATCTGCATATTTACTTCTCACTTCTGTTCTTGGCCAAATCAATTTAAAATCTTTTTTTAAAACTATATTTTCAGAAATTAAGGGCTTTATAAAACTTGGCCAACCAGTTCCTGATTCATATTTATCATTAGATGAGAAAAGAGGTTCTCCTGAAACAACATCTACATAAATCCCAGTTTTTTTGTTATCATTATATAAGTTTTCAAAAGGTGGCTCAGTACTATTTTTTTGAGTAACTTCATATTGTATATTTGTAAGTTTTGATTTTAGTTCTACATCACTAGGTTTTTTAAAATCTTTCCAATTTCCAAAAACTAAAGTTCCAATCATAATTCCAACTCCCATAAAAAATTTTAGTTTCATAGTATTCTCTCCTATTTCAATTCAATGCTCTCTTTCCTTTAAATACTTAAACAATTCACAATATCTTTTAAATATTTTAATTTACATTTAAAAATATTTCTGTTATTCTTTATATAGTTTTTTTATCTAATTTCATTTTAACACCCAAAGAAGAATCCACCAAATCTTCTAAACATAAATGGTGACATCCCATTCAAGTTGAATCCTATTCTAAAAAGTGCTACTATTACTATTAATATCACAATTCCCACTAAAAAATAAACAAAACTACCTCTTTTACTCGTTGAAGAATCACAACAAAGATTTCCTCTTCTTTCTATTAGTAGAAATATAATCAAAATCACTAAAATTAATACCACAAAACTCACACCCTTAACAAAAATTTGTATTTACAGGTTATAATACAAGAGATTTGTTTCAGAATTATGTCAACAATAAATTTTTGAATCTTTATTCAAAAAAAACTTGACTTTTTTTAAAATTTGAACTATAATTCAATCACACTAAGATTTTTTAAACGTTTTCCAAACAAAACCCAAAATGAAAAGGAGAGTAGATTCGCCATCTACTCTCTTTTTTAATTCTTTTATAACACTTTCAAAATCTCAATTATGCCATCAATATCATCAAAATTCATATTTGTTTTTAAATATGTTGCATACTCTAAAGATGTCATGCCCCAGCTATTTTTTATTTTTAAATTAGCACCACTATCTTTTAAAAATTGAACCATTTCAATATTTTTATTAAAAATAGCTAAATTTATTGGAGTATTTCCTTGTAAAGGCTCTTGAACATCTATATCCGCAGAATAATCTAAAAGTAATTTTACAACTGAAACATCACCTGAAATTGCAGCTTTATGCATAGGATATCTATATTCACCACTTCTATCATTTGGATCTATTCCCTCTTCTAATTTCAATTTTAATTTTTCTAATTCTCCATTTTTTAATGCATTTTTAAATTCAATCATTATCTTCTCCTTTTAATTTTACTCTGAACAAACACAAGGATATTTTGGTGTGGGTTCATCACTTAAATACTCTTCTATTTTTTCTAATCCAACAAAATTCAATTGTTCATCCCATTCTTCAACAACTAAAGTTGGAGCTGATATAACATCTAATTTTTGAGCTAAAGATATATTTTGATCTAAATCTAATATTTTTAAATCAAATCTCTTTTCAAAAAAATTAATTACTTTAGTACACTCTTTACAATTAGCTTTTACAAATAAAGTTTTTTTCATAAATTTCCACCATCCTTTATTAATTTTTAGTGCTTATTTATTCCAATTATAGCACGTTATTAGTGTTTTTACCACTATTTTTGAATAGCGGGTCGATTAACCTATAAAAAAAAGCATGAATCCTCAAATTGTGGATTCATGCTTTTTTTATATTTGTTATTTTTTTAAAAGTTGCTTTTTTTCATATTTTTTATATATAGTTAATGCTAATAAAATAAAGAAGATTGGACCTACTATCATCCAAATAGTATCATCTATTTTTCCTTTTAGAGCTGGCTCTATAATTGTTGAAACATTAGCAAATCCAACAAGTAAAACAGTAAAGAATGTTGCTAATTTTACAGATAAATCTGTTTTAAATATAACAAACGGTTTTTTTATATCTTTATTTTTCTTAAATCTCGGGAATGCTGCTGCTATAAGTAAATATGGTATCGTCATAGCAACGTTTGTCATAAGAGTTAATTTCATAAAGAATGCTTCTGCTCCTTGTCCTCCAAAAGTTATTCCTAATATGAAAAGAACAACGATTGCCCATTGACACCACATAGCATTTTGAGGCATTCCATCTTTAATTTCAGATATCTTTTCAGGCCACATCTCTTTTGGAGCTCCTTCAATCAACTGCTTTAAAGGTGAGTAAATCAATGTAAAGAATGCACCAGTTAAACAAAGTACCATTGATATTCCCATATATCTAGACATTATTTTTCCTACTGTTATTGCTGCTGTTTGACTCATTTTAAATGATAATGCAATTTGGTATCCAAGATTTTCCATACATACATATGAGAAGTTACCAATGTGAACATTTCCTTTACTTACTAAAAATTCCCAGTTTGTAAACATTCCAACAAAGAAGATACCAATAGCATAACCTACTGTTATAACAATTGCTGCTATTGTTATTCCTTTTGGGAAGTTCTTCTCAGGATTTTCTGTTTTATCAACAAGACCACCAACAACCTCTATTCCACCATAAGCAAAAATAGCAAAAACCATAAACGATGCAATTGATATACCACTTAAATAATTCTTATTAGGTGATGTGAAAAATGCAGTGCTTAATGATTCAATTGGTTGTGCTAACTTAAATCCATTATTTGCAAATACAATAAGTGCTCCTAATAGTAAAACTAGATTTAAAAGAGTAACTGCAATTCCACCAATTGAAGCAATTTTAGTTATTTTATTTAAACCTTTTGATGCTACAAATGTAAATACTGTAATTAATCCCACTCCCAATAATCCCATACTTTGAGTTGAATTTAATCCAAACAGATTTAATTGGTTCGTTAAATCTTTTCCAAAAATAGCCGTTGAAACTACAATCCAAATTCCAGAAGATATATTAACTAACCATATAACATATGATGAATACCACATAAATGTAGTTATAAATGCATATTTTGGTCCTACTGATTTTTCCATCCAAGAATAAATACCACCAGTCTCTTTTTTAAAAGCTGATCCATATTCTGCCATCATAAAGGCATAAGGTATAAAAAATAATATTCCTGAGAATATATACCAAGGTATTGCTGAATATCCCATCAAATAGAATGATCTCGGGATGTTATTAAAACCAAAAACCGAAGTAAAAATCATTAGGATTAACGGTATTAGTTTCATTTTACTGCCTGTTTGTACTTTTTCCATTTTAATTCTCCTTGTTGCAACTTTTTTATTTAAACTACCATAGTGAAAATTATATTCCATCTACTAGAAAAAGTCAAATTCTTTTCCATTACTAAGCATTTAGTGATTTAAAATACTAAAAAAACAAACAATTACAAATTAAAAAAACTATTTATAGTCTTGACTAGCTACTCTTTTCACAATCATAGAGTAGCCTAGAATACCATATTTATCAAATGCACCTCTCAATTTCAAAGTGTTTTCATCTATTAATTGAGCTGAACCATAATATTTTTTTCCATTCCATGAATCATAAATCCATCCACCAACAAGCTTATTTTTATCAGAACTTAATTTTAAATTTCCAACAACTTGTAAACCTAAAATTTTTCGATGCCTTAGTGATAACTCTGGATTATTTCTATCTATTTGCTTTAATCCTTCCATTTTGTCACCTTTAGGATAAGTTAAATCTTTTAACCAGTGTACATAACCTTTATACTGAGAGTTTTCCTTTTCAATTTCAATAACTACTTTTTTATCAGGCATTATCCAATCTCCTTCATAAGAATTTTCAACTGAAAAAGTTCTACATCCTAAAATCAAAAAGATACTAATTAATAACTTTAACATAATCTTCTAATCCTCTTAATTTAAAAAGTTCTTTTAACATTTTTTTAGCATCATGCTCAGATATTGGAAATCCATTATTTCTTAAAATAGAAAAACCATTATAAGCTGATTTAATAATTTCTTTTAAAAAACAAATAGAAAAATCTTTATCTAAATTTTCAAAGTTCTTTAGTTCAAAATTTATATTTTTTTCTAAAAACTTACTTAAAGCTAAATTTATTTTTGAAGAATCAATATCTTCTCTTACATCAAAAAGATCATCAATCGCTTGAAGGCTCATTCCAATTTCATATAATCCAGAAGAATATTTATAAAGTAACATATTTTTTTCAATCAACTTTGGTGCAACTAAGCTTATTTCTAAAAGCTTTCCTCCTATTCCACTATGAATTTTATTTAAAACATAATTAGAACTAGGATATTTCTCATATAAACTCGAATCTCTTAAACTTTCACTTAAAGCAATTGAATAAAGCTCTTCAAAAATAGAATTGCTGACATTTGAATCACCATTAGAAATCTTTAAACACTCTTTAGTTAATAAATCTTGGCAAATTAACGATAAAAAGTTATTTTTAACAACAATATTTTCTAAGCTTTTAAAAACAATAGTACCTTTTTCTTCATTATCAATAATATTATCAGTTGAAGTAACTATTTGTCTAAGAAAAATTATTATTTTACCATAACTAACTATTTTTTCAGTAGAAACTTTCGCTTCTAAAAGTATTGATAACATTAGTAAGGTAAAAAAATTCTTTTTAAAAATCTCTTTATAGCTACTATTACTTTTGAAAGTAAAAATTATATCATCTTTAAAAATAAAATTAGAAAAATCTTTTTCGATATTTTGATGAATTTCTTTTAAAATTGAACTAGAGGATAATAAAAGTTTAGCCAACTTTAAATTTTTAATTATTTGTTTCATTTTTTGAATCTCCTTCTTTATAAATAAATTTTTCATAAATGTTTATTTTTTAAATATCGCTCTAAAACATTTTGTAGCACCTTTATTATCTATTTCTATTATATTCATAAAACTATCTTTTTCATTTTTTCATCTCCTATTATTCTTCAATTTTACCACAAAAAAATAGAAGATGCCATCACGACTCTTCTACTTACACTTTTAAATATTTCACTTTTAAATAATTTTAAAACTTATAAATAATTCACTCTTAACTAAAGAACAACCTACTAAAACTTTAAACCTATTTCTCTATAATAGCTAAATTAGACAATTCCACGATTTGTTGTAATAAACATCTATAAAATTGTGTGATGGCTCTTATTTGAATCTTCTTAACTATTATTATAACTTTTAGACGTTTTTTATTGGCAAAAAAGTTTGAATTTAATTAAATATTTCAAAAGATTAATTACAAACTTATTTGATGTCAATAAATACTAAATTCAATCTTTTTATTAAAAATATTTTCTTTACTTATACTATAATTTTGGTCGCATACAAACTGTCTATATTCAACAGCTAATTCAACAATCTCTTTTAGCTCATTATCACTTATTTCACCGTGAGGATAAACAAGTTTCATCATTCCATTTACTATTCTATGAATAGCCTTTGTATCTCTTCCACTTGCTTCATCTAATCTTATTCTATTTTTAATATATTGATAATCTGTTCTTCTTAGCTTATGAATTACCTCACTAAAATAATCAGCAGCAAATCCAAAGTTTTTAGTATATGCCATATTTGGGTTTCCTATACTTTTAATCTCCCAACCTGGAACAACTCCAGCTAATCTATCTAAAAACGCAGAACTAGTATTTCCAGGATTCAAAGCATTTACCAACAGGTTATTCTTATCAAATTCTCCTGGTGGCAAATTACCTACCATCATTATCCCACATTCACTAACCTTTTCAACTCCACCACGATCAAACTTACCAGATTCTAAATATTGAAAGAGTTTTGAATATATATCTTCTGCTAATCCACTTTTCTTAATTTTATCAATTTCATCAAAAAGTAATACATCATACTGAACTAAAAGTCCATCTTGATTTGTTCCTAAATTATAAAATAGCTGAGGTCCTGTTATATTACTTCCAGATATTACTCTTGAATAAGAACTTATATTCTCATAAGCATAAGTCTTTCCTGTTCCAGGAGTCCCAAACTCCATCATAAATATATTGTTCTCAACCATTGGTATCAATCTAGAAAGTAAGATTAATTTCTCTCTCCTACTATAATTCTCATAGTTTAATCCTACAGTACTTATCATTATATTTAACCATTCATCTGAATTAAAAGCTGACCTACCTTCTTTTAACTCATCTACATCAATATCAGAAAGTTGAAAAGGTTTAAAATTGACTAATTTTGTTTCTGTACCATTATAATTAATTTCTCCCATTCCCCACAATCCATCTATCATAAGTCTGGGATGTTCTGCTAAAACAGCATCATCTGCTTCTGCATTATTTATTGCTAAACTTGGAATCTCTAATTGTGTTGGATTTTTCTTTCCTTTTCCTAAATTAATTTTAACTTTAAATTTGTCAATTACTTTCAAAACTCCATCTACTCTTAATGTGTTCTTAAACTTTTCTTTCTCTTTACTATCTATTCTATGCTCAGCAATGTATCTGTTAGTTTCTTGTAATCCACTCTCTGTTATTTCATCTTCACAAAAATACCCTAAAAGATATTCTGAAACATATCTTGGTAATCCTTGTATTTCATTTTTGATAGCCTTCGGTTTATCTACTACTGCACTTCCAAAATTGTCTTTTAGAAGGCTTTCCCATAACTCCATGACTCCTCCTCCAATAAACCTTTAAAGTATTTGTCTATTACTCTTCATTTTTTTATTCATAATTTCTTTTTGACTTTTTATCACTTTTACTTCTATATATTTTTCAAAATTATATTTTTTATCATCAAAATAAAATTCTGCTTCTAATATATCACTATAGCTATCTTTTAAGTTTTCTAATAATTTTAAAGGTATTTGTATCTTCTTATTCCCATCCAACTCAATATACTCTTTTTCATATTCTTGATATTTTAATTTAAGTTTAACATTTTGAATTATATTATTATTTTGAATTAAAATATCTAGCTCAGCTTTTGAATCATTTTTTATCTCTTCAGATTTAATATCTATCTGAACAGGTATATACTCTCTTAACTCAGACTTAAAAATTCCAAAAGGAATCATAACCTCTTCTAAACTTATTCCACCATGGTTATATTCTCCTGTTTTTTTCGGATACTTTCCATATTTATATATTAGGTAGAAATAGTTTTCTTTGTCTTTTTCTACAACTGGTAAATAATATCTATTCATCTCTTCTCTGGTTATAATATAAAAGTCTTCGTCTTCAACCATATACTTGTATAGCTGACTACATAGCTCATCATCATAGTAATCTGAATATATTTTTATATATCTCCCATGATTTTCCATCTGAAGTTTTTTTTCGTTTAATATATTTTTATATTTGCTAAAACTAGCTAACCCATCATCCGAAAGTTTTATAGCTCCATGGTCTGTCATAATAACTATATTAAAATTATCTTTATCAATATTTTGAAATAACTTATTTAGTTTAAGCTCTATACTATTTTGTAAGTATTCATCACTTAAATCTTTTATGCTATGGAAAAAGTTATCTAAATCTATTATCTCATAAAGATAATCTGTATTGTTTTCTAAACTTTCAAAATCATCTATTGATACAATTTTATTTACTGGGTATTTAAAATTATCTCCAAGCTCTATTTGATTATATTTTTTTCCACAATATAAAATTCTTTTACAATAACTAGTAACTGTAGGTATCGCACTTAATACTATTTTATCAGAATGACAATTATAACCTTTTGACTCTATATACTTTTTTATACCTAACCATATATCATATCTTAAACAATCTATAAATATATAAAAGTTTCTTTTCCCATTATTAAGAAGGTTCACACTATTTTGAAGAGAATAATCCAAACCTCTTTGCTCAGATGAACTATAAAGATTATTATAATTTTTAAGATAAAACTCTTCAAATTTTGTATTTTGTACTTTCCAAATATTATGAATGCTTTGCTTTAAAGATGATAAATCAACACAATATCTTCTTTCTAGTTTTTCCACAATTTCATTTAAATTTTTATTTTCAGAAATGCTATTATAGTTTAAATATATTGTGATAAAGTACTCTTTAAATTCTTCTAGTGTCTTCTTTTCTAATCTTATGTCTTTTTTTATAATCAATAAACTAAATATAACATTTTTCAAATCTGAGTAGTCAATTTTAAATAAATTTTCAGCTTTTTCTAAACTGCTAATTATACTTTCATAGTTTTTAAGTTGATTTAGTTTTTCTATATTCATTTTTAAGAAATACTCTTTTTCAAAATAAAGATCCCCATTTATTTCATCTAAATATTTTTCTGTTGGAAACTCTGTAAAAAGATGCATTTTTTTGCTATTAAATTTTAAATCCTCATTACACTTATCTATATATTTAGATAAATTTAACTTTTGAGCTAAAAAACTTTCTTTTAATACAATATCATTTTTGGAAATTTCGTACATCTCTTCTGTATAATCGTCATCCATAAGAACAATAAAATTACATTTTTTATATTTTGAAAAAACAACTATTTTTACAAGAATATTTATAATTTCTTTTATTTTTATATTTTTATTTTTAAAAAGAAATCCATAATTTTTCAAATGTTCTTTTTTTAAAGCTTCAAGAATTTTTTTACTATTTAAAGTACTATTTAAACTATTCAATAATATTTCAAAAATATTTTTAGAAGAACCTAAATCAATTTCAGGTCCTATCACTTCATAAATCTCTTCTATTTGAACATTTTCATAGTTTTCAAAGTCTAGAAAAAATGGAAAATAGCTTTTATTTCTAATAACTATTTCATAATTTTCATTTTTTTTATAACTTTCAAAAAATTGCTTTCTTCCTGCAAAGTAAGTTTTTAAATCTTTGACTATTATGTGCTTATGAAAAGATATATACTCTCGAGATATATCTTTTATAATTTTTACCATACCTTCACCTACTATATCTTAGTATTAACCATTCCCTTGCTTTTATACTTATGAATAATTGTTTCAAATCTATTTTTGACTTCATCTAAATCCAAATACTTTTGACCAGTACCTTGAAGTTCTAATAATAACTCTTCTGTGATTTCTTCAAAATCTATATTCTTTTCAAGTTTCAGTTCACTATTAATTAGGTTGTTTATTTTATCTTCTACTAAGCTTAGTGAATCTGCTATCTCTTCAAGCTCTGTTCCGTTTGTACCTTCATTAGAAACTCTAGTCATAGCAAATATAATTTTTTTAAAATTTTCATTAGTACCTAATTCTAGTTTTAAAGAGTCACCTCTTAATGAATCTATATAGCTTTCAAATATTCCATTTATTATTTTTTTATGTTTTGAGAACAACTCTTTTAACTCTTCTTTTTTACCTTCTAATTTCTTTAAATCTCTTTTATCACAAGATTTACAAGTTGAAATTAACCCTTCTGCATGAACAACTTCACAAGAACTGTAATTTAATAATTCTTTTACAAATTGGTCTACTGAAGATATATTTCTAAAGTTCAACACTTCTAAATTATCTATAATATCCAATTTAAGTTTCATTTCTACTAAAAATTCATCTTTTAATTTAAAAAAACCTTCATAATAAGAATCATGCCTCATTTTATACTCGTTATTATACGAATTTAAAAGCTCATTTATTTTTAAAACTATTTCTTCAATTAAAGTAATATTCAAAAAATCATTAGAATATTTTTGAACTAATAATTCTATCTCTTTTACTGATTCTTTTAAATCTCCATAAGAGTTTAAATCTATAATCTTATCATCTAATTGTGGTAAAACTGTAACTGCGTTTTCAAAGTTAGAAATAAGTGGATTTGTTATGCTTCTTATTTTTATTAATAACTCTTTAAATTTAACTATATTATCTCCAAAAGATAAGTTCTTATTTACTATGTTTGGAAGTTCAAGGACTTTTCTGAAGAAATCTTCTGGCTTAAAAGTTAGCGATACTTCTTTTAAGCTATCTACAATTTTTCTCAACTCTTTTGTTTTTACACCTTTTGATTTTAAACGTTTCTCTTTTTCATCTAAACTTTCAAATATTGTTCTAATCTCTCCATTTAAAATTCTAGCTGGATCAAAGTCATTGTTACTACCTGCTTTAAAATCACGAGCTTTACTATTTTTTACTATTCTTAAACTATTTAAAGCATCCCAAACCTTTTCAATTTCAACAGGAATTAAGAAATCATCATTTTTTTCAATTTTATAAATATCTGGCTTTTTAGATAAATCCTCTAAACTTTTAGCATCTAGATTCATATGCTTTCCTTTATCTGTTAAAATAGATATTTTCCCAGTTTTATTAGCTACAAATATATATAAATCAACCAGCTTATCTGATAATCCATAAGGCGCTGATTCTAACTTTTTATATTTTCTCTCTAAAGTAGTTTTATCTAATATTATATCCATAATCTCTTTAGAATTTTCTGTTGCATTTTCTCCTGGCATTTTTAATTGAAATTTAAATCCTTGTACAGTCTCTGAAAATTTTATTAAATCAAGTGGTGCTAATAGCATTTTTAATTGTTTTACACCAGCAGATGTATCACTTTTAGAAAATTCTCCAACTCCTCTATCTAAACATAACTTTACAACATCATTTATACCCGCTCTTGTATTAAAATTCTCTACTTTTATCTCTCTTGGGAATTTTGTATAATAATCAAATAATAATTTTTCAAAGAATACTCTTTCTGATCTAATAGTTTTATCTACTTTTCCTCCACCAAATACAAAAGTAAAGTTTCTTAAATTACAAAATTTTCTAAGATATTTATTTCTAATTTTATCTTCTAGTTTACGTCTTCTTGTAACTATTATTTTTGCTAGCTCTTCATTTGAGTGAATCTCTTTATCTGTACTTTCTATTTTTAATAGTGCACCATACTCTCTTAGCTCTTCTTCTTTGAAAGGATTCTCATTTGCAAAAGCTATACATATATTACTATTAGTTTCTTTTAACTTTTCAGCATACTGTTCTATTAAAGAATCCTTATCATAAATTTCATGAAAATCAGGAGATACAAAAATAACCTTTCCATATCCTTTATGCTGAGTTATTAAATCTAATTTTTTATTATTTAATTCTTCTAAATTAAGCTTTATTCCTTCTACTTTTATATCAAACGGGAAAAATCCCATATTGTATTTTATATCGTAATTTCTTTTTAAAAATATTCTATTTTCAGATTTTTCTAAAATAGTTTTCATTATGTTTGTAGGAGATATATTCTCCATCTGTTCAGATATTTTTTTATCTAGTTTTACTCCACCTGTTCCTGCTATTAACCTATAGGCTCCATTATTTACTATAACATTTGAATAATTTGTATTAACAACTCTATTTAAAGACTCTCTTACAACCTCTTCCCCTGACTCTTGATAAATATCTTTAATATCTTCTGCTGTAAGCTCTGATTTTGCAGAGGTCTTAGTTAAAGAACTTGAATAAGCTATTGCTATTGCTCTTAAATATTTTACAACATTGTCACTTTCAGAATAATCATTTATACTTTGATTATATATATCTATAATCTCTGGTTTCTTATTTTCTATAGCTTCTTCAAAAGCTTCAAACAAATCACTCAAATTTACCAAATTTAGTTTTCCATTTTCTTCTATCTCTTTAGAGAAATATTTTTCTTTAACAACTTCTTTTATAAATCCTAAAGTAGTTCTTGTTTTTTGAGCATATATTTGAGATATTGGCATTAAGTATTCTATTGTAGCTGGATGAATTGGATAAAAATCTATGAATTTTTGATTGTATTTTTTTTCTAAATTCAGTATATAACTTTTGTGTTTTTCTTCATACTTTCTAAAAGGTATTTTTTCTAAATTTAAGGTGCTTTTTACAAGTTCATTTCCTTGTTCAAACTTCAAAGTATGAGCTTCAAATCTTCCCATAATTTTATCAAGTTCATTTTTATTTCCAACTCCATAATTTTCTAATATATCATTTATATCTTTGTGTAAAGAAACAATAAACCCAACATTTTTTTGAGTATTTCTTGATGTTAACTGACATAAAGTTTGAATTTGTCCTAAATCTTTATTTATTCTTTTGTTTTCAATAGATGCTGTTATATATGCAGAAAATTCATCAAATATTATGACAAGTTCATTGTATCCGTGTCTAGATAATTCAACATTTACTTCATTTAAAAATTCATCGAAACTGCTAACTTCAACTTGAACAGGTAAATGTAGTATATCTTTTATCAAGTTTCTAGCTTTTTCCAATCCTTCTCTTCTATAGTTAGAAAGGCTAGCTAATAAGTCTTCATACAATTCTTGTTTTTCATCTAAGTATTCATCTATTTCATCTGAGAATTTTGAATATGCTTTTTCTAAAGTGTCTTTTACAGATGAATAAATTGAACCTATTCTTAATTCTTTAAACTCTTTTTCGAGACTTTCAATAACCTTGCTTTGGATAACATCAATAAATTCTTTTTGATTTTCAGACTCTCCGTTTATTCTAACAACAAAATATCTCTTTTTTTCTTGAATAGCTTTTAATTGAAATTGTAGCTCTGGATAATCTTTAAAGTGTTTTATCATTTTATCTGCAAGCATACTATTTTTCATTTCTAGTATTATACTCAACATAAGTAAGAAATATGATTTTCCTGTTCCATATTGCCCTGATAAAATATGAGCTCTTTTTACAGTACTATTTATATCACCACTTAATTTATCTCTTCTAGATTCACTTCTAATCATATTGAAACTTTCTAGAATCTCTACGAAAGTTTCTGCTATATCATCAGTCATTATATATTTAGAAAGCATTCTTTCATGCTCATTTATATTTAATCCCCAAGTCAAATCAACTACTGGTTCAAATTCTCTAATAGTTAAAATATCCCTAATTCTCATATTACACTCCTATAACTACATTCTTTTTTGGATAATTAGAATCGAGTAGTTTTTTTATTTTCATTATTCTAATATCTGAAAATACAAATATAACTTTATTTTTAAACTTTTGTAACTGCATCTCTTTAAAAAAATCAATAAACTCACCTTTATTAAAAAGAATATTTTGAATTACTTCCAAGTTATCTATTAACAATATCATCTCTTCGTTTTCTGATATTTTTTTTATATATTCAAAAAATTTCCCTCTATCAAATATATTTAAAGTTAGATTATTTTCTTTAAAAAATTCATAGGCTTTTTCTTCAAAATCAATATATTTCAATTCATCAATATTTTTAAAATTATTTTGTGAATTTAACTCTTTAAAATAAACATAAGCATTTATTCTAGATTCTATATTTCCATTAAAAATATTTTCTATATTTTCCATATTAACTCCCTAGGAATTTTTTATCATCATCTCTAATATATCTTCTTTTGTATACTTACTACTTTTTACTACTTGATTTAATCCCGCTGTTAAATTTATATCTATTAATCCAAGTGCTTTTATCTCTTCTAGTGTTTCAATAATTGCATCTTGGTCCATTAAAAATATTCTACCTAAATTATATTTATCATTAATTATTGAATTTATTGGCATAGCAGTTTGCCCATCTTTCCACAAATCATATATTATATATGCTCCCACTAAAGGCTCAACCCAATAAGAATGTATTTCGTATGTTGGGTTCTTCTTATCTCCTTCAACTTCTTCTAGTAATCCCATTTTTCCAAAGCCTAATTCTGAATCTGCAATTATTTTTGTAGTACTTACTATAAATTCTGGATATTTAGAATCCGCACCAAAATCTAACAAAGTTTTTTTTATACTTTCTTGTGATACTTTATTATCAAAATCTGATATTTTTGTACTTAAATACTCATTTAAAATTTCGGCAAAATAATAATGACCATCTTTTTTTTCTAACTCTGGATTTCGAGCTAAGTGATAAAGCATCAATGGTTCAATATAGTCATGTGATTCTTTTACTTTTAAATAAAATTCCCCTAATTTAGTTAAACTAATTTCCCCATCTTTTACTTCAATAGCCTCTAAGTATTTCAACCATTCTATAAATGTTACAACTTTATTTTCACCAGCTCCAGATTCTTCTTTTAAAGCATTTTTTCCATTTTCTCCGTCATCAATAATTTTTAACAACTTTAAAATATATGGTAGTTCTATTCTAAATTTTTGTTTTGAATGCATTGCTCCTCCAATTATTTGAATAAAATATTTAACATATCTTTTATTTGAATATAAAAATCTTGTTCATAGTTTGGTACTTCTCTTTTTAGTTTGTTTTTATCTTTTTCAGAAATTTTTAAAAATTCAATAATCCTATATTGAATAATTTTTTCTAAAAGATCTTTGTTTTTATCTATAAACTCTTTAAATTTAACATTCAAAATTACAGTTTCTTCTTTTATATTAAAGTTATATGGTAGCTCTTTTAAGCTTTTATAAAAAGCTCCTATTACATTTGTTTTTAAAACTTTTCTTACTAAAATTATATAGTCAATTCTTTCGTCGATTGGAATTTTTTCATAACTATAAATTCCTTCTTTATAAAATTTTTCTATTAATATATCCATAGTTGATTTTTTAGAACGACCATTATATATCGCTATATTAATTGGGTATTCTTTTTTATAATTAAAATAGATTTCTGAAAAACATACTGCTATCTCATTAAATATATCTCCTTTCAACTCTTCAATATCAATCAGAGATTTAAATAGTGATAATTTATATAAATTTTGCATCTGATTTCCCTTTGAAAAAAAATAATAAATAGCGGTTTCTACAACATTATTTGGATTAACTTCTCCTTTTTTTAAGTTCCAACCAGCTCCAGTCATAATTTACTCCCGTATCTCTATTAATATTTTTGCAACTACTTTTCTTTTTTGCTCTGTTGTTAAACTAAACCCCATATTTTTTATAGCTGCAGAAATTTTAGAACTTAGCATTTTTTCCATCACATCTAAATCTTCAAGAGATATTGTTTCTTCTCTATTTTGATACTTTATTTTTAAAGAATTTCCCTCAATATTCTCTTTCACTTCTTTTTTTAGTAGCTCTTTATCTAAAAGCTTTTTATACTCTTCTAAATCTTGCTCCCCTCTCCAATTTTGATAAGAAAAGCCTTTTATTTTTTTAGTTATACTTTGTAATATCTCTTCCACTGAACTATTTTTTAAAGATTCTAAATAATTTTCTATTTCTATATTTTCTTCTTTCGTTTCCAGATTATTAATATAGCTTTTAAAATTGTCGAACTTTTTTTTAGACAGTATTTGAACTGTTAGCTCTTCCAATTCTTTTAAAAACTGAACTTTACTTTCTTCTAAAGTTATCATTTCCAGTTCTAATTTGCTAAGTACATCCTCATATTTTTTAGTTTTGTATATTTTAGGTAGCTCATTTAAGATAAATTCTTTTGCATTACTAATCATAAATATGTTTTTATATATTTTATTTAACCCTTTTAACTTTCCAAGATACATACTTCCAACATATCTAGGTTGATTTAATAAATAATTTTTTACTCCATCTAATACCCTATTATAAATTCTATTGTCAGAACTCTTAATATGATTTTTTAATATATTTTGAAGAGCTTCGGTATAATCTACTTCATCTTTTGTTATACTATAATAAGACATTCTATACTTTTCAGGATTTTTTTCAATTGAATCTAAAATATCTAAACTAAAATTTATCTCACTATTTCCCTCTTCAAAAGAAAATACAATTTTATCTTTATTTTCTATATAAAGTATTCCTAATAAGAATGTAAAAATCCCCTCTCTTATTCCATAATCTCCGCAGTTACTACAATACTTTAAATACATATCTCTTAAAGATTGATTTTTATTTTTAAGTTCTTGTTTGATTTCGTTTATAAAATTAGAGAATTTTAAATAGTTTTCATTTTTTTCATCTTTAAAATATAGTCCTGTATTAAATAGCATCACTCTTGCAACAGAGCTTTCAGCTTTTGTATCTTTAAAATACTCTTCTGTTAATTCTATATTTTTATTTAATTTATTTAGTATTTCATGTCTTGCTCTTTTCATTGGTATAGATAACATTCTCTTATTTATAAGTTCATAATTAACGCCAATATATTTAGGATACTTAAAACTTAAAAAATCATTTGTTATATTCAATAAATCTATCTTTTTAGAAAAATACGAATCTATTCTTTTTGAAATTGTCTCTTTTATCTCTCTTTTATAAATATCTAACTCTATTTTAAGAGTTTCATTTTCTGATATTATCAACTCTTCTTTTAACAAAGCAATTCCTTCGAGTTCTTTTAATTCATTATATATTTCCAATTTTTCTGAATTTCCATCAATCAAAATATACTGATTGCTTTCTTTTAATGATTTAGCTATTTCTTTATAATTTGGATTAGATTCTATATTTGTTAAATAGACTATTCTTCCATCTTCTTTTGTATTTTCTTTTAAAAGTTCTAGTTTACCTAAATCAGAAGCATCAATATAATATTGCCCAAAATACCTATTTAATTTATTTAAATCATTATATTTTAATGGATAATATGTTCCTTTATTTAATTCCTCTTCTAATCTTTTTATATAATCAAATCTTCCTATTCTCTTTTCACAATATTCTTCTATCTTTTTTTCAATATTTAGATTTGTATTTTCTAAAAGTTTATAAAAGTTTTGATACTTCTTAAATACTATTAGTTTATTCTTTTCTAAAAAATTTAAATCCAAAGATTCAGTATTAAATATATATCTCAAAGTTTCTATATCTGGTTTTATTTCAGAAAAATTATTATTTATATATATCATTGCAATTGCTTTAACAACTCTTTTATCAAATTCTTTTTCTTTCGGTATTTTAGAAATAATCTCTTTACTAAATATATACGTTTTATATTCATTAGATTCAACTGATAGTTGTTTTATCTCTCTTTCAAAATAATCATAAAGATAATCTAATGTTATAAAATCTAATGGATTTTTTTTGTTATAAATCAAACTTTTTAATCCTTTTGGCTCATCTGAGCAAATAAAAGCAAAAAGTGTTCTTTCATTTTGAGCTAGTTTTTGAGATAAGTCAGGTAATGCTGTTGCTGTTATATAATCTAATGGATAATAATCTTTTGTAAGTTGCTTTTCATCTTTATCGTCTACAAGGCTTTTCAACAAAATTTCTTTTGTTTTTAATCCAATGCTATCTTCTCTAAAAGTTTCGTAGTTATTTTTTTGAATAATATTTTTTAAAATTTTTAAAATGCTATCTTTTTCAAATATAAGGGGTTCTTTTAAAAATCTTCCACTTACTTTTTCCCACTCATCTTTTTCAACAGTATTTTTGATTTTTCTAGTATATTGAAAAATATCTTTATGAGTTATTACTAATAAGTTTGAGTTGTTTTGTAAATTACAATACTCTGCTGTATCTTGTATCTCTTTTACATCTATATTATTTATATTTGTTTCTAAATATCTTCCAAATTCATCAAAAATATAAATAACTCCAGAATATCCATTGTCTTTTACTCCATTTTCAACATCTTGAAGTAAATCTTTTATATTTTTTACATTTCCATTATAAGAAAACTTTTCTCCACCAAAAACATTTGAATAAACCTCTGAAAATATAGTTTCAACTTTTTTCGTCTTATATTTTAATTCTTCTGAAAAATTATTTTTTTCCAATTCATTTTTAAAATTCTTATAAATATTTTTATGTTTCTCTCTCCAATAAACCAACTTTTCTTCTATAATATCTATTTTTGAAGATATATGAACATCTATATTCTCTTCTTTTAAAGCTCTTCGTACACCTGAAAAAACAGCTTCTGAAAAACTATCCATTGAATCATCTATAAATACAGTTAAATACTTTTTATTTTCATAAACTCTAAAGCTTTCTTCTATATCATAGATATTTTTTGATTTGTCTATTAAATATCTATAATCTTCCAACTTTAAATTTGAACTCAAAATGCTTGTTAATAAAGCTGTAAAATAAGATTTTCCTGTTCCGTATGCTCCTGATAAAATAATAGACCCATTAGTTTTATTTTCAATTGATAATAAAACTTTATCTAGCAACCTCATATTACTAAAGGTTGGATAGTAGGCATTTAATTTTTCTTTATTTTTAAAATCACTTCTTAAATTTATTGAGTAGTTATTCGTATTAAGTATTTTTACAATTTTTTCCATTTTTACTCTCTTTCTAAAATTAACTTGATTATATCTCTATCTGAAATATTTTTGGTCATATTTATATTTTGTAATCCCGCTGCTCTATCAACAAATAAAAAGTCTCTATTTTCAAGCTTAGAAATTATTTTTTCATACTCATTTATTTTCATTTTTATAATTCCATTTATATAAGAATATGAATCCATTACTGAGATTTGATTAAACATTCTCATTCTTCTTTTTAATAAATAGAAAATAATCTCTTCTGCTATTTCAGAATGCTCTATATTTCTAAAATAAAATTGATTGTTTTCATTTTTTAACAAATATTCTAATTTTATAAAAGGAGAATGTAAATTATCTTCAGGATCTAATTTATTATCTAACTCTCTATAGTACATTTTTATAAAAACACTAAGACTATCTTTTACACTTCTCTCAGATATTGTTTCACCCTTCTCTTTATAAAAAACCGACAAAATATTTCTCGCTTCTTCTTCACTAAAAACACTGTTTTTTTTATTTCTTATAAAAAGATTCCAAAGAACAGCATTTTCATCTTTATTATCTCTATCCATTATATATGTATGCAATAACCATAGAGTATTTCTATTTTGTAAATAAGGGTCTTTCTCTAATATTTCTTTTATATCCCTTTTTAAATAAAACTCTTTATTTCTTTTCTCTAAAATATCTAATATAGTCATCCAAAATTTTAAAGATTGAACCATAACACTTCCAATCCCTATCGCATCTATTGCACCTATATTACTTTTAGAAAATATATAATCACTTTTATTTTCTGAAACATATTCTACACCTTTTTTTATCCAACCACTTCTTAAATAAAAAGAGCTGTGTCCAACTAGTAAATCTGCCATTTTTTACTCCTTATTTTTTGTTCTTAATGCTGATGCCACCAAACAACCCATATCAAATTTTCCAATACAATTCAAGCAATTAACACATTTCTTTTCGTCTATTGAATATTTACCATTTATTACACTCAACGCTCCAAAACTACAAGTTGAATTACAAGCTTGACAATATATACAAGTATTAAATTTATTCAGTTGTTTTGTTATTTTTCCATACAAATACCTATCTTTTAAATCTATTAAAGTTATTTTTATTTCTTTATTTTTCTCTTTAAAAATAATTTTAAAAAGTGCTTCTTTATTTTTATTCAAAACAAACATCTCTTGAATTGTACCTTTAGATGAAATAATAATTTCACCAAAAGGTTTAAAAAGAGTTATAAATTCTTCATCAACTTCTCTATTGAGATTTAAAATATACGTATTTTTCTCATTAATACATTCTTTTTGCTTCATTATTGTGTCTTTACTTTTTTCAATGCCATCTCCACCTTGTCTTGCTTTCCATTTGCTTTTAGTAACGTAATCTTCAACTTTCTTAAATAAATCTTCTGAAGATAACTCTATTCCTTTTTTTAAATAAAATTGTTTAACTACTTTATTTGAAAATTCATATAAAAATTTTTCCCAATCAGCATAATCAAATCTTATTTCTGTTGAATCTTTTTTCGAAACATATATCTTGGCTAAAAATTGAGAAATATCAGAGTTGTTAGGACACATCCAACAACCTACTCTTGGAAACCCTTGCCTATAACTATGATTAAAGCTTATATTTTCAGAAATTAGATACAGCCATATATCTAAATCTAACCAATCTATAACAGGTGAGCTAACCATTCCACCGTGAATTTTAGGTGTTTTACTTACTTTTGGATATTTACTTCTTGAAGAAGATTCTTTTCTTCTAACTCCATAAAAAGTTAAAAAATCTTCATCAAAGTTTGATAGTGTTGTTCCCATAGGACCTGTTTTAAATATTGAGCAACACCAACTTTTAACTCTACTTGGTGGACCGATTTCTTTACACATTTCAAAAAAATCATTTTCTTCATTTTTTTCATCAAAAAATGGTGTCATTGGATTTTCTTCTTTAAATTTTTCCACATATCTATATGTTAAAGGAAGCTCTAATGTTGTATCTCCAAATATATGTAAAATAGATTGGTTATTTAAGGCTTTTCTAACTAAATGAGAAACTACTGTTGAATCTTTTCCTCCACTAAATGAAACCATTGAAATTCTATTGGAATATTTTTTAGAAACTTCTTCTATAAATGGATAAGCACCTATAAAATGTCCCTCTTCATCGTATTCTCTCGAGTTAAGAAGATAGTTAATATGTATACTATTTTCTTCTACAAAGTTTTTTAAAATTTTTTCTTCTACAAAACTCATCTCTTCTGATTTTTGAAATGCTAAAACTTCTTCTTTAAAAGCTTCAAAATTTTCTAAACTATTTATTCTTTTTACTATACTCTCTTTTAAAGGAATACCATCTATTATGTATCTTCCTTGCTTTGTGCACCAAACCGACTTATAGTATATCTCTTCTCCAAAATTAAATATTTTTTTCAAAAGATGTTTTTCTTCTAAAAAAACTGGTCTCAAATCTTGAGCTACTTCTATTAAGTTTTGAGACTTTATTTTTATATCTTCCGTATTCTTATCTAATATTATTGGAACATTTTTTAAAACACTCCAATATATACCCCACTCTTTCTTTGCCACGATTTTGCTCCTCTAATCTACTTTATTTCTATACCTAATTTTAAAAGTTCTTGATATGCTTCATGAACTTCATAAATTTCTGAATTATTTAAATCAATATTTTCTAGCCACTCAGCTTTTATATAAGAGTTCTCTAGTCCATATTTTTTAATCTCTTCATATGTTCTTCCTCTTGAGTCTATATCTATATTTAGCAAATGTTTATCATCTATTTCAATTATATATAATTTTTCCAAAATTTTTTTATATTCATTTCTTGAAGAATCTTTCAAAATATTTTCCAATTTTGTCTTTAATACAAACAAATTATTACTAATTTCAATAAAATTAAAGTTTTTCTTTAAACAATCATTAATTTCGTTTAAACCAAATTCAGAATCGTATTTTGAATTTATTAAAGCTTTTAATTTTCCCCCTCTTATTAATTCTATTTTTTCTATATTTAAAATTTTTGTTTTTATTAATTCTTCTATTATCTTACTAATCTCCATAAATTCTCCAATCAATAATTTATTCTGACTCCTCTTTTTTCAAGTATCTCTATAGCTTCATATATATCATAGACTTCATCTTCATTATCAAAATTTACAACTTCTAATTCTTTCATCTCTACAATCCCTTCTTTCAATGCTTGATTTGAAATATCATTAAAAGTTTTTAATTTAATTTTAACTGTATTTTTCTTATCCTCTTTATAATCAACTTCAGGAAGATTATTTTCTATTCCTGAAATTTTATTTTTCTCAACTATTACATCTTCTTTTTCATATAAATTTTGTATTATTTTACAGTATATTTCTTCAATTTTTTTTATATTTAATTTATCTAAAGGAACATCCATTTTTAACCAATTAATTACACTTAGTATTTTTGCAGCTTCCATTTGAGTCAATATATTTCTTTTAACAGATTCTGAATAAATTTCCTTAAAATCATCTAAAGAAAATCTTGTAATAATTGTAATTAAATTTCCTTTATTTAAACAATATTTTTCATAATTAGCCCATTCACCATAATTATTAATCTTATCTTTAGTTTTTGATTTTGTAGAAAACTCTTGTATTTCTATTTCCTCTTTTATAGGTGTTTCTAATATATTTTCAGCATCTCCTAATATTTTCTGTGGATAAATATCTTCCATTAAATTTTCATAGAATACTTCTAATTTTTCTAAACTCATAATTGTTAAAGGTAATTTTAGTTTTAGACGAGTTAAAACATTTGAAAAATCTCTATCTTTAACAATTTTTAAAAGCCCTCTTTTTTTACCTTCTAAATACATCTCTTTAAAATCATTTTCGCTAAAACTTTTCATTAAATTTAGTAAATCGTTTTTATTCTTAAAAAACTTCTCTTTATTAGCCCAATTTCCTTTAAAATTATATTCTTCTGTTTTTTCATAACTGGCTGTAGTTCGTGATTTTGTTACTTCTTTAAACTTATTTAAGTTAACAGGATTCTCTGAATTTTCTTCCTCTTCAGATATCTCTAAACCTTTCTCTAATGACTCTACTATTGCTTTTGAGTTGTTAACTGTTTTTTCTAATTCTAAACTCATTTTATTTTTTTCTGCTAAAAGATCGCTCGCAAATTTAGAACTTTCTAAAGATAATTTTAATTTCAACTCTTCCAGTTCTTTACATTTCTTTAAGTTATCAGATTTTTCTATCTTAACTTTTTCTTCAGATACCTCTAATGCTTTCTTTAATGACTCTACTATTGCTTTTGAGCTGTTAACTTTTTTTTCTAATTCTAAACTCATTTTATTTTTCTCTGATAAAAGATCGCTCGCAAATTTAGAACTTTCTAAAGATAATTTTAATTTCAATTCTTCTAGTTCTTTACATTTCTTTAAGTTATCAGATTTTTCTATCTTAACTTTTTCTTCAGATACCTCTAATTCTTTCTTTAATGACTCTACTATTGCTTTTGAGTTGTTAACTGTTTTTTCTAATTCTAAACTTATTTTGCTTTTCTCTGCTAAAAGATCGCTCGCAAATTTAGAACTTTCTGAAGATAATTTTAATTTCAACTCTTCTAGTTCTTTACATTTCTTTAAGTTATCAGTTTTTTCTATCTTAACTTTTTCTTCAGATACCTCTAATTCTTTCTTTAATGACTCTACTATTGCTTTTGAGTTGTTAACTGTTTTTTCTAATTCTAAACTCATTTTATTTTTCTCTGATAAAAGATCGTTCGCAAATTTAGAACTTTCTGAAGATAATTTTAATTTCAACTCTTCTAGTTCTTTACATTTCTTTAAGTTATCAGATTTTTCTATCTTAACTTTTTCTTCAGATACCTCTAATTCTTTCTTTAATGACTCTACTACTGCTTTTGAGCTCTTAGCTGTTTTTTCTAATTCTAAACTCAGTTTGCTTTTCTCTGCTAAAAGATCGTTCGCAAATTTAGAACTTTCTAAAGATAATTTTAATTTCAACTCTTCCAGTTCTTTACATTTCTTTAAGTTATCAGATTTTTCTATCTTAACTTTTTCTTCAGATACCTCTAATTCTTTCTTTAATGAGGCTACTATTGATTTTGAGCTGTTAGCTGATTTTTCTAACTCTGAAATCCACTTGTTTTTTTCTTTTTCAAAATACAAAGAATATTCATTTTTAGTTGATAACAAATCACTCTCTAATTCTTTTACCTTTGTATAGTAAGTATCTTCATATATTTTTAATTTTGCTTTAAGACGCTTTGCATACTCTTCTGAATATGCATTTTCTAGTTTTTGAAACTCTTCTTTTAATTTAATTATTTCTCCTGTTTTTTCCAAACTCTCTTTTTCTAAATTTTCTTTTAATAAAATATCATAAGCTGATGCTCGCTTTATTTCATTTCTTTTTAGAAAATCACACTTTATTCTTAAACCTTCTAACTCTTTCTCTAATTCTTCACTCTTAAACATTCCCTTTATTTTCTTTAACATATTTTCTCCTAAAACACATTATCTAAAGCTGCTTTTAACTCTTCAAAATCTTCATGACTATTAAAATAGCTTACAGATAGTCTTAATGTTCCTCCATCTGATGTGCCAATATGTTGATGAGCAAGTGGTGCACAGTGCATCCCTCTCCTAGAGGCTATATTGTTATCAATTAATATCTCTTCAAGCTCTGATGGTGAATAATCAACTCCTGTTATTGATAAAATACCTATATTATTTTCTTTATCAGAATGAATTTTCAAATCATACGAATATTCCTCTATCAATTTATACAACTCTTTAAAGTTTTTTTCTTTTTTAGCTTTGATAGAGTCTAAACCTATTTTTAATAACTCATCTGTTGCTAATTTTAATCCAATTATCCCTAATATATTTGGACTTCCTGCTTCAAATCTTTCTGGTAAATCCTCTGGCATCTCTTCGTCTTCTGATTTTATACCAGTACCGCCATACAACAGAGGCTTTAAGAATACTTTTTTATTATATACATATCCTCCAATACCTGATGGACCATATAAATTTTTATGTCCTGCAAATACTATAAAATCTGAATTTTTTGAAATTTCAGAAAAGTTTAAAACACCTCCAGTTTGACTAGCATCCAGAAGTGTAATTGCATTATATTTTTTAGCTAATTCGAATATATCTTTTACAGGCAATATATTTCCAAAAACATTTGAAGCATGATTAGAAACGACTAAATCTGGTTTTTGAGATAAAAATTGTAATTTTATACCTTCAAAATCTAAATTAAATTTATCAAACTTTAATATTTTTAAATCTATATTTTTTTCTCTACTAATTTTTTTTACGACTCTAAATACTGAGTTATGTTCAAATGGAGATATGTAAATTGTTTTTATTTGACTATAGTCTAAGCCCGAAATTATTTCGTTTAGTGAAAAAGTAGCGGACGAATTTAATACAATCTCATTTTTTGTACTAAATATTGTTTTTATATTATTGATTAAGCTATCTTTTATAGCTTTTGCATTTTTACTTTTATCAGAGTTATTACGAGTAAAATTAACTCCTAATTCTTTATATAAAACCATAGTTTCATCATAAACTCGATCAAACTTTGGATATGTCGTGGATGAATTGTCTAAATATATCATGTTTCCCCTCTTTTTCCTTTTATTATAGCACAAAATTTCTTAAATTTAAACAGTGATTCTATTTTGAAAATAAAAAATCCAAGAGTAAAAAATACTCTTGGAAATATACTAACACAATGATTTTTTAGAATCCATTTTAGTAGCTAAATATAAGAATGGTGTATCCATTGCTGCTACTATCCATTTTAAGATATATGTACTTAAGAATATCTCAAACATAATATTAATTGGGAATACTCCTGCAAATGCTAAACTGGTAAATATAATATTGTCTACAAGTTGACTTACCATAGTACTTCCATTATTTCTAATCCATAACTGTTTTGGAAATCTTTCTTTTAACTTTTTATATAAATATATATCAATATGCTGAGATATTGTATAAGATATCAAGCCAACTATCATAAATCTTGGGAACAATCCAAAAATTGATTTTAAATTACCGAATGTTTCTAAACCTTCAGCTTCTGGTGTAAATACAAGTGCAAAGTTAAGCATAAAGGCTACGACTATATTTGTAAAAAATCCAATCCAAATTGCTTTTTTAGCATCCTCTTCTCCATATTTTTCTGAAAGAATATCAGTTACAAAAAATGCACTTGAATATGCTATATTTCCTAGTGATGCATGAATTCCAAATATTTTAACTAAAACCATAACCTCAACATTAGCTATAAACATAGATATTGGAATCCATATAAATAGTCCAATTTTACCAAACATTTTATATGACCCTAAAACTACTATAAAACTTACAAACAACTTTATAATCCATAAAACTTCATTTTTTAACAATATATCAACCATAGTCATAATTCTAATACTCCTTTAATACAGTTTCGTTATCTTTTAGATTTTCTGGAAAAACTCTGTTGAAAAATAAATTGAAAAACTCTTTTTCATCTACTATAGTGTTTATAAAAACATTTTTATCTCTTTTATAAAAATCTCCTATATCTATTAAACTCTGACCTATAGCAACTCCGTTTTCTACACACTCTAGATTTGTTAAAAAACCATTGCATAAATCAGGATTTATAAAATATGCTACTGCTAAAGGATCATTTATAACACACCCTAAAGTTCTTTCTTGCATCCAATGGAAATCTACATAGAATCCTGTTACAAGGTAAATAAACTGTGCTATATCATTTTTCATCTGTTTTAGATACTCTCTGTAATTTGGTGTTAAAACTATTTTTCTAGTTACATCTAAAGGTATTAGTTCTATTGGTTTTACTACATTCTGAAAGACTATATTAACTGATTCAGGGTCAACCCAATAGTTAAACTCTGCTACTTGAGAACAGTTTCCATTAGTTCTAAAAGCTCCACCCATTGAAACAATTCTTTCTGCAGATTTTAAAATATCTTTTTCTCTCTCCACAGCTTTTGCTAAATTCGTCATTGGACCTAAAGCTATAATTGAAACATCTTCATTGCTTTTAAGAGTTTTGATTAAATAATCTACTGCTCCTAATTGGATAGCCGATTCTGGAATGTCTATTTCTGGTAAAACTTCACCTAAGCCATCCTCTCCATGAGTATCTTGAGCTGTTACAAGCTCTCTTTTCATAGGCTTGTTGTCTCCCAAATAGATTGGAATATCCTTTCTATTTAATAAATTCAGAACTCTATAGGCATTAACTCCTCCAAGTTCTACTGGAACGTTTCCAGCACAAATAGTTAATCCAATCACATCTAACTCTGGTGATTTTAATGCTAAAATCAACGCTAACGAGTCATCAATTCCTGGATCACAGTCAATAATTACTTTTTTCATTTTTTCTCCCTTTTTGGGATCCACGCAACAAAAAAGGGCACGAAAAAACCGAGCCCCTTGCTGGTTTTTTTTACAGATGGATCTCCCAAACATCTTTTTTCTATTTAGTTCGATAGCAATTATAACATACAATTGCTTTTTTTACAATTTAATAATATAAAATTTAATTCTATTTACTACAATTGATTCTTCTTTTTTCTTGCTTATATTATCAAATTTAGCATGAGTATATCTTCTTACAAGTTTAGTTGGATAATCTAAAGCTGTTCTCATAGCTATTACTTCCATTGTACCTAAAAGTTCTGCTCTATCATTTGTAACTAAATAATCGTCTGCTCCATAAGAAAATAAAACTCCTTTGTAATATCCATCAGGTTTAATCATCTTAAAATTAAAATTCTTTCCAGTTTGTTTTACTAAGTACTGCCCTAAAGCTGCTATTTTGTCTTTCATGTTTTACCTCTTTCTTTAGATTTCTCTTTTTATTTTTTCACAAAACTTTTTTGTTTTGAAATTACCATTATGTGTTTCTAATTCTATTTTATAACTAGGATTTTCTTCTTTTAAACGAGCAATTATAAAGTATCCTAATCCTTTATTTTGATATTTAGGAGATATAAACAATCTCTCTATTTTAATTTCACCTTCAATTTCTTTTTTTCTAAAAAAAATAGCTCCTATAATTTCGCTTTCTAAAACTATAACTTTTCCAACAAAATCTTTTGTTAACTCTCTGAATTCTTCAAAGCTCTGTTTTTCAGAATCTTTTCTAAAAGCATTTTTATTTATGTTTGCAAGAGTTTTTAAATCATCTAT
Source organism: Cetobacterium sp. (assembly GCF_051658645.1). Taxonomy (GTDB): domain Bacteria; phylum Fusobacteriota; class Fusobacteriia; order Fusobacteriales; family Fusobacteriaceae; genus Cetobacterium_A. The sequence continues at coordinate 36,996 of NZ_JBOFMZ010000034.1, forward strand.
TTTATAATCTTTAACTTTAAACATAATCACTTCCTTTTTAATTTAATTTTTTCGCCTTCTAAATACCATTTTTTACTTCTTTTTGCTTTGTACATAGCTGCATCTGCATATTTAAAAGCTTTTATCATTGTGACGTCTTTATCTTTATAATAATAACCTAAACTAAAAGATATATTTCCACTTTTTAAAATTTTTGAATTTTGAAAATCTTTTTTTAATTTTTCAAGTTTAAACTCTATACTATTCGTAAAATTAGAAAATATATAAAATTCATCTCCTGATATCCTGAATAAATAATCTTCTGTAAAAGTCATAGTTAAACATTGTGCAACTTCTATCAAAATTAGATCTCCATGATGATGACCATAAGTATCATTCACTGCTTTAAAATTATTCAAATCTAAAAGTAGTACACAACCCTTTGTACTATTATTATGTTTACAAAATTCATTATAAACTCTTCTACTTGGAAGTCCCGTTAATTCATCTTTTAATAACTCTATATTTTTATTTTTATGTTTTACTATTTTAATAGTTTGATATATTAAAAATAATCCTAAGAATATTGAAACACACAAAATTAGTACTGAAAAAATTTTATATCTTTTTTGTTCAAGTATATCTTCTTTTCTTTTTTCTAAATTTGATAAATTTCTAAAATCATCTACAACTATGAGTTCTGATAATCCTTTATCCAGTATATCCCTAAGCATTACATTTTCTTTATTTAAAGCTATATTAACAGGCACAATATCTAATATATCAACATTATATTTTAACAAATCATATTTTTCTATATTTGTAGTTAGCATAGAACTTATTTTTTTATTTTTAATATCTCGAATCATTTTATTTTCATTTTTATACTGAACAACCATATTTTTAGAAAAAAAATATTTTGCAACACTTTGTTCTAAAGAATTTTTTATAACTCCAACTTTTTTATTCGTTTTTTTACCTTCATCAAAATTACTTATTTCATAAACTTTTAAATCTACTATTTTTTGAGTGAATATAAAATCTTTTTCTCTAATTGGTAGTTTTGATACAAGTAAAATATCTACATTTTTGTTTAACAATTCTTTTTTTGCCAGCTCCCAATCAATTAAGTTGATTTTTTTCTTTTCAATTATTTTAACATTAAGTTTTTGAGATAAATAATTCAAAATTCTTGGTGCTACTCCTATATAGCTACTTTCTAAACTAGAATACCTACTAATTCCATCTATATTTCTATATGCTACTTTAATAGGTGGTAATTTTTCTAAATATTTTTTTTCATCATTTGTTAAAATTTTGGATATTCTTTTCTTTTCTTTTTTCTAACCAATCATTTATTTTTTTTGAATATTTTTCTTCTAAAGCATTATTTATTATAGCTAATAATTCTGGATATTCTTTTAGTACAGCTATAGATGCTTCTGGTAACCTACCTAACTTTAATTTATTATTATTTCCAATTATATTTAAATTAGAAATAACATATGTATCCATGTTATTTTGATCTATTTTTTCTACTGAAATATATTTCAAATCTAAATTATTCTTTTGAATCAATCTTTTTAAAAATTTTTCATAGATTGTTCCTTCAACTACATTAATAGTAACTCTATTTAAGTCTTGTATTGTATTTATACTTTTATCTTTTGAAACTAAAATTAAATTTTCAGATAAAATAGATGTTGAAAAAAGAGCATATTTTTCAAAATCTTCAGTATAAGTTAAATAGGTTAGTATATCTATTTCTTTATTCTTAAATTTTTCTTTTTCTATTTTCCAACTTTTAGTTTCAAATTTAACATTTAGTCCCAAATAATTAGTTAACATCTCTTCTGTTATACTATCTAAAGATTCTCCATCTATTTTTTCTCCGTTAAAATAATTCGATTTTCCACCAACAATGAGTTGTTTTTTTCTTATATTTTGAAGAAATTTTTCTTCTGAATCATTTCTAGGAGAATAAATCTCACTTGACAATATATAGGTACATATCAAAATATACATAACAAGTACTTTAAATTTCTGCATACATCCCCCACTTGCATTATTTTTTACACTTATACTAAATTATATCTCGAATTACAGAATTTTTCTAGAAAAATTATAACTTTTTTTATAATTTCTGGTTTTTATTGCCTTTTATTGGTTTTTACCTATCTTTTACCTTTTTTTATTCTACCTTTACATTGATAGTTTATTTAATTTATATTAAATTTTTTTAAAGGAACTTTGTAATTTTTTTTGTAAATAAACAGCGTAACATACAAAATAAAAGTTGGAGGTTTATTATGGAAAAATGGAAATGTAATGTTTGTGACTGGGTTTATGACGTTGAGAATGGTGATCCTGATAATGGTGTAGCTGCTGGAACTGCTTGGGAAGATGTTCCAGAAGATTGGGTTTGTCCTGTTTGTGGTGTAGGAAAAGATGACTTTGAAAAAGAGTAGTTTTTTTACTGAAAAATAAACAACCTATTTACTTTAAATATATTTTTAGGAGGTTTTTATGTCAATGTTTTGCTATCAATGTCAAGAAACTGCAATGAATAAAGGTTGTACAGTTAGAGGTGTATGTGGTAAGGCTCCTGAAACTGCAAAGTTACAGGATCTATTAATACATACTGCTAAAACTGTTTCTGCTTATGTCGAATTGTTACATGACAAAACAACTATCTGTAACAGCCTTCATCGTTGGGTTGTAAATGCTCTTTTCGTAACTATTACAAATGCTAATTTTAGTGATAGTGCTATTATAAAAGAGATTGAAAAAGGAGAGATGTATAGAGCAGCCTTAAAAATTGAACTTTCTAAGCAAAAAGTACTTGTACCAGAAAAATATGCAAAATATATAAACTGCCCTATTAATATGAACTCTCATGAAACTCTTTTAGAAGTTGCTGAGAAAGTTGGTGTTTTAAGAACAGAAAATGAAGATATTCGTTCTTTAAAAGAAACTATTCTTTATGGTTTAAAAGGTATGTGTGCATATATTGAGCATGCTTTTAATTTAGGAAAAGAAGATTTTAAAATATATAGATTTATAGAAGAAACTTTAGCTAATGTTGATGATGATTCTCTTGGGTTAGATGGATTAGTTGCCATGACTTTAGGTGTTGGTAGAGTTGGTGTAGACGCTATGGCTCTTTTAGATAGTGCTAATACATCTTCATATGGACATCCCGAAATAACTAAGGTAAATCTTGGAGTTAGAAAAAATCCTGGTATCCTTATCTCTGGACATGATTTAAAAGATTTAGAACTTCTTCTTGAACAAACAAAAGGAACAGGAGTAGATGTTTATACTCACTCTGAAATGTTACCTGGTATTGCTTATCCATTCTTTAAAAAGTATAATAATTTAGTTGGGAACTATGGTGGCTCTTGGTGGCATCAAACAAAAGAATTTATAGATTTCAATGGTCCTATATTGTTTACAAGTAACTGCTTAGTACCTCCAAGAGGATCTATTGCAAGCTATTTAGACAGAGTTTATACAACTAACTCAGCTGGTATGGATGGATGTAAACACATCTCTTTAAACGAACATAATAAAAAAGATTTTAGTGAAATTATAGAAAAAGCTAAATCTTGTAAACCTCCTGTTGAATTAGAGTCTGGAGAAATTACTACTGGTTTTGCACACAATCAAGTTTTAGCATTAGCTGATAAAGTAGTTGAAGCTGTTAAATCTGGAGCTATTAAAAAGTTTTATGTTATGGGTGGTTGTGATGCTAGAATGCAAGACAGAAAATACTATACTGAATTTGCTTTAGCCTTACCAAAAGATACTGTAATTTTAACTGCAGGATGTGCTAAATTTAGATATAATAAATTAAATCTTGGGGATATAGGTGGAATCCCTAGAGTTTTAGATGCTGGACAATGTAATGATTCATACTCTCTTGCTGTTATAGCTTTAAAATTAAAAGAAGCTTTCGGATTAGATGATGTAAATGATTTACCAATTGTATTTAATATAGCTTGGTATGAACAGAAAGCTGTTTTAGTTCTTTTAGCTCTACTATATTTAGGATTTAAAAATGTTCATGTAGGACCAACTGTTCCTGCATTCTTAAGTCCTAATGTATTAGGTGTTTTGAATAAAAACTTTGGGCTTGGAACTATCAGTAATGTTGAAGAAGATTTAAAAAATTTCTAATTTAGACACGTTAAAAAAGGCAAACATTAGTTTGCCTTTTTTAATATGTTATTTATCTCTTTAATCTCTTCTTCTTGAGTTAAAATAACTTTATGAGCTAGTTTTATCAACTCTTCATTTTTACCATACTTTAAATACTCTTTCGCCATTTCTAAAGCTCCTTTGTGGTGAAAAATCATATTTTTTAAATAATGCTCTGTTATTTTTTCTGAATCTTTTGCAACACCTTCATAAAAATTCATATTTTTCATCATCATCATATTTATTCTTTGCATTTTTTTTAAATATTCTGGATTTTCATTATCTCTCAACTCTCCACTTTGTAAAAGTGTTTGCATAATCTCTACTTCTTTCTCTTGTTCAGATATTATTCTTTGAGCTAAAGATTTCACTTCTTTATTTTGAGTATACTTTAAAACTCCAGCGCTCGCTACAATTGCAGCTTCATGATGAGGAATCATATATATTACAAAGTTATTGCCTATATCTTTCGTTAAAAAAACTTGAGAACTATTTGACATCATTAAACTATGAGCATAATCATCATATTCTTTATATCCCTTTAAATTTTCAGGAACAACATTTTTTATTGGTGTTAAAACCGTATAAACTCTGCTTTTTGATTCAATTTTGTATTTTTTATCTTTATGCATATCTAAATGGGAACCATTGCCTGCACCATAGCTTTTTAAAGAAACTGTCGAAAAAAGTGCTGCAATTCCAACCATTATATTTATATTTTTAAAATCCATTACAAATCCTCCTAAATTAACATATTTCTGTACTCTATTATTAAAAAAAATACTATAAATTCCTTTTAAATAAAAGGGAAATTATAATTTAAACAGTAAAATTAGTTATAATGTATCAAAAGGAGAATTTTATGATTAATTATTTAAAAGATTTAAATCCAATATTTTTAGCTTTTTTAGCTACTCTTTTTACATATTTTATTACTATGTTAGGATCAAGTATGGTATTTTTCTTTAAAACAATAAATTTAAAAGTTTTAAATGGAATGTTAGGCTTTGCCTCTGGTGTTATGATTGCTGCTTCGTTTTGGTCTCTTTTAAATCCAGCTATTGAATTAGCTGAAAAGATTGGAATACCTGGATGGCAACCCGCTATTATTGGTTTTCTTGCAGGCGGAGGATTTCTTTGGATTATTGATAAAATTCTACCACATCTTCATCTTAACAAAGAACCCTCTTTAGCTGAAGGTATTGAAACAAAATTAAGAAGAAGTGTTCTTTTGGTTTTATCAATAACTCTTCATAATATTCCTGAAGGCTTGGCTGTAGGTGTTGCTTTCGGTGCTTTATCTGCAGCTGGAAGTGATTCTTCAACTTTAATTGCAGCTATGACTCTTGCACTCGGAATTGGATTACAAAACTTTCCAGAAGGAGCGGCTGTTTCTATTCCTTTAAGAAGAGACGGAATGAGTCGAACTAGAGCATTTCTTTATGGACAAGCTTCTGGAATAGTTGAACCTATTTCAGGTGTTATAGGGGCATTTTTCGTTATCAAGATGACTTTTTTACTTCCATACGCATTAGCTTTTGCTGCAGGTGCTATGATATACGTTGTCGCTGAAGAGCTTATTCCTACTGCTAAAGAAATTAGAAATGATGACTCTGGTACAATTGGAGTTATGCTTGGATTTGCTCTTATGATGTTTTTAGACGTTTCTTTAGGCTAATTATTTACTTAAAACAAAAGCAGAGTTCTTATTGAACTCTGCTTTTGTTTTTCTCGACTTGCATTATTATTATTGTCACTTTATTTGTATATTTTGAAAGCTCGTTATAATCATTTTCAACTTGTTCCCAACTTGGAGAACTCTTTTCTATTTCTATTGAAATTCTTTCACTTAATTCTTCCATTCTCGCAATTTCTCTGCTCGTCATACCTTTTTTTATAGCATCCATTATCTCTTTTTCATCAGCTGGATCTGAACTCATACTTATACCTTGATCTAAAACCATATCTGACATTATTTCATTATTCATTTCCTCTTCAAAATTTGGTTCTGTTTTATCTAAGCCAACCTCTTTTAAAGTTCTCATCATATTAACAGAAACTTTATTTGTATAAACTGAAAGCTCATTATAAAGTTGTTCTACTTTTTTCCAGTTTGGATTCTCTTTTTGAACTTCTGAATCAACTTCCTCTCCTAAAACGTCCATTTTTGCCATTATTTCTGGATCAGCTTCTAAACTTCCAATTACACTTATTATAAAATCTTCATTTGATATATCTGATATTGAAATGTTTTCAATAACTGGTGCAATAGTTACAGGTATTGCTGGCACTACTACTCCTTCAACTAAACTCTCATTTTGAGTTAAGTTTTGAACCTCATCAGATATTTCTTCAGAAAAAGATACTATAGATAAAATAAAAACTAATAAAATTAAAATCTTTTTCATTTTATTTTCTCTCCTTTTAAAATTTAATAAAACCTATTTTATATTATAATACAAATATTTTTATTGTTTTCTTTCTATATTTACATTTTTTCACTAATCTATATTATATATTTTTTTTGGTAAAACGCAATCATTTTTTACTAAATCTTCATATGATTCTCTTTTAGAAATTAAATAAACATCTCTATCTCTTACGAATACAACTGCTGGTTTTAGGGCTTTATTGTAATTACTACTCATTGAATGACCATATGCTCCTGTACAACTAACTAACACCAAATCTTCTTCAGTACATTTTCCTAGCTTTGTATTTTTAGATATTACATCTCCTGATTCACAACATTTTCCCGCTATCGTAACTATCTCTTTTTTAGTTTCATTCAATTTATTTGCAACTACACTTTCATATTTTGCAGAATATAATGCTGGTCTTATATTATCTGTCATTCCACCATCTACAAAAATATATTTCTCTCCACCATATGTTTTCTTATCTCCACCTACTGTGTATAATGTACTTCCTGCTTGAGCTACAATTGACCGTCCTGGCTCTATTGTTACATTTTGAATAATCAAGTTTTCTTTTTCACAGTTTTCTTCTAATGAAGCTATTATTTTTTTCATTATTATTTTTAAATCTACATCTGTATCTTCAGCTGTATATCTAACTCCAAATCCTCCACCTATATTAATTTCTGGAATTGTAATGTCTAATTTTTTTGAAATCTCTTTTGTAAACCGAACCATTATTTTTACTGCTTCACAAAAAGCCATTTCGTCAAAAATCTGCGATCCTATATGGCAATGAAAACCTAAAAAATTAAGATATTCTTTATCTATAATATTTTTTACTATATTTTGAATCTCTTTATCAAAAATTGATTCTCCAAATTTTGATGAATGTTTTGATGTTTTTATATACTCATGAGTATGTGCATCTATTCCTATATTTAATCTAAGCATAACATCCATTTTTTTATTTAATTTTTTACATATTTGAGATACTTTTTCACCTTCAAATCGATTGTCTAAAATAATACTTCCAATTTCATTTTGAACACAAGTATATAACTCTTCAAATGATTTGTTATTTCCATGCATATGGATTCTTTTAGATGGAAATCCTGATGAAAGTATTGTGTATAGTTCTCCTCCTGAAACTGCATCTATATGCAATTCTTCTCTATCTATAATCTGAACCATTCCTTTTGATAAGTAAGCTTTTGATGCATAAACAATAGTTGTTTTAAATTTTTCACTTTTAAAAGTTTTTTTTATATCTCTAATTTTTTTTTCCATAAATTCTAAATCATATATATAAAGTGGTGTTCCAAATTCTTTTTTTAATTTATTTACTGATACTCCACCAATTTCTAAAACACCATTTACATTTTTCATTGTTCCTAAAAATTTCATTTCAACCTCCAGAGAATTTTTTTAAAATGAATTATATTAACATCTTTACACTTTCTTTGCAAGTTTAATCTAAAATTACTAGGTGACAAATTCAGAAAATTATGTTATTAATTATTATATGTCTGTTCATAAAAAAATAAATACTTAATTTAAGGAGACAAAAAAATGAAAAAAATTTTTAGCTTATTTATTATTTTAAATATTTTTATTTTTAATACCAATATTTTTGCAAAAGAAGATCGTAACATTATAATTGCTCAAGGATCAAAACCAAAATCTTTAGATCCACATACTTTTAATGAATTTCCAACTTTAGGAATCACCGAGCATATTTTCAATACTTTAGTCACTCTTGACGATAATGGTATTCCCTCTCCAGAGATAGCTGAAACATTTGAGTATATTTCTCCTACAGAGATTCTTTTTACAATTCGAAAAGATATAAAGTTTCACAATGGTGATACTCTTACAACTGATGATGTTATATTCAGTTTAGAAAGAATGCTCAAAAAACCTGGAAGTAGAGTTATATTAAAAGATATTAAAAATGTTTCTAAAATAAAAGATAATAAAGTTTTAATAACTTTAAAAGAACCATCAGCTCCATTCTTAGCTAATTTAACACTTCCTATCGCAGCTATTATGAATCAAAAATACACTCTTGAAAATCATAACGTTTCATTAAAACCAATGGGAACAGGCCCATACTTTGTTAGTGATTGGGGAGATGGCGACAAAATCGTTATGACTAGTTTTAAAGACTATTTTAAAGGGGCTCCTAAAAATACTGGATTGACATTTAAAATTATGACTGAAAATACAAGCCGTTTAGCTGCACTTGAAACTGGTGAAGTTGATATTATATATGCTATCTCTCCAATTGATTTTGAAATTGTTGAAAAAAATCCCGAACTAAATCTTCTATATAAAAATACTACAACTACTGAACTTATGGTTTTAAATGTTGAAAAAGAAGAACTGAAAAATAAAAATATTCGAAAAGCCATCCATATGTCTATAGATAAAGAGGGTATATTAGAAGCTATCTTCCTAAATAGAGGCTCTGTTGCAACTTCACCTATAAACCCTAATATATTTGGTAGCTCTCAAGATTTGCCCTATTTAAAGCAAGATTTAGAGGGTGCTAGACGCATTCTTGAAAAAGAAGATCCAGTGGCACCTTTAAAAATATGGACAAGTGAAAATATCGTTCGAGTTCAAATAGCTCAAATTATTCAAGCAAACTTAAAAGATATTGGAATAGAATCAACTATTGAAATTGTTGAATGGGGAACTTTTTTAAAAAAGACTTCTGAAGGAGTTCATGATATTTTACTTACAACTTGGATTTTAGGTGTAAGTGATATTGATACTGTTGTGAGCACTCTTTTCCATTCTGCTTCTGCTGGAGCTGAAGGAAATCGTTCTTTTTATAAAAATTATGATTTGGATAAAAAGATTGATTTTGCTCGTTCAACTTTGGATATTAATAAAAGAAAAATTTTATACAAAGAGATTCAGGACATTATTTTAAATGAAAATCCTATTATTCCTCTAGTTTATAAAATAGACGGTATTGGAATTAGTAAAAAAATTAAAAACTTCAATTACAATAAATCTAGTATGAGAAATTACTATGAAGAAATGACGAAAGAATAAATAAAATAGGCACCGCTAAGTGCCTATTTTATTTACTTTATCATCTCTATTAAATCCAAAACAGTTTCATTTAAATATTGACCTTTTAAATAATCCATTTTTACATCTTCATAAACATGTTTTTTGACTGCTTTTGGTCTTTCTACAAAAGATAAACCACACACTTCAAAATCTTCAGAAAGAGGAACTATAAATGGAACTTTAAAATCTTCAATTTCTAAAATTGGTTTTAAAAATTTTTCACCTCTGGCTTTTGTTATAACTGCCATATCAAAATTTGGATTTATTTCACAAAACTTTTTCAATACCGTTATATTAACTTGGAAATCCATACACCAAGGTTCTCCTGAAACCAAAAAGTTTATCTTTTTTTCAATATTTTTTACAATATTTATTTCGTCTTCTGTCATTACCAGTCTTGCATAGTTTTTAGGAATTCTATCTCTTTCACTTTTTATTCCCGTACCCATAAATGCATCAAAATTCATTCCTGCAGAGTATAATGTTTTCATATCCATATTTTTTCCCTCACTTTTCTTATCTATTTAATATTTTACAATTTTTATATTCATTTTTAGCTCCTGACTTATATGTGCAAGCTCCTGTTAATATTTTACATTTTATTGACATATAATCATCTATCATCATTCCTATAGAATTTTGACACTCTAAAGTTGGATACTGCTCTATTACTTCTTTTTTTTCATCTTCTGTTATATAATATCTTTCCATTTAATTCTCCTAAAATTATTTTTTTATTTTATAGTATTGATTTCTCAGTAAAAAATATGCACTACCAGTTAATATATACCCTATTGACATATAATTCAATACATTTTCACCTAAATATTTTAATCCTAATCCAACAAATAAACCACCACTAATAAATGAAATTATATTTACAGTATAGTGTTTTATCTTCAATCCCTCGTCTTTATCTCCTCTTAAGAAATGTCCAATTACAACTCCTAAATCTGTAACAGTACCTGTCATATGAGTTGTTCTAATTACCATTCCTTTATAACGTATAAATAATCCATTTTGTAAACCTAAAGAAAATGCTAAAACAAATACAAATATTAAGTTTTCTCTTAAATATATTTCTGAAACTTTTAATAATATACCTATAAATATAAAAGTGTCACCATATCTTTTTCTAAATTCAAAATCTCTACCTTCTCCAATTAAAACTCCAGAAGTTATAGCTCCAATAAAAAAAGAACTAACTAATCCTAGCATTATTTTTAAATGTGGAATATTATAATATGCTAAATCAGTTGATATTTTTGTTACACTTCCTGTTATATGACTTGCTGTTAAAGAAAATTTTAAAATTGCATAAGCATTCATTCCTCCACCTAGAAGTGCAAGTAAACTAATCCATAAAAACAGTCGATTATTAATTTTATCCATTGTTACCTTCTTACATTATTAATACATTATTTTAAAAACTACTTTTTTTAACTCTTTAGGATTATTTTCTTTTGAAATTAATGGCATATGAGGTTCATCTGGAAACACTATCAAAAAATTATCATTTGTCATATTTAGTCTATACTGTTCTGGTCCTTCTACAACTCCAAAATCAGTTTTTTCATTGTATTCTGTTTTATTTTTTAAAGAATCTTTAGACGAATACCCTATTCCCTCTTCTCCATCAATCACAATGTGAATATCTATATATTTTTTATGTACTTCAAAAAAACACTCTTCTAATATTTTTGTTTTACACTTTTGAAGATTAAAAAACACTTTATCTCCATCTATTTCATTTTTTCCTTCAACACCGTTTTTATAACTTCCACTTTCTATAGCTTTTATTGCTAAGTCTAAATCTTTAGAAATTCCTTTATAAAATTTCAGTTCATTCAATTGTCCAAAAATCATTTTAAATCCTCCCTTATCAATTTATTTAACTTATAATCTAATAATATTCTAAAATCATTTAGAAAGTCAAGCTATAATTTAATTTTGATTGATTTTTTTTGATAATTCTCTTATAATATAGTGTGAAGAAAATATTTTTAGAGGAGGACATTGTGTTACAAAAATTTAAAAGAAACTTTTCAATTATAGCACATATCGATCATGGTAAATCTACTGTAGCTGACAGATTATTACAAGCTACTGGTACAGTTACTGCGAGAGATATGAAAGAACAACTTCTTGATTCAATGGAATTAGAGAGGGAAAAAGGAATTACAATAAAAGCCCAAGCGGTTACTTTAAATTATACAGCAAAAGATGGTAATGATTATGAATTAAACTTAATTGATACTCCAGGTCACGTTGACTTTATATATGAAGTATCTCGTTCTCTAGCAGCTTGTGAAGGAGCTCTATTAGTTGTAGATGCCGCTCAAGGTGTTGAAGCTCAAACTCTTGCTAATGTTTACTTAGCATTAGAAAACAATCTTGATATCGTTCCTGTTATCAATAAAATAGACTTGCCTGCTGCTGATGTAGAGAAAGTTAAAAATGAAATTGAAGATATTATTGGTTTGCCTGCTGATGATGCTGTTTTAGTTTCAGCTAAATCTGGTATTGGAATTGATGGTCTTTTAGAAGCTATTGTTGAAAGAATTCCTGCTCCCACATTTGATGAAGAAGCACCATTAAAAGCTATGATATTTGACTCTTTATTTGATGATTACCGTGGTGTTATAACTTATGTTAAAGTACTTGATGGTTGTATTAAAAAAGGAGATAAAATAAAAATATGGTCAACTGGAAAAGAGTTTGATATTCTTGAATGTGGAATTTTCTCTCCTGTTAAAAAAGAAAGAGCTGAATTAAGTTCTGGATCAGTTGGATATATCATAACTGGTATTAAAACAATTCAAGATACACAAGTTGGAGATACTATAACTCATGCTAAAAGACCTTGTCTTGAACCTTTACAAGGATTTAGAGCTGCTCAATCAATGGTATTTGCTGGATTATATCCACTATCTACTGATGATTACGAAGACTTAAGAGACGCTTTAGAGAAGTTACAACTTAATGATGCTTCACTAACATTTGTTCCTGAAACATCTCTTGCACTAGGATTTGGATTTAGATGTGGATTCTTAGGTTTACTACATATGGAAATTATTGTTGAAAGACTTAGAAGAGAATATGATATTGATTTGATCTCTACTTCTCCATCAGTTGAGTATAGAATTACTGTCGAAGGAAAAGAAACTTACATTATTGATAATCCTTGTGATTTCCCTGAAGGTGGAAATTCTAAGTTCATAGTTGAAGAACCTTACATAAAAGGAAATATTCTTACTCCAAAAGACTATGTTGGAAATGTAATGGAACTTTGCCAAGAGAAAAGAGGAGTTTACATTGATATGAAATATATTGATGATAACAGAACTATGGTAATTTATGAGTTACCTCTTGCTGAGATTGTTATAGATTTCTATGATAAATTAAAATCTAGAACGAAAGGATATGCTTCATTTGAATATGAGTTAATAGGATACAAAGAAGCTACACTTGTTAAAGTTGATATTCTTGTTTCTGCAAATCCTGTTGATGCGTTTTCATTTATCGCTCATACTGATCATGCTACTTCAAGAGGAAGAGCTATCTGTGAGAAATTAAAAGATATCATTCCTAGACAACAATTTGAAGTACCTATTCAAGCTGCTTTAGGAGCTAAAATAATAGCGAGAGAAACTATAAAAGCATATAGAAAGAACGTTCTTGCTAAATGTTATGGTGGAGATATTTCTAGAAAGAAAAAGCTTTTAGATAAGCAAAAAGAAGGAAAGAAAAGAATGAAACAAATTGGAAACGTAGAGATTCCTCAAGAGGCATTTGTATCTGTACTTAAACTTAGCGATTAATATATTATAAAAATGGACTGCAATGGTCCATTTTTTTTATTTTATATTGAATATACTTTAATTTTGAGTAAAAAAAAAGGAGAGATAAATCTCTCCTTAAAAGAATCTTAGTTAGCTTTTTCAGCGTAAACTGAAACTTGCTTTTTGTCTCTTCCTAATCTCTCGAACTTTACGTATCCAGGGATTAATGCGAATAGAGTATGATCTTTTCCACATCCTACGTTGTTTCCAGCGTGGAATTGGTTTCCTCTTTGTCTAACTATGATGCTTCCAGCTGTTAACGCTTCTCCATCATACTTTTTAACTCCAAGGTAATTTGGATTAGAATCTCTTCCGTTCTTAACTGAACCTTGTCCTTTTTTCTTAGCAAATAATTGTATATTTAATGTAAATAGCATCTAAATTTCCTCCTTCTCTACAAGCTTTATGTGTTTAGGATAACCCTTAGATAGTTCTTTTAACATTAATACCATTGTATTTAATAATACATGAACTTCATTTTCCTTTTGAGAAAATTCCATTCCTCTCATATCAACGTCTAAGTACCCATCAGAGTCAATCTCAAATCTTGGCGTTATATCCAAGATTTCCTGCAGCCCTCCTAAGGGAAACTGCATAGCCATTGAAACTGCTGCACAAACAATATCCTGTCCATACTCAGCGTATTCCGCATGACCAGTGGCTTTGTATCTAACTACTTTGCCATCTTTTCTAAATACTTCAATCTTCGTCATAAATTAATTACGCGTTGATTGCTGTAATTTTTATCTCAGTGAAAAGTTGTCTATGACCTTTCTTTCTGTGATATCCAGTTTTTGGCTTGTATTTGAAGTTAACAACTTTTACTCCTTTACCTTGCTCTACAACTTCTGCTACAACTTTAGCACCTTCAACAACAGGAGTTCCAACTTTAACCTCTCCATTGTTTGATACTAAAAGAACATCCGTTAATTCTACAGTTGTGTTAACTTCAGCATTTAGTTTTTCAACTCTTAATACTTCACCTACTGTAACTTTGTACTGTTTTCCACCAGTTTTTATAACTGCGTACATTCTAACACCTCCAAAAGTATAAAGATCGCTAGATTCGGTTGCTGACGACCTTATCCAAGCTTAATCTACCGTTTATATTATCATTTTTTTCTAATAATGTCAACTATTTATTTGAACCATTCTTGTGAAATTGGAGATCCATTTCTAAAAGTCGCTACCTTTGTAACTTCTCCTTTAATATTAAAATATTTCCACTCTCCATTAGGTAAACCTGATGCTAATCTTCCTTTTTCTCTTACTTCACCATTATCCCAATAAGCTATCCATTCTCCATTTCCACCTTTAAAATCTTCATTGTTTATTAGATTTCCAGCTTTGTCATACCAGCTCATAGGACCTGAAATTCTTCCATTAGAATATGTCACTCTCGAACGAATATTTCCTGTATTTCTATAGTATGTTTCTTGAACACCATTTTTTAATCCATCTGAGTAAGGCTCTCTCATTCCTACTCTTCCAGCTTCTGAATACCAAACTTTATATCCATTTAATTTTCCATCTTTATATTCTTCTGTATAATATTTATGTACACCTATAACCGCAACAAAAGTTCCTGTAAATGGAGCTGTTGATTCTTGATTATATGCTAATTTATTTTTAACTCTTTTTTTTGCCATATTAACTTGGTCTATTCCATTTAAAGAAAACTCTGAAATTGAACTATCTGCTAAAGCAACATTTTGTTTACTATGAATTATATCTGTTTGAGGAATAAAATTCCCTTCTTTCATTGTTGATACTTTTACATTATGTGCTTGCTTCGGTATTGTTGGTAGTAAAATACGTTCTTCAACACTTTGATTTTTTTCTAAAGGAGTACATCCAATTAATGTTAGTAATAATACACCAATTACTATTTTCATTTTTTTCATTTTTTTCTCCCGATATTATTTTTTGTAAAAAATAAAGCCAAGAAATTTTATAAAAAATTCTTGACTCAACATTTTCTTTTTTTTGATAGGCATTAAGTAAGCCGGGTTTTGTATTTGTTAATCATTTATCTAGAACTATAATTGCTTATAGCCTCAAGCAACTTACCCTGAGAGAGGACGAGCAGCCCCTATTTCTCTCCTATTTAGTCTTGCTCCAAAGGGGGTTTACCAAGCTTTTTTAGTCTCCTAAAAAACTGGTGGTCTCTTACACCACCTTTTCACCCTTACTACTCGAAAGTAGCGGTCTATTTTCTGTGGCACTTTCCTTAAAGTTTCCTTTAGTAGCCGTTAGCTACCCTTTTGCTCTGCGGAGCCCGGACTTTCCTCTTGCAATGCAAGCGATTAACCCTAATACCTATCTTTTGCTAAATTTATATTTTTTCTTTTTTCTTTTTATCTGTAATATTCTAATATATAATAAGAATATTGTCAATAGTATCCCTAAAAAAACTTTGTTAGATAGAGTAGACTGTACTGTTTCTTCGTTTTCCTGTTCTAAATCCGACGCAGAAGCAAACACTTCTTTTAAACCATCTATTAAATTAACTGCCAACAAACTCTCATCTTTTTCAGTTATAAACTCTTTTAGATTCTCTAAAAGTAATGATAAATCTGATGACATATCCTCTGGGTTTAAATCTTGAGATATTTTTATTTGAACTTTTAAAATATCATCTTGTTGCTCTTTATTTTTTATTAAATTTACAACTATTGTTTTTTCTTGCTCTTCTGATTCAAAACCTTCGTTATCTTCCAATGTATTTAAATATATTTTTTTACCTGTTTCTTTTTGAAAACCATCTATGGATATTTTCAACTTTTCTTTATTTTCATCAGAAAAAGTACCTCTATAGTCATTTATTTTTCCAAGGACCAAAGTAGAAAAAATCATTGTAATAATTGTTACTTTTTTTAGCATGCCTCTTTTTTCTCCTTAAATTTTTTCAAAAACTGGGCCATCATTAAATGTTGTTATATTTATTTCAAACTCTTTTTTTAATAACTCTTCTATCAAATTTGAAAATATATGCTCACTTTCAAAATGTCCTATATCAATAATAGTAAAGTTTTCCTCTCTCGCATCCATAGCTTCGTGATACTTTACATCTCCTGTTATTAAAACTGTTGCTCCAGCTTTCTTGGCTTTTCTCCAATATGAAGCTCCTGATCCACTAACTAAAGCTACTTTTTTTATATCCTTTATCTCTTTCGCCTTCACAAAAGTTATACTATCTAAAACTAACTTTTCTTTCAACATCTCTAATAATTTTTCTAAAGTGATAGTTTCATCTAACTTATATACTCTTCCAATTCCATATTCTCTCTCATTTTTTTCTAAATGCTCTAGAATTTTACCATCTTTAAATCTTAATATATCCTCACCTAAAAAATCATTTAATCCTGATTTCGAAGAATCTAAATTTGTATGCATTGAATATACAGATATTCCATTTTCAATTAATTTTATAATTTTTCTTCCTATCAAAGTATCTGAAGTAATATTTCTAAGTGGTTTAAAAATTATTGGATGATGAGTTATAATTAAATTAGCTCCAAGCTCTATAGCTTTATCTATAACACTTTCTGTTAAGTCTAATGAGAGTAACACTTCTTTTATTTTCGAATCTCTTCTACCTACTAATAATCCAACATTATCCCAATCTTCTGCTAAATAAAGTGGAAACTTATTTTCTAAAAAATTGATAAGTTTACTTAGTTTCATATTTTTAAACTTCTTCCCCCTCCTAAAGAGATTTTAGTTAAAGCTTTTTCAAATATCTTTTCACCTTCTCCTCTTTTCAAATCTAATTCATTTTCAATTTCAAATAATGACTCTCTTTTATTTCCAACTAATCCATAGTATCTTTTTAATATTTCCTCTTCTGTATGAGAAATCTTTTTTGCTACTGATGTATAATCTAATTTTTCAACTTCACTTATCTTCTCTTCAATTATTTCTGATCTTTCTTCTAAAGGTACAGCTTCTACTTCCTCTTCATCTTCCAACTCAGCTACAATTTCATGCTCTATTAGGTCTTCTTTTCTTTTTAAAAAATAACCTTTATACATATGTTTTTCTGTTTCTACTTTTTCAGTTATGAAAAGTATCATCTCTCTTCTTACCCAAAGTTTAATATATTCTAACAACTCTCCATTTGATGGTCTATACTCTTCTAGAGCTTTTATAACACCAATACTACCCTCTTGGATTAAATCTAAATAATCAATACCTGCGATTAAATAATCAAAAGCTATTTTAGCAACTTCTCTCAAATTACCTTCTGTTAATTTATGAATACTTTCTTCTTCGTCTAAAGATTCTAATAAAACTGCTATCTCTTCTGATGTTAAGTGGTTTATATAAGATATTTCCTCTAAGTATTCTCCAACTATACCTTCTACAACGTAGTTATTTTCTTCAACTTTTTCTTCTTTTCTTACATCAACAGTTTCTAATTCTAATTTCAACTTTGGGTTCTCTTTTAAGAACTTTATAAATTCTCTATCTTCTACACATTTTTTTAATATCTCTTTTTCGAATTCTCTTACTCTCATTTTTTCCCCTTATCTTTCTTTCGTTTCTGTTAACTTAAAAATTATTGAAACTACTCCAATCCTTTGAGGTATAATAGTTATTCAAACAACCAATATTCCCCCCAAGAAAGGAGCAGTTTTTAACTATGTATATTAATAATATCTCTTGTCCTCGTTGTTT
>NZ_JBOFMZ010000035.1:0-108215 GCF_051658645.1 Cetobacterium sp.
CTTTAAGATACCTTCGAGACTAGGAGGTTGATAGGTTGGGGGTGTAAGAACTGCGAAGTTTTTAGCTGACCAATACTAATATATCGAAGTTTTAACCTTAATATACTACTATATAGTTTCAAGTGTTCAAGAAACACATGAATGACAAAAAAATATTGATTGGCAACGATAGCTATGGAGGTACACCCAGTAACATTTCGAACCTGGAAGTTAAGCCCATAAACGCTGAAAGTACTTGGGGGGCAGCCCCCTGGGAGGATAGGAAGTTGCCAATCTTTTTTTTATACCCAAATTTATTCAGGAGGTTATATGCTAGAACAAAAAAGAGTGAAATTAATATATAATCCTATTTCGGGTGGTGGAAAAATATTAAAAGAACTAGACAAAATATTTTCAATATATCAAGAACATGGTTATATTGTTGATATATTTAGGGTATCTAGCAACTCTAACAAAGAAGATATTCTGAAAGATATAGAAAAATATAATCATTTTTTAATATCAGGAGGAGATGGAACTGTAAATAGTTTTGTCAATCTATTAAAAAAAAATGGAAAAGATTTACCAATAGCTATATTACCCACTGGAACAGCAAATGATTTTGCAAATGTAATTGGAATGCCGAAAGATATAGAAAAAGCATGTAGAAAAATACTATCAACAGAAGTGAAAGCTATTGATTTAGGAAAAATTAATGATGATTATTTCATAAACATAGTAAGTATTGGTATTTTTTCAAAAATATCTCAAACTACAGACAGAACAATGATAAAAACATTAGGGAAATTAGCTTATGTATTAAATGGAATAAAAGAGATGACCAAAATAAAAAAAATGAAAGTTATTATAGAGAGTGATGAATATACAGCATTAACAGATGTTCTATCAATTTTAATCTTTAATGGAAAAAGTGCTGGAAATTTTGAATTAGCCTATAATGCAAAATTAGATGATGGTTACTTTGATGTATTAGCTTTAAAACCAGATTTTTTGATAGATGTACCAGAAATTAGTGCAGCATTAGCAACAAAAACTCATTTGGAAAAGAAAATTCATTCGGTAAAATATTTTAAAACTAAATCTATAAAAATAGTTGGAATTGAAAATTATTCAACAGATATAGACGGTGAAAAAGGACCTAATTTACCAATAGAGATTAGCTGTATACACAAAGGCTTAAAAATATTAGGGATAAGTTAAAAAGGATTTGAAAAAAGTACTGAAAAAATGGTAAAATATAGAACTGAAATTAAAAAGGGGATATAATATTGAAAACATTTAATAAAGTTCTAAAAGATTATTTAGAAGATCTAAAAATAATTATCTCAAAAGAAATTTCTATAGAGAATATAGAAATGGATAGCAAAAAAGTTGGCAAAAAATCGCTATTTATAGCTATAAATAATGGGAATCATTATATACAAGAAGCACTTGATAAAGGTGCAGAAATAGTTATTTGTGACAGAGAAGTATCTGAGCTAAGTGATAACAGGGTTATAAAAGTAAAAAAAAGTATAGGCTTTTTACAAGAGTTAGCAAAAAGATATAGAAAAAAATTAAATTTAAAAGTGATTGCAATAACAGGAAGTGAAGGAAAAACAACAACAAAAGATTTTATTCATGGTGTTTTATCTAAAAAATATAAAACAAAAAAAACTTTAGGAAATTACAATAATCATATAGGTCTTCCTTTTACAATTTTACAATTAAAAGATGGTGATGAGATAGCAGTTTTAGAAATGGGAATGAGTAACTTAGGAGAAATAGATTTATTATCTCAGATAGCTAAACCAGACTATGCTGTTATAACAAATATAGGAGATTCTCATTTAGAATATTTACAAAATAGAGAAAATGTATTTAAAGCTAAGACAGAACTTTTAAAGTATGTTGAAATTGATAAAGTATTACTTTTCGGAGATGATCCTTATTTTAAGAATATAGAAGGTTTAAAAATAGGATTTCATAAAGAAAACAAGTATATAATTAAAGATGTAAAAGAAGTTTTTGAAGGAGTTTATTTTAATTTGAATGAAAAGTCTTATTTTATATCTCTAAACGGGTTGTATAATACTATAAATGCTTCTTTTGGAATTGTTTTAGGAGAAATTTTTAATATATCTTATTCTGAAATAAAGGAATCTTTAGAAAAAATAAAAATAACTTCAATGAGATTTGAAAAAATAGAAAAAAATAATGTTTTATATATAAATGATGCTTATAATGCAAGTCCAGTTTCAATGAAAATGGCACTTAAAGCTTTTTCAACGCTGCCATTAGAGAAGAAAAAAATAGTGGTGTTAGCAGATGCTCTTGAACTAGGGGAAAAAGAGATAGAGTATCATAAAGATATATTAGAAGACGCTTTAAAATATGATTTTTATAAAATATTTATTTATGGCGAGAGAATGAAAAAAGCTTTGGATATATTAAAAAATTCTAGAATAGTTTACTTTGTTGAAAAAAGTGAAATTAAAAAAGAAATATCTAAGTTATCTAATATAACAGTTTTGTTAAAAGGATCTAGAGGAATGAGATTAGAAGAAATAATCATATAACTAAAGGAGTAGAGGGATGCTATATTTATTGGCAGAGTATTTTCCATTATTAGAGGGGATTAAATCTATATATTTAAGAAGCTTTTTAGGGTTTATACTAGCGTTTTTAATTGTTTTATTGGTGGGGAAACCATTTATACAGTTTTTAAAGGTAAAAAAGTTTGGAGAGTCAATAAGAGAAGAGGGACCAGTAAGTCACTTTTCAAAAAAAGGAACTCCTACAATGGGTGGAATTCTTATAATATTAGGAACATTATTAACATCAGTTTTAATAGGAGATTTATCAAATAAATTTTTAATACTGATGTTTATTATAACTATATTGTTTAGTAGTATAGGATTTATAGATGATTATAAAAAATTTACAGTAAATAAAAAAGGATTGTCAGGAAAGAAAAAACTAATGGGACAATGTTTTATAGCATTAGTAACTTGGTATTTTATAAAATATTTAGGCTTAACAGGAAATAAGATTTTAGATTTATCTGTAGTTAATCCAATACTATCAAATAGTAATTTATACTTAGGTGGTGGATTAATGTTATTATTTATAGCATTAGTTTTAATGGGAACTTCAAATGCAGTAAATATAACGGATGGGCTAGATGGCCTTGCAATAATGCCAGTAATAATAGCAGCGACTATATTAGGAATAATAGCATATTTTACAGGGCACATAGAGCTGAGTAATCACCTACATCTACATTATATAGCTGGAATAGGAGAGCTTTCAGTGTTTCTTTCATCTCTAATAGGAGCTGGATTAGGATTTCTTTGGTATAACTTCTATCCTGCTCAAATATTCATGGGAGATACAGGCTCGTTGACTTTAGGAGGAATACTAGGAGTTGTAGCAATCCTTTTAAAGCAAGAATTACTATTACCAGTAATAGGAGGAGTATTTGTTTTAGAAGCAGTGTCAGTTATTCTTCAAGTTGGTTCTTTTAAACTGAGAGGAAAAAGAATATTTAGAATGGCACCTATTCATCATCACTTTGAATTAGCAGGACTACCTGAAACAAAAGTAACAATGAGGTTCTGGATTGTAGCGCTACTTTTAGGTATGTTAGCTTTAGGAATAGTAAGATTAAAAGGAATACTATAATAAGACCACAGTGATTTTCACTGTGGTTTTTGTCGTTTAAAAATAAGGAGGGATTAGATTGAAAAAAGCGATAGTTTTTGGAGCTGGAATAAGTGGAAGAGGATCACGAAAAACTTTGGAAAAAATGGGATATAAAGTTTTTTTAGTTGATGATAAAATTGGAATATCTTCAGAAAAAGGAATTGAGATATTAAATAATGATAAAATTGGACTTTTTATAAAAAGTCCAGGGACACCTTACACACATCTAGTAGAAAGAGCTATAGAGCTAGATATAGAAGTTTTAGATGATATTGAGCTTGGATATAGATACAAAATATCCAATGGCATTAAAGGTAAGATAATAGCCACAACAGGAACAAATGGAAAAACTACAGTTACTTCTAAAATATCTGAACTTTTAGAAGTAGCAGGATTCAAAAGTAAAGTTTGTGGAAATATTGGGTTTTCATTTAGTGAAACTATATTAGAAAATCCAGACTTGGATTTTTATGTATTAGAAGCAAGTTCTTATCAATTAGAGAATATAAAACAGTTTAAAGCTGATATAGCTTTAGTAGTAAATTTAAGTCCAGATCATCTTTCAAGATACAGAGATTTAGATCATTATTATGACACAAAGTTTAAAATAGGAAATAATCAAAAGGAAAATGATTATTTTATAGTAAATACTTCTTGTAGTGAGGTTTTAAAGAGGTTAGATGAAATTTCAGGAACAAAAATTTTTATAGGAACAGCCTTGAGTAATTTTGAAGAAAAAACTTACTTAAAAGAAGAACAAATTATTTCTGAAGATGAATTTATTTTAGAAACAAGCTTAGCTTCTTTGAAAGGAAGACATAATTTAGAAAATATGTTGTTTATAATAACTGTGGGTAAAATTTTAAATATATCTACAGAGATAATAAGAGAATTTTTATATTCTACAAAAAATTTGGAACATAGAATGGAAAATTGTTTTAACTATGGAAAAGTTGAATTTGTAAATGATTCAAAAGGAACAAATATAGATTCTACAAAATTTGCAGTAGAAGCTTTTAAAAATCCAATTTTAATCTGTGGAGGATTTGATAAGAATTTAAATTTAGCTCCTTTAGAAGAACTTATCAAAAAAAATGTAAAAGAAGTCTATTTAATTGGGGAAATTTCTGATAAAATTGAAGAAGGATTAATGAAAATTAATTATCCAAAAGATAGAATATTTAATCTTAAATATTTAGATAGTGTTTTAAAAGAATTAAAATTTAAATTGAAAAAAAATGAGAAAGAAACGGTACTTTTTTCACCAGCAACTTCTAGCTTTGATCAATTTAAAAATTTTGAAGAAAGAGGAAGGATTTTTAAAGAGTTAGTAAAAAGTTATTTTAGTTAGGAGAATAAATATGACAAAAAAAATAATTATAACAACAGGTGGAACAGGTGGGCACATCTATCCAGCTTTAGCAGTAGGAAAAAAACTTATAGATAGAGGAATGGATGTTCTTTTTGTAGGAAGCTTAAGCAGAATGGAAAAAGATATAGTTCCAGCTGAAGGATTTAGATTTTCTGGAATAGATATAAATCCTTTTCAAAATTTCAGAAAAATATTATCAAATATAAACTCTTTTATACAAGCTTTTAAAATTGTAAAAAAAGAAAAAGCAGAGATAATAATAGGGTTTGGTAATTATATATCAATTCCAGTTCTTTTTGCAGGCTTAATTTTGGGAAAAAAAATATATTTACAAGAACAAAATGTTGATTTAGGTATGGCGAATAGACTTTTTTATAAAATAGCAAAAAAATGTTTCTTAGCTTTTGATACAACTTATGAAGAGATATCGATAAAAGATCAACATAAATTTTTAGTAACGGGAAATCCTCTAAGAGATGATATATATGCGATGAATAAAGAAGTTGAAAGAGAAAGATTAAAAATAGGAAAAGATGAAAAAGTACTGCTTATAACAGGAGGAAGCTTGGGGGCTAAATCTTTAAATGAAGCAGTTATTAAAAAATTAAAAGATATATATAAAGACAAAACTATTAGAATTTATTGGGCTACTGGAGATAAAAATTTCAATGAAATAAATGAAAAATTAGTAGATCAGCAAATAAAAATGAGTGATATAATAAAACCTTATTTTAATAATATGATAAATATTATGGCAGCGGCAGATTTAGTTGTTTGTAGAGCTGGAGCACTTACAGTTTCAGAAATAATTCAGCTAGAAAAACCATCAATATTAATACCTTACAATTCAATTAAAGTAGGGCAGTATCAAAACGCTAAAATTATATCAGATAATGAAGCTGCTCTTTTATATAGTGATAGCAAAGCTGATGAGGCTATTGAAAAAGCTTTGGAGCTTATAAAGAATGATGAAGAGTTAAGTAAAATGAGTAAAAAAGCAAAAAATCTAAAAAAAAGTAATGCAGCTGAAAAAATTGTTGAATGCTTAGACATATGGAGGGGTTAAATGGAAAAAATATATTTTATTGGAATAAATGGTATAGGAATGAGTGGATTAGCAAAGATAATGAAGCTAAAAGGCTATGATGTTTATGGTGCTGATTTATCTAGAAATTATATTACAGAAGAATTAGAAAATCTAGGAATAAAAATATACTCAGAACATTTAGCTCAAAATATTTTTGATGTAGATTTAGTTGTAGCATCAAGTGCTATAAAATTAGATAATCCAGAAATGAGTAAAGCAAAAGAGTTAGGAATAAAGATTATCAAAAGAGGAGAGTTATTATCGATTCTTATGAATAAAGAGAAAGGCATAGCAGTAGCAGGAACTCATGGCAAAACAACAACGAGTTCAATGTTAGGGTCGGTACTTTTAGATATAGATCCAACTATAGTTGTTGGAGGAATTCTTCCAGAGATAGGTTCTAATGCTAGATGTGGAAAATCAGATATTTTCGTTGCAGAAGCAGATGAAAGTGATAATTCGTTTTTACATCTAACACCAGAAATTTCAATAATTACAAATATTGAAGCAGATCATTTGGAAAATCATGGTTCTTTAGAAAATATAAAAAAATCTTTTAAACAATTTATGGATCAAACAAAAAAAATGATTTTAGTTTGTGATGATTGTCCTGAAACTCTTGAAATGATAAAAAACAGAAAAAATATAAAAACATATAGTATAAAAAGTGAAAAATCAGATATAATAGCAACAGATATAAGAATTGAAGACTTTAAAACAAAATTTAAAGTAACAATAGATGGTGAAATATTTGGAGAATTTGAATTATCAATACCAGGAAATCATAATATTCAGAATGCACTGCCAGTAATATATCTAGCTAAAATTTATGGTATACCTAAAGAGGTAATAGCAGATAAATTGTTAAAGTTTAAAGGTGCTAAAAGAAGATATGATATACTTCACAGTGACAAAATAAGAATAATTGATGACTATGCTCATCACCCAACAGAAATAAAAGCTACTATTCAAGGTGCAAAAACGATCGAAAAAAATAAAACGATAGCTATTTTTCAACCACATAGATATAGCCGTGTTAATTTTTTACTAAATGATTTTAAAGATAGTTTTGAAGGAGTAGATGAAGTTATACTTATGCCTGTTTATAGTGCGGGAGAAAAAAATGAGTTCGGTGTAACTTTAGAAAAACTAAAAGATAAAATAGGACATAAACATTGTACAATTATTAAAGAAAATGAAGAGATAGAAAGAATGGTTCAAACAGAAAAAGGATTAGCAACATTCTTATTTATGGGAGCAGGAAATATTTCAAATCTAGCTCATACAATAGCAGATAATATAGGGAGAGCAAGAAATGAAGTTATATAAAAATCATATAATGAAAGAGCATTCAAATATGAAAATAGGTGGAGTTGCTAAAGAATTTATAGAAATAGAAAACAGAAAAGAGTTGTTAAGTGTATTAAAAGAAAAAGAAAAGATATTCATATTAGGAAATGGAACAAATACACTAATAAATGATGGATATTTAGATACAACATTTATCTCTCTTAAACATATAGATTATATAGATGATAAAGGAGAGGGAGTTGTAGAAGTTGGTGCGGGATTAGATTTTTCAGAACTTGTAGATTATATGGGTACGAAAGATTACTCTGGTTTAGAAAACCTAGCTGGAATACCAGGAACTGTTGGTGGGCTTGTTTTCATGAACGGTGGGGCTCATGGAACTGAAATATTTGATAAGATTATATCTGTTGAAATTATTGATGAAAAAAAAGAACTTAGAAAAATAGATAAAGAAAATTTAAAATTTTCTTATAGAGTAACAGAAATAAAAGAAAAAAAATGGGTTGTAGTAAGTGCAACATTTAAATTTGATAAAGGTTATTTAGGTGAAGTTGTAGAGAGATACAAATTAAAAAGAAGTGAGAATCACCCTTTAAATATACCTAATTTAGGAAGCACATTTAAAAATCCAGAAGGATATTTTTCTGCTAGACTTATAATAGAATCAGGACTTCAAGGTGAAATGGTTGGAGGAGCCCAAATTTCAACTGTTCATCCTAACTTTGTAGTAAATAAATGTAATGCTAAATTCTCAGATATATTAAATATAATTGAAAAGGTAAAGAGTGAAGTAAAAGAAAAAACAGGAATAGAATTAGAAGAAGAGATTATAATCGTAAGAAACTAGGAGGAGAAAAAGTGAAAATAGCAGTTATCATGGGTGGAATTACATCTGAAAGAGAGATTTCTTTGAAAAGTGGAGCAGCAATACTAAATAGTTTAATATCACAAGGTTATGATGCATATAAAATAGATCTAACAGAGAAAAACTTAGTTTCAGCATTTGTAGAAAATGATTATGATTTAGCATATTTAGCTTTACATGGTGAATATGGAGAAGATGGAAGAGTTCAATCTATTTTAGATATGTTAGGAAAAAAATACACAGGATCTGGAGTAACAGGAAGTGCAGTTGCAATGAATAAAATATTAACAAAAGTAATAGCTAAAGACTTAGGAATAAGAATAGCTAAATCTTTTTCTAATGTTAATGAGATAGAAAGCTATCCAGTGGTAATAAAGCCTGCAAAAGAAGGTTCAAGTGTAGGTTTGTATATTTGTAATACAAGAGAAGAAGCAATAAGTGCATATGAAACTTTAAAAGATAAAGAGCCTTTAATAGAAGAGTTTATAAAAGGAGAAGAGTTAACAGCAGGAATTTTAAATGGTGAAAAATTAGGAGTAGTTAGAATAAAGCCAAAATCAGGATTATATGACTATGAATCAAAGTATACAGTTGGAAAAACAGAGTATGAATGTCCAGCACAAATAGATGCAGTGTCATATGAAGAAGCTTTAGAAGCAGCAAAAAAAATTCATGAAAAATTAGGATTAAAAGGAATCACAAGAAGTGATTTTATATTAAAAGATGGAAAAGCTTACTTCTTAGAAGTTAATACTTGCCCTGGAATGACAGAAACAAGTTTAGCTCCTAAATTAGCAACACTAAAGGGTTATTCATTCGACAATTTAACTAAGATTCTTGTTGAAACTTCTAAATAATAAAATATATGAAATAACAGGGAGAGATTCTTGAAAAAAACATTTAAAATTGCTATAATATTGGCACTGAGTTTTATTATAATTCAGGTTGAGAAAGACTTTAAAAATCGAGATTTTTTTAATATTTCAAAAGTTCAGATTAGTGAAGTTTCACCAACTCTTAAATCAGATTTAGAAAAAATTAAAATTGAAATTCTTGGAAAAAATATTAATGATTTAGATTTAAAAGGATTGGAAAAGAAATTATTAAAAGATATTCGTATAAAAAAAGTAACAGTATCTAAACAAAATTTAAATGAAGTTATAATTGATGTAACAGAAAAAGAAAGTAATTATTATGCTCAGTACAAATCAAGAATATATACTATGAATGGAGAAGGCATAATTTTTGGAAAGCTAGAAGAATATCCTAAAAAAAGTATGCCAATTCTTGTTGTAGGAGTTGATAAAGAAAAAAATAAACTGTTAGAGATATTGGTGAAATTAAAAGAGTTAGATTTAAAGGATGAAATTTCACAATTGTATTTTCAAAGTGAAGATTTGATATATATAATTTTGAGAGATGGAACTAAAATAAAAACAGAATCACATGTTTCAAAAAGTAAATATGAAATAACAACAAATCTATATAAAGAGCTTTTAAAAACAAAAGAATTAGATTATATAGATATAAGATTTGAAGATATAGTAGTAAAAGAGAAGGAGGGGAAAAGTGCGAGATAATATTACAAAATTAGCTTTAGATGTTGGGAATGGAAAAATAAAATTTATCTTGGGAGAACTTAGTACAGAGGGATTAAAGTTAAGAGTTTTAGATTACCTAGAAATACAAAGTGAAGGCATAAAAAGATCTATTGTTGAAGACCCAGAACTTTTAAGTATCAGTATAGCAAAGGGGATAAAAGAATTAAAACAAAGGAATGGAAGAGAGTTTGAAAAAGTATCTTTGGGTATTAGTAGTGATAGAATAATATCGAAGACAGATCATGGATGTATTGAATTTGATGAAAAAGAGATAACTTCTCAAGACATGGACAATTTAATAGATTTAGTAAGAGCGAGAATTCTAAATAATGATGAGGTTGTAATAGAGCAAGAAGCCTATAATGTTAGAGTTAATAGTTCTGGAATTTTAAAAAGTCCAATTGGTCAAATCGGTAAAAGTATTCAAGGAGATGTTCATTTAGTAACAATAAAAAAAGAAGTATTAAATCCATTACTAGAAGTTATTATTAGTGCTGGTTTAGAAGTAGAAGATATATTTTTAAATGCTTCAGCTTCAGCAAAATCGACTTTAGAACCTGAAGATAGACAAATGGGGGTTGCTTTAATTGATATAGGTGAAGGTGTTACAGATATAGCTATTTATAAAAATGATAAAATAATTTATACAAAATCATTATCAATAGGTGGAATGCATTTTGTAAATGATTTAAGTTATCTTTTGAAAATACCTAAAAAAGAAGCAAAAGAAATTTTAGAGAAATTAAGAGAAAAAAAACCATATAGTGATGTCATAAAAACAGAAAACGGAGAGTATCCATTAAGTGAAATAAAAGAGATAATAGATGCTCGAACAGGAGATTTAATCGATTTTATTTCGAAGACAATTGAAGAATCAGGTTTTAATGGATATCTAGGAAAAGGTTTAGCATTTACTGGCGGAGCAGTTTCAATAGATGAAATTTTTAGTAAAGTTGGAAGTAGAATGGAGTGCGCAGTTAGGAAAGTAAATCCTTTTCCAATGAGAGGTTTAGAAAATGTGAATCCTTCTATGTCAACAGTAATAGGAATTTTGTTAACAAAATTAGAGGCAGAATTTAAAAAGAAAAACATGTCAAAAGATGAATTTTCAGAACAAGAAGAGATAGTTCAGAAAAAAAATGAGGAAGAGGTTGTAGAGTTCCCAACTATTGTTGACGATAGTTTTAATCAAGAAGATTTTGAAGAAAATAATTTTGAGCAAGAACCAGTTACGGGTGGGTTTTTAGAAAAAGCAAGAAAATGGATATCTAACTTTATATAATAAGGAGCTGTATGAAAAATGTTTAATAATGAATGTGAAGTAAAAATAAAAGTAATTGGAGCAGGTGGAGCGGGGGGAAATGCTATAAATGATATGATTGCAGCTGGAGTAACAGGTGTAGAATATATCGCAGCAAATACAGACGCTCAAGATTTAAATAACTCTTTAGCAGATATAAGAATTCAACTAGGAGAAAAACTGACAAGAGGTTTAGGAGCTGGAGCAGATCCAGAAGTCGGAAAGCAAGCAGCAGAAGAAGATGTTGATAAATTAAGAAACTTATTAGAAGAAACAGATATGTTATTTATAACAGCTGGTATGGGTGGTGGAACAGGAACAGGTTCTGCTCCAGTTATCGCTAAAATAGCAAAAGAGATGGGAGTTTTAACAATAGGTATAGTTACAAGACCGTTTTCTTTCGAAGGAAGAAAAAGAAAAACTAATGCTGAGATAGGTTTATCTAACTTAGAGAAGCATGTAGATTCATTAGTTATAATACCAAATGACAAATTATTTGAATTGCCAGAAAAAACAATAACTCTTCAAAATGCTTTTAAAGAAGCAAATAATATCTTGAAAATAGGAATAAAAGGTATTGCTGATTTAATGATAGGTAGAGGATTAATCAACTTAGACTTTGCAGATATCAAAGCAACTATGCAGAATTCAGGAGTAGCTGTTTTAGGATTTGGAGAGGGAGAAGGAGAGAATAGAGTAACTAAAGCTTCAGAAAAAGCTTTATCATCTCCACTTTTAGAAAAGTCTATTATGGGTGCAAGCAAAGTTTTAATAAACATTGCAGGATCTTCAAATTTAGGTCTTATGGAAGCACAAGCTATAGCTAATATAGTTAAAGAAGCAGCTGGAAAAACAGCTGAAGATATTATGTTTGGTATTACTGCCGATGAATCTTACGGCGATAGAATTCAAGTTACAATTATTGCTAATAGTTTTGGTGATGAACAAGAAAAAACTGAATCTTTTATAAATGTAGAAAAGAAACAAGAGATTCCAAAAGTAGAGGAGACAGCGGAAGTTAGAGATGAATTAGATCTTCCACCTTGGATTAGAGCAAGTAGATAAGAGTAATATCAGCAAAAAAAGCTTGTAAAAGTATTTATTGTATGCTAAAATAAATAAAACCCTGCTCGAAATCACAATGTATTTTGGGCTAAAACCATAGGGAGGAGGTAATAAAATGAAAAAGTATGAATTAATGTTCATAATCAATCCAACTATATTAGAGGAAGGAAAAGAAACTGTAATAGCTAAAGTTAACACTATTTTAACAAATGCTGGAGCAACTATTCTTAAATCTGAGAAATGGGGAGAGAGAAAGCTTGCTTATCCAATCGATAAGAAGAAAACAGGATTCTACGTACTAACTACTTTAGAGATGGACGGTACTAAGTTAACTGAGGTTGAGTCAAAGCTTAACATAACTGAAGAAGTTATGAGATACATGGTAGTTAAGAACGACTAATCGCATTAAAAAAAACGTTTATTCTCAAATAAGGAGGTTATTAGAATGGCAGAATTCAGAAGAAGAAGAGCTAAGTTAAGAGTTAAAGCTGAAGAAATCGATTACAAAAATGTAGATCTATTAAAGAGATTCATTTCAGATAAAGGAAGAATCAATCCTTCTAGAGTAACAGGAGCTAACGCTAAGTTACAAAGAAAGATAGCTAAAGCTATTAAAAGAGCTAGAAACATTGCACTTGTTCCATATACAAGAGTAGAAAAGTAAAATTAATGAGACTAAAGATTTATCTTTGGTCTCTTTTTCTTTTTTTGTAAAAAAAGAGTTGTCAGCTAAATAGAAAAGGAGACTGCTATATCCAATGATACAGAAATCTCCTATTATTTAACTATTTAGTTACAAAAATAAAAAAAAGACAGGCTTTTTATTTAAAGCTGTCTTTTTTTATAAGCATTATTTGCTTAATACTTTTTGAAGTCTAGGACTTAAATTATCAGCATTAGCTTTAAGGATTTGCATAACTTCAACTTCGTTTGCAGCCTTTAAAGATTTTAAAGTTTTTGTACAAACTTTAACTTTAACAACAACACCATTGATAACAATTTTAGTTGTTTGAAGGTTAGGTCTCCAAATTCTTCCAGTTACTCTATGAGAGTGAGAGATTTGGTTTCCAAAAGTTATTCCTTTTCCAGTAATTTCACATCTTTGCATTCTATTACACCTCGCTTTCGTTATAACATGCAAATAATTATACCATTATAAAAATAAAATATCAAGGTATTTTTTAAATTATTTCGAATAGTTTATAAAAGACATTAAATATGATATAATAGATAGATAAAATATATATAGAAAAGGTGATGCGTAGAATGAATAATCATAGCTATAGAGTATTAGAGTTTAATAAATTAAGAGAAGAGTTATCACATTATATAACTATTGAAGAAAATCAAGAAAAGATAATAAAATTAGAACCGTTTAAAGATATAAATTCACTAAAAAAAGAACTTGAAATTGTAAATGATTTTATGGATTTTTTAAAGTTTGATGGTGGATTTGAAGCAACAGGAATGAAAGACCTGACTAATATAACAAAAAAATCACAGCTTTTAGGAATGTATTTAGAGACTGAAGATTTGTGGTCATTAAATATAAATTTAAGAATTTTCAGAATTTTTAAGGGAAGATTAGAGACTTTGGAAAAATATAAGAGTCTTAGAGGAAAGTTTATGGCTATTCCAACACTTAAAAATATTGAGGATTTAATAAATAAAGCTGTAGATCCTGAAAAAAATATAAAAGATGATGCTTCAATTGAATTGAGAGAATTAAGGTTCCAAAAGAAAAATATGATTGGAACTATAAAAAGAAAGTTTGAAGAGTTATTTACAAATCCAACTTATGCTAAAGCTATTCAAGATAAAATAGTAACGACTAGAGATGGAAGAAGCGTAATACCTATTAAAACTGATTTTAAAGGTCTTGTTAAAGGTATTGAGCATGATAGATCGTCAAGTGGATCAACTGTGTTTATAGAACCTATATCAATCGTTTCTTTAAATAATAAAATGAGAGAGTTAGAAGTTAGAGAAAGAGAAGAGATTAGAAAAATACTTTTAAGATTAACAGATCAAGTGAGATTACATACTCCAACAGTCAATGAAATTGGAAGTTCACTTATGTATCTAGATATACTAAATGGAAAATCACAATATGGTATAGAAAAAAAATGTAATATACCTGAAATAAATAACAAAGAGATGCTATCTTTAGTAAATGCGAGACATCCATTTATAAATCCAACATCAGTTGTACCTTTAACTTTTGAAATTGGAAAAGATTATAATACATTGTTAATAACAGGACCAAACACTGGTGGAAAAACAGTTGCTTTAAAAACAGCGGGATTATTAACATTGATGACATTATCAGGAATACCAATTCCAGCTTCAGAAAAAACAAGTATAGGATTTTTTGGAGGAGTTTATGCTGATATTGGAGACGAGCAGAGTATAGAGCAATCTCTATCATCTTTCTCAGCTCACTTGAAAAACATTCAAGATATTTTAAATTCAGTTACAAAAGCTTCGTTAGTTTTATTAGATGAATTAGGATCAGGAACAGACCCAATGGAAGGATCTGCTTTTGCGATGGCAGTAATTGATTACTTGAAAGATAAAAAATGTAAGTCATTAATAACAACTCATTATAGTGAGGTTAAAGCATATGGATATAATGAAGTAGATATAGAAACAGCATCAATGGAGTTTAATGTAGAAACATTATCACCAACTTATAGACTATTGATTGGTGTACCTGGAGAAAGTAATGCGTTAACAATTGCAAAAAGATTAGGTGTATCCGATGTAATTATAGATAAGGCTAAAAGTTATATTAGTGATGAAGATAAAAAAGTAGAAAGAATGATATCAAATATAAAGGATAAATCTTTAGAATTGGAAGCGATGCAAATTGAAGTACAAGAGTTAAGAGTTCAAGTTCAAAAAGATAAAGATGAGTATGAAGAGAAACTAAGAGTTTTAGAAAAAGAAAAAAACAAAATATTAAAAGAAGCTTATGAAAAAGCAGAATTAATGATGAGAGATATGCAAAATAAAGCAGCAGCATTAGTTACTAAAATTCAAAAAGAAGATAAAACTAAAGAAGAGATGAAGGATGTTCAAAAGAAATTAAATATGTTAAGAACTTCTTTACAAGAAGAGAAAAATGAAAATGTAGAAGTAAAGCCAAAAGTTGCTAGAAAAATTGAGTATAAAGTTGGAGATAGAATATTTGTAATTAGCTTAAACCAATATGCTATTGTAAATAAAATAAATTTAAATAAAGAAACTCTAAATATTCAAGCGGGAATATTAAAATTAGAAGTGTTGATGGATGATGTTAAACCTGTTGTTGAGTCGAAGAAAAAAGAGTATAGACCAATAAATACTCACATAAAAACAAGAGTAAAAAATGAAGTTGATTTAAGAGGTAAACTTGTAGATGAAGGTATTTATGAGTTAGAAACATATATGGATAGAGCTCTTATGAATGGGTATACAGAAATATATGTTATACATGGAAAAGGTACAGGTGCTTTAAGAACAGGAATTATTGAATTTTTAAAAACATCTGGTTATGTAAAAAACTTTAGAGCAGGTGGGCATAACGAAGGAGGAATAGGATGTACTGTGGTGACTTTAAGATAACACTGATACTTGCAGCAGCAGGAGTAGGAAAGAGAATGAACTTGGGTTATCCAAAACAGTTCTTAGAAATTTCAGGAAAACCATTGTTTATTCAAACCTTAGAAGTAGCTCAAAATAGTACTCTAATCAAAGATATCATAGTTGTAACAGGAGAAGATTCCATAAGTTTTGTGGAAGATTCTTGTGAAAAATATAATATTTCTAAAGTCAAAAAAATTGTAAAAGGTGGAAGTGAAAGACAGTATTCTATTGGAAATGCATTGGAATATTGTGATGATAATTGTATAATAGGAATACAAGACAGTGTAAGACCTTTTTTAAAAGAAAAATACTTTAATGAAAGCCTGGAATTGTTAACTTTGGATAAAAAAATAGATGGAGTTGTTATTGGAGTTCCATTAAAAGATACTATAAAAAAAATAGATTTAAATGGAATGGTTGTAGAAACTCCTAAAAGAGATGAGTACATAGTTATACATACACCACAAATTTTTAGAAGTGAAATTTTAAAAAGAGCTTATAAAAAAGCAAAAGAGGATATGTTTTTAGGAACAGATGACTCTTCATTAGTAGAAAGAGTTGACGGAAAAATTAAAGTCATTATAGGTGACTATGATAATATAAAAATTACAACGGTTGAGGACTTAAAGTTTCTTTAATCTAAAAGGAGAGAGAGATGAATATTTTTTTAGCTCAAACAAAACCAGTATTAGGAAATACAGAGAAAAATTTGTATGAGATGGTAAAAGTTATTGAAAAAGAGATAGAAAAAGGAACAGAATTAGTTCTATTCCCAGAGTTATCTTTAACAGGATATTTACTAGAAGATATGGTATACGATGTTGCTATTAGCAAAGTACCAGAAATATTAATTGAGTTATCTAAAAAGATTTCTATTATTTTTGGAGCTGTAGAGTTAGCAGATGATTTATTTCACTATAATTCTGCTTTTTATTTAGAAGATGGAGAGTTAAAGCACATTCATAGAAAAGTATATCTTCCAACATATGGTCTTTTTGATGAGGGAAGATATTTTAAAGAGGGCAATAGTATTAGAGCTTTTGATACAAAGTTTGGTAGAGTTGGAATGTTAATATGTGAAGATGTATTCCATCAGAGTAGTTCTTATATATTAGCTCAAGATGGAGCACATATTATTTTTACAATAGTTAATAGTCCTACAAGATTATCTAACAGAGGCTTAGGAATATCGGATATTTGGGAATCAATATGTAAAACAATATCAGTTAGTAATAGTTGTTTTACAGTGATGGTTAATAGAGTTGGAGTAGAAGACGGAGTAAATTTCTGGGGTGGAAGTTTTGCAATTAGTCCTTCAGGAGATATGATAAAAAAATTAGATTATTTTAAAGAAGTTGGAGAAAATATTCTAATTGATAAAAAAGAAATTGTAAAAGTTAGATTTTCATCGGGATCGTGTAAAAATGAAAAAATAGATTTAGTACTGAATGAATTAGAAAGAATAAAAAAAAGTAGATAAGTTTATAAAAGGAGTACCGATGAAGAAAAGTTTGAAGATAGCTTTAGGAATTGGCTGTACGTTGTCAATTATGGCAAGTGTTTTTTATACATCAAAAGAAAATCCAAGAGTTTATTTAAATAATAGAATAAATTTAGCATATGTAAATGAAGAAATAAATAATAAAAAGTTTGATAATGTTTTGAATGTTTTAAATAAATCAGAATTTAAAGTGGATTTAAAAATAGAAGAAAGTTTAAAATATATAAAAGGAATATATATTTTATCAGATAGTAGTTTTATATCGGACAAAAAAACATGCGTAGGGATAGTAGATTTTGGGTATATATATCCTTTCATAAAATTTAAAATGGAAAAATATTTTGATAAAATAGATGATATGTATTCTTTGAAAGAAGAGTATAAAAATAAATATACAAATGGAAATTCTTTATATTTAAAAATAGAAAAAGGTAACTTTATAATAGCTACTAGACAAAAAGATGTAGAGAAAGTTGTTAAAAGTGAAAAGTATTTAAGTCAAAATATTTTAAAAATATTAGAAAAAGAAAAAAAGAGTAATTTAGGAATGTTGATTTTGAATTTGGGAAAGAATCCATTAGGAGGATTCAATGAACTAGTTTTAACAGGAGATGTAAATACTAAAAATGAAATGATGTTAACAACTAATATTGGTGGAAAAAATGATATTATAGAAAGTTTTAATAAAATTGAAGAAGATGGATTAGATGGAGAGAGAATTCTTCAAAAAAATGAACTTTATTTAAGAAGTTCAAAAGATGCTGAGTTAAGATCATTTTTATTTTTCTTAAATTATTTCTTTAAAAATAGTATCATTGAAAATATATCTTCAAAAATAAAGATAAACACTCCCAAAAAAGACCCAACTGTAGAAAACCTTTCAAAGAAAGAAGTTATAAATACAAAATTTGAAAAAACTCAATTTGTATATGGACATCTTGATTTTAAAATAAAAGAAAAAATGATAGGGCAAATTGAGATAAAAGGATTAGCAGAAATTAACCGATTAAAAATAGAAACAATATTAAATGAAACAACAATAATAAATTTATTAAAGACGGCTAAATAGGAGGCAGAAAATGATAAAAATATATAATACATTAAAAGGTGAACTAGAAGAGTTTAAACCTTTAAAAGAGGGAGAGGTTTCTATGTATGTTTGTGGTCCTACGGTTTATAACTACATCCATATAGGAAATGCAAGACCTGCAATATTTTTTGATACAGTAAGAAGATATTTCGAATTTAGAGGTTATAAGGTTAAATATGTTCAAAATTTCACAGATGTTGATGATAAAATGATAAAAAAAGCTAATGAAGAGGGAGTAACTCTTCAAGATATAGCTAAAAAATATATAGATGCTTATTTCGAAGATACAGCAAAAGTAAATTTAAAAGAAGAAGGTATGATAAGACCAAAAGCAACTGAGCATATAGGTGATATGATAAAAATCATAAAAACTCTAATAGAAAAAAATCATGCATATGAATCAAAAGGTGATGTATACTTTGATATAAATAGTTATAAAAAAGAATATGGAGAGTTATCTGGACAAAGTATTGATGATTTAAAGAGTGGGGCGAGAATAGATGTTTCTGAAATAAAAAAAGATCCATTGGATTTTGCTTTATGGAAAGCAGCTAAAGAGGGAGAACCTTTCTGGAATTCACCTTGGGGTAAAGGAAGACCTGGTTGGCATATAGAATGTTCTGCAATGTCAAATAAATTCTTAGGACCAACTTTTGATATTCATGGTGGAGGTCAAGATTTAATATTCCCACATCATGAAAATGAAATTGCTCAATCAAAGTGTGGAACAGGTGGAGAATTTGCGAGATATTGGATACACAATGGCTATATAAATATAAAAGGTGAAAAAATGTCAAAATCTTTAGGTAACTTCTTTCTTTTAAGGGAAGTATTAGAACAATTTGAAGGAAGAGTTGTAAGGTTTTTTATACTAAGTTCGCACTATAGAAAACCAATTGATTTTTCTGACAATGAGTTAATTCAAAGTAAAGCAGGATTAGAAAGAATTGAAAATGCATTATCTAGAGCAAAAGAAAAGTTAGAAACAAAACCTTTTGAGACAGGGACAGATTTATCTGAATTAAAAGAGGTTTTAGAAAATTCAAAAGAAAAGTTTATAAAGTGTTTAGATGAGGATTTCAATACAGCAGGTGGTATTGGAGCGATATTTGAGCTTGTAAAAGAGTTAAATAAAGCTTTAGAAGATGAAAATATATCTAAAGTTGGATTTAAAGTAATTGAATTAACAATTGATTATATAAAATCTGTAATGGAAGAAGTTTTTGGAGTCTTATTAAAAGTAGAGGTTCAAGTAGGAAATATGACAACAGAACTAATTGAATTTTTATTAGAATTAAGAAGAGAAGCAAGAGATAATAAAGATTGGGATTTTTCTGATAAAGTAAGAGATAGACTTTTAGAAATGAAAATAAAAATAAAAGATGGAAAGGAAAAAACAACATGGTCAATTTAGATGTGCGTGAAGCAAACGGATTAATTTTAGCATATTTAGGAGATTCTGTATGGGAACTTTCAATTCGAACTTATTATATAAATAAAGGGTATAATATTAAAAATTTAAATAGACTTGTAAAAGAACATGTAAATGCTCAAGCACAAAGTAAGTATTTAAAAAATATAATTGGCGATTTAGATGAGGAAAAATTATTACTAGTAAACAGATCAAAAAATAGTAATATAAAAACATTTCCAAAATCTTGTAGTGTTATGGAATATAAGGAAGCAACAGCTTTTGAAGCTCTTATAGGAGCACTATACACAGAAGGAAAACTAGAAGAAATAAAAAATATAGTACAAAAAAACTTAGGGTAAGGAGTGATAGTAAGTGGGATTCAAATTTAGACTACCTGGATTTAGCAGAAGTATTGGAATAGATTTAGGAACAGCAAACACATTAGTATACAGTAAAAAACATGGAAAAATAATATTAAATGAACCATCTGTTGTTGCGGTAGAAAGAGAAAGTAGAAAAGTTTTAGCTGTTGGAAATGAAGCTAAGGACATGTTAGGAAAAACACCTGACTCAATAGTTGCAGTAAAACCTTTAAGCGAAGGAGTTATAGCAGATTATGATATAACAGAAGCTATGATCAAGTACTTTATAAAAAAAGTATTTGGAAAATACTCTCTATTTATGCCAGAAGTTATGATTTGTGTTCCAATTGATGTTACTGGAGTAGAAAAAAGAGCTGTTTTAGAAGCAACATTATCTGCAGGAGCAAAGAGGGCTTATCTGATAGAAGAAGCAAGAGCAGCAGCATTAGGATCAGGAATAGATATTTCAGCTCCAGAAGGAAATATGATAGTTGATATCGGTGGTGGATCTACAGATGTAGCTGTAATTTCATTAGGAGGAACAGTTGTAAGTAAAACAATAAGAACTGCAGGAAATAATTTTGATAATGACATAATAAAGTATATAAAAAAAACACATACTTTATTAATTGGAGACAAAACAGCTGAAAGTATAAAAATGCAAATTGGAACAGCGATTCCAATGGTAGAAGAAGAAACGATGACCATAAAAGGAAGAGACTTAATAACAGGTTTACCTAAATCTGTAACAGTAGGTTCAGAAGAGATTAGAGAAGCTATAATGGATTCTTTAATGGAGATTGTAACTTGTGTAAAAGATGTATTAGAAAAAACACCTCCTGAATTAGCGGCAGATATAATAGATAGAGGAATAGTAATGGCTGGTGGTGGGTCTTTAATTAGAAATTTCCCAGAATTAATATCAAAACATACTTCTTTAAATGTAAGATTAGCTGATTCTCCATTAGAAAGTGTCGTTAGAGGAGCAGGAATGGCTTTAGATCAAATCTCTATACTTAGAAAGATTGAAAAGGCTGAAAGATAGTGTTTAGAGATTTAAATTCGAATACAAAAGCTATTGATTTTTTACAAAAAGAGTTAATTTTTGGAAGAGAAGCAGGAACATATCTATTTTATGGTGCAGATAGAGAACTATTAAAAAAGTTTGCAAAAGCTCTTGGTAAAAGTTTGAATTGTAGTAACTATATAGATGACTTTTGTGGAAAGTGTGAAAGCTGTATAAGAATAGAAAGCGAAACTCATGCAGATTTAGAAATCTTAGACGATATAACAGGAATTAAAATAGAAAAAATAAGAGAGTTAGCATATAAAGATTCAACAACTTCTTATGAAGGTAAAAAACGAATATATATAATAAGAGATATTGAGAAACTTAGAAAAGAATCTGCAAATGCTCTTTTGAAATTAATAGAAGAACCAAATGTAGGTAGTTTTTTTATACTACTTTCAACTGGATTAAATATATTACCAACAATAAAATCAAGATCTATTTTACTGAAGTTTATTCAAGAGACCTCAGAAGAGGTAGGAGTTTCAAAAGATGAATATGACTTCTTTTTAGGTAATTCGAAAGAGATAGAATACTACAAAAATACAAACATAGATTTAAATGAAGGATGCTCATTCGAAAGAATAGGTCAAAGTATAAAAGAGTGGCAAGATACAAAAGAATTTTTATATAAAATTGAAATATATAAATCAATAAGAGATTTTATAAATACAAAAGATTATTTAACTCTGATAGATAAAATTTATTTTGTAGATGAAATAATGTCGAATACTTTGGATAGAGAGTTAGTAAAAGAGATAATAAGTTATACTCTCGGAATATTAAAAAATAGAAATAAAAATTTAGAAAAATTATTAGAGATAAAAAATATGGCAAGAGTATCTGTAAATTTTAAAAACATACTGATAATTTTTTATACAAACATTTAAGAGAGTGATTTTTTGTCACTCTCTTTCATTTATATCATTTATTGATACTAAATTGAACTATTATTCAAAATTAATATAGTTTTATATAAAATATACTTAAAATTATTAGAAAAAAGTATTATAATAATAGATATAATAAAAAAATATTAAAAGAGGTAGTCTAAATGTATTTTAAAAATTTTATTGTCTTTGGAATTACACATAAAAATTTAAGTTTATGCCAAAGGGAAAATTTTATACAAAATAATCCAACTTCTATGGTTGAAAAACTTTTTGAAGAGAGGAAGATTGCAGGGTATGTAAATTTATCTACATGTTTAAGAGTTGAGTATTATTTAGATTTAGATAAGAAATACTCAATAGAAGAGTTTAAAAAAGATATGGGATTAGAAAATATTTTTATAAAACAAGGACATGATGCTGTAAATTACTTGTTTAGAGTTACTTGTGGATTTGAATCTGTAATAAAAGGTGAAGATCAAATTTTAGCTCAAATAAAAAAAGCTCAATTAACGAGTATGGAAAATAAGATATCTAGTTCAAATATGAATGTTATTTTTAATAAAGCAATAGAATTAGGAAAAAAATTCAGAAATAAAAGTAAAATATGTCATAATGCACTTTCTTTAGAAGCTATTTCTTTAAAGTTTATAAAAAATAGAGTCCCTGATTTAAAAAATAAAAGGATTCTTATACTGGGAATGGGTGATTTAGCTCGAGACATAATGGAACTTTTAACAAAAGAAGAATATGATACTTTAACTATTACAAATAGAAGCTATCATAAAGCTTTAGAATTTAGTAATATATATAATGCTGATGTAATCAGTTTTGAAAACAAATTAGAAGAAGCTGCTAAAAGTGATATAATAATATCTGCTACATCAGCTCCGCATGCTATTATAAAGGAAGATGAAATATCATCGATGTTAAATCCAGAAAAAGAATATGTATTTTTAGATTTAGCAGTTCCTAGAGATATAGAACAAAGTCTAAATAACTTTAAGAATATTAATCTGTATAATATAGATGATGTTTGGGGAGTTTATTATGAAAACTTAGAGAACAGAGAAAACATTTTAACAAAATATGAGTACATGATTAATGAACAAATGATAAATTTAAAAAAATGGTTTGAATACAAAGAGGGGATTGCATAATGAAAAAGAAAATAGTAATTGGAAGTAGAGGAAGTATATTAGCTTTAGCTCAAAGTAAAATGATAAAAGGAAGATTAGAAGAACAATTTCCAGAATTAGAATTTGAAATAAAAGTTATAGTTACAAGTGGAGATAAGGATTTGGTAAGCAACTGGGATAATAGTGATAAATCATTGAAAAGTTTTTTTACAAAAGAGATAGAATTTGAATTGTTAGAAGGTACGATTGACTTAGCTGTTCATTCAATGAAAGATATGCCGATAGTATCTCCAATCGGATTAATATGTGGAGCTACTCCAGATAGAGAAGATAATAGAGATGTTCTTGTTTCTAAAAACGGTGAAATATTAATGGAACTTCCAAAAGGAGCAATTGTAGGAACAAGCTCTTTAAGAAGAACTATGGGAATAAAAACAGTAAGACCAGATTTAGTAATTAAGCAATTAAGAGGAAATATTCATACAAGACTTAGAAAATTAGAAGAGGAACAATATGATGCTATTCTTTTAGCTGCAGCGGGACTTAAAAGAGTTGGATTAGGAGATAGAATAACAGAAGAGTTGAATTATGACTTGATGATGCCAGCCCCAGCTCAAGGAGCTTTACACATCCAATGTAGAGAGAATGATGATTTTATAAAAAACATTTTACAGAGTATACACAATCCAGAAATTGAAGAGATTGTAAATATTGAAAGAGAATTTTCTAAAATATTTGATGGAGGATGTCATACTCCAATGGGATGTACTGGAGAGAGAATAGGAGATAAAATATCTTTAAAAGGTGTATACTGTCATAACGATATTATGTATAAAGCTGAAGTTCTAGAAAATAGAAGTTTAGGAAAAAAAATTGCTCATAAATTAGCTCTTGAGATAAAGGAGAAGATAAATGGTTAATCAAAAAATAGGAAAAGTTTATATAATAGGAGCAGGATGTGGAAATATAGATCTTTTAACATTAAAAGGAAAAAGATGTATAGAGTCAGCAGATTGTATAGTTTACGATAGATTAATAGATCCAAAAGTTTTGAAATTAGCTAAAAAATCAGCTGAGATGATATATTTAGGAAAAGGAAATACTGAAGGTGGAGTTATTCAAGATGAAATAAACAAAATATTAGCTTCTAAAGCTCTAGAGGGAAAAATAGTAGCTAGAGTAAAAGGTGGAGATCCTTTTGTTTTTGGTAGAGGTGGAGAAGAGATTGAAGAAATAGTAAAACACTCAATACCATTTGAAATAGTACCAGGTATAAGTTCGTCGATAGCAGTTCCAGAATATGCTGGAATTCCAGTTACTCACAGGGGTATTGCAAGATCTTTCCATGTTTTCACAGGTCATACTATGGAAAATGGAGAGTGGCATGACTTTTCAACAATAGCTAAATTAGATGGAACACTTGTCTTTTTAATGGGAATCAAAAATTTAGACTTGATAACTGGTGATTTAATAAAAAATGGTAAAAATCCAAAAACACCAGTTGCAGTAATAGAAAAAGGAACAAGTGAGAATCAAAGAGTAACTGTTGGTACTTTAGAGGATATAGTTCAAAAAGCGAAAGAGGATAAAATTGTTCCGCCTGCAATAACTATAATTGGTGATGTTGTAAAAATGAGAGATACATTTAAATGGTTTGAAAATCAACCTCTTTCAGGAAAAAAAGTTCTTGTAACGAGAGATGAAAAGCAAGCAGCTGAATTCTCTGAAAAATTAAGAATAAAAGGAGCGACAGTAAGGGAGTTGCCTTTTATAAAAATAGAAGATGCTTCGAATTTTGATGAATCTGAATTAAAGAACTTTAGTGCACTTTTATTTAATTCATCAAATGGAGTTAAATATTTTATGAAGAACATAAAAGATGTAAGATGCTTAGGTCATCTTAAAATAGGAGTTGTAGGTGCTAAAACAGATGAACTTTTAAGAGAATATAAAATAATTCCTGATTTTATTCCTGAAAAATACATGGGATCAGAGCTAGCAAAAGAAGTTGTTCATTTTACAAAAGAAAATGATAAAGTACTTTTTGTAACTTCAGATATTTCTCCAGCTGACTCTGAAAAATGGAGTGAAGAATACAATAGAGAATTCCAAAAGTTAGTTGTTTATAAAACAGAAAAACATATTCAAGATAAAGAAAAAATTGAAAGTGTTTTAAAAGAAGTTGAGTATATAACGTTTTTAAGCTCTTCAACAGTGGAATCTTTTAATAAAAGTATAAATGGAGATTTAACTCTTTTAAAAGATAAAAAAGTAGTTTCAATAGGACCAGTTACAACAAAAACTTTAATAGAGTTAGGATATAAAGTAGCTTTAGAAGCAAAAGTATTCGATGTGGATGGAGTTATAGATGTAATAGGAGATGAAGTAGATGTTTAATAGAACGAGAAGATTAAGAGTTTCTCAAACTATGAGAAATCTAGTTAAAAATGTAAACTTTTCTTTAGATAATTTAGTATACCCTCTATTTATAGAGGAGGGAGAAAATATAAAAGTTGAAATTTCTTCTATGAAAGGTCAATTTAGAATATCTATAGATAGATTAGAATCAGAGTTAAGAGAGTTGAAAGAGTTAGGAATAAAAGCATTACTTTTATTTGGAATTCCAAAGATGAAGGATTTAGTAGGAAGCGAAGGATATAGTGAAACAGGAATAGTTCAAGAGGCAATCAGATTTATAAAATCTAAATTTCCAGAGTTTTTAATAGTAACAGATGTATGTTTATGTGAGTACACATCACATGGACATTGTGGACTTTTAAAAGGTGAAGAGTTATTAAATGATGAAACATTAAAGCTTCTTCAAAAAGTAGCATTATCTCATGCCAAAGCAGGTGCAGATATAGTTGCTCCATCGGATATGATGGATGGAAGAATAAAAGCTATTAGAGAAATTTTAGATGAAAATGGATTTGTAAATCTACCGATT
This sequence comes from Cetobacterium sp., assembly GCF_051658645.1. Taxonomy (GTDB): domain Bacteria; phylum Fusobacteriota; class Fusobacteriia; order Fusobacteriales; family Fusobacteriaceae; genus Cetobacterium_A. The sequence continues at coordinate 26,325 of NZ_JBOFMZ010000035.1, forward strand.
ATGGCTTATAGTGTGAAATATGCATCAGCCTATTATGGACCATTTAGAGAAGCAGCGGATTCTGCTCCATCTTTTGGAGATAGAAAAACATATCAGATGGATTTTAGAAATTCAAAAGACTATTTAATAGAGGTTCAAAACGATATAGAAGAGGGAGCAGATATAATAATGGTAAAACCAGGAATGCCTTATCTAGATATAGTTAAAGGAGTAGCGGATGCTATAAATAATCCAGTGGCTATATATAATGTTAGTGGTGAGTATTCGATGGTAAAGGCTGCAGCTGAGAATGGTTGGATAGATGAAGAAAAAGTTGTTATGGAAAATATGTACTCTATGAGAAGAGCAGGTGCAGATATAATAATTACATATCATGCAAAAGATGTAGCAAAATGGCTAAAAAAAGGAGTTTGAAATGAGATATAAAGAATCAGAAAAAATATATAAAAAAGCTGTTAAAATTATCCCAGGTGGAGTAAATAGTCCAGTTAGAGCATTTAAATCAGTTGATAAATCATATCCAATATTTGTAAACAGAGGAAAAGGTTCTAAAATATATGATGAAGATGGAAATGAATATATAGATTATATATGTTCGTGGGGTCCACTTATTCTAGGTCATAACAATGAAATAGTTTTAAAAGGTGTGAGAGAAGCAATTGAGTTAGGAAGTTCTTTTGGTTTACCTACTAAGATGGAGGTAGAGCTTGCAGAACTCGTTTGTAAGTGCTATCCATCGATGGATATGATAAGGTTTACAACTTCTGGGACAGAAGCTACTATGGCAGCGATAAGAGTTGCTAGAGCATTTACGAATAGAAATAAAATTTTAAAATTTGAAGGATGCTACCATGGACATTCAGATTCACTTTTAGTAAGTTCTGGTTCAGGGTTATTAACAGATGGTTATCAAGATAGCAATGGAATAACTGAAGGTGTTTTGAAAGATACTTTAGTTGCTTCTTTCGGAGATGTAGAAAGAGTTAAAGAGATATTAAGTAATAAAGAGGTAGCTTGTATAATAATGGAGCCAGTACCAGCAAACATGGGACTTATAGATAGCTCTAAAGAGTTTTTAACAGCTATGAGGAAAGCTTGTGATGAAACAGAGACGCTTTTGATATTTGATGAGGTTATCTCTGGCTTTAGAGTGGCACTTGGTGGAGCACAAGAATATTATGGAGTAACTCCAGATATAACAACTTTGGGTAAAATAATCGGTGGGGGATATCCAGTAGGAGCTTTTGGTGGTAAAAAAGAAATTATGGATATGATAGCACCAGTAGGAAGAGTTTATCATGCTGGAACATTATCTGGAAATCCAGTAGCAGTAAGAGCTGGATTTGAAATGGTAAGCTACTTAATGAAAAATAAAGCAACTCTTTATAAAGAGTTGGAAGAAAAAGTTATATATATAACAGAAAAAATCAAAAAAATAGCTCAGAAGTATAAAGTGCCTATAAAAATAAATAGGTTAGGCTCATTATTTACAATTTTCTTTACAAAATTAAATGAGGTAACAGCTTTGAATCATGTTATAGATTCAAATACAGAGCATTATTCAATATACTTTAATACATTACTAGATAATGGTGTTATTGCACCACCTTCTAAGTATGAGGCACATTTTATTTCGACAGAGCATACAAAAGAAGATTTGGATAAAACTTTAGAGATTATAGAGTTAGCATTTAAAAAAATTGGTGAAACAAGTGGAAAGTAAAAAAACTTTTTTTCCTCTTTTTGTAGATTTGACTGGTAAAGAGTGCTTGGTTGTAGGTGGAGGAAATATAGCTTTAAGAAAAATAAAAAGTTTAATTGATTATGGTGCTAAAGTTTTAGTTGTGAGTTTACATATATTACCTGAAATCATGGAATTAGGTTTAGAGTTTGAAAAAAGAGGGTTTCATGTAAGCGATATAGATAATAAATTTTTAGTAGTAGCTGCAACAGATGATGAAAATTTAAATGAGATGATAGTTGATTTATGTGAAACTAATAATGTTTTAGTTAACAATATAACCTCTAAAGTATATATGTCGGCTCGATTTACGGCTCATATAGATACAAATGAATATCAAATTGCAGTTTCAGCAAAAGGAAATCCAAGAGAATCTATAAAACTGAAAAAAGAAATAATTGAATTTTTAAAATTAAAAAAATAAAATAAAAAATATAAAAATATTCTGTTCATTTAATTGGATAGAGTATTTTTTTTAAAATTTATTTGACTCAGCATTCGAAAAGACTTGACATTTTGGAAATTTGTAGTATAATTAGTATTAATAAGAAACAAAAGGAGAATAAAGTGAACTTAAAATTCATAGAAAGTTTAACTAAAAATAATAAGATATTAGCTGTCAAAGATCAAGAGAGTTTAGAAAAAGCTCTTTTAAGTTCAGTTAAAATTATATTTTTATTAAGTTGTGATATATGTTCAATAGAAGAAACTACTCGTTTAATAAAATCTGCTGGGAAATTATGCTTTGTACATTTGGATATGATACATGGTTTAAATATAAGAGAGAATTCAGCTCTTGATTTTTTAAAAGAAAATAGTTTTGCAGACGGGATCATATCAACAAAATCAAGTGTAGCAAAATATGCTCATAAAATTGGATTTTTAGTTGTAATGAGATGCTTTATAATTGATTCGCTTTCTTTAGAAAGTACAGTAAAGCTTTTTAATGAAAAGTATATAGATGCTATTGAAATTTTACCAGGGGTTATGCCTAAAATTATAGAAAAAATTTCAAAACGAAGCTCAATTCCAATTATTGCTGGTGGTCTTATTTCTGATAAAGAAGATATAGAATTAGCCTTAAAAAGTGGGGCGATAGCTGTTTCAACAACAAAAATAAATATTATAGATTGATTTAGCTAGAGATATAAGAGAAGCTATTCAAAAAAAAGAATGAAATTTCTTTTTTTTGAATAGCTTTTTTAATAGTAGTATAGTTTTAAAAATTTATAACAAATATCATGGGAGGGTATTATGAATGTTTTTTTAGCTGAATTTATAGGAACTACAATTTTAATTTTATTAGGAAATGGAGTTGTTGCAAATGTTTTGTTAAACAGAACTAAAGGAAACAATTCAGGATGGATTGTGATAACAACGTCTTGGGGATTAGCTGTTATGGTTGGAGCTTATTCAGTTGGATGGGTTAGTGGAGCACATTTAAATCCAGCTTTAACTATTGGTCTTGCTGTTGCAGGATTATTTCCTAAAAATCTTGTTTTTGGTTATGTAGTATCACAAATTTTAGGAGCTATGTTTGGTCAAATTTTAGTTTATTTAACTTATAAAAGACATTACGATGAAACAACTGATGCAGGATCTATTTTAGCAACATTTTCTACAGGTCCAGCTATTAGAGATTTCAAATGGAATTTTATAACTGAGGTTATTGGAACTTTTCTTCTTGTATTTGGACTTTTAGCTATAGGACATGCTAACAATCAAGCGTTTAGTGCAACTCTTCCAAATGGAGAAATTATTAAAGGATTTACAGGTGTTTTAGGTCCATTACTTGCAGGATTCTTTATTTGGAGTATAGGAGCAAGTTTAGGTGGTCCTACAGGTTATGCAATTAATCCAGCTAGAGATTTAGGACCAAGAATTATTCATGCTATTTTACCTATTTCAAGCAAAGGAGAATCTGATTGGTCTTATTCTTGGATTCCAGTATTGGGACCAATTGTAGGTGGAATAATAGGGGGATTAGTTTATATAAGTGTTTTTTAAATAAAATAAAAAAAAATAACTATAGAGGAGGATTTTATGAAGTATATAATTGCATTAGACCAAGGAACAACTAGCTCTAGAGCTATAATTTTTGATGAACAGCAAAGGGTTATAGCTAGTTCACAAAAGGAATTTAAACAAATCTATCCTAAAGAGGGATGGGTAGAGCATGATCCTATGGAAATATGGTCTAGTCAAAGTGGGGTATTAGCTGAAGCAATGGCACAGTCTGGTATTTCTCAGCATGATGTTATTGGTATTGGTATTACAAATCAAAGAGAGACAACAATTGTTTGGAATAAAATAACAGGTAAGCCTGTATATAATGCTATTGTTTGGCAATGTAGAAGAACAGCTCAAATATGTGATGATTTAAAAGAAAAAGGATTAACAGATTACATAAGAGAAAACACAGGTCTTGTTGTAGATGCTTATTTCTCTGGAACAAAAATAAAATGGATTTTAGATAATGTTGAAGGAGCAAGAGAATCTGCTGAAAGAGGAGAGTTACTTTTTGGTACTGTTGATACTTGGTTAATTTGGAAACTTACAAATGGAAAATCTCATTACACTGATTATACAAACGCTTCTAGAACAATGATATATAATATAAAAGATCTTTGTTGGGATGAAAAGCTTTTATCTGAGCTAAATATTCCAAAATCAATGCTTCCTACAGTAAAAGATTCAAGTGGAACATTTGGATATGCTAATTTAGGTGGACAAGGTGGACATAGAGTACCAATTTGTGGAGTTGCTGGAGATCAGCAAGCAGCTTTGTTTGGGCAAGCTTGTTTTGAAAAAGGAGAAGCAAAAAATACCTATGGAACAGGATGTTTCATGCTTATGAATACAGGAGAAAAGATGTATTCAAGTAAAAATGGTCTTTTAACAACAATTGCAATTGGATTAAATGGAAAAGTTGAGTATGCTTTAGAGGGAAGTATTTTTGTCGCAGGAGCAGCAGTTCAATGGTTAAGAGATGAATTGAAATTAATTGAAGATTCTAAAGATACTGAATATTTTGCAAATCAAGTGAAAGATAATGGAGGAGTTTATTTTGTTCCTGCATTTGTTGGATTGGGAACTCCAAATTGGGATATGTACGCTAGAGGTACAATTGTAGGGTTAACTAGAGGTAGTAATAAAAATCATATTATAAGAGCTACTCTAGAATCAATTGCTTACCAAGCTAAAGATGTATTGGAAGCTATGCAACAAGATTCAGGAATTGAATTAAAGGCTTTAAAAGTTGATGGAGGAGCTTCTGCTAATAATTTTTTAATGCAATTCCAATCTGATATTATTGGAAAAGAAGTTCATAGACCTTCTATTTTAGAAACAACTGCTTTAGGAGCAGCATATCTTGCTGGTCTTGCTGTTGGTTTCTGGAATGATAAAAATGAAATTAAAAAAAATTGGTGTTTGGAGAAAACATTTATCCCTAATATGTCTGAAGAGGATAAAAATTTAAAACATAAAAAATGGAAAAGAGCTGTCGAAAGATCTTTAAATTGGGATATTGACTAATTAGAGAAAAAGTAGTATATTTAAATTAAGAAAATTAAATATTAGCAATAGAGATAAAGAGAGCTAAAAAAGTGTTGGTAATTTGTTACCACCTTTTTGTGCTTTCTTTTTTTACTGTTAAAAACTAGGAGGAAATTTTATGTATGATGTTTTAATCATTGGTGCTGGTATTGTAGGAACTGGTATTGCAAGAGAGCTTTCTAAATATAAATTAAAAGTTGCAGTTTTAGAAAAAGATACAGATGTATCGAACGAAACTACAAAAGCAAATAGTGCAATAGTACATGGAGGGTATGATGCCAAAGAGGGATCCCTTATGGCAAAGTTAAATGTTTTAGGTAATTCTTTATACGAGGATTTATGTAAGGAGCTTTCTGTTCCTTTTAAACGTAATGGTTCACTTGTTTTAGCATTCAATGAAGAAGAAGCTAATCACCTTAAGGTTCTTTACAACAGAGGTATCATTAATGAAGTCCCTGGATTAAGTATTATCAATCAAGAACAGCTTAGAAAAATTGAGCCAAATGTTGATGAAAAAGCGATTGCAGCATTACATTGTTCTTCAGCAGGAATCGTTTCACCTTGGGAATTTGCAGAAGCATTAATAGATAATGCTGTAGAAAATGGTGTAGAAATATTTTTAAATACAGAAGTAAAAAAAATAGACAAAAATAATAATGTGTTTGATGTACATACAAATTCAGGAATATTTCATGGGAAATATATATTTAACTGTGCGGGAGTTCATGCAGATTTAATACATAAAATGATAGCCTCAGAATCATATAAAATATTACCTAGAAAAGGAGAATATTTTGTTCTTGATAAATCTCAAGGGAAAAGAGTAAATCAAACAGTTTTTCAATGTCCATCTAAATTAGGAAAAGGAATACTTGTTACTCCAACAGTTCATGGAAATCTATTAGTTGGTCCTGATGCTCAAGATATAGATAATAGATATGATGTTTCAACATCAACAGAAAGACTTGATTATATTAAGTTTAAAGGTAGTCATTCAATTAAGGATATTAATTTTAGAGAAAATATCAGAACTTTTGCAGGAATAAGAGCAGAATCAGATAGAGGAGATTTTATTATAGAAGAGTCAGAAGAGAAAGGGTTCTTTGATATTGCAGGAATTAAATCACCAGGTTTATCTGCTGCGCCAGCTATAACTTTAGCTGCTTTAAATCTATTAAAAAAAGCTGGAGCTAGTCTTGTTTTAAAAGATAAATTTATATCTCCTAGAAAGCATATGTTATTTATGAATTTATCTTCAGAGGAAAAAGCTGCTAAAATAAAAGAAGATGATAGATTTGGTAGAATGGTTTGTAGATGTGAAATGATAACAGAAGGAGAGATAATTGAAGCTATTCATAGACCTGTAAAAGCAGTTACTATAGATGCTGTAAAAAGAAGATGTAGACCAGGTTCTGGAAGATGTCAAGGCGGTTTTTGTGGGCCTAAAGTTCAAGAGATTATAGCGAGAGAATTAAATGTAGATATCAAAAGTATTGTTTTAGACAAAGCTAATTCTTACATTCTAACAGAGGAGTTGAAAAAATAATGAAATATGATATTGTTGTTATAGGTGGAGGTCCTGCTGGTCTTGCTGCTGCAAAATCAGCTTATGAAAATGGAGCAAAAAATATAGTTATTTTAGAAAGAGATAAAGAGTTAGGTGGAATTTTACAGCAGTGTATCCATAATGGATTTGGATTACATAGATTTAAAGAAGAGTTAACAGGACCTGAATATGCTCAAAGGTATATAGAATTTATAAAAGAATGTCCTATCGAAGTAAAATTAGAAACTATGGTTTTGAATATTTCGAAAGAAAGAGTTATATCTATGATTAATCCTATTGATGGTTATAGAGAGATTGAAGCGAGTTCTATTATTTTAGCGATGGGTTGTAGAGAGAGAACTAGAGGAGCTATTGCTATTCCTGGAGAAAGACCGTCTGGAATTTTCACAGCAGGAGCAGCTCAAAGATATATTAATATGGAAGGATATATGGTTGGTAAAAAAGCGGTTATTCTTGGAAGTGGAGATATTGGATTAATTATGGCAAGACGTTTAACTTTAGAAGGTGCTAAAGTTGAAGCTGTTGTTGAATTAATGCCATTCTCAGGTGGGTTAAATAGAAATATTGTTCAGTGTCTAGATGATTTTAATATTCCTTTACTTCTTTCACATACAATTATAGATATAAAAGGAAAAGATAGATTGCAAAAAGTTGTTGTAGCTAAAGTAGATGAAAATAGAAAACCAATTCCAGGAACAGAAATACATTATGATTGTGATACATTGTTGTTATCTGTAGGATTAATACCAGAAAATGACCTTTCAAAAGAAGCTGGTGTTATTCTAGATAATAGAACAAGTGGTCCTATTGTGAGTAATTCAATGGAAACAAGTATTCCAGGTGTATTTGCTTGTGGGAATGTTGTTCATGTTCATGATTTAGTTGACTTTGTTAGTGAAGAAGGAGAAAGAGCAGGTAAATTTGCAGCTTGTTATATAGCTTCAGAAAATTGTAAAATAGAGAATATTTCTAATATTAAAAATGGAATGGGTATAGTTTATACTGTTCCTCAAGTTATTAATTTAGATAATTTACAAAATAAACTTGAAATATTTATGAGAGTTAATAACGTTTACAAAAATCAAAAAATTGTTATTAGAGAAGGGGATAATATTATTGCTAGCTTTAAAAGAGCTCATTTAGCTCCAGGTGAAATGGAAAAAGTTCTTTTATCTGAAGTTTTACTTAAGAAAATCTCAAAAGATATTACTATAGAACTACAGGAGGTTTAGTTGTGAAAGAGATGATATGTATTTTGTGTCCAATAGGGTGTCATTTAAGTATAGATATAGAAAATGATTATAAGGTTACAGGGAATTCATGTCCCAAAGGTGAGGGATATGGAAAAGAAGAGCTTATTGCTCCTAAAAGAGTGGTAACATCTATAGTAAGAGCCTATGGTGGTATACATAACATGGTTCCAGTTAAAACAGATAAGTCAATTCCAAAAGAGTTAATATTTGAATGTATGGAACTTTTAAAAAATATTAAAGTTCAGTCGCCTCAAAAAATTGGAACAATTATTTTTGAAAATATATTAAATACAGGAGCTAATATTGTTTTAACTCGAGATATATAAATTTCATTTTTCTGCCTTTTTTGTTATAATAACTTTGGAGGTATGAAATGAAAATAAATGAAAACGAAATTATTAATAGTTTATTGAATAAAGATTTGAAAATAATCCAAAGACCAGATTTCTTTAATTTTTCTTTAGACACTCTTTTGATATCAAACTTTATATCTTTAACAAGAGGAACTAAGAAAATTTTAGATTTAGGTACAGGAAATGGAGCAATTCCTTTATTTCTTTCAGAAAGAACAGATGCTAAAATTATTGGAATTGAAATTCAAGAAATTTCAGCAGATTTAGCGACTAGAAATATTGAGTTAAATAATTTGGAAAATCAAATTACAATTATACATGATGATATGAAAAATTGGAATAAATACATTAATAATGGATCACAAGATATTGTGGTAACTAATCCTCCGTTTTTCAAATTTCATGGAAATGAAAATCAATTAAATGATTTAGACCAAATTACTTTAGCTCGACATGAAATAAGTATTGATTTAGAAAGTTTAATTGAAGTAGCCTCAAAAGTTTTAAAGGATAAAGGATACTTTGCTATGGTACATAGACCTGATCGTTTATTAGAAATAATTGATACTATGAGAAAATATGGGATTACCCCTAAAAAAATTCAATTCTGTCATTCTAAAATTGATAAAGGAGCTAAGATTCTTTTGATTGAAGGAGTTAGAAATGGAAAAGATTTTCTTAAAATTTTACCACCATTTATTTCACATGATGAAGATGGAAAGTATTCAAATGAAGTTTTAAAACTTTTTGAAAAATTATAATTGAAAACCCCTTCAAACTCTGAAGGGGTTTTCAATTATTTATATACTTTTAGCAGGCTTTGTAATTCCAACAAGCACACAAGTTATTAGTGAACCTACAGCAGCAGCTAACAAATACATTAAAGGATTTGTTATAATAGGAAGTACGAATAATCCACCATGAGGAGCTGGAAGTTGACAATTAAATGCCATAGCTAAACCACCAGCAACTGCAGATCCAATAACAGAACAAGGTATTATTCTCATAGGATCAGCAGCAGCAAAAGGAATTGCTCCTTCTGTAATAAATGAAACTCCCATTATGTAGTTTGTTAATCCAGCTTCTCTTTCATCTTTTGTAAATTTTTTCTTAAAGAATGTAGTGGCTAAAGCTATACCTAAAGGAGGAGTCATTCCACCAATCATAACAGCAGCATGTGGATAGTAATTTCCAGCAGCGATAGCAGCAATACCAAAAGTAAATGCAGCTTTGTTAATTGGTCCACCCATATCTATCGCCATCATACCAGCAAGAACAGCACCTAGTATGATAAGGTTTCCAGTTCCTAAATTATTTAAGAAATTAGTTATTCCATTATTTATAGATGCAACTGGAGATATAACAACACCATACATAATAAGTCCAGTAATTAAAATGCCAAATAAAGGATAAAGTAATACAGGTTTTATTCCTTCTAATTTTTCTGGTAATTTAGAGAAAACTTTCTTTAGTAAAAGTACAACATATCCAGCAAGGAATCCACCAGCTAAACCACCAAGGAATCCACCACCGTTATTGGCTGATATAAGCCCAGCAACCATTGCAGGAGCAAAACCAGGTCTATCAGCGATACTCATACCAATAAATCCAGCAAGTACAGGAACCATTAAGAAAAATGCATTTCCACCACCAATATCCATTAAAATTTTAGCTATAGGATTGAAACTAGGATCACTAGGATCAGCAGCTTTAATTCCAAAAATAAATGATAATGCAATAAGAATTCCACCACCAACAACAAAAGGTAACATATTAGAAACTCCACTCATAAGATGCTTATAAAAACCTTTTGATTCATTGTTAGAAGAAGTTGATGAAGAACCACCTGAAGAATAGATATTAGCTTTTTGATCAATAGCATTTTGAATAAGTTCTTTAGGTCTTTTGATTCCATCTTTAACAGGTACTATTTCAACATGTTTACCATTAAATCGAGCCATATCGACATTTTTATCAGCTGCGATTATAATTCCTTTAGCATTTTTTATTTCTTCATCAGTAATCATATTCTTAACACCAGTAGAGCCATTTGTTTCAACTTTTATAGTGATTCCCATCTCTCTAGCTTTTTTATTTAATGCTTCAGCAGCCATATATGTGTGAGCAATTCCAGTTGGGCATGCAGTAACAGCAAGAACATCAAAACTAGTATTTGTTGAAATAGTTTCTTCTTTTACAGGAGCGTCTTTTAAAAGAATATTTAAAACTTCCTCTTCTGAAGTAACATTTAAAAGTTTCTCAATAACATCATCATCTAAAAGTAAAGATGTAAGTTTAGATAATGTTTCTATATGAGAGTCTGTTGCATTAGCAGGAGCTGCGATCATAAAGAATAAAGTAGATGGTTCTCCATCAAGTGAATTATAATCAATACCTTTTTTTGATAGTCCAAAAGCAACTGTAGGAATTTTAACAGATGCAGACTTTCCGTGTGGAATAGCAATTCCCTCTTCTAATCCAGTTGAACTTTGTTCTTCTCTTTTTAAAATAGCATTTTTAAATTCTTCTTTATCATTTAATTTACCAGCTTTAAAAAGAACTTCAACAAGCTCATCAATAACTTCAGCTTTAGTATTAGCTTTTAAATTTAAATTCATGCAGTCTTTAACTAACATTTTATCTAACATTGTTTCCTCCAATTATAATTTATTGATTTTAATATCTTTTAATAGATTTTTCATAGTTTCAAAAGTTGTTAATCCTTTAGAAAATGCTGTTCCACTACCAGATGCAATTCCAATTTCATAACACTTAGTTAATGGAAGATTTTGATTTAGTCCATAGATGAAACCACCAATCATAGAATCTCCAGAGCCATTTGAACTAATTAATTCACCTTTAGGAACACCACAGCTAAAAATTTCATCTTTAGTTATAAGAATAGAACCTTTTGCTCCAAGAGAGATAAGAACATTTTCTGCTCCTATAGTTTGTAGTTTTTTTCCTGCTTCGATTAACTCTTCATTCTTTGAAAAGTTAGATTTAAAGAATTCGTTTATTTCATCTTTGTTTGGTTTTATTAAAAACACTCCTTTTTTAAGTGCAACTTCAAAAGCGTCTCCTCTAGTATCAAGAATAACTTTAACATCTTTAGGGATAGCCTCTATTATGTCAGCATATATAGATGAAGATATAGAAGAGGGAACACTTCCAGAAAGAGCTAGTATATCTCCAGATTTTAAATTGTTTTTTAAAAATACAAAAAGTTCTTCTATATTTTCTTTTAAAATAGCAGGAGAAGTACCTGCAACTTCAGTTTCAAGACCATTATTATTTATTTTTAAATTTATACGAGTATCTTCTTTAATTTTGAAAAATTGAGTTTCTAAATCGTCATTTTCTAAAGATGATTCAATAAAATCTCCAGTAAATCCACCAATAAACCCAAGACATACTGAATTTGTATTAAAATTCTTTAAAACTTTAGAGACATTGATTCCTTTTCCGCCAGGAAGTTTATATGTTTCCTTTGGAGTATTTAGATTTCCTTCAACAAAATTTTGAAACGTTAAGAAATAATCTATCGCAGGATTTAAAGTTAATGTATATATCATTTTACTACCTCCATTGTAACTATATTTTGATATTCTTTAGAAAGAGGTTTATCTGTTATAAGAGTTCCTACATCTAAAGTTGAAAAAATTATAAAACTACTTTTATCAAATTTTGTATGGTCACATAAAAAATAAATGTTTTTGCCTCTATTTATAGCTTCTGATTTGATCATAGCTTCTTCAAAATCAGGAGTGCTATATCCATCTATATTAGCAGCGTTGACTCCAATAAAAACCGAATCAAAATTAAAGCTTTTTAAATATTGAACAGCTGAGTATCCAACAGTACAACTAGTTTTACTTTTAATTTTTCCACCAACTAAATAGCTTTCGATATTGTACTTTTCTAATTCGTCGATTAAATTTAAACCGTTTGTAACTACTTTAATATTTAAATTTTTTAGATGTTTGATTATACATAAGGTAGTTGTTCCAGCATCTAAAAAGATACATGTATCTCTTTTGATAAATGAAGCAGCTAGCTCAGCAATATTTTCTTTTTCATTTTTATTAAGATTTCTTCTAAATTGAACATTTAAATCTTGATTATTATTCAGAGAGGTATTTAAAATAGCTCCACCGTGAACTCTTTTAATAAGTTCTTTTTTTTCTAAAGCAGCTAAATCTCTTCTAGCAGTAGCTTCAGATATATTTAAAAGTTCAATTATTTCTAAAACTTTTACAACCTCTTTTTGTTTTAAAAGATCTAAAATAGAATTTTCTCGTTCGATATTTAACACATCATCACTTCCTTTATGTAGACATGTTATCATATTTCACAAAATAAATCAATCACTTTCTTTCAAAAACAATCAAAAACAATCAATTTAAAATAAAACAAGAAATTTTTAGAAAAAAAAGTTAAAATAAAGATAAGGAGGAATGTAATGAGAGATATTGATTTTAAAGAGAAAATAATAGGTAGAGATAAATATTTAAATTCTGCTGTAGTAGCTTTAGTTGTAGAAAAAAAATCGAAACTATATTTTTTATTTCAAAAAAGAGCAAGTGGAATAAGACAAGGTGGTGATATTTCTTTTCCTGGTGGAAAAATTGAAATAAATGAAACTAGTTTAGAAGCAGCTTTGAGAGAATGCAGAGAAGAAATTGGATTAAAAAAAATAGATATAAAGGGGAAAATAGGTACTATTGTTATACCTTCAGGTATTTTAGTAGAAGCTTTTTTAGGATTTGTAAATGAAAAAGATTTGTTAAAATTAAAATTGAATAAAACTGAAGTTGAAGAATGTTTTTTAGTTCCATTGGAATTTTTCAAAAAAACAGAACCAAGAATAGAAAAACTAGAAGTTGAAACAAGACCGTATTATGAAGAAAATGGAATAAAATATATATTTCCATCAGCAGAGTTAAATCTTCCTAAAATGTATCATAAACCTTGGAAAGGTTCTCCAAGAGAAGTTCTTATATATGTTTATAAAGAAAGAGTGATTTGGGGATTAACTGCAGAAATTATAAAAGAATCATTAGAATATATTTATTAAAAAAGAGGTCATTGACCTCTTTTTTAATAAATTGTGGTATTAAAAATATTTTTTTATAAAACTTAAAAACATTGTAATAGCTAAAAGATCAGCAGCTCCACCAGGGCTAATTTTTTTATTAATAAACTCATTTTCAATCTCTAAAAGTAGATTTGTATCCAAAGAGTTATTATAAAATTTAATATGCAACTTTTTTGCCATTTCTTTTACAAAATTTAAAATTTCGATGTCGTGTCTATGTAAAATAGTAGTATCTTCAAGAGTACTCATTAAATATATAAGTGTACGTATCATGCTAGTATTAATATGTTCGTTATTTAATAAAGAGTTTTCAAAAATTTCAATACTACCATTAAAGACCATACTTAAACCATTTTTAGCAACACCTCTAACTCCTACAACACCATGTTTTATATAAAGTTTTTCTCCGTGAGTATGTTGTTTTTTTAAATGTATATGTTCAAAATCTTTTAAAATATCTTTACACATATTTTTAAGAATAGTTGGTATATTTTCAAAAGATTTATTTTCATATTTAGATTTAGCAGCAGCAGCAGCAGTTATTCCCATTAAAAAAATTAGTCCTTTGTGAGTATTGACGTTATGAGTTGCTAAAAACATATTTTTTTCAGCAATTTTCCCCATATGTCTAATTTTTTTAAAAATTAAATCTATAGGTAACGGAGAATAACCAGCTTTAATAACTTCGTTAAAATAAGAAGTTAAAGAGAAGCTACTCTGAATAAAAGTGAAAAAATCCATATCTTTATGTGAACCATTGCTATGTGGAGAAACTAAACCAAAAGATGGAGAAGCTGAAACTTCTAGTACAACTGATTTTAAAGCTAAATTAGCAAATTTTTCTAAAAGTTTTTTATTAGAATTTTGGAATTTTAAGAACGCTTCTAATTTGCTTTCAATTTTACTTATAACATCATCTTGAGTATGATTTTTAGCTCTGCTACATATAAATGACATCTCATTACAAAGTAAACATTGTCTTTTTTCTCCACCGAAGTCCTTTCTAGAAAATGGATATCCATTAAAATCAAAGACATCAATATCAACACATCTTCCAAGTTGGTGATTATTTTCAATAGCCATAGCAATTTTTTTAATACTTTTTCCATTACTTTTGATAGAATAGATATATGTACGTCCTTCAATAGAATCTAATTTTTTTGAAAAAATAATATCTGAATTGAATATATCTAGAACTTCATTTTTTATACATTCTAAAATATATTTTGAAACAAAAGTATTCTTTTCCTCACCAGGATAGTTAGCTCTTAAAACTAAAATTGGCAGCTTATATTTTGTGATTATTTCATTTTGGATTTCCACTCTTTTCTCTCTCATTAATAAAAATTCTTCTAAATTAAACATATATTTAGTTTACAGAGTTAGAATTTTTGATTCTATCCCTAACCTCCTCTCCTTTATTTGAAGTTAAATAATCTAGAGTAGTTTTGGGAACTAAATTTTTAATTTCATCAAATTCGTTATTTTTTAAAAGTTCTCTTACTCGAGATGCGCTAATAGCTTTTTCATTACTTTTTTTTCTTGGAATAATGATGACATTCAAATTAAACTTTTTAAAAGTTTCAATCATAGTTTCATTATATTTTTTTGTAATCTCACAATATGGTTCTTCACCAACAAATCTTGTAGAGATATTAAGTTTTGAACAAAAATGTTCAGCAGTAATTAATGTATCTAATTTCATAAATTCATAAAGTGAATTATCCTCTTTTTTGAGGAAATAATTTGGAAAAGTAGCTGAAGATATAATATATTCAGTACTAGGTAAAACAATTACATTTTGTAGGTGTTTAGTTCCTTTTTTTACAAGCTCAATTCTATCTTCGAATGGAAAAGAAGATTTATCTTCTTCAACAATGAATACTAAAACATTGTCCATCTCTTTAGATGCATGTTCGATTAAGAATTGATGCCCTAAAGTGAATGGATTACAGTTCATTATTAATAAACCATTGTTACTATTTTTACTCCAATTAATTTCATTTTTAATATTTTTAATACTTTTTTCGATAGAATCTATACCAATTTCAAGTAAAGAAACTTTATCAGTTTTTGAAATAGTTTTAAATCCAACACCCTTAAAAATTTCTTCATTAGAAGGTTTTGTAAAAACAAAATTATGAAAAATTCCTTCTTCAAAACACTTGTTTAAAAGATTTGTAACAAGAGTATTTGTAACACCTTCACCTCTTAAAGAATCATCAATTGCAAAACATTTGATGATATTTTTAGTTTTAGATGCAGATGCAATAATCTCTTCATCTTTTCTAATAACTAAAGAGTAATCAATACTTTCATCAAAGATAAGATCAAATTTTAATAAAAAATTTTTAAGTTCATTTTTTTGATAATTACTTTTTATATTTAATGTTTCTATATTCATTCTGATATATTTACTCCTTCTTTTATAAGTTGAAATTTGCTCGTGATATCATCAAGATATTGAATGAAAATATTTTTCGATTCAACTATTATTTCACTTTTTGAGATACTGTAAACAATATACGCTTTATTATTTTCAATCCAAGAATCTTTTACAATAGCTTTTTGAATAAGTTGATTGGCGGTATAATCCATTAAATCTGATAGAGCTGGAGATAAAATATTTTTAGTATATGGATCAGCAGAAACTAAAAAAGATTTAAAAATTATATTTTCTTCAACAAGAATCCGCATTTTTAATTTATCTTTTGCTTCACGAGAAGCTTTACCATTAGCTACAAGAGTTCCACTACCTGCAATTTTAGAAGAACCAGTACCTATAATTTCATTTTCAGAATCAATAGGTAAAACTACTTTTTCAGTAGTTTCAAAATCATCAACAGAAGTTGGAATAGAGATACTGTTGCATCCAACTAATAAAGTAGTAAAAAGTATAAATATAAATTTCTTAAGCATTTTTTTCCCCTTTAACTGTTATTTAAAATTTAGGATTAATAGTAGAGCTATTGTTTTTTAATGTAGTGTTTTTATAACATGAGAATAAATATAAAGTTTCATTTAATACTTCTACTTTGTTTATAATAGACCAGTTATTAGTTTTAGCAAAATCTAAAATTTCATCATTTATTGGAGATAAAATATATTTAGTCGAATCCAAATTTAAAAAGTTGAAATTTTTAGTTGTAACTGGATTAACATGCTCTCCAAATAATTTTTTAACACCAAGTAATGAGTATTTATCCTCTTTTATTCCAACGTTTAATATACCTTCTAGTTTTCTACAAAAAGATATAATTTCTGTATAGAAATAAGCAATATCTTCAACAGGAATTTCTGAAATATTACTCAGACGGTTATATATGGCAATTTCTCTTTCAGGAACATAGATTCGACTATTATTTTTAGATTTTGTAACTCCTACTTCATGAACTATTTTCATTCTTTTTAAGATTAGTTCTATAATTTTGTTATCTATATTATCAATTTCTTCTCTTAATTTATTAATATCAGTTGTAATTTTAATCCCTCATTTCATGAATATTCTTAGTATATATTCTATAATATAAAGGTATCAAAATCAAATAAATATTGAAATATAATCAAAAATCTTATAGAATGAGATATTGAGATATAAAAAAAATGAAGTTTCTGGAGGAAAAGATGAAGTTTTTTTCTTTGAATAAAAAAAAGTATGCAACTTTAACTGTTAAAGAAAACAAATTAGATGATAAAATAGTTGATGAAAAAGAAGAGAAAATAATAAAGAAAACAAAAATAACTGGTCTTTGGGAAAAATGTCCAGAGTGTCATGAAGTTGTTTATAAAAATGATATTGAACAAAATTTACAAAAATGTCCACATTGTGATTATTATTTTTCAATGAGTGCAAAAGAAAGAATAGATCTTTTAATAGATGATGATACATTTGAAGAAATCGATAAAGATTTAGCTTCAAAAAATCCATTAGACTTTCCAGGGTATAAAGAGAAATATGATGCTGCAGTAGAAAAAACTGGTCTTTTGGAAGGTGTAATTTCAGGTGTTGGAAATATATTTGGAATAAAACTAAGTATAGCTGTAATGGAGTTTGATTTTTTAGGTGGAAGTATGGGATCGGTTGTAGGAGAGAAAATTACGAGAGCAATAGAAAGAGGAATTGAATTAAAAATTCCAGTTGTAATTGTTTCTTCTTCAGGTGGAGCAAGAATGCATGAAGGAATACTTTCTCTTATGCAAATGGCAAAAACTTCTGCTGCTTTAGAAAGATTGAGATCAAAAGGATTACCATTTATATCAATACCTGTTAATCCGACAACTGGTGGAGTAACAGCTTCTTTTGCAATGTTAGGAGATGTTATAATGACAGAACCAGATGCTTTGATTGGTTTTGCAGGACAGAGAGTGATTGAACAAACAATAAAGCAAAAACTTCCAGTAGGATTCCAAAGAAGTGAATTCTTGAAAGAGTGTGGAATGGTAGATATAATTACAAAAAGAGAAAAAATGAAAGAAAATCTACATAAGATTATAAGCAATATAATCTAGAAATAGTTTATTAGTAGGAGTGTGTCATGAAATTTAATAATGAGATTTTAGATTTAGAAACTAAAATATTAGAACTTAAAAATTTTTCGAAAGAAAAAGACATAGATTTAAGTATAGAGATAGATAAATTTTCAAAGCGAAGAGATGAATATTTAAAGCTAGCATATGAAGATTTGACGGATTGGGAAAGAGTATCAATAGCTCGTCATCCTGAAAGACCATATACTCTAGATTATATAGAGAACATGACAACAGATTTCATTGAATTACACGGGGATAGATTGTGTAAAGATGATCCGGCTATAGTTGGTGGACTTTGTAAAATTGATGGGCAGAAAGTTGTAATTATTGGACATCAAAAAGGAAGAACTATAGAAGAAAATATATTTAGAAATTTTGGAATGGCAAGTCCAGAAGGATATAGAAAAGCATTGAGATTATTTAAAATGGCAGAAAGATTTTCAATACCAATAGTAAATTTGATTGATACAGCAGGTGCTTATCCAGGAATAGAAGCTGAAAAACATGGACAAGGAGAAGCAATAGCTCGAAATTTACTTGAAATGGCAGGAATAAAAACTTCTATATTATCGATTGTTATAGGAGAGGGAGGTTCTGGAGGAGCTCTTGCATTAGGAGTGGCTGATAAAGTTTATATGCTAGAAAATTCAGTTTATTCAGTTATATCTCCAGAAGGGTGTGCAGCAATTTTATATAAAGACTCTTCAAAGGCAGCAGAGGCAGCAAACAACTTAAAAATATCAGGTGAAAGTTTACAAAGTTTAGGTATAATTGACGGAATTATAAAAGAGCCTTTAGGAGGAGCGCATAGAGATTATAAGTGTGTAGCAAATGACCTTAAAAGTGTTATTTTATCATCACTTTCAGAGTTATCTAAATTAGATGTAGATACTTTGCTGAAAAATAGATATAATAAGTTTAGAAAAATGGGAAGTTTTATAGAAAAAACAATCTAAATTTTAATAGAAAGCGTCGGAGGTGCAAGGCTTTATGAAGAAAATAGCAATTTTAACAAGTGGAGGAGATGCTCCAGGAATGAACGCTGCAGTAAGAGCAGTGGCTAAAGTAGCTTTAGCAAAAGGTATTGAAGTATTTGGAATAAAAAGAGGATATTTAGGAATGCTGCATGATGAAATCTTCCAAATGAATGGAAGTCATGTATCAGGAATTATAGATAGGGGTGGAACAATACTTTTAACAGCAAGATGTTTAGAGTTCAAGGACCCAAAGTTTAGAGCAATAGCTGCTGAAAACTTAAAGAAAAGAGGAATAGAAGGAATAGTTGTAATTGGGGGAGATGGATCTTATAGAGGTGCTGATTTATTATCTAAAGAGCATGGAATTAAAGTTGTAGGTCTACCTGGAACAATTGACAATGATATAATTGGTACTGATTACACAATAGGATTTGATACTTGTTTAAATACAATATTAGATGCTATATCAAAATTAAGAGATACAGCAACTTCTCATGAAAGAACAATATTAATGGAAGTTATGGGAAGAGATGCAGGAGATTTAGCTATTCATGCAACATTAGCAGGTGGAGGAGATGGAATACTAATTCCTGAAATAGATGAGCCACTAGATATGTTAGCTTATCAAATAAAAGAAAGAAGAAGACATGGAAAACTTCATGATATAATTTTAATATCTGAAGGTGTTGGAAGCGTTCTTGAAATAGAAAAGCAATTAAAAGAAAAAGTAACAACAGAAGTAAGAAGTGTAGTTTTAGCTCATGTTCAAAGAGGTGGGACTCCTTCAGGATTTGATAGAGTGCTTGCAACTAAAATGGGAGCAAAAGCAGTAGAGCTTTTAATCGCAGGTGAAGGTGGAGTTATGGTTGGAATTGAAAGTAACGATTTAGTAACTCATCCAATTTCATTTGCTTGGGAAGGTACTAGAAAGTATGATATTAGAAAAGACTATGAATTAGCATTAATACTTTGTAAATAGGAGTTGGTATAGATATGATTACAGTTTTAGATGTTGTTAGAAAAGAAAGAAGAAAAAACAAAATAAAAAGAGAAATTGAAGATAACGATAGAAAAGTTAGAGATAACAGAAAAAGAGTAGATCTTCTTTTCAACTTAAAAGAGTATTTAAAACCTGGAATGAGTTATGCTGAAGTAATTGACATAATAGAAAATATGAAGGGTGATTATGAAGATAGAGTAGATGATTATATCATTAAAAATGCAGAATTAGGAAAAGAAAGAAGAGAAATTTCTAAAAGCATCAGAGAGATTACAAGATCATTAGCTCAAAAAACTACAGTAGAAAAAAAGTAGTAAGGAGTTTAAATGGCAACAAGGTCACTAGAAATATTGATAGATGAATTTAATAGATTACCTGGAATCGGAAAAAAGAGTGCTATAAGGTTAGCTTTTCACATTTTAGAGATGTCCAATACAGAAGTTGAAAGATTTTCAAAAGCTCTAAAAGATGCAAAAGAAACTGTAAAAAAATGTTCTGTATGTGGAAACTTCAGTGAAGAAGATATATGTGGAATATGTAGCGATGAATTTAGAGAAAAAAATATTATCTGTGTTGTAGAAGATAGTCGAGATATAATTCCGTTGGAAAAAACAAATAGATACAAAGGTATGTATCATGTTTTAAACGGAAAAATAGATCCTTTAAATGGAATAACACCAGACAAACTGAATTTAAAACCTCTATTGGAAAAAGTAGCAAAAGAAGAGATAAAAGAGATTATTTTAGCGTTAAATCCAGATTTAGAAGGAGAAACGACAGCTCTTTATTTAACAAGGTTACTAAAGCCATTTCATGTAAAAATAACAAAAATAGCAAGTGGAATTCCTATGGGTGGAAATATAGAATTTGCAGATATTGCAACTATATCTAGAGCTTTAGAGGGAAGACAAGAGATATGAAAAAGTCGGTAATTATACCGACTTTTTTTCTTTTAAATCTAAAATAGTTTTTTCTAAGCAATCAAGAGTAAAACGAACTCTATCTTCACGAGCATTTTCACCCATATGTCCAATTCTTAAAACTTTACCAGCTAAAGGACCATAAGAGCCTGAAATCATAATTCCATATTTAGTTTTTAAATGAGATGAGACTTCATCTGGATTTATACCTTCTGGAGGATAAAAAGCAGTAACTGTAGGTGAAAAGTTATCTTCAAGATACATAGTACATCCAAAGCTTTTAAGCTTTTCAATACAAAGATCTCTCATCTCTTCATGTCTATCAAAAGCTCTAAAAAGAGTTTCAGATAAAAGATTATCAACAGCAGTTCCTAAACTAATAATATCGCTTGCAGGCATTGTATATGGAAAAGATTTGTTTTCTTCAATATTTTTCCAAAGTAAAAGATTACAATAGAATGAAGGGATAGGAGAAGTCCGATTTTCCATAGTTTTCCAAGCATCATCACTAACAGCAACAATAGTAAGTCCAGGTGCAGCTGAAAAAACTTTTTGTGACGCTGAAAGCATAATATCTACACTCCAGTCGTCCATTCTAAAATCAACCCCCCCAAGAGCAGCAACAGTGTCAACAACAGTCAAGATACCATTTGATTTTAGTAATTTACAGATAGGCCCTATATCGTTTAAAAGACCACTAGGTGTATCACAATGAACAATAGTAGCGTATTTAAAATTAGAATCTATTTCTAAAAAACTTTTTAATTTGTCAAAATCTATTGATTTTTTCCAATTGGATTCAAAAATTGTAACTTCACCACCGTAAGGTTGAATTAAATCTTTGAATCCTTCACCAAAAACACCATTTGAAAGAACAAGAACTCTATCTCCTTTTTCAGTTAAAGAAGCTGCAGCAGAATCTAATCCAAGCATACCTTCTCCACTCATAATAAATATTTTTGAATGATCAGAACCAATAAAATTTCTAAGTCTATGACAAACAAATTTATAATAGCTTAAAAAATCAGGGTCAAGATCAGGGTTACCAAATGCTTTACTTCTTGCATGTAAAGCATTTCCAGATACAGTAGTCGGGCCAGCAGTCATCATTAAATAGTTAGGTCTGTAAAATAACATTTTAAATCCTCCTTAAACTAATTATGTTTATAAATATTATACAAAAAAAAAAGAAAAAAAGCCATTAGAAACAAAAAAGAAGTGGTAATATAAAGATATAAACTCTATAATAGGTGTACACGAATTCAAAAGGAGAGATAATGCAATTAACAGAGAGACAAAAAGAGATAGTAGAAATAATAAAAAAATATGGACCAGTAACAGGTGAAGAGATAGCAAAAATGATATATATAACAAGATCGGCTTTAAGAACAGATTTTTCTATTTTGAAAAAAATGTCAATAATAAAATCTAAACAGAAAATAGGATATACATATAATCAAGCTTTTATTGACTCAAACAATAAAACACTAGTAAAACATATTATGAGTGCTCCAATAACAATTGATGAGAGTTATTCAGTTTATAAAACAGTATTATTAATGTTCGAAAAAGATATTGGAACAATATTTATAACAAAAGAGGGAAATTTAGCAGGAATAGTTTCGAGAAAAGATTTACTTCGAATTGCGATAGGAAAAAGAGATATAGAACAGATACCAATAAATTTAATTATGACGAGAATGCCGAATTTAGTTTTCTCAATAGAGAATGAAACGATAGAAGATTCTATAAAAAAAATAATAGAACATCAAATTGATTCACTTCCAGTAGTAAGAATAACAGAAAAAAATGGAAAAGAGATATACAAAGTGGTTGGTAGATTTACTAAAACAAATGCAAGTAGATTACTATTAGATATATTAAGTAATAAAAACAAAGAAAAAAGTGAAGTAACTCTTTAAAAAAACTTGTATTTTATACCTTGTTAGTATATAATCTTTATGTAATTAGTAAACAATAGAAAAGGTTGGTATTTTAGATGATTTTTCAAAGAACAGAGTTGTTAATAGGTGAAGAGAAACTAAGTAAATTAAAGAATTCTCATATACTCATATTTGGAGTAGGTGGAGTAGGTGGTTTTGCAGTAGAATCTTTAGTTAGAGCAGGAGTAGGAGAATTAACAGTTGTTGATTTTGATACTATAGATATAACAAATTTAAATAGACAAATAATAGCAACACAAGATACAATAGGCCAAGATAAAGTTGAAGTAATAAAAAATAGAGCACTATCAATTAATCCAAATATAAAAATAAATATTTATAAAGAAAAATTTTCCAAAGAAAAAAAAGAGTTGTTTTTTTCAAATGATAAAAAATATACTTATATAATTGATGCAATAGATTTAGTTACAGCAAAATTAGATCTAATAACTATAGCAAAAGAATTAAATATTCCAATAATCTCATCAATGGGAACAGGAAATAAAATAAATCCAACAATGCTAGATATTACAGATATTAGTAAAACATCTGTTTGCCCTTTAGCTAAAATTATGAGAAAAGAATTGAAAAAAAGAAGAATTGGAAAAGTAAAGGTACTTTTTTCAAGAGAGTTAGCTATGAAGCCAAAAATTATTGATGGAGATAGATTAAAACAAAATAATGTAGGAAGTATATCGTTTGTTCCATCGGTAGCAGGACTTATAATAGCTAGTGAGGTTATAAAAGATATAACTGGTTTAAAAAATTATGGAGGAAATTAATATGAAAAAAATAGGGATTTTTTATGGAACAACTTCTGGAATAACAGTAGGAATAGTAGATGAAATTGAATTTTATTTAAGAGGATTAGATTATGATGTATTTGATGTAGCTGATGGAATAACAGAGATGTCAAATTTAGAAAATATAATTTTAGTTTCTCCAACTTATGGAGTTGGAGAGTTACAGAAAGATTGGGAGAATGTATATGAAGAGTTCAAAAATATAGATTTTACAGGGAAAATAGTAGGAATAGTAGGAGTAGGAAATCAGTTTGCATTTGGAGAATCATATGTAGGAGCTATGAGAAAGTTATATGATGTAGTTAAAAAAAATGGAGCTAAAATAGTAGGATATACATCGATAGAAGGATATAAATACGAGGAAACAGAATCTGTAATAGATAATATGTTTATAGGTTTAGCTTTAGATGAAAGTAATCAAGATAACGAAACTCCAGATAGAATAAAAGCGTGGATAGAAGAGATTAAACCATTATTTAATTAAGGAGAAACTTATGAAAACAAAAGAATATATAACATTAAATCAATCAGAAGTTAAAGAATTATTAAAAGATAAAAATATAAAAATTTTAGATGTTAGAACAGAAGAGGAATATTTAGAAAAGTTTTTAGAAAATTCATTAAATATACCTCTTCATGAATTAGAAGAAAGAATGACTGAACTAGAAAAAGATAAAACCTATATAACTTTTTGTAGAAGTGGAGTACGTTCAAAAGCAGCAGCATCGATACTTTTAGAAAAAGGAATAGAAAAAGTTTATAATTCAGAAGAAGGAATTTTAACTTGGAAATAAATTTTAATTAAAAAATTTGAATAAGGAGGGTGTGTTATTTAGCACCCTTTTTTTCAATACTTTAATTTTTTTTAAGGCTAATTAGAGTCTTGAGAGTTTCAAAATAACAATAAATAGAAAGGTTAAATTCTCTTAAAATAAATTTTTAAAAAATAAAAAATATGGTATACTTTATATTATACAAAGTTAATATTTTTGCGGGAGGATGTTATGACACAAGGAAACTTAGAAATAGATAAAGATATAGATGAAACTGCGTTACTGAAAGTAGAAAAGTTGAATGAAAATGATCAAGAAGAAGTAACAGTAGATCCAAATAAATTATATAATGTTTTAGGAGTTATGTTTGAAACTACAAGAAAAAGGTATAGCTTCGAAATAACAGATGATTCAGAATATAAAAAAGGTGATAAAGTAATAGTTGATACTATAAGAGGAAAAGAGATTGGTGTTGTTTATGGTGCACCGATGAAGTTGCCTGAAAGAGTTTTAGTATTACCATTAAAACCAGTTATAAAAAAAGCAGAAGAGGAAGAATTGAAAAAATATGAAGCTCTTCGTTTAGAGGGAAAATTGGCATATAAAGCTTGTAAAGAAAAAATTGCTCATCATAAATTGCCCATGAAATTAATAGAAGCAGAGTTTACTTTTGATAAAACAAAATTGATATTTTATTTCACTGCAGAAGGAAGAATAGATTTTAGAGAATTAGTAAAGGATTTAGCAAATATATTTAAATTGAGAATAGAATTAAGACAAATTGGTGTGAGAGATGAAGCTAGAATACTTGGAAATATAGGAGTATGTGGAAAAGAACTTTGTTGTAGAACATTTATAAATAAATTTGATTCAGTTTCAATAAAAATGGCTAGAGATCAAGGTTTAGTAATTAATCCAACAAAAATATCAGGAGTGTGTGGTAGACTTTTATGTTGTATAAATTATGAATACAAACAGTATGAAGAAGCTTTAAAAATTTTCCCTGCAGTGAATCAAATTGTAAAAACTACAAAAGGTGATGGAAAAGTATTAAGTATAAGTCCTTTAAATGGTTTTTTATATATAGATATTGAAGGAAAAGGAATAATGAAAATTCTTATTGAAGAAATAAAGTTTAATAAGAAAGAAGCTAAAAAATTACAGAATGTTTTATCAAATGAAGAGTTAAAACATAAATCTTTAGAAAAGGAGTAATTGAATTAATGATTTTTGAAAACGAAGATATAGCTAATATTTATGAAGGATATACTTTAATTCAGAAAAAGGAAGGGTTTAGATTTGGAACTGATGCAGTTTTATTAGCTGATTTTTTTAATGGAAAAAAAAATGCTAAAGTATTAGAAATTGGAACAGGGAATGGAATAATACCAGTACTTTTGTGTGCTAAGGATAAAATTACTAAAATAAAGGCAGTTGAAATTCAACAAGAAATTGCAGAGTTAGCAATAAGAAATATTAAAAGAAATAATTTACAAGATAAAGTTGAAGTTGTAAATATGGATATAAAAAATATTACAGAGGGAAATACTTATGATTATATAATTTCTAATCCACCTTATATGGTTTTAGATGGAAAAGAAATAAACGATAAAGATATTAAAAGTATTGCAAGACACGAAATCAAACTTAATCTAAAAGAATTTATAGCTAATGCTAAAAGGTTATTAAAGCCAAGAGGCGAACTATTTATGGTTCATAAAAGTTATAGATTTTTAGAGATATCAGAGGAACTTGGAAAATGTGGCTTCTCTGTAAAAAGAGTAAGATTTGTACACTATTCTAAAGATAAAGATTCTAGTATAGTTTTGATTGAAGCTAGTAAAGGAAGAAAAAATATGTTGAAAATAGAAACTCCAATTTTTTTAAACGATAATTAGAGATACTTTATGGGAGAGGAGTAACCTCTCCCTATTTTAATGTAGTAAATGAGAAGTCATAAACATAGGAGTGATTATAAGAAATGAGGGTTTATAGTGTAACAGAATTTAATAAAATGGTAAAAGAATATATAGATGAAAATCCAAATTTCCAAGAATTTTTTCTAGAAGGAGAGTTATCAGGAGTTACATATTACAAAAGTGGTCATTTATATTTTACATTGAAAGATAAAAATAGCCAAATAAAGTGTGCTGCATTTAATTATAAATTTAAAAAAATAGCGGATGATTTAAAAGAAGGGGATTCAGTAAAAGTTTTTGGAGATGTTGGTTTTTACGAGACACGAGGAGATTTTCAAATTTTAGTTAGACATATTAAAAAAGAAGATAAACTTGGTGAAATGTTTCAAAAGTTAGAGAAGTTAAAAATAAAATTAGAAAAAGAGGGTATTTTCTCATCTTTATTAAAAAAACAGCTACCGAAATATCCAAACTCTATAGGTATTGTAACAGCATATACAGGAGCTGCATTTCATGATATTGTAAAGACAACTAGAAAAAGATTTAGTAATATTGATATTTATATATATTCAGCAAAAGTTCAAGGAGTAGGAGCAAAAGAAGAGATTATTAAAGGAATAGAAGTTTTAAATAAAATTCCAGAAATAGACTTAATTATAGCTGGCCGTGGTGGTGGAAGTATAGAAGACTTATGGGCTTTTAATGAAGAGGATGTTGTAAAAGCTTTTTATAAAAGTGAAAAGCCAATAATATCTGCAGTAGGTCATGAAATAGATAATTTACTTTCTGATTTAGCAGCAGATATTAGAGCAGCAACACCAACAGGAGCAGTAGAAATAGCAATTCCTGTAAAAGTTGAGATAGAAACTAGACTAGCAGAAAAAGAGATTAAGTTAAAAGCTAGTATAGATAGAATATTAAAAAGAAGTAAAGAAAATTTGGAGAATGTTAAAAATAATTATGTATTAAAAAGATTTATAAAAGTAGTTGAAGAAAAAAAATCAGTATTAATTTCTAAAGAAGAAAAGCTGAATAAAACTTTAAATAATTTTTTACAAAAAAAATATCATGAATTAGATATTAGAACAGAAAAAACAATAGGTTTAAATCCTTTGGGTGTTTTAAAAAGAGGTTATAGTATAACCAAAGTTAATGGTGTATTTATAAAAAATACTTCAAAAATAAAGATTGGAGATAAAATTGAAACAGTTCTAGAAAGTGGTAAAATAATTAGTGAAGTAAAGGAGATTTTTTAAAATGAAAAAAATATTAGTAACACTATTTATAATTTTAAGTTTTATGGCTTTAGGAGATGAAAGACCTGGTCAAATACAAAATTTAGAAAATCAAATAGCGAGACAAGAAGATAGAGATAAAGCTGCGGTTTTAATAAAAGAGTATGAAAAATACTTTAAAAGTTATTTGTCATCAATTAATAGTGATGAAAATAAGATATTTTATTTGGGAGATCAATATTTTAGAAATAGAAAATATGAACGAGCTGCACAAATATTTAGTAGCAATATAGATAGCTCTAGGAATTTATTTGGAGCTGCTACAAGTTATAGATTTATAGGTGAGTATAACAAAGCTGTAGATTTCTATAGTGTAGCAATAAGTATTGAACCAAGTATGAAAGAAGCTTACTTAGGAAGAGGATTGGCATATAGAAATTTAGGCAGATATAATAAAGCAGTTGATGATTTAGAAATATATATGAATTATTCACCAACTGTTGAGGGATTTTTAGCAATAGGAGACATCTATATAGCTGAAAAAAAAATTGATAAAGCTAGAGAAGTACTACAAGAAGGAAGAAAGTTACATCCTCAATCAAAAGAGATTAGCAATATGCTAACATCAACATATTCTAAATAGAAAAGAGGTTTTTTATGGAATGGTATCGTTTAAAATTAATAGGATTAAAAAGCAGTAAAATTAGAGCTTTGATGAATACTTGTAAAAGGTATAAAGATATTTTCACTAATTTAGATGAACTTAAAAATTTATTAAATTTAACTGAGGAAGATACTAAACTAATATTGAATTCAAGTAATAGTGAAAAATATGTGGAAGTTACAAATTTTTTAGACAAAAACCAAATAGGACTTATTGATATGAACGATTATAGATATTCAAATAATTTAAAAAATACAGCAAAACCTCCATTGTTTCTTTTTTACAAAGGAAATATAGAGCTTTTAAACAAAGAAAGAGTGATATCTATTGTTGGTACTAGAAGATCAACAAAATATGGAGAATTAGGATGTCAATCAATAGTTAAAGATTTGATAGATGGAGAAGTTGTAGTTGTTAGTGGACTTGCATTGGGAATAGATTCTCTGGCTCATGGTGAAGCTTTAAAGTTAAAAGGAAAAACAGTGGCTGTTTTAGGTTGTGGAATAAATATAAATTATCCTAGAACAAATTTAAAATTAAGAAAAGAAATAGAAAAGGATGGTTTAGTAATATCAGAATTCCCACTAGGAACAGAACCTACACCAGAGAAGTTTCCAATAAGAAATAGAATAATTGCTGGATTAAGCAAAGGAACAGTTGTTGTAGAAAGTTCTTTAAAAGGTGGAAGTTTAATAACAGCAAATCAAGCTTTAGAAGAGGCAAGAGATGTTTTTGCACTGCCAGGTGATATAACTTATCCTCTTTCTAAAGGTTGCAATGAGCTAATAAAAAGTTCTAGAGCAAAACTAATAACAAGTGGTGAAGATATTTTAAAAGAGTATAATTGGGATAAAAAAAAGGAATCTAAAGATGAAATTAACAGATTAACGGGAATAAAATTAAAAATATATAGTGTATTAAAAACGAAAATGAATTTAGAAGAAATTAAAAGAGAAGTTGTTTCTAACACAAGTGAATTACTGAGTAATTTGATGGAGTTAGAAATAGAAGGTTACGTTCAAAGTTTGCCTGGAGGACATTATAGAAGACGTTTGTAAATGGGAAACTTAGTACCATTAGTTGATTTTTTTATTGTTTTCTAATATAATTAAGAGCGAATAATGTATATAGAGAAAAATTTAGGGGTGAAAATAGTGGCGAAAAAAAATTTAGTAATAGTGGAATCTCCTGCAAAAGCGAAAACAATTGAAAAAATATTGGGGAATAATTTTCATGTTACAGCTTCATTTGGACATGTAAGAGATTTACCTAAAAGTAAGATTGGAGTAGACGTGGGGGATGGATTCAAACCGAGTTATTCTACAATAAGAGGAAAAGGTGACATAATAAAAACTTTAAAAGATTTAGCTAAAAAATCAAATAAAGTATATTTAGCATCCGATCCAGATAGAGAGGGTGAAGCTATTGCTTGGCATTTAGCACAAACACTTAAACTAGATGAAAATGAAGCTAATAGAATAGAGTTTAATGAAATAACGAATGGTGCAATAAGAGATGCAATAAAAAATCCTAGAAAAGTTGATATTAATAGAGTTAATGCACAGCAAGCGAGAAGAATATTAGATAGACTTGTAGGATATGAGATAAGTCCATTGTTATGGAAATCGATCTCTTCAAATACAAGTGCAGGAAGAGTTCAATCAGTGGCATTGAAACTAGTTTGTGACTTAGAAGATAAAATCACAAAATTTGTTCCTGAAAAATTCTGGGATATAAAAGGTGAATTTCAAAATAACATGAATCTTTATCTTTATAAAGTAGAAGGAAAAAGATTTGAAAGAATAACTGATGAAGATATAATGAAAAATGTACAGTTAACATTACATTCAGAGTATGAAGTTATAAACTCTAAAGTTAGCAAAAAAAATAAAAATCCACCGTTACCATTAAAAACGAGTACATTACAGCAATTATCATCATCATATTTAGGATTTTCAGCTTCAAAAACTATGTCTGTAGCTCAAAGTTTGTACGAAGGAATAAGTATAGATGGAACTCAAAAAGGTTTGATAACTTATATGAGAACAGATTCAACAAGAGTTTCTGAAGAAGCAAAAGGTATGGCAAAAAGCTATATAACTGAGGTATTTGGAGAACAATATCTTGGTAAAGATGTTGTTAAGAAGAAAAAAGATGAAAAAATTCAAGATGCCCATGAAGCTGTTAGACCAACAGAGATATATTTAGTACCCGATAAAATAAAAAAAGATTTAAGTCTAGATCAGTATAAGTTATATAAACTTATTTGGGATAGATTTATGATTTCTAGATTAGCACCAATGCAGTATGAACAATTTGAAATAATTCTTGAAAATGGTTTTTATCAATTTAGAGGAACTTTAAATAAGATAATTTTTGATGGTTATTATAAAGTTTTTAAAGATGAAGAAGAGCTTCCTTTAGGAGAATTTCCAACTATAAATGAAGGAGATTTCTTAGAGTTAAATAAGTTGAACATAAAGGAAGATTGGACAAAACCACCAGCAAGATTGACAGAGTCATCATTGGTAAAAAGATTAGAAGCTGATGGAATTGGAAGACCTTCAACATACGCAGCTATAATAGAAACTTTAAAAAAGAGAGAATATGTTATTCTTGAAGGGAAAAGTTTTGTTCCAACAGAGCTAGGGTATGAAATTAAAACTATACTAGAAAATAATTTTAAAGATATAATGGATGTAAAGTTTACAGCAGCTTTAGAGAATGGACTAGACTCTGTTGAAGAGGGTGAAAAGAATTGGGTTGAAATCTTAGAAGATTTTTACTCAAAATTATCAAAAGATTTAGAACTTTATAAAATTAAAGTTGAAGAAGAATCAAGCAGAATAATAACATCAGATGTTCCGTGTCCATGTGGAAATGGAAATATGATTATGAAAAATGGTAGATTTGGAAGATACTTGTGTTGTACAGATGAAGAGTGTAAGGAAAAATATTCTTTGAAAGGCTTAGATGTTTCATTAGAAGCTATAAAATCTGGAGATATAAAGGTTAAAGAAGCTTTAGAAGAACAATTGAGAGTAAAGCAAGGCAAAATGACAGATGTTTGTTCAGCTGCTGGAAATAGATTACTTTTAAAACTAGGTAGATTCGGTAGCTATTTAGAAAGTGAAAACTTTAAAGAGGATAATGAAAGAGTTTCTTTACCTGGAGAAGTAAAAAAGCTATTAATGAATGGTTCTATTGAAGAGGAAAACGGAATAGTTCAATTAAAATGGATAATGGATGGAATTCAAAAAGAAGAAGAAGAGATTCTTAAAAATGCAGGAAACTGTGAAAAATGTGGAAAACCTTTTAAAATTGGAAGAGGAAGATGGGGTAAATTCTTGGCTTGTACAGGATATCCAGATTGCAAAAATATAAAAAAATTAGAAAAAGATAAAAAAGAGTAGCAATAAAAGACTCGCCTTTGTAGGCGAGGCTTTTGTATGTATAAAAAGGAGAGAATATGATAAAAAAAGAAGTAATCGTAATAGGAGCAGGACTAGCTGGTTCAGAAGCAGCCTACCAATTAGCAAAACATGGAGTAAAAGTTAAGTTATATGAAATGAGATCGAAAGTTTCAACAGAAGCTCATACAAGTAATAAATTTGCTGAGTTAGTTTGTAGTAACTCTTTAGGAGGAGACCATTTAGGAAATGCTTCTGGACTTATGAAAGAAGAGCTAAGAAGAATGGGTTCGTTATTAATAGAGATAGCAGATGATGTTAAGGTTCCAGCTGGACAAGCATTAGCTGTGGATAGAGAAGGATTCTCTGAAAGAGTAACAGAGAAGTTACATTCTATGGAAAATATAGAGATATTTAATGAAGAGTTAAAAGAGATACCAAAAGATAAAATTGTAATTGTTGCAAGTGGACCTTTAACATCAGATAATCTTTCAAAAAATATAGCAGAATTATTAGAGCAAGAATATTTATATTTCTATGATGCAGCAGCTCCAATAGTTACTTTAGAATCTATTGACCAAGATAAAGTGTTCTATCAGTCAAGATATGATAAAGGAGAGGGAGAGTATATAAATTGTCCTATGAATAAAGAGCAGTACGAAGCTTTTTACGATGCCTTAATTACAGCGGAAAGAGCTCCTATGAAAAAGTTTGAAGAAGAGAAGCTTTTTGAAGCTTGTATGCCTGTAGAGAGAATAGCTCAAAGAGGATTCAAAACTTTATTATTTGGACCATTAAAACCAAAAGGATTAATTAATCCTAGAACAGAAAAGCAAGAGTTTGCAGTAGTTCAATTAAGACAAGATGATAAAGATGGAAAATTGTATAATTTAGTAGGATTCCAAACGAATTTAAAATGGGGAGAGCAAAAAAGAGTGTTCTCAATGATACCTGGATTAGAAAATGCTGAGTTTATAAGATATGGAGTAATGCATAGAAATACTTTTATAAATTCAACAAAGTTATTAACACCAGCTTTAAACTTAAAAAGTAATGACAACATATACTTTGCTGGGCAGATAACTGGTGGAGAGGGATATGTTTGTGCAATTGCTACAGGATTAATGGCAGCAACAAATATTTTAAGAAAAATGGATGGAAAAGAGCCATTAATATTAGATGATAGAAGTTCAATAGGAGCAATAATTAAATATATAACAGAAGAAAAAAAGAATTTCCAACCAATGGGAGCAAATTTTGGAGTAATAAGATCATTAGAAGAAAGAATAAAAGATAAAAGAGAAAAATATAAAAAGATTTCAGAAATAGCCTTAAACTATTTAGAAGAAAAATTAAATGAAGAGAAATAAAAGGAGTTAGGGATGGGTACTCTTAATTTATTAGTTAATATAAAAGAGTTTTTGTATCACTGCGAATTTGGAAGAGGAAAAAGTTTAAATACAATAAAATCATTAAGAATTGATTTATATAGATTTAATCAATATGTTATGAAATCAAAAGACTTAGAAAAAATATCTGATATTGATGGTTTTAATTTTAGAGAGTTTTTGATAGAACTTCAAAGTGAAAATATAGGAAAGAGGTCTTTAAATAGAAAAATTTCTTCAATAAAATCTTTTTTCAAATATTTAAAAGATACTGACAAAATAAAAAGCAATCCAGCTCAACTTATAATAGCTCCAAGCTATGATAGGGGGATTCCAGATGTACTTAGTTTAGATGAAATAAATATTTTTAGAAAAGCAATTGAATTAAAAAATTATCATAGCTTAAGAGATAGATTGATAATTGAGTTACTTTATTCAAGTGGGATAACATCACAAGAACTTCTCGGATTAGGAGAGGAAGTTTTTAATTTAGATAACAGAGAAGTTGTTGTAAGTAGTTTTAAAAAATATAGAACAGTATTTTTCAGTGAAAGAACAAGAGAATTCTACAAAAGGTATATTACAGCTAAAAAAGAAAAACTAGGTGAAAAATACAAAAAAGAGATATTATTTGTAAATGGATCTGGTGGAAGATTAACAGATCGTTCACTTAGAAGACTTATTGACAGATATGCTATTAGAGGTGGAATAATAAAAGAGGTAAGCCCTCATAGTTTTAGACATACTTTTGCTGTTCATATGCTAGAAAATAAAATGGGACTATTGCAATTACAAAAACTATTAGGACATACAAACTTAGAATCAACAAAAATATATATAGAAGCTTTAGAAAAGAAAAAGCGTAAAGATTTATTTGAATAATAAAAGATGAAAAAAAATCATATTATAATTAAAGGAGAATTTATGACAAAAAAATGTATAGGATGCGGAATTGAACTTCAAGGGGAAAATTCAAGTTCTAATGGATTTTTACCAAAATCGGTTTTACAAGGTGGAAGCAAAGAATTACTTTGCCAAAGATGTTTTAAAATAAAAAACTATGGACAATATATACCTATAAAAATGACAAAAGAAGATTATAGAAACGAAGTAAGAAAAAATTTATCAGAAGCAGATGTAGCTATTCCTGTTTTTGATATAATTGATTTCGAAGGTTCTTTTGATGATGAGATTCTAGATATTCTTAGAGAGATGGAATCAATAATTGTAATAAATAAATTAGATTTAATTCCTGACAATAAGCACCCTTCTGAAGTTGCAGATTGGGTAAAAAGAAGATTAGCAGAAGAGGGAGTTGCACCATTAGATATAGCTATTGTAAGTTCTAAAAATGGATATGGAATAAATGGTATTTTTAAAAAAATAAAACACTTCTATCCAAATGGAGCAACTGCTTTAGTTTTAGGAGTAACAAATGTTGGGAAATCGAGTATTATAAACAAGTTAATCGGAGCTAAAAGAGTAACTGTTTCAAAATTCCCAGGAACAACTTTGAAAAGTATAAAAACAGAAATACCTTTCTCTAAGATTACTTTAATTGATACACCTGGATTAATCCCAGAAGGAAGATTCTCAGATTTTGTATGTCAAGAATGTAATCAAAACTTAATTCCAGCAAATGAAATATCTAGAAAAACATATAAAGTTGAAAAAAATAGAGTAATATTAATTGGTGGGATGATTCAAATGACTGTTTTAAATAATGATGATTTAAAACCAATATTCTCATTATATGCATCTAAAGATGTTACTTTCCATGAAACTAACTTAGATAAAGCTGTTGAATTAATGAATGGAGTAGATTTTATAACTCCACCATGTGATTCTTGTAGAGATGAATTTAATAATCTTGAAAAAGATGTAGAACTTTACACAGTTGAAACTGGAGAAGAACTAGTATTTAAAGGATTAGGATGGCTATCGGTAAAAAGAGGGCCTTTATACGTAGAGATTACTTCACCAAAAGGTGGAGATATAATAATAAGAGATGCATTTATAAAACCAAAAAGATCATAGAATAATAAGAGGTTATGATTTATGGAAAAAGATGGAAAAATAATAACTTTAAATTGGATTATAAATATAGCAGTTACAATTTTGTTTATCTATTTAGCTATGAGAGGTATCGATGATTTAACAGGAACATATAAAATAGATGAAACTATAAGAAATACAAAAGAACTTAGAGTAGCTTTAGAAAAATATTATCAATTAGCAGGAGATTACCCAGACTTAACTAAGTCTGGAGTAAATTTAAATTTGTATCTTTTAGATTATACTGATGCGAAAGGAAATAAAATATCTTTTGCAGAAATTTACGGGAAAAAAACTTTAGCAAAAACTTATGGAAGTAATTCTATTATTGCATCAAATAATGTTTATAATGTTTCTCATTTTGAGAATAGTAGTAAAGAAGGTGGATGGAACTATAATTATTCTGAGAGAACAGGAGAGATTCATCCAAATTTACCAGATGATATATATGTAGAAAAAATAAACTGGAATAGGCAGTAGCGACAATATGGAGGGGCAAATGTACGATATTATATTTTTAGGTGGCGGACAAGCAGGAGTTTTTGGAGCTTATGAAGCAATAAAAAAGAATAAAGATTTAAAAGTATTGATTTTAGATAAGGGAAGAATGCTTACACAAAGAGTTTGTCCTAAAGAAAAATTGGGAACATGTGTAAAATGCCCAACATGTGCAATTATTTATGGTGTTTCAGGAGCAGGAGCATTTTCGGACTCTAAATTCAACATGGATTATAGAGTAGGTGGAGATGTACATATTTTAACAGGAAAAGCCATAGTAAATGAAACAATTCAATATGTAGCAAACATATATAAGAGTTTTGGATTCGATGAGAAACCATCAGGTTTAGAATATAACCAAGTTATGCTAGATATAAAGAAAAGATGTATCGAAAATAATGTTCAATTAGTTGACACTCCTACAATGCATTTAGGAACAGATGGATCAAGAGAACTATATACAAAGTTAGTAAATGAACTTCTAGAAAAAGGAGTAGAATTTATAACTGAAAGATCAGCAGAAGACTTAATAATTGAAAATAATTCAATTAAAGGAGTAATAGTAAAGAATAAAAAAGGTGAAATTGAAAAATATTTTGCAGATAATGTTGTAATTGGTCTTGGAAGAAGTGGTGCTCAAAAGTTAATGGGAATGTGTGAGAAATCAGGTGTATCTTACGAAACGGGTGCTGTAGATTTAGGTGTTAGAGTTGAAATACCTGATTTAGTAATGAAAGACATAAATGAAAATTTCTATGAAGCTAAAATGATTTATCATACAACAAAATATAGAGATAAAATGAGAACTTTCTGTTCAAATCCAAGTGGGTTTATAGCTGCTGAAAAACATAGTGATGATGTAGTATTAGCAAATGGGCATGCTTATAAGGATAAAAAATCAGAAAATACAAACTTAGCCTTACTATGCACAAAGACATTTACACATCCATTCAAGCAACCGTTTGAATATGCGACAGCAATAGCTAAAATGTCATCAATGTTAACAGACGGAAAAATATTAATGCAATCTTATGGTGATTTAAAAGTAGGAAGAAGATCAACTGATGAATCAATTGCAAGATTAAATATTATTCCAACAACAGAGGATTATGTAGCAGGAGATATTTCACTTGCTTGTCCTAAAAGAATACTAGATAATATAATAGAATTTATTGAAGTACATGACAAAATAACTCCAGGGTTTGCGTCAAGTGATTTGATACTATATTTCCCAGAAATAAAGTTTAGAAGCACAAGAATAGAAATAGATGCTAACATGGAAACAAACATCAAGGGATTATATGCTGCTGGGGATAGCTCAGGATATGGAAGTGGATTGAACATAGCTGCTGTAATGGGGATACTAGCTGTAAGACATATAATTTCTAAATAATTTGGAGGAGTATTATGGGATTTTTTGATAAACTTTTCGGTAGAAAAAAAGAACAAAAAGTAGAAGAACAAAAAAAGGAAGAACAAAAATTAGAACAAGATGAACTTAAAGAAGAAGTGGAGTCTATTGAACAAATAGTTTTAGAAGAAGTAGAAAATATTGAACAAAAATTAGAGCAAGATGAGTTTAAAGAAGATAAACAAGAGGAAAAAGAGATAATCTATACAGAAAAACCAAAAATGGAAAAAAGAAGGTTTTTTACATCTTTAAAAGATAAACTTTTTAAATCGAGAGAGGGTCTTTTTGGAACTTTGAAAAACATTTTTACAGGAAAATCTATAGTGGATGGTGAAATGTATGAAGAACTTGAAGACACTCTTGTACAATCAGATATTGGAATAGAAATGACTTTAAAAATTGTAAAGGATTTAAAAGTAGAAGTAAAAGCAAGAGGTGTAAAAAAACCTGAGGATGTTTATCCTGTATTAAAAGATGTATTAGAAGGATATTTAATAAATGAAAATACAAAACTAGATATTCAGCCTGGAAGAATGAATATAATTTTAGTTGTTGGAGTAAATGGTGTTGGAAAAACAACCACTATCGGAAAAATAGCTTCGGCATTAGTTAAGGATGGAAAAAAAGTTGTAATAGGAGCTGCAGATACATTTAGAGCTGCAGCAGTAGAGCAATTAGAAGAATGGGCTAAAAGAGCTGGCGCTGAAATAGTAAAACATCCTGATGGAGCTGATCCAGGTGCAGTTGTTTTTGACACTTTAAAAGCAGGTGAAGATAAAAATGCAGATGTTGTAATAATTGATACTGCAGGTAGATTACACAATAAAAATAACTTAATGAAAGAATTAGAAAAAATAAATAATATAATTAAAAGAAAAATAGGTGATCAACCTTATGAATCTATTTTAGTTTTAGATGGAACAACTGGACAAAATGGATTGGTTCAAGCAAGAGTTTTTAATGAAGTAACAGAGTTAACTGGATTTGTTGTTACAAAATTAGATGGAACTGCAAAAGGTGGGATATTATTTAGTATTTCTGAAGAATTAAAAAAACCTATAAAATATATAGGTGTAGGAGAAGGAATAGAGGATTTAAGAGAATTTAATAGTAAAGAGTACATACAAGCAATTTTTGATTAAAAAAAAAAAAGAATTTCTGTTGTAAATATATATAAAATTTGTTAATATATAGTTGAAAAATAGGTGCACTATTACAGTGTGGTTAAAATTATGATTAATTTAACAAGAATTAAGGAGGAGTTAAAATGAGTATTATAGTTCAGATTAAAGAAAAAGCGAAAGCTTTAAAAAACAAAATAGTTCTTCCTGAAGCTACTGATGAGAGAGTAATCAGAGCAGCAGCAGGAATAGTTGAAGAAAAATTAGGAACCCCTGTACTAATAGGAAATGTTGAAGCAATAAAAGCATTTGCTAAAGAATTAGTAGTATCATTAGAAGGTGTTGAAATAATAGAGCCAAAAACTACAGAAAAGCTAGCTTCTTATGTAGAAAAACTTTGTGAATTAAGAGCAAAAAAGGGAATGACTCCAGAAGAAGCAGAGAGATTGTTAACAACTGATGTTAATTTCTTTGGTGCTATGATGGTAAAAATGGGAGATGTAGCTGGAATGGTTTCAGGATCAGACTCACCTACAGCAAATGTTTTAAGAGCTGGATTACAAGTTGTTGGAACTAAAGCAGGAGTAAAAACTGTATCATCAGTATTTATGATGGAGTTAAAGCATAATGTAGAAACTTATGGAGAAATTTTATTATTTGGAGATTGTGCTGTAATACCAGAACCAACTTCAGAGCAACTAGCTGATATTGCATCAGAAGCAGCAGCAACAGCATCAGCAGTAGCTGGATTAGATCCAAAAGTAGCACTTATGACATTCTCTACAAAGGGATCTGCAAAACATGATTCAGTAGATGTTGTAAAAAGAGCTGGAGAAATATTAAGAGAAAGAAATGTAGAGTTTGCATTTGAAGAAGAGTTACAAGCAGATGCAGCATTAGTTGCAGCTGTAGGATTAAAGAAAGCTCCAGAATCGAAGGTTGCAGGACATGCAAATATATTAATATTCCCTAATTTAGCAGCAGGAAATATAGGTTATAAATTAGTTCAAAGATTAGCAAATGCAGAAGCTTATGGTCCTTTAATTCAAGGATTAGCATCTCCAATAAATGATTTATCTAGAGGATGTTCAGTTAAAGATATTATAGATTTAACTGCAATAACTTCAGTTCAAGCTGGAAAATAATTGTTTCAAAATAAAATTAAGGTAAAAAATAGTAAGAGTTAATATCTTACTTGAAAATAAAAAAATAAAATTAAGGTGGTAAATTTTATGAAAGTTTTAGTTATTAATTGTGGTAGTTCATCTCTAAAGTATCAATTGTTAAATGCAGAATCAGGAGAGCTTTTTGCAATTGGACTTTGTGAAAGAATTGGAATTGAAGGATCAAAAATGGAATATGAGACTCCAGCAAATGATTTTGAAATAGAAATAAAAGAAGCAATGCCAACTCATAAAGAAGCTTTAGAACTAGTAATGAAAGCGATAACTCATCCAGAGTATGGAGTAATAAAGTCAGTAGAAGAGATAGATGCAATAGGTCATAGAGTAGTACATGGTGGAGAGAAATTTGCTCAATCTGTATTAGTAACTCCAGAAGTTATGGTAGCAATGGATGAATGTTCAGAGTTAGCTCCATTACATAATCCTGCAAATATATTAGGAATTAAAACTATGCAAGGATTAATGCCTGGAAAACCAAATGTAGCGGTATTTGATACATCGTTCCATCAAACAATTCCAAAAGAAGCTTTTATGTATGCATTACCATATGAAGACTACACTGATTTAAAAGTTAGAAAATATGGATTCCATGGAACTTCTCATAAATTTGTTTCAGGAGTAGCTCAAGAGTTATTAGGAAATCCAGCAGAATCAAAAATAATAATATGTCATTTAGGAAATGGTGGATCAGTATCTGCTGTTAAAAATGGTAAATGTATAGATACGTCTATGGGATTAACTCCATTACAAGGTATAATGATGGGTACTAGATGTGGAGATATTGATCCTGCAGCAGTTTTATTCATAAAAAACAAAAGAGGATTATCTGATAAAGAGATGGATGACAGAATGAACAAACAATCTGGAATCTTAGGAATTTTCGGAGTATCTTCAGACTGTAGAGATATGGAAATGGCAGCAGAAGCAGGAAATGAAAGAGCAATATTAGCTGAAAATATGTTTGCTTATAAAATAAGAGGATATGTAGGAAATTATGCTGCTCAAATGGGAGGAGTAGATGCAATTTGCTTTACTGGTGGAATCGGAGAAAATTCTGGAAAAACTAGAGAAGACATTTTAAAAGGATTAGAATTTTTAGGAGTTGACTTAGATAAAGCAGTAAACTCTAAAAGACAAAAAGGAAATGTTCTTTTAACTACAGAATCATCAAAAGTAAAAGCATTTAAAATCCCTACAAACGAGGAATTAGTTATAGCTAGAGATACTTATGAGATAGTAAATACTGCAAAGTAGTTTATATATAAGATTATATCAAAGAGCAAGAAGTCAAAAAAATTATATTTTGTTAAATTAAATTAAAGTTTCTCAAAAAAATAGAACTTTGATTGACATTTGAGTCAAAAATGTGTAAAATAAATTTGACTCAAGAGTCGATTAGAAAAAGGGAGGATAATTCAAATGGCTAAAAAAATGCAAACTATGGACGGAAATCAAGCGGCAGCATATGTATCATATGCGTTTACAGAAGTAGCGGGTATCTATCCAATAACTCCATCATCGCCAATGGCTGAGTACACTGACGAATGGGCATCAAGAGGAATGAAAAATATGTTTGGAGTTCCAGTAAAGGTTGTTGAAATGCAATCAGAAGCAGGAGCAGCAGGAACAGTTCACGGGTCTTTACAGGCTGGAGCTTTAACTACAACGTATACAGCATCTCAAGGTTTACTATTAAAGATTCCTAATATGTACAAAATAGCTGGTGAATTATTACCTTCTGTTATACATGTTGCAGCAAGATCACTTGCAGCTCAAGCATTATCAATCTTCGGAGATCATCAAGATGTTTATGCAGCAAAGCAAACAGGATATGCAATGTTATTTGAAAGTTCAGTTCAAGAAGTAATGGACTTATCTGCAGTTCCTCACTTAGCAACTTTAAAATCTAAAGTACCTTTTATGAATATATTTGATGGATTCAGAACTTCACACGAAATTCAAAAAGTTGAAGTAATTGAATATGATACATTAAAGAGTATGGTTGATATGGATGCAATAAAAGAATTTAGAAATAAAGCTCTTAACCCAGAGCATCCAGTAACAAGAGGAACAGCTCAAAATGAAGATATTTACTTCCAAACTAGAGAAGTACAAAATAAATATTATAACGCAGTACCTAAAATAGTTGCAGATTATATGGATGAAATTTCAAAAGTAACAGGAAGAGATTACAAACCATTTAATTATTATGGAGCACCAGATGCAGAAAATATTGTTATCGCAATGGGATCTGTATGTGAAACATTAATAGAAACTGTTGATTATTTAAA
Organism: Cetobacterium sp.; assembly: GCF_051658645.1. Taxonomy (GTDB): domain Bacteria; phylum Fusobacteriota; class Fusobacteriia; order Fusobacteriales; family Fusobacteriaceae; genus Cetobacterium_A. The sequence goes on from NZ_JBOFMZ010000035.1 coordinate 68,017, forward strand.
TGCAAAAGGGGAAAAAGTAGGTCTTATAAATGTTCATCTTTACAGACCATTCTCATCTGAATACTTCTTTAATGTATTCCCTAAAACAGTTAAGAAAATTGCTGTATTAGATAGAGCTAAAGAGCCAGGATCACTTGGAGAATCTTTATATATGGATATTAGAGGATTATTCTACGGAATGGAAAATGCGCCAGTAGTTGTAGGTGGAAGATATGGATTATCTTCAAAAGATACAACACCAGCACAAATGAAAGCTGTATATGATAACTTAAAAAAATCAGAACCTAAAAATGGATTTGTTGTAGGAATTGTTGATGATGTTACATTCCATTCTTTAGAAGTAGGAGCTCAATTAGATTCAGCAGCTGAAGGAGTAAGAGAATGTTTATTCTTTGGACTTGGAGCAGATGGAACAGTAGGAGCGAATAAGAACTCAATTAAAATAATTGGAGATAAAACAGATTTATATGCACAAGGATACTTTGCATACGATTCTAAAAAATCAGGTGGATCAACTAGATCTCACTTAAGATTTGGAAAAAATCCAATCAGATCTACATACTTAGTATCAGCACCAACATTTGTAGCGTGTTCAGTACCAGCTTACTTAACGCAATATGAGATGATTTCTGGTCTGAAAAATGGTGGAACATTCTTATTAAATTGTGTTTGGAATAAAGAAGAAATTTTAACTCACTTACCAAATTCTTATAAAAAAGCTTTAGCAGAAAAAAATGCAAAGTTCTATATAATAAATGCAAATAAACTAGCAGCAGAAATTGGATTAGCAGGAAGAACTAATACAATAATGCAATCAGCGTTCTTTAAATTAGCAGATGTAATTCCATTTGAAGAAGCTCAATCTTACATGAAGCAGTATGCTGAAAAGTCATATGCTAAAAAAGGTGACTCTATTGTAAAAATGAATTATGAAGCTGTAGATAGAGGAGCAGGAGAGTTAGTTCAAATAGATGTTGATCCATCTTGGATTAATTTATCAACTGAAGCTGTAGTAGAAAAAGAATCTTGCGATTGTACAGGATGTGGATGTTCAACTACTAAGTTAGAATCATTCGTTGAAAAAATTGCAAAACCTATAAATGCTTTAAAAGGTGAAGAGTTACCAGTTTCTACATTCTTAGGATATGAAGATGGAACATTTGAAAATGGAACAACTGCTTTTGAGAAAAGAGGAGTTGCAGTAAATGTACCTGAGTGGAAAGTAGAAAATTGTATCCAATGTAATCAATGTTCATTTGTTTGTCCACATGCAGTTATAAGACCATTCTTAATGACAGCAGAGGAAAAAGCAGGAGCACCTAATGAGTTAAAAACAAAAACTCCAGTAGGAAAAGGATTAGAAGGATTAGAGTATAAAATACAAGTATCTCCTTTAGACTGTACAGGATGTGGACTATGTGTAAACGTTTGTCCAGCTAAAGAAAAAGCTTTAGTTATGGTACCTATTGGTCAAGAAGTGAAAAATGGAGAGCAAGAAAATGCTGACTATTTATTCAATAAAGTAACATACAAAGATGAATTTATGCCTAAAACAACAGTAAAAGGATCTCAATTTGCACAACCATTATTTGAATTCCATGGAGCTTGTGGAGGATGTGGAGAAACACCTTACATCAAAGCAATAACTCAATTATTTGGAGATAGAATGATGATAGCTAATGCAACAGGATGTTCTTCTATATACGGAGGATCAGCACCATCAACTCCTTATACAACAAATAGCTGTGGAGAAGGTCCATCATGGGCTAACTCATTATTTGAGGATAATGCAGAATTTGGATATGGAATGTCAGTAGCTGTTGAAGCAATGAGAGATAGAATTGAAACAATCATGGAAGAAAACATGACAAATGTTTCTGAAGAAATTGCAACAATGTTTGCTGAATGGATTGAAAATAGAAAAGATGGAAATAAAACAAAAGAAATTAGAAATAAATTAGTTCCAGCATTACAAGCTTGTAATTGTGAAGTTTCAAATGAAATTTTAGATTTAAAGCAATATCTTGTTAAAAAATCACAATGGATATTTGGTGGAGACGGTTGGGCTTATGACATCGGTTATGGTGGATTAGATCACGTATTAGCTTCTCCAGATGATATTAATGTTTTAGTAATGGATACTGAAATGTATTCTAATACTGGTGGACAAGCTTCAAAAGCAACTCAAACAGGAGCGGTAGCTAAGTTCGCTGCTGGTGGAAAAGCTAATAAGAAGAAAGATCTTGCATCAATAGCAATGTCTTATGGACATATCTATGTTGCACAAGTATCTATGGGAGCTAACCAATCTCAATACTTAAAAGCAATTGCAGAAGCAGAAGCTTATGCAGGACCATCATTAATTATAGCTTATGCACCTTGTATAAGTCATGGATTAAAAAATGGAATGGGTAATAGCCAACTTGAAATGAAAAAAGCTACTGAATGTGGTTACTGGCCAATATTTAGATATAATCCATTATTAGAATTAGAAGGGAAAAATCCACTTCAAATAGATTGTAAAGAACCAATTTGGGATAATTATAATGATTACTTAATGGGAGAGGTTAGATATGCAACATTAACAAAATCTAAACCAGAACATGCAAAAGTATTATTCGCTAAGAATAAATCAGAATCTCAAAGAAGATGGAGACAATATCAAAGACTTGCATCATTAGACTTCACATCAGAAGCTAAGTAATTCTTTAAAATATGAGAGATAAGGTAGAGATACTTTATCTCTTTTTTTTAATGGAAAACTATTTTGTAAATTAACATATAATTTGTTATAATTAAGAGTAAGTAATAAAAAAGAGAGGTGAAATGATGAAGATATCTGTTGCAATGATAACTTTTAACGAAGAAAAAATATTAAGAAAAACTTTAGAATCAGTTAAAGATTTAGCAGACGAAATAGTTATTGTAGATAGTGGTTCTACAGATTCTACAGAAAAAATAGCAAAAGAATTTGGTGCAAAGTTTTATGTAGAATCTTGGAAAGGGTATGGTCCACAAAGAAATTTAGCTATTCAAAAATGTTGCGGAACTTGGATTTTAAATATAGACGCGGATGAAGAAATTTCAGATGAATTAAAAAATAAAATAAGAGAAATAGTTAATAACAAAAAAAATTCAAAAGAAGTTTTTAAAATAAATAGATTGTCTGTTTGCTTTGGTAAAGAATTAAAATATGGTGGATGGGGAACATCTTACGCTATTAGGTTATTTAAAAAAAGTACAGGTCAATTTAATGATAATACAGTTCATGAAGCTTTTGAAACAGAAAAAGAAATTTTTAAGATAAAAGAAAATATTCTTCATCATTCATACTTAACGATGGATGATTATTTTATAAGATTTAATAGATATACAACTGAAGGAGCAAAGGATTATTATAAAAAAGGAAAAAAAGTTAATTTTTTTGACATAGCTATAAATCCACTATATAAATTTTTAAGGATGTATATATTTAGATTAGGATTTTTAGATGGTATTGAGGGATTTGTAATAGCTTCAACAAGTTCATTATATTCTATGATAAAATATTTTAAGTTGAGGGAGATGTATAAAAATGGCTCATACATACAAAAAGATAATAATAGCAAGAACAGATAAAATTGGAGACTTAATTTTATCAATCCCTAGTTTTTTTATGGTGAAAAAAATGTATCCAGATGCTGAAATAACTTTGTTGGTAAGAGGTTACAACTACAACATAGTAAAAAATTTACCTTATATAAATAGGGTTGTTCAAATTGATAGATATAGACAAAAAGAATTGTTGGAAAAAATACAATATTTTAATGCCGATGCTTTTATAGCTTTATATGTTGATGATTTTGTGATGCAACTTGCAAAAGCAAGTAAAGCAAAAGTAAGAATAGGTCCATTATCTAAACTAAAATCTTTTTTTATTTTCAATAAGGGTGTTTTACAAAAAAGATCGAAATCAATTAAGCATGAAGCTGAATACAATTTAGATTTGATAAAAAAATTAGATAAAAATCTTTTTGAAGAACGATTTGAGATAAATACAGGAATATATTTGGATAAAAGTAACATAGATTCAGCTGAAAAATTTTTTAAAGATAATAATATAGGAAAGAAAGTTTTGGTTGTTAATCCGTTTATGGGAGGTTCAGCTAAAAATATAACTGATGAAGAGTACATTCAACTTATAAAAAAAGTCATAGAAAAACAAGAAGATTTAGATATAGTTATAACTGCTCATATTTCAGATGAAGAAAGAGGCTTAAACTTAATAGAAAAAATAGGAAAAGAAAGAGTATTTTTATTTGCAAATGGAGGCGAGTTGTTAAATATAGGTGCAGTTATAAATAAATCCAAAGTTTATTTTGGTGGCTCAACAGGTCCAACTCATATAGCAGGTTCATTACAAAAAAGTATAGTTGCATTATACCCTAAAAAACCAACACAAAGTCCTAGACGTTGGGGGGTATTTGGAAATAATAATGTAAGTTATATTATTCCAGATGAAAACTCTAAAGAAAATTATAATCATAAAAATTTTGATTCATATACAGAAGAGGTTGAAAATAAAATAATAGAAGAGATAATAGAGAGGTTGGAGCGTTAATGATGAAGATATTGATTATACATACAGCTTTTATAGGGGATATAGTTTTATCAACCCCTTTGTTAAAAAGAATAAAAGAAGTTTATCCAGAATCTAAAATTACGTATGTAACAACTCCTATAGGAGCTAGTGTTTTAAGAAATAATAAACATTTAACAGAGATAATAGAATATGATAAAAGAGGCTCTCATTCTGGAATTAAAGGACTGATTGCTTTAGGAAAAAGATTGAGATATGAAAATTTTAATATGGTTTTAACACTTCATAGATATCTACGAAGTTCAATATTATCTTGGTTAACAAGATCTCCAAAAAGAATTGGATATAAATCTGCAAATGGGTCTTTTTTATTTACGGATAAAATAATATATGATAAAGAAAAGCATGAAGTTGAAAAATTATTGTCTTTTATTGATAATAATACAAAAAATACGATTGGAAATTATCCTATAGAATTATATCCAAGTAAAAAAGATATAGAAAATATAGAGAGTATTTGGATTGAAAATAAGTTAATAAATAAAAATGTAGTAGCAATTGCACCAGGAAGCAAGTGGTTCACAAAAAAATGGCCTTTGGAATATTTCAATCAAGTTATAGATTTGCTAGTGGAAAATGGAAATAAAGTTGTAATAGTTGGAGGCAAAGACGAACTTTTCTTGAATATAAATATCTCTAGAGGCATTGTTGATTTAAGAGGAAAAACTACGCTTTTAGAATTAGCAGAAGTATTGAAAAGATCAAAAATTGTTCTGACAAATGATTCGTCACCAATTCATATAGCTTCAGCATTTAGTGGCACACATATTATAGCTTTGTTTGGGCCTACAGTGAAAGAGTTTGGTTTCTTTCCATGGAGTGAAAACAATGAGGTTTTAGAGGTTGAAAATTTGTCATGTAGACCTTGTGCGATTCATGGTGGAAACAAATGTCCAAAAGGTCATTTTAAATGTATGTTAGAGATAAAACCAGAATTAGCTTATAGAAAAATTATAGAGAATTTAAAGAGGTAGTTATGGAAAATGTAGTTTGCAATCATTTCGTAGATTTTACTCTGCCAAATAAAGTGAAAAATAAGAATTATAAAATTTCAAGAGTTTTAAAAGATGATAATCGAAGTGAAGTAAAGCTTATACAAATAGATAAAAAAAAGTATGTTTATAAAATTCCTAAAGAAAAGAATAAAAGAGTTTGGCAAAGGTTTATTTCTATTTTTAGAGGCAGTGAAAGTAAAAGAGAGTATGAAAACTATTTAAAAATATTGAATTTAGGATTTAAAGGGCCAGTTCCTATTATGTATTGGGAAAAAAAAGTTTTAGGAATGAGTTTTGATTCATTTTTAATAATGACATACATAGAAGGAAAATCAGCAACTTTAGAAGAATTAAATTTAGTAAAAAAAGAATTGGAAAGAATTCATAGAAAAGGATATTTACATGGAGACTCTCAATTGAGTAACTTTATGGTATCGAAAAAAAAAATATTTTTAATAGATGCAAAATTAGTAAAGAATATATATAGAAAAATAGGAGAAGCTTATGAATTTATATATTTAGAGGAAAGTTGCCATGTTGAAGTAGATGTATATAACAAAAAAATAATAAGTTATAAACTAGCTAAAAGTTTAAATAGCTACTTACATTGGTTTGGGAAAATAAAAAAAACCATTAGAAGAAAGGAAAGATAAATTGAGAGTTTTAATCATAAGGCTTAGTTCAATTGGAGATGTAATATTAACAACTCCTATATTGAAAGAGCTTAAAATAAAATATCCAAAGATAGTAATAGATTTTTTGGTTATGGATAAATTTAAAGACTCTATTTTAGGGTGCCCATATATAGATAATTTGATTTTGTTTAATAAAAAAGAGCACGATGGTTTGAAAAATATGATGCGTTTTGGAAAAAGTTTAAAAATAAATAATTATGACTATGTTTTTGATTTGCATTCAAAAGTAAGATCTAAGATTATAAGTAGTGCCATCATGTCAAAAACGTTTACATATAAAAAAAGAAGTTTATTAAAAACATTTCTAGTAAAAAATAAAATTATAAAATATAAAGTTGATAATACAATAATTAAAAATTATTTTGGAGCTTTTAAAGTTTTGAATTTAGAATATAAAGGTGAAGATTTGACATTTTCTTTTGAAGAAAAACACTCTGAAAAATTGAAGACATTGGGTATTGAATATGAAAATATTCCGATATTAGCTCCAGGAGCTTCAAAGGAAACTAAAAAATGGACCAAAGAAGAATTTGCACAATTGTCGAAACTACTTTATAATAAATATAGAAAGAAACCTATTATAATCGGATCTAAAGAAGAGTTTGAAATGTGTGAAGATATAAAAAAAATTAGTGGAGAAGTAGCTATAAATTTAGCAGGTAAATTAAACCTTAAAGAAAGTGGAGCATTATTGTCTAAAGCTAGTTTTTTAGTAACTAATGATTCAGGACCATTTCATATTGCCAGAGGAGTAAAATGTCCTACTTTTGTTATATTTGGACCAACTAGTCCAGATATGTTTGAGTATGATGAAAATAATAGGTTGATTTACTTAAATGAATCTTGTTCACCTTGTAGTTTACACGGTGATAAGGTATGCCCTAAAAAACATTTTAATTGTATGAAAAAATTAAGTGCAGAAAGGGTAATGAATATAATAGAAAAAAATGGGAGGTAGTTGAGCATGGCAAAAAAGTCAGTAGAAACAACGGATAAGTCAAAAGCATTAGAAACAGCATTAAAGCAAATTAGAAAAGACTTTGGTGAAGGTTCTATAATGAAACTTGGTGAAAATCAAGGAATGAATATTGAAGTAATTCCTACAGGAAGTATTAATTTAGATATAGCTCTTGGAATAGGTGGAGTACCTAGAGGAAGAATTCTAGAAGTGTATGGAGCAGAAAGTTCAGGAAAAACAACAATAGCTTTGCATATAGTAGCTCAAGCCCAAAAATTAGGTGGAGTAGCAGCATTTATAGATGCTGAGCATGCCTTAGATCCAGTTTATGCAAAAGCATTAGGAGTTGATGTAGATGAGTTGTTAATATCTCAACCAGATTTTGGAGAGCAAGCTTTAGAAATTGCGGATATGTTAGTGAGATCAGGTGCTATAGATGTTATCGTTATTGACTCGGTAGCTGCTTTGGTTCCAAAAGCAGAAATTGATGGAGAAATGTCAGATCAACAAATGGGACTTCAAGCAAGATTAATGTCAAAAGCTTTAAGAAAATTAACAGGATCAATTAACAAATCAAAAACAACAATGATATTTATAAATCAAGTTAGAGATAAAATAGGTGGATTTAGTTTTGGACCACAAACGACAACAACAGGTGGAAAAGCTTTAAAGTTCTATTCTTCTGTTAGATTAGAAGTAAAAAGAATTGGAAGTGTAAAACAAGGTGAAGAAATGATTGGTAATGAGACTGTTGTAAAAGTTACTAAAAATAAAGTTGCACCACCGTTTAAAGAAGCAAAATTCCAAATAATGTATGGAAAAGGTATATCTAGAGTTGGTGAGATTATGGATATGGCTTTAGATAATGATATTGTTGCAAAATCAGGTGCTTGGTTTAGTTTTGGAGATATAAGATTAGGTCAAGGAAAAGAAAATGTAAAAGCTAGATTAGAGACTGAACCAGAATTGCTAGCAGCTATAGAAGAGAAAGTTAATGAGTTATTAGTAAAGAATAAAACAATAGTTAAATCAGTAGAGGGAGAAGATAATCTTGAAGTTGAAGAAATTATTGAAGAATAATTTTCTTTTTGAAAATGGATTGAACATTGGTTTGAATAATGAAATAGTAAATAAATATGATTTAAAAAGGAGAGAGGAGCTATCTCATGACGAGTATTTACAAGTGTTAGAGTTAGCTGCTCTCTCTACTTCATATTATTATTTATCAAAAAGAGATTATAGTAAAAAAGAGATATACACAAAGCTACTACAAAAATATTGGGAAAAACCTCCTGTTTTAAAAGTTATAAAAACATTAGAAAATATGGGATATATAAATGATATAGAGTTTGCAAAAACATATGCTAAGTCAAAAAAATGTGGAAGAAAAAAAATTGCATATGACTTAAATTTAAAAGGAATATCATCAGAGATAATAAGTTATGCACTATCTTTTTATGAAGAAGATGAAGAGTTAGAAGAATTATCAAAAGCTTGGGATAAGTTAGGAAATAGAGACCAACATAAAAAAATTGCATCTCTTATGAGAAAAGGATATTCTTATAATGATATTAAAAAGATTATGAATAGAAAACAGGAGGCTGAATGTTAACACTTTTAAAAGTTATATTTGTTGCAGTATTAAATTTTATTTATATAACTATATTTAAAGCAGCAAAAATAAAAAAAATGCCTAAAGATAAAGCACCTTTAGAAGCTAGAAAAATATTAAAAGATATTTTATGTGAAAATTTAGTCAAAGCAGCAAAAATTGATTTAGAAGTTACTTATCTAGATGAAAAAGCTTATAGAAAATTAAAAAGAGAGAATGGGATAGTTATAGTGGCGAATCATGAAAGCAACTTAGATATACCTGTAATAGTAAAAGCTTTAGACATTCCTATAGGGTTCGTAGCTAAAAAAGAAATGGAAAATTGGCCTTTTTATTCAATGTGGATGAAAATGACTAGATGCATCTTCCTAGACAGATCAAATCCGAGAGAAGCGATAAAAAGTATAAGAAAAGCAGTTGGAACAGTAAATGAAGGGTATCCTACAGTAATTTTTCCAGAAGGAGAAAGAAGTCTAACAGGAGAAGTTGGTAGCTTCAAAAAAGGTAGTTTTAAATTAGCAACTGAAGCAAATGGAATTATTCTTCCTGTAACGATTGATGGGACTTTTTTTGTACAAAATAGAAAAAGTATAAAAATAAATCCAAATCAAAAAGTAAGAATAATTGTAGGAAAGCCGATAGATTTAAAAAAAATGTATTTGGGAGAAAATAAAAATTTAAATGAGATTGTTCAGCAATTGATAGTTAATGAAAAAGTTAAACGTTGAGTCAACTAATGTCTATTAAATTGGTATAAAAATAATTGTTAAAAACCTTGGAATAGTTTGACAGTAATTATTATTTATGCTATAATTTGCTTGAAAATTAAGTTCACCTTAACAAAGGGTAAACTAAAAATATAATAGGAATATATAGATAATATAATCCACTCAGGAGGAAAAAGATGGAAAACTTACAATCTTACTGGTCAGAATTCAAGGGACATTTATGGAAGAAAGAAATTAATGTTAGAGATTTCATTCAGAATAACTACACACCTTTCACTGGTGATGAAGAGTTCTTAGTAGGAGCTACTGACAATACAAAAGCTGTTTGGTCAAAATTAACAGAAATGTTCAAAGTAGAGGTTGAAAAAGGAGTTTATGACGCAGAAACTAGAACTCCACAATCAATTGATACTTATGGACCTGGATACATTTCACAAGAAAATGAATCAATTGTAGGACTTCAAACAGATGCTCCATTAAAAAGAGGAATCTATCCAAAAGGTGGATTAAGAATGGTTGAAAATTCTCTTGAGGCATATGGATATAAAATAGACCCAATAACAAAAGAGATATTCTCAAGATATAGAAAAACTCATAACGAAGGAGTTTTCTCAGCTTATACTGAAGATATGATGGCTGTAAGAAGATCAGGAATAGTAACTGGATTACCAGATGCTTATGGAAGAGGAAGAATAATAGGAGACTACAGAAGAGTAGCTCTATACGGAGTAGATAGATTACTTCAAGAGAGAAAATTTGAATTAAAGAAAGCTGAAGCACCAGAATTAACAGATGAAATCATTAGAAAAAGAGAAGAAATTACTGAGCAAATCAATGCTTTAAAAGTATTCGTAAAAATGTGTGCTTCTTATGGATTTGACGTAACAAAGCCAGCAACAAACGCTAAAGAAGCTGTACAATGGGTATACTTCGCTTACTTAGCAGCTACAAAAGATCAAGATGGAGCAGCAATGTCAGTTGGTAGAACTGCTACATTCTTAGACATCTTTATCGAGAAAGATATCGCAGCAGGAATTCTTACAGAAACTGAAGCTCAAGATTTAATAGATCAATTTATCATCAAGTTAAGAATAATAAGATTCTTAAGAACTCCAGAATATAATGATTTATTCTCAGGAGATCCTACTTGGGTAACTGAAGCTTTAGGAGGAGAAGGTGTAGATGGTAGAACTTTAGTAACTAAAACTGCTTTTAGATACTTAAATACTCTTTACAACTTAGGTCCAGCTCCAGAGCCAAACTTAACAGTATTATGGTCACAAAAATCTCCAGAAAACTGGAAAAACTTCTGTGCAAAAGTGTCAATAGATACATCAGCTATTCAATATGAAAACGATGATTTAATGAGACATGATTTAGGTGACGATTATGGAATCGCATGTTGCGTATCTCCAATGAAAATAGGAAAGCAAATGCAATTCTTCGGAGCTAGAGTAAATTTACCAAAAGCTTTATTATATGTAATCAACGGAGGAAGAGACGAGAAGTCAGGAGCACAAGTAGCGCCTAAATTCGAAGGAATCACTTCTGAGTATTTAGATTTCAATGAAGTAATGGAAAAATATGATGCAATGTTAAAATGGTTAGCTGGAGTATATATTAATGCTCTTAAAGTTATCCACTATATGCATGATAAATATTCTTATGAATCATTTGCAATGTCACTTCATGATGTTGAAGTTTTAAGAACTCAAGCATCTGGAATTGCAGGATTGTCAATTGTTGCTGACTCATTAGCAGCTATTAGAGACACAAGAGTAAGAGTAATTAGAGACGAAAGAGGAATTGCTGTAGACTTCGAAAGAGAAGGAGAATATGTAGCATTCGGAAATAATGATGATAATACAGATAAATTAGCTGTTGAAATTATGGAGAAATTCATGAACTACATCAGAACTCACGAAACTTACAGAAACTCAAAAGCAACTCAATCGATCTTAACAATTACTTCAAACGTAGTTTATGGAAAGAAAACTGGAACAACTCCTTGTGGAAGAGCAGCAGGAACTCCATTCTCTCCAGGAGCTAATCCAATGAACGGAAGAGATAAAAGAGGAGCTGTAGCAGCACTTGCTTCAGTAGCTAAGTTACCATTCCACCATGCAGAAGATGGAATTTCTTACACATTCGCAATTACTCCAGGAGCTTTAGGAAAATCTAGAGAAGAAAGAGTAGAGAATTTAGTAGGATTAATGGATGGATACTTCACAGCTGATGGAGGACAACATTTAAACGTTAACGTATTTGATAGAGCTTTATTAGAGGATGCTATGGCTAACCCTGAGAAGTACCCTCAATTAACAATCAGAGTTTCTGGATATGCAGTTAACTTTGTAAGATTAACAAAAGAGCAACAATTAGACGTTATATCAAGAACGATAAACGGAAATATGTAATAATAAAAGGATGTGCTAAGAAATGAAAAAGGGATTTATTCACTCACATGAGAGCTTTGGAACTGTAGATGGACCTGGTATTAGATATGTGATATTTACTCAAGGGTGTCCTTTGAGATGTAAATATTGTCATAATTGTGATACTTGGAAAAAAGAGGACGCAAAATCTTTAGAGACTCCTGAAGAAACTTTCTTAGAAATCTGTAAATATAAAAACTTTATAAAAAAAGGTGGAGTAACGGTGACAGGTGGTGATCCGTTAACTCAACCTGAGTATGTAAAAGAATTATTGAGACTTTGTAAAAAAGAAGGTATTCATACAGCTATTGATACTTCAGGATATTTATTTAATGATAAAGTTAAAGAAGCTTTAGAGTATGTAGACCTTGTTTTGTTAGATATAAAGTCAATAGATTCAGTACAATACAAAGAATTGACTGGTGTAGAGTTAGAACCTACTTTACAATTTGCACAATATTTAAAGGAAATTGGAAAACCAATGTGGGTAAGACACGTTGTTGTTCCAGGAATTACTGATAATGATGAGTTGTTAGAAAAACTAGCCGACTATTTAAAAGATTTTGATAATCTTCAAAAAGTAGAAGTTTTACCATACCACTCTTTAGGAGAGTATAAATGGCAAAAAATAGGTTTAGAGTATCCTTTAAAAGGTGTTGAACAACTTTCAGCTGAAAGATTTGAAAATGCTAAAAAGATATTTGAGAGTAGAGGATTATCAGTTAAATAGTAAAGTTTTGACTACCTTAGAGCCAAAAAGTTCTAAGGTAGTTTTTTTATATATTTTAATTGAAAATATGATATAATTAAAAGAAAAAAAGAAGGAGAAATTAATGATAATATTAGGAATAGAAACATCTTGTGATGAAACATCAATAGCTGTTTTAAAAGATGGGAAAGAAGTTTTATCTAATAGTATTTCATCTCAGATAGATATACACAAAGAGTATGGTGGGGTAGTTCCAGAGATAGCGTCTAGACATCATATAAAGAATATAGCAACAATTTTAGAAGAAAGTTTAGAAGAAGCTAATATAACGATGGAAGACGTAGATTATATAGCAGTTACATATGCTCCAGGACTTATAGGAGCGCTTCTTGTAGGAATATCTTTTGCAAAAGGGTTGTCTTACGGTCACGATATCCCTTTAATACCTGTTCATCATATAAAAGCACATATATATGGAAACTTTATAGAGCACGACATAGAATTACCTTGTATAGCTTTAGTAGTATCTGGTGGGCATACAAATATAATACATATAGATAAAGAACACAATTTTATTAATTTAGGAGCAACTTTAGATGATGCAGTAGGAGAAAGTTATGATAAAGTTGCTAGAGTTATGGGAATTGGATATCCAGGTGGTCCAATCGTAGATAAACTATCATACAAAGGAAATAAAGATTCTTTGAAAATTCCAGAACCAAAAGTGGATGGTTATAACTTTAGTTTCTCTGGAATAAAAACATCGGTTATAAACGCAGTAAATAAAGCAAAAATGAAAGGTGAAGAGTTTAAGCCAGAGGACTTATCTGCAGCTTTCCAAGATAGAGTTGTAGATATATTGTGTAAGAAAACATTGAAAGCTGTGCAAGATAAAGGTGTAAAACAAGTTGTAATAGCAGGAGGAGTAGCAGCAAATTCTTTATTAAGAAGTGAGTTAAGTAAAAGAGCTGAGAAAATAGGTGTAAAAGTTTCTTATCCTTCTATATCTTATTGTACAGACAATGCAGCTATGATTGCTGAAGCAGCTTACTATAAGTTGAAATATGGAAAAGGAACTATTTTTGCAGATTTAACTTTAAATGGAAAAGCAACATTAGATATAATGAAAGACTAAACACTACCCCAAACCTTTGGGGTATTTTAAATTGAAAAAGAGTTGAAAATATGGTAGAATTTTTGGATGACAACGTTTTATTTTGGAGGTAAAAATTGAAAATATATATTGCTCCCTTAGCAGGAGTTACAGATTATACATTTAGAGGAATACTAGAAGAATATAAACCAGACCTTATGTTTACGGAAATGGTAAGTATAAATGCTTTAGAGATGGAAAATGAAAAGACATTAAATCAAATTCTAAAAATAAGAGAGGGAGAAGCTGTTCAAATTTTTGGAAGAGATGTTGAAAAGATGGTTCATAGTGCTAAATATATAACTGAAAAATTAGGTGTAAAACATATAGATGTAAATGCAGGATGTCCTGTGAATAAAATAATAAAAAACGGTTATGGTGCTGCTCTTTTAGAGGATCCAGATCAAATTAAAAAAATATTATGTGAAATAAGAGCTAATATAGCGGATGATGTAGATTTATCTTTAAAAACTAGAGTAGGATATAAAGGTTTAAAACAACATAGATTAGTTGGTAAGATTGCCGAAGAAGCAGGTTGTAAGCATATAACAATACACGGAAGAACAAGAGAACAAATGTATAGTGGAACTGCTGATTGGGATTTGATAAAAGAAGTAAAAGAAAATGTTCGTATTGAAGTAATAGGAAACGGAGATATATTTACAGCTGAAGATGCATATGAAAAAGTAAAACATTCAGGTGTAGATGGAATAATGTTAGCTAGAGGTATTTGTGGTAATCCTTGGTTAATTCAACAAATTAGAGAGAAGTTTAAAACTGGAGCAGTGGAAACAATTTTAACACCAGAAATGAGAATAGATATGGCTATGAAACATACTCTTCAAGCTAAATTGGATAATCCTAATAAAAAATTTTTATTTGAATTAAGAAAACATCTTTGTTGGTATTTAAAAGGTATTAGAAATGGAGCGTTTTTAAAAGGAGCTATAAATCAAATTGATGATTATGATGAATTAATAGCATTGTTAGAGAGAGCAAAGGAAAATTTGTAGTAAGGAGATGATTTTTTGTCAGCAGATACACCATTAATGACCCAGTATAAAGAGATAAAAGAACAAAATCAAGATAGTGTCCTTTTTTTTAGATTAGGAGATTTTTATGAAATGTTTTTTGAAGATGCAGTAACTGTTTCAAGAGAGTTAGGATTAACTTTAACGAGTAGAAACAAAGAAAAAGGAATAGAGGTTCCTTTAGCGGGAATTCCTTACCATTCATCATCAGGCTATATAGGAAAATTAGTAGCCAAAGGATATAAAGTTTCTATTTGTGAGCAAGTAGAAGATCCTAAAACAGCAAAAGGCATTGTAAAAAGAGAAGTAGTTAGAGTAATAACTCCAGGAACAATAATTGATACAGAATATCTAGATGAAAAAAGTAATAATTATTTGATGGGTATAGTATTAAAAAAAGAATCTATTGGTTTAACATATATTGATATAACAACAGGAGAGTTTGTAGCTAGTGAAAAACCAAAAACAGAAGATTATGTATATAAAATATTAGGTGAAATAAATAAAATTTCTCCAAGAGAAGTTTTAATTGATGAAAACTCATATCCAGAATTAGAAAAAGAGTTGAAGCAGTTTGCTCAAATAAATAAAATAAATATAAATTCATGTTTGAAGGTAAAAAAAAGTGAGGAGTATTTAAAGGAATATTTTAATATAATTTCTTTAGATAGTTTTGACTTAAATGGGAAAAACTCTGCAGTAGATGCAGCAGCTATGGTTTTAGATTATGTTTTAGATCTTCAAAAAGGAAACGAAATCCCAGTTGATAAGATTGTCTATTCTGGTAGTGAAAATATAATGGAATTAAATTTAACAACTCAAAGAAATTTAGATATAGTTGCTTCTAATAGGGAGAACGGAGTTTTGGGAACTCTTCAGTGGGTTTTGGATGGGTGTAAAAGTTCAATGGGAAGCAGATTGTTAAAACATTTTTTAAAAAATCCATCAACATCTAAAAATGTAATACTAGAAAGACAAAAAGATATAGATTTCTTCTATGAAAATGTTCTTTTAAGAGAAGAAGTAAGAGAAAGATTGAAAGAAATTTATGATATAGAAAGAATAATAGGTAAATTGGTTTTAGGAAATGAGAATGCAAGAGACTTGGTGGCATTAAAAAAATCAATTTTAAATAGTTTAGAGATTTATAAAGTTTTAAAAGGTGCTGAAATATTTAATATAGCTTTAGATGAACTAGTTCAAATATATAATTTGATAGAAAAAGCTATAAAAGATGAGGTTCCATTCTCTATAAGAGAAGGTGGAATGATAGAAAAAGGATATAATCAAGCTTTAGATGAACTACATAATATATCTAACAACGGGAAAGATACAATACTAGAAATAGAGAATAGAGAAAGAGAAAGAACAGGTATTAAAGGGTTAAAAATAAAATATAACAAAGTATTCGGATATTTTATAGAGGTTACAAAAGCAAATATTCATCTAGTTCCAGATGATTATATAAGAAAGCAAACTTTGGCAAATGCAGAAAGATATATAGTTGAAGATTTGAAAATATATGAAGAGAAAGTACTGAATGCTAAAGATAAAATCGAAAATTTAGAATATATTTTATTCAAAGAAGTATCAGAAGAAATAAAAAAATATAGAGGTATACTTCATAAGTTAGCTTATAAAATAGCATATTTAGATGTAATCTCTAATTTTTCTTATATAGCAACAAAAAATAGCTATATAAAACCAGAGATAACAGAATCAGGAGATATGGAGATTATAGGTGGAAGACACCCTATTGTAGAGCAGCTTGTAGGTAGAGAAAACTTTGTAAAAAATAACATTGTTTTAAATGATGATAAAAACTTAATAATCTTAACTGGACCAAATATGTCTGGAAAATCTACTTATATGAAACAAGTAGCATTAATTTTAATTATGGCACATATGGGTTGTTATGTTCCAGCGGAATATGCTAAAATAGGAATAGTTGATAAAATATTTACAAGAATAGGAGCAAGTGATGATTTAGTTACAGGGCAATCAACGTTTATGTTAGAGATGACAGAAGTTGCAAATATTGTAAATAGTTCTACAAAAGACTCTTTTATTATTTTAGATGAAATAGGAAGAGGAACATCAACATTTGATGGAATTTCAATAGCAACATCAATAACAGAGTATATTCATGACAATATAAAAGCTAAAACTATTTTTGCAACACATTATCATGAATTGACACAACTAGAAAGTAAACTGAGTAAATCAGCTAATTTTAGAATAGAAGTTAAGGAAGAGGAAAAAGAGATCACTTTTTTAAGAGAGATTGTAAGAGGTGGAGCAGATAAATCTTATGGTATAGAAGTAGCTAGATTAGCTGGTCTTCCCAAAGAAATTCTAGATAGAGCAAAAGAGATGTTAAAAGTTTTAGAAAATAGAAAAATGATAATAGAAAAAAAAGTAAAAAAAGAGCAACTAATATTATTTGGAGATTTTGAACCTGAAATTAAAGAAGAATTAATAAAAAAAGAAGAAAAAGTTGTTGAATTAGAAAATGAGGAAAAAATAGTTTTGCGTCTTTTAAAAGAGATTCAACTTGATAAAATAACACCTTTAGAAGCATTTTTAAAGCTAAATGAATTAAAACGTATCTTAAACTAGGAGGCATCACATGGATAAAAAAAAGTTAGCCTATAGAGTTATAATAGTATCAGTGTTGGTTTTGGGATATTTCAATTATTTTGGTGAAGAGAAAAAGATAGAGAAAAAAGAAGATGTTATAGAAACTATAGGTGCTATATATGATACAGATGGATATCATATAGAAGCTGAAAAACAAAATGATTTCGTTAAAACAAATGAAACAACTTTTGAAAAAGCAAAAGCAGTTTTAGATGGAATGATTTTAACAGGTGACAGTGCTATTTTAGATGCGGGAAAAAACTTGTTACTAAAATCAAATATATTAGGAAAAAGTTTAACAGGCTGGGAATTTGAAACACAAGAAGCTAAATATACTAAAGAGAATGGTGAGATAGAGTCAACGATTGGTGTAGTTGCAGTTAATAAAGAAAAAGATATAGAAGTTTCTGGTCAAAATTTTAAGAGTGATCTTAAAATGGAGAATGTAGTTTTATCTGGTGATGTTAAGTTTAAAACAAAAAATTTGACATTATCAGCAGAAGCAGCAAACTATAATGATAAAGATAAAATACTGAATATAAATGGAAAAGCATTTTTATCTGGAAGCGATATAGGAGAAAATTCTGGAGTATTAACAGGTAATTTTGAAGGTCTAAAGTATGATACTACAACTAATTTATTAAAAAGTTCAAATCCATTTGAAGTGGATTATAATGGAATTAAGCTCTATGGAGAAGATTTGGTTTTAAATGATAAAACACAATCTTTTGAAATTAGCAAGAATGTTTATATTTTAGCAGATGGTTATAAAATAGATATGAAAAGTATAACTTCTGATGGTGGAGATAACATTAATTTTAATGGAAAGATTAAAGGTAGCAATGGAATCTATTCATTTACAGGAGATAGTGGTTTATATAATAAAATTACTAAGAAACTTATTATTACAGGAAACGTAAATGGAATAGATAAAGATGGAGCAAAATTATTAGCAGACATGGCAATATACTCAACAGACAAAAAAGAATTAGAACTAATATCTGATAAAAATATAGAATATACAAGTCCTACAAACAAGATATTCACTAAGAATCTAGTTTATTTAAGTGAAACAGGTGAATTATATTTAAAAGATGGATATACATATTTTAGTGATAAGTATGACAGTAAAGGTCAAAAATTCTTCTATAACAAATTAACTGGAAAAGGCTATGTTGTAAAAGGACAAGTTAAAGATAACATTGAAAAAAAGATAGCTTCTGGTAATAGAATTGATTTTGATAGAAATGAAGAGAGTTATTTAATCGATGGCGAAGGATCTTTTGAAAATATACAGTATATATTTGAAAGTTCTAAAATTGATTATTTAGGAAAAAAAGGATTTGTTTATATTCCTGAAAAATATATATTAAAAAGAAAAATAGAAAAAGATACTTTTGAAGGATTAAAAGGTGAGTATAACTTATTAACAGAGATATTTAAATCTTTTGGAGCGTTTAAATATTTAAGTGCTGATAATATTTTAGAAGGAACAAATTTAGAATTTAATCAAAAAACAGGAATTGGAAAGATAGAGAAAGATTTAGTAGCAATAGATAAAAAAGATGGCACAAAAATCGTTTCAACAACTGGTGAATTTAAACAAAATGAGTTCGTAAAAATAAAAGATAAATTAGTATTAACAAGTGGAGATATTGTAGCTAATGCTAACTCAGCAGATTATATAATGAAAGATCAAAAAATATATATCCCAGGAGAGATAGTATTTAAAGATACAATAAAGAAAAGTTCTGGGAAAATGTTTAATGGAATCTACGAAACTGAAAAAAAATTATTTGTTGGGGAAAAATTTAGTGGAAAAGATGTGAAGAATACCTTAAAAAGTGATATAATAAAGTACTTTGTTTCAGAAGGAGATATTATTCTTGAAGGAAATGCAGAGATTAAAGATGAAATATCTACTTTAAAAGGTGAGCGATTAGAGTACAATCAAAATACCGAAATAGCTAAATCAACTAAGCCTGTTAATATTAAATATACTGATTATGATATTAATATGAAAAATGGAACTTTAAACAAAAAAACTAGTCTTTTAAATGGAGATAGTGTAACAATAAAATCTAAATTAAATGAAGAGTTTAAAGGAGATAGAGTAGAGGGAACTTTGCAAAATATGAATTTAGACTTTATTGATAATGTTTCAGGAAATATATATCAAGATGGAGTTCCTGTGAACTTTAAAGGCGATTTTGTTAGAGCATATTTTAAAAAGAATACAGAAGGTAAAAATGAGATTCAAAGGGTAGAGATTAGAAAAAATGCTATAATACAAAAAGAGGAAACAACGTTATATTCAGATTATTTAGAAATACAACCTCAAAAAAAATTAGTGTTTGGAAAAGATAATACAAAAGCTATAATGAAAGATAAAGATGGAGTAATAACAACAGTAACTGCTAATATGATGAATGGAAATTTAGATACTCAGATTATAGATTTAGTGGGAAAAGTTGTAATAATAAGAAAAGATAAAGAGAAAACTTTAAATGCTACTTCAACAAAAGCAAAGCTGAAGAATAAAGAAAACTTAGCAGAGCTAAGAGGAGATGTTTTTGTAGATGATGGAGATTCAATAGTTACAGCAGATGAAGTAGATTATAATATGAAAACAAATAAAGCAAAAGCTAGAGGAAATGTTTTTGTAGATTATAAAGTAAACGAGAATAAAACTATGAATAACAATAACGAAATAAATTCAGGATACAACAAAATTATAAAAAAATAAGGAGAACTTATGAGAAGTATAGTTGCTCAAGGATTGTGTAAAAGTTATAAAAAAAGGCAAGTTGTTAATGAAGTGAGTTTAGAAGTTAAAAAAGGTGAAATAGTAGGATTACTAGGTCCTAATGGAGCTGGAAAGACAACAACGTTTTATATGATAACAGGAATTGTAAAACCTGAAAAAGGTACAGTTTTCATAAATGAAGTTGATATAACAGATTATCCAATGTATAAAAGAGCAGATATGGGAATAGGTTATTTAGCTCAAGAACCATCAATATTTAGAGAATTATCGGTTGAAGATAACATATTGGCAATATTAGAAATGAAAGGTTTTTCAAAAGATGAGCAACAGAAAAAAATGAAAGATTTATTAGAAGAGTTTAAGTTAAGTCATGTTGCAAAATCTATGGGATATTCTCTTTCTGGTGGAGAGAGAAGAAGAGTAGAGATAGCCAGAACAATAGCTAATAATCCAGATTTTATATTGCTTGACGAACCTTTTGCAGGAGTAGATCCAATTGCAGTAGAGGATATTCAACAAATTATTAGATATTTAAAAGAAAGAGGATTGGGAATTTTGATAACAGACCATTCAGTTAGAGAAACACTATCAATAACAGACAAAGCATATATAATGGCTAATGGAAAAGTTTTGATAAGTGGAACTCCAGAAGAGATTGCAAATGATCCAATTGCTAAAAAAGTGTATTTAGGTGAAAACTTTAAATTAGATTAAATAAAATTTTAAAAATAGTGGAGGAAACAAAAAGATGTTAACAGGTAACGAAATTAGAAGCAAGTTTATAAAGTTTTTTGAAGAGAAAAATCATAAGCACTTTGAAAGTGCGTCACTTATTCCAGATGATCCAACTCTTTTATTAACAGTAGCAGGAATGGTTCCATTTAAACCTTATTTTTTAGGGCAAAAAGAAGCACCAACACCAAGAGTAACAACTTACCAAAAATGTATTAGAACAAATGACTTAGAAAATGTTGGAAGAACAGCTAGACATCACACTTTCTTTGAAATGTTAGGAAACTTCTCTTTTGGAGATTATTTTAGAGAAGAAGCAATTCTTTGGTCTTGGGAATTTATAACAGAGATTTTAAAATTAGAAAAAGATAAATTGTGGGTTTCTGTATTCACAACAGATGATGAAGCAGAAAAAATATGGGTTGAAAAATGTAATTTTCCTAAAGAAAGAATTGTAAGAATGGGAGAATCTGAAAACTGGTGGGCAGCAGGAGCAACTGGATCATGTGGACCATGTTCAG
The DNA here is from genome assembly GCF_051658645.1 of Cetobacterium sp. Taxonomy (GTDB): domain Bacteria; phylum Fusobacteriota; class Fusobacteriia; order Fusobacteriales; family Fusobacteriaceae; genus Cetobacterium_A. The sequence continues at coordinate 89,632 of NZ_JBOFMZ010000035.1, forward strand.
AAATACATGTAGATTTAGGAGTGGCTTATGGTGGAGACGAAAACTCTAAACTAGGAGATGAAGGAACAGATAATAGATTTATTGAAATTTGGAACTTAGTATTCACTGAGTGGAACAGAATGGAAGATGGATCATTACAACCACTTCCAAAGAAAAATATAGATACGGGTGCAGGATTGGAAAGAGTAGCAGCTATGGTTCAAGGCAAATCTAATAATTTTGAAACAGATTTAATCTTCCCTATAGTTGAAGAAGCAGCAAGACTTACAAAAACTAAGTATGCAGTGGATTCTAAAATAGATTTTTCTTTAAAAGTAATAACAGATCATTCAAGAGCAGTAACATTCTTAATTAATGATGGAGTTATTCCATCTAATGAAGGAAGAGGTTATGTTTTAAGAAGAATTCTAAGAAGAGCAGTAAGACATGGAAGAATGTTAGGAAGAAAAGAGTTGTTCATGTTCCAAATGGTTGATAAAGTTGTAGAATTGATGGAAGAAGCTTATCCAGAATTAAGAAACAATATTGAACATATTAAAAAAGTTGTTAAAATTGAAGAAGAAAAATTCTCTAATACATTAGATCAAGGAATTCAATTAGTTACAAATGAAATAAAAGATGCTAAAGCAAAAGGTAAATCAAAACTATCAGGAGATATAACGTTCAAGTTATATGATACATATGGATTCCCTTATGAATTAACAGAAGAGATTTGTGAAGAAAATGGAATTGAAGTTTCAAATGAAGAGTTCTTAGAAAAAATGCAAGAGCAAAGAGAGAAAGCAAGATCTGCAAGAACTGTTATAATGGAAAAAGGTCAAGATAGCTTTATAGAAGAATTCTATGATAAGCATGGTAAAACAGAATTTACAGGATACTCTGACTTAATGACTTCAGCAACACTTTTAAGTGTAAGAGAGCTAGAAAATAATAGATATGCTTTAATATTTGATAAAACACCATTCTATGCTGAATCAGGTGGACAAGAGTCTGATAATGGAATTGTAGAAGGAGAAAACTTAGTTGCAAAAGTAATAGAAATACAAAAGCAAAAAGAAATCTATACTCATATAGTTCAAGTTGAAAATGGAGTTGAAGAATTGATTGAAGGAACAATACTTAGCTTAACTGTAGATCCAGTAAGAAGAGAAGAGATTGCTAAAAATCATACTGCAACTCACTTGTTACACCAAGCTTTAAAAGATGTTTTAGGAGCGCACGTTCAACAAGCAGGATCATCTTGTGGTGCTGATAGATTAAGGTTTGACTTTAATCATTACGAAGGATTAACTTCTGAAGAGTTGGAAAAAGTTGAAAAAGCTGTAAATGAAAGAATATTTATGGCAACATCAGTAAATGCAAATACAATGTCAATGGACGAAGCGAAATCAAAAGGAGCAACAGCTTTATTTGGAGATAAATATGGAAATGAAGTTAGAGTTGTAACTATTGGTGATTATTCAATGGAACTTTGTGGAGGAACTCATATAAGCAACATAAGTAAGATTGGTATGTTTAAAATAGTTTCAGAGGCAGGAGTAGCAGCAGGAGTAAGAAGAATAGAAGCTCAAACAAGTTATAAAGCATACTTGGCTGTTTTAGAAATAGAAAAAACTATGAAAAAAGTAGCTAAAAATTTAAAAACTGATTTAAACAAAATAGAAGAAAGATCTGAAAAAGTTGTTGAAGAATTAAGAGATCTATCTAAAGAAGTTGAAATATTAAAATCTAAAGTTGCAACATTTGAAGTAAGTTCGTTATTTGATGAAGTTGAAGAAATAAATGGAGTTAAGGTTTTAATAAAAGATTTTACAAACAAAGAAGCAGATTCGTTAAGAGAAATCGTAGATAAAGCTAAAGATAAATTAGGAAGTTGTATTGTAGTTTTAGGTTCAAATAATGAAAAAGCAGTATTTGCTATTGGAGTTACAAAAGACTTAATTGGAAAAGCAAAGGCTGGAGATTTAGTAAGAGAAGCAGCGAAAATAGCAGAAGGAAATGGTGGAGGAAGACCAGATTTTGCACAAGCTGGAGGAAAAGATGGGGCAAAAGTGAAAGAAGCTTTAGCTGCAGTGAAAGAAATACTAGTAAATTCACTATAATTGGAGGATATAATATGTTAAAAAGATATCTTTCTTTAGATGTTGGAGATGTAAGAATAGGAGTGGCAAGATCTGATCTATTAGGGATGTTAGCCACTCCCTTAGAAGTAATTGATAGAAGAAAAACAAAAGCAGTAAAAAGAATTGCAGAGCTTTGTAGAGAGGAAAATACTAAATCTATAGTTATTGGAATTCCTAAAAGTTTAGATGGAACAGAAAAAAGACAAGCAGAAAAAGTAAGAGAGTTTATTCAAAAATTAAACAAATCAATTGAAGGATTAGAATTTTTTGAAATAGACGAAAGACTTTCAACTGTTTCAGCAGACAAGATGTTAAATGAAACACATTTAAGGGGAGCTAAAGAGAAAAGAAAAGTAGTTGATAAGGTAGCAGCCGCTATTATACTACAAACCTTTTTAGATATGAAAAAATAACGAAGTGGAGGCTAAGATGAATTTTAAGGGGATGACAAAACTATTTTTTGTATTAGTGATACTAATATGTTCTTGGTGGTTGGCCGTTATTAAACCAACTAAACTAGGATTAGATTTAAAAGGTGGAGTTTATGTAGTGCTGCAAGCTCAACCAGAATCTGGAACAGAGCTAGATGATGATGCAATGAATAGATTGATTGAAGTTCTAGATAGAAGAATAAATGGTCTTGGGGTAGCAGAATCAGTGGTTCAAAGAGCAGGTACAGATAGAGTTATAATAGAGTTACCAGGAATAACAAATTCTGAAGAAGCAGTAAACATGATAGGAAAAACAGCTTTGATGGAATTTAAGATAATGAATGACGATGGAACACTAGGGACAACACTATTAACTGGTGGAGCCTTAAAAAAAGCAGAGGTTTCTTATGATAATTTAGGAAGACCTCAAATTCAGTTTGAAATGAATATAGAAGGAGCCAAAGAATTTGCTAAAATAACAAGAGAGAATATAGGGAAAAGATTGGCTATAACATTGGATGGAGAAGTTCAAACAGCCCCATCGATTAATGGAGAAATTCCAAGTGGAAGTGGAGTTATAACAGGAAGTTATACTCCAGATGAAGCAAAGAAAACAGCAACACTGCTAAATGCAGGAGCATTACCAGTAAAAGCAGAAATAATTGAAACGAGAATTGTTGGAGCATCTTTAGGAGATGAATCAATAGCTCAAAGTAAAAGAGCAGGGCTTGTTGCAGTTGGATTAATTGCAGTATTTATGCTATTTATGTATAGATTACCTGGATTTGTAGCAGATTTAGCTTTAATTAGTTTTGGATTAGTAATGTTTGCAATGTTAAACTTTGTAGATGCAACTCTAACATTACCAGGAATAGCGGGGATGATTCTTTCAGCGGGAATGGCAGTAGATGCAAATGTGATTATCTTTGAAAGAATAAAAGATGAGTTAAAATTAGGAAGCACGATAGCAGGTGCTATCAAACTTGGATTTAGTAAAGGTATAGCGTCAATAATAGATGCGAATGTGACAACTCTATTAACAGCCCTTGTATTATTTATGTTTGGAACAGGAACTGTAAAAGGATTTGCAGTAACGTTAACAATAGGTACAGTAGCTTCAATGCTTACAGCTATATTCATAACAAAGGTTCTGTTAACAACATTGGTGAGTTTATTTAAAATAAAAAGAACAGAGTTCTTCGGTGTGAAGAGGGGGTAAGTAAATGTATATTGAGGTAATAAAGCACAGTAAAAGATGGATAACGTTATCAGCAATATCTTTTATAGTATTCCTGGGAATGTTTTTTGTAAAAGGATTAAATTATGGAATAGACTTTACAGGTGGTAGTTTAATCCAGTTGAATTATACAGATTCTATAACTTTAACAGATATAAATAAAGAGTTAGATAGTTTAGCAGTACAGATCCCACAACTATCTTCAACAGCTAGAAAAGTGCAAATTTCTGCAGCTGATAATAATGTTATTATTAGAACAGCAGAAATGACTGAAGCTCAATCTCAAGAGTTATTATCAAAATTAAAAGTTATTGGAGAATATAAATTAGAAAGATCTGAAAAAGTTGGAGCTACAATAGGTGAAGAATTAAAGAGTTCAGCTATTTATGCTTTAGTTATTGGAGGGTTACTAATTGTTTTATATATAACAATTAGATATGAATTCAAATTTGCTATAGCAGGAATATTAACACTATTACATGATGTTACAGCAGCATTAGGAGTTATTGCATTATTAGGATATGAGATAGATACACCATTCATAGCAGCGATATTAACTATACTAGGATACTCTATAAATGATACAATTATTATATATGATAGAATTAGAGAAAGTCTTAGAAAAAAATCTGATTTAACTTTTGGTGAAGTATTAAACAAAAGTTTAAATCAAGTTTTAGTAAGATCTATAAATACTTCGGTAACGACTTTATTGGCGTTAGTGGCAATATTAATTTTCGGTGGAGATAGCTTAAGAACTTTTACAACAACTTTATTAGTTGGAATAGGAGTTGGAACATACTCGTCAATATATATATCAACACCATTAGTATATCTTTTTGAAAAGAAGAGAGATGAAAATTATGAACCTAAAAAAGATGATGATGACGATAATGATTCACAATCTGAAGAGAAGATTCTAGTATAATAAAAAGCCACCTAAATGGTGGCTTAATCTACTTAATAAGAGTTGGAGGTAAAAATGAGAACTTGGGCAGAGATAGATTTGGATAATTTAGAATATAATATAAAAAAAATTAAAAAGCTATCTCATAACAAAAATATAATGGCAATTATAAAAGCAGATGCCTACGGAATGGGAGCAGTCACAATAGCAAAGGAACTTTCAGCTATGGGAGTAAAAATTTTTGGAGTATCATCTTTAGAAGAAGGTATTGAATTAAGAAATAGTGGTATTGTTGATGAAATTTTAATTTTAGCAGGAACTTTTAATGAAGAGTTAAAAGAAGCTGAAGAAAAAGATTTACAAGTTACTCTGACGGATTTTTCTCAAATAGATTATATCTGTAAAAATAAGCTTTCATTGAAAGTTCATATTAAGATAGATACAGGAATGGGTAGGGTTGGATTTACAGTAGAAGAAGGAAAAAAAATATTAGAAATATGTAAAAATAAAAAAATAGATATAATTGGAGTATACTCTCATTTGTCAGTTTCAGATGAGTCAGATGAAGAATCAAAAGACTATACAAAAAAACAGTTGGAAAAATTTAAATATTTTGAAAGTTTAAAAGAGATAAAATATATCCATATTCTTAATAGTGGTGGGATATTAAAATTTTCTGAAATTCCTCAGAGTAACTTAGTTAGAGCTGGAATAATTATGTATGGTGTCTATGGAGAGGGAATAATAGAAGATTTAAAAAGAGTTTTTACTTTGAAGAGTAGAATTCTTCTCCTTAAAGAACTAGAAGAGGATATAGATATATCTTATGGAAGAGTTGGAAAAGGTTTTAAAGGCGATATGATTGCAACGATAACGGTTGGATATGCTGATGGATTTAGAAGAGAGCTTTCAAATAAGGGTATGATAGAAATAAAAGGTATACCTTGTAAAATAGTAGGAAAAGTATGTATGGATATGTTAATGGTAAAAATACCACAAGAGTTAAGAGATAAAGTGAAAATAGGTGATGAGGTTATTGTAATGGGAGAAGATATTTTTGAAAAATCAAAAATTATCGGTTCATCAATATACGAATTATTTACAGGCTTAAGTAGAAGAGTTAATAGAGTCTATTTAAAAAATGGAGAGCCTCATCTAGTAAACAGTTTAATAGGAAAGATTTAAAGGAGAAGAAAATGGCAAGAGTAATATTAGAAGTAGGAAAAGAAAAAAAAATTAGGAATTTTTATCCAAATGTTTTTAAAGATGAAATAGCGGATACATTTGGGAATATTGTAAATGGAGATATAGTTGAAGTTTGTACAAAGGATGGAGAAGTATTAGGTAAAGGATATGTTGCAGAAGCAACAAATGCTTTTGTAAGAATGTTAACAACAAAGGATGTAGCAGTAGATAAAACTCTTATATTAGAAAAAATAAAAAGAGCGTATGAAAAAAGAAAGCATATATTAGCAGAAACAAATTGTATAAGAGCTTTTTACTCTGAAGCAGATGGAATTCCAGGTTTGATTATTGATAAATTCGATAAATATGTATCTGTACAATTTAGAAATTCAGGATTAGAAGTAGCATTTAGACAAGAGATAATAAATGCAATAAAAAAAGTTATGAAACCAAAAGGTATATATGAGAGAAGTGATGTAGAAAATAGAACTCATGAGGGTGTTGAGCAACAAACTGGAATCGTATATGGAGAAATTCCAGAGAGAATAATAATGGAAGATAACGGATTAAAATATTTAGTTGATATAGTTGATGGTCAAAAAACAGGATTCTTCTTAGACCAAAGAGATTCAAGAAAATTCATAAGACCATTTTTAAACCATAACACTAGATTCTTAGATGTATTCTCAAGTAGTGGTGGGTTTTCAATTGCAGCATTAAAAGAGGGATGTAAAAAGGTTGTTGCAATTGATAAAGAACCTCATGCATTAGAACTTTGTAAAGAAAATTATGAATTAAATGGATTTACAAATGATTTTGAAACAGCTGAAGGAGATGCATTCTTAATGCTAAAAATATTAGCTAATAGAGGGGACAAATTCGATGTAATAACATTAGATCCACCATCATTAATTAAAAAAAGAATTGATGTTCCTAGAGGAAGAGATCTATTCTTTAGCTTATGTGATCAAAGTTTTAAGTTGATTGAAGATGGTGGAATAGTGGGAATAATAACATGTGCATATCATTTAAGTCTTCAAGATTTAATAGAAGTAACAAGAATGGCAGCTTCTAAGAATGGGAAATTGTTACAAGTTATAGGAGTAAACTATCAACCAGAAGATCATCCTTGGATACTACACGTACCAGAAACATTATATTTAAAAGCATTGTGGGTAAGAGTAGTAAATAATTAATTAAGGGGGAATAATTATGTACTTGGATATTTTAATAGCAGCAATACTCATATTTGCAATAATTGAGGGGCTAAAAGATGGATTTTTGTTACAATTTTTTTCAATATTTGGAATCTTAATAGATTTTATTATAGCACAAAAGTTTACTCCAATTATTATGGAAAAAGTATCTATAAGCCATAACGAAAACAATTTTTTATTGACTTATATAGGAGTATTTATAGCATCATATATTGCTATTGCTATTTTAATGTTTTTTATAGGAATTATTTTAAAAGCTCAAAACAAAGGGTTGTTATCAAGAGGACTTGGTGGAATATTTGGATTTGTAAAAGGACTAATAGTTTGTATAATAGTTTTATTCTTATTTAATTTTACGAATCAGAAATATTCGGCTCTAAAAAAATATGGAATTGGAAGTGCTACAAACGCAATATTTTTAGAAAAATCAAATTATTTAGATGATTATTTACCCAAAGAGTTAAAGACACAATTGAACTATATAAAAGGAAAAGAGTTAGTAGAAAAATATTTTAATAAAATGTTTTAGGAGTGAGAGATGAAAATAATTGAAAAATATATATTGGGAGATGTAAAAAAACCAATAATATTTGGAGTATCTCTATTTACATTTATTTTTTTAATTGAAATAATAGTTTCTCTTATGGAAAATATAATTGTAAAAGGGATATCTTTAATTGATGTATTAAGAATATTATCATTCTATCTTCCTCCAATTTTATCTCAAACAATACCTATGGGAGTATTTTTAGGAGTCATGATAACATTTTCTAAATTTACAAGAACTAGTGAAGTGACAGCTATGAGTTCTATTGGGATGTCATTAAAAGATATACTGAAGCCAATAATAATATTGGCTTCAGTAATAACTCTTTTTATATTTTTTTTACAAGAAAGTATTATTCCAAGATCATTTCGTAAGTTAGAAGAAATTTCAATAAAAATAGCTTATGAAAACCCTGTATTTCAGTTAAAAGAAAGAATATTAATAGATGAAGTAGAAGAGTATAACTTATATATTGATAATATTGAAAGAAAAACAGATGAAGCTAATAACGTCTTGATATTCCAAAAAGATGATAAAAGCAATTATCCAACAATTTTGTTAGGAAATAAAGCTTATTGGAAAGATGTCAATATGGTATTAGAAGAATCAAAATTTTATACATTTAATCAAGATGGAACACTAAAAATAGAGGGTGAATTCAGCCAAAAAAAAATCCCATTAAGTTCATATTTTCAAGAGATGAATATAGAAGTTAAGGATATTGAAGCTATGCCGATAAAAAAACTATTTAATAGTTTGAAAGAAAAAACTGAAAAAGAAAAAATTCCATTCTTAGTAGAAATAAATAGAAAAATAGCAATTCCATTATCAACAATCGTTTTAGCGATATTAGGAGTCGTATTATCAGTAGGTCATCATAGAAGCGGAAAAGGAACTAGTTTTGGAATAAGTTTAGGAATTATATTTACTTATATTGTATGTTTAAATGTAGGGATGGTAATGGCTAACAAAGGTGTTGTATCACCATATGTTGGAGTTTGGTTGCCTAATCTTTTATTAGTTTCTGGAACACTGCTTATATACAGAAGGAAATCAGGTGGTGCTAGATGAAAAAGTTAGATATATATATAAGCAAAAATTTTATCAAGTCATTTTTATTAAGTTTAATAGCTTTTATAAATATATTTATTTTAAGCCAACTATTTAAAATAATTAGATATATAACAGAAGGAAGAATGACAATACTTCAATCACTAACTTATATTTTATACTTACTACCTAAAATATTTATAGAGGTAACTCCATTAGCAATACTTTTAGGTTCTTTAATGTGTATAAATAAAATGGCATCTAATTTAGAAATTATATCTTTAAAAACATCAGGAATAAGTTTTAGAAGAATTGTAAGATATCCAATAATAATATCATTATTAATATCTTGTATTGTATTTCAAGTTATGAATAAAGTTTATCCTTCAACACTACTTAAGAGTAGAGCTTTAAGAGCAGGAAGAGAAATTTCTGAAAGGGTAATGCCAATTACTAAAAAGAATGCTTTTTTAAGAACAGAAGAAAATATAGTTTATTATATAAAAAATATTGATAGAGTTAAAAATAGTGCTGAAACATTGCAAATAATAAAATTAGATAAAGATTTTAAAAATATAGAAGAGATTATTACCGCTAAAAATGCAGAGTTTGATTCAAATAAAAATATTTGGAAACTTAAAGAAGTTGTAATAAACAATTTTAAAAACAAAACTCAAAAAACTAAAAAGAATTATGAAGATATTACTTTGAATAAAAATCCGAGTGAATTCATAACTATTCAAGGTGACCCAGATGAATTAACCAATGCTGAAATAGCATCAGCAATTAGAAATATTCGTACAACAGGTGGAGATGTAAAAGAGCCAATGTCAGTTTTAGGAAAAAGATATTCTTTTCCTTTTGCTAGTTTTATAGTTTCATTTTTAGGATTATCTTTAGGAAGTAGATATGTAAGAGGAGCTTCAGCTATAAGTATTGCATTAAGTGTAGGACTTGGATATTCGTACTATATAGTGCAAGCATCATTTGAAGCATTAAGTGTAAATGGTATATTAAATCCATTTATAAGTGGATGGATTCCAAATGTTATATTTTTAGGTTTAGGAATATATTTCATGAGGAAAGCCGAGTATTAAGGAGGAGCATGAGCATAATAGTTGAGAAATTAGATAACGGAATCACATTGTTAACTGAAGATATAAAGAGTATAAATACTGCAAGTATAGGATTTTTTGTAAGAGCTGGAGTAAAAAATGAATTACCTGGAGAAGAGGGAATATCTCACTTTATAGAGCACTTATTGTTTAAAGGAACTACTAATAGGTCAGCAAAACAAATTTCTGAAGAAATTGATGATGAAGGTGGAATGATAAACGCATATACAAGTGTTGAAAATACAGCATACTACATTCAGATGACATCAAATACTTTGCATACAGGAATAGATATATTAAATGATATGTTTTTAAATTCAACTTTTACAGAAGAGAATATAGAGAAAGAAAGAAATGTAATAATAGAAGAGATAAGAATGTACGAAGATATACCTGAAGAGGTAGTACATGAAGAAAATTTAGAGTTTGCAATTAATGGAGTACAAAGTCAAAAAATAGCAGGTAGCTTAGAAAGCTTAAAGAAAATAGATAGAGCTGCTATTTTAAAGTATTTTAATGATTTATATAAACCAGAAAATATTATAATTTCAGTAGCTGGAAACATAGATTATAAAAATGTTTATAATCAGTTGAACAAAGGTATTGGACAATTAAAAGATAATAGTACTGAAAGAAGCTACAATGGAGAGATGTTTATAAATTCAGGTGAAAAGATAATTAATCAAGATACAAATCAAGTTCATCTTTGTGTAAATACTCCAGGTGTTTCTAATAAAGCTGTTGGAAAAGTTGCAATGTCTGTTATTTCAAATGTTTTAGGTGGAAATATGAGTTCTAGACTTTTCCAAAAGATTAGAGAAGAAAGAGGACTTGCATATTCAGTTTACTCTTATACATCTAACTTTGATGAAGGAGGGTTATTTACAGTATATGCTGGAACAACTCATGAAGATTACAAAGAAGTTATCTCTATAATTGAAGAAGAATTAAAAGAGTTAAAAGAAAATGGAATTACAGAAAAAGAGTTGAATAGATCTAAAAATCAATTTCTAAGTATGGTAACTTTTGGACTTGAGAGTAGCAAGGGTAAGATGACTAGAATGGCTAGTTCATATTTTGTTTATGGTTATGTAAGAGATATTGAGACTGTAATTAAAGAGATACAAGATGTAAATTTAGAAGATATCAGAAAAGTTGCAAGAGAAATATTTGATGAAAGCAGATTATCTAAAACAATTTTAGGGAATCTTTAAGGGAGATAAAATGGAAAACATTATTGTTAAGTTAGTTTTAGAAAATGGCGTAGAATCACCTAAATATATGACAGAGGGTGCAGCTGGAATGGATGTTCAAGCTAATATACCTGAGGCAATTATATTAAAAACTTTAGAAAGAAAATTAATTCCAACAGGAATCAAAATGGAAATACCATATGGTTATGAGGTTCAAGTAAGACCTAGAAGCGGTTTGGCTTTAAAACATGGAATAACTTTAGTAAATACTCCAGGTACGATAGATTCAGACTATAGAGGTGAAGTGGGAGTAATACTTATAAATCTTAGTAATGAAGAGTTTGTTGTTAATCCAGGAGAGAGAATAGGTCAGCTAGTTCTACAAAAAGTTTATAAAATGGAGTTTGAAAAGGTTCAGGAGTTATCTAAAACCGTTAGAGCTGAAGGTGGCTTTGGGCATACAGGAAAGTAGGAGAATCAAATGGGAAAAAATCATGATTTAGTAGTTACTATGAAAAGAATAAAAAAGATGAAAAATATGATTTTGTATATTGCTTTATGCATAGTAGCAATAAGTTTGTTAACTGTTTATAGTGCAACAATCCATAAGGGAACATCATTTTTTTATAAAGAAATAATGTGGATAGGATTAGGAATAGTGACATACTTTATATTTTCATTTATAGATTATAGAATCTATGGAAAATACTATAAAGTAATTTATCTTGTAAATACAATACTTTTAGTATCGGTTTTTATTGTTGGTGATAAAAGACTTGGAGCACAGAGATGGTTAGATTTAGGATTCATAACAATACAACCTTCGGAATTTTCAAAACTTTTAATTGTTTTAACATTTTCTGAAGTTTTAGCAACTAAATTTAATAACAAATTTATAGGTTTAAAAAATATTATAGCAACAGCATTACACATAATTCCTATTTTTTTACTTATAGCAGCCCAACCAGATTTAGGAACATCACTTGTTATAATATTTTTATATCTAGTATTAGTTTTTATGAATGGTATAGATTGGAAAACAATAATTTTAATGGCAATCACAGGAATAACAATGGTACCAATAGGTTATTTTTTTCTTTTAAAAGATTACCAAAAAGAAAGAGTGTTAACGTTTTTGAATCCCGAAGCTGATTTACTAGGAAGTGGATGGAATGTAACGCAATCAATGATAGCTGTTGGATCAGGTGGAGTTTTTGGAAAAGGATTTTTACAAGGAACACAAAGTAAATTGAGATTTTTGCCAGAATCACACACAGATTTTATAGCGGCTGTATTTTTAGAAGAAAGAGGTTTAATAGGAGGATGTGTACTTCTAGCTTTGTATTCATTACTTTTATGGAGAATATTTAGAATAGGAGATAAATCTGAAAATCATGGGAAGTTTATAGCTTATGGGATATCATCAATTTTCTTTTTCCATATAGTTGTAAATATAGGAATGGTTACAGGAGTAATGCCAGTAACAGGTCTTCCACTTTTACTTATGAGCTATGGAGGTACATCATTTTTATTTGCCTTTGCTATGTTAGGAATAGTTCAAAGTATAAATGTTTATAAGGAGTAATGATGGAATATATTATAGATTCTAGTTTTAATGATGCTAGATTAGATAGATTTTTAAGAAAGAAATATGAAAATACTCCTTTAACAGAAATTTTTAAAGGCATAAGAACTGGAAAAATAAAAGTTAATGGAAAAAAATCAAAAGAAAATTATAGATTAAAAGAAGGAGATATTATTAAAGTTTTAATATCTGGTGGAGAAACAGAAGAAAAAAAATTAATGAAAATTTCAGAAAAAGATATGGATTCTTTGAAAAAAGGAATTGTTTACGAAGATGAAAAAGTAGTTATTTTTAACAAAGAAGCAAATATGGTTATGCATAAAGGAAGTGGACATGACTATGGACTTTCAGAGCTTTTTAAAAGTTATTATAAAACAGATGAGTTTAACTTTGTAAATAGAATAGACAAATCTACATCTGGATTAGTAATAGGAGCTAAAAATTTAAATGTAACTAGAGAGTTAGCTCAAGAAGTTAGAGAAGGAAATACAGATAAAAAATATTATATTCTTGTGAATGGAATAGTATCTAAAAATGAATTTACTTTAAAAACTTATTTGAAAAAAGAGGATACAAAAGTAGTTGAATTAGAGTCTTATGAACCAGGAGCTAAAGAGAGTATATCTTATTTTAAAGTTTTAAAAAGAGGAAAAAAGAATACAATATTAGAAGCAAAGCTAGAAACTGGAAGAACTCATCAGCTAAGAGTGCAACTTTCAAGCTTAGGGCACCCCATAGTTGGGGATGGCAAATATGGAAAAGCAGGTAAAAGCATGTTTTTATTCTCATACTACTGTGAAATTCCAAAATATAAATTAAAAATAGAATTACCATTACCAGAAAAGTATTTAGAAAGATTGGATTAAAAAAAGGGGCTTTGAAATTTCAAAGCCCCTTTTTTTTATCACAAAACGAATTTGCTACTAAAATAACTTTTAATGTATCTACAGAATCATTATCAATAGACACACCTAATAAAACATCATCAATTTCATTTGCACATTTTTGTTTTATAGTATCTACAATAATACTTGACTCGATAAGATTTAAATTTTTAGGACCAACAATATTAACTAAAAATTTTTGAGCACCAAAGATACTTCTTTCAAAAAGAGATGAATCAATAGCAGAGATAGCTGCTTTATATGCTCTGTTTTCACCAGTACCTTCTCCAAATCCTAAAATAGCTTCTCCAGAATTTAAAAGTAGAGATTTAATATCCGCAAAATCTAGATTGATAAAACCTTTTGCGAGCATTAAATCTGTCATACCTTTTACAGCAGTAAGTAAAATAAAATTACTTTTTTTAAAAGCTTCTTTAACTGTTATATTTTGATTTGAATTTTGAAGAAGTTTATCATTTGGAATAACAATTAGTGAATCAACAAAAGGTTCAAGATTACTAATTCCAATTTCAGCTATCTTCATTCTTCTTTTACCTTCAAATGAAAATGGTCTCGTAACTATTGCAACAGTTAGAATATTCATCTCTTTTGCGAGTTTAGCAATAGCAGGAATAGCAGAACTTCCAGTTCCACCTCCCATAGTTGATGTTAAAAATAAAAAATCAGTTCCTTTGAGAATTTTTTTTATAAATGGCAGGCTTTCTTTTACCGCTTTTTCGCCAAGTTCCAAATTTCCACCACAGCCAAGTCCTTTCGTAGTAGAAACTCCAAGTTGTATTTTATGTAGCGTTTTAGAATTGTTTAAATCTTGTAAATCAGTATTGAGTGCAAAAAAATCAACTTCATCAATTTGTGAAGCGATAATTTCATCGATAGCATTTATACCACCACCGCCAATACCCATAACTTTTATATTTACATTTAATTTGTTATTTTTCAAAAAGTCACCCCCTTTAATCAAATAAGTAACAATAATATTTTAATACTACATAAAATCATATGTGTCAATATTTAAAATTATTTTAAATGTTCAGTATCAGAGAATTTTATAATTTTAAATTTTTCTGAATCGTATTGAACAAGAGTTGTACTTGTATTTTCAGGTATAGGCTGTTTTGAGAATTCATCTATTCCTTTGTTATTTATCAAAGTGAAAAGAGCTTTTAAAGTCACACCATGACTAACTACTAGTATATTCCCATCAATATTTTCAGAAATAAGTTTATTTAAACCTTTCCGAACTCTTTTTAAAATTTCATTATAACTTTCACCATTATATGCTACTGGATTATATTCACTAGCATTATGCCAAAAATTATGATATTCAATTGGATAGTTTTTTTCAAACTCAACTCTTGCAATTCCTTCAACTTTACCCATGCTAATTTCTTTAAACTCTTCAATTGGGAATATTTCTAAATTTCTATCTCCTAAAATCAATTTAGTTGTTTCAATAGTTCTTCCTAAAGGTGATGAATAAACTTTATTAAATTCAATATTTTTTAAATGTATAGAAAGTTTTTTGGCTTGTTCAATTCCTAAACTAGTTAAAGGAGAATTTGAACTCCCTTGAAAAATCTTTAATGTATTCCAAACTGTTTCACCGTGTCTTACAAAATAAATATGTAGCATAAATTTCTCCTTTTTAATTATAAAGTTCTTTTTTTTAAAATGAAATTCTTGTATAATCTTATTATACATTGAATTTTGGAGGTTGTAAAATGAAGTTTTTAGGAGTAATACCAGCAAGATATGAATCAACAAGATTACCAAAGAAACCATTGAAGGATATTTGTGGTCATACTATGATTGAATGGGTTTATAAAAGGGCTTTAAAATCTAATTTGGATAAAGTTATAGTAGCAACAGATTCAGTAGAAGTTTTTGATGAAGTAAGTAGTTTTGGCGGAGATGTTATTTTAACATCTGAAAATCATTTAAATGGAACTAGCCGAATAGCTGAGGTTTGTGAAAAGATAACTGATTATGATGTAATCATAAACATTCAAGGAGATGAACCATTAATTGAAGGGGATATGATCAATTCTTTAATAAATATATTTAAAGAAGAAGAGAAACTTCAGATGGCTACATTAAAACATAAGCTATTAAAAAAAGATGATATAGAAAATCCTAATTTTGTAAAAGTAGTTACAGATAAAAAAGATTATGCAATATATTTTTCAAGAAGTGTAATCCCTTATCCTAGAAATGAAAATTGGGACATATATTTTAAGCATGTCGGAATATATGGATATAAAAGAGAGTTTGTTTTAGAATATTCAAAATTAGAAAGTACACCTTTAGAAAATTCAGAATCTCTAGAACAGCTAAGAGTTTTAGAAAATGGTTATAAAATAAAAGTTTTAGAAACTCCTTATGAAATTATAGGTGTTGATACACAAGCTGAGCTTGATAAAGTTAGAAAATATATTGTTGAAAAAGGAATAAAAATATAATGAATATGAAAAAAATAAAAAATACATTGTTGATAAGTTTAAGTTTATTAGTTCTAGGATGTAGTAATAGTTCTAAAAAAGATGATTATTCTAATTCTACTAATCTAAAAATAACGAAATCTAAAAAAAATAGCATTCAGAAAAAAAGTAACTTAAAAGGCGATAGGGTAGATTTATATGGGCAGTATAAAAAAGATCATGTTCCTATAGCAAAACCAATTACATACTTAAAGTATGTTAATGATTTAGAATTTCCTAAAGCTCCGTTTAAAACTTATTCTGAAAATGAATTTTTATCTTTTTATAAAAATACAAAAGTAAAAGGTTATGGTGATAATTCAGTTTATTGGAGATGGAAGCTGAGTTTGACTAAAAAAGAATTGAATAACATTCTTAATAAAAACTTACTTTCACTGTCAAAGAGAAGACCGAAGGAGGTACTAACATATTCAAAAGGTGAATGGATATCTAAATCTTTACAACTAAATCCAGTAGGAGACTTAATAGATATTAAAATTTTAGAAAGAGGAAAATCTGGCTTAGTTATAAAATTATTAGTGAAAGGAACTAAAGGACAATATGTAGTAGCAAAAGAGGGGAATGTAAGAAGTCTTTTGGGAGTGAGTAAGAGTAGTGTAAATTCTACAATAAATATATATGGAGCAAAAGGTGGAAGCGTAAAACATTCAGATAAACCTATATCAAAAAATCCTTCGTTGCTACCTTCAGCATTTTTAGCCATGGAAAAATTATCAAATGGGAATTATAATATTTATGGTGGAGGATACGGTCATGGAGCAGGTATTCCTCAATGGTCAGCTATGGATTTAACAAAAAATAAAGGCTACTCATATAAACAAGTTTTACAAAGATATTATTTTAATACAAAATTGAAAAATATAAAATCTATAGATGGATTAACTCAAAAAATAAAAGTTGGAATTATGACAAGTGAATTTAAAAGTTTAAATCACAAAAAAATATCAATGTATTCTTCTGGAAGTATAAAAATAAAAAATAAAAGTAGTAATTTAACAATATCTCCTAATCATTTTGTAGATTTTATAACTAAAAATGGTTTTATTGAAGTTATAGTTGAAGGTAAATTAAAAATGAAAACAAAAAATCATATTAGTATAACTTCAAATAGAATGATTTCATTAACTAATGTAAAAAGAAATGTTAAAAATAATAAATATCCAACATATAGAGGAAATTTTGAAATAAGATTAGTAGATTTAGATAAATCACTAAATTTAATAAATGAAATAGGAATAGAGGATTATTTAGTTCAAGTTGTTCCAAGTGAAATGCCTAAGAGTTTTGGATTAGAAGCTTTAAAAGTTCAGGCTATAGCTGCAAGAACATATGCTGCTAAAGATATTTTGAAGCATAGATATTCTAAATTAGGATTTCATATATTAGATAGCACTCAAAGTCAAGTATATAATAATTTAGATGAGAATGATATTTCTGATAAAGCTGTGAAATCAACAAAAGGACTTATCTTGGTACATGAAGATAAACCAATTGATGCAAAGTATTATTCAACTTCATCTGGATTTAATTCTAACGCACATAATATATGGTAAAATAAAAAAGTATTGACTAATTAGTTATTATAGAATAGAATGTAAAATGACTAACTAGTCATTTTAAAAATTAACTTTTATTAAGGAGAGCAGATGAATAAAAAAATCAAGATTTTAGAAGCAGCTAAAGATGTTCTTTTGAAAAAAGGTGTTTTTAAAACAAGAGTTGAAGATATAACAAATCACTTAGGAATTGCTAAGGGAAGTTTTTATACATATTTTAAATCTAAAGATGAGCTTTTAGGAGAGATAATAGATAGTGTTTATAAGCTAAGAGAGGTTGAACTAAGAGAGCTGATAAATAAGCCATCAGATTATCAAAAAAATTTAACAGCATTTATAATGAAAAGATTTATAATATCGTCTGAAAACTTAAAGTTATATTTAATATTAATAAATTTAACTAGAAATTTAGAACATTTAACACCTATTTTAAGAGAAAAACTTATTAATATTGAGTTTTTAAATCGAAAACTATTGAAAAAAATAATTGAGAATATTCCAGATGTAAACTATTCAGAAAAAGAGATAAATACAATGATAATTTTTATTTTAGGTGGAATAAAGTCTTACAGAATGGAGAGACTATTCTATAAAAATGCAGAAGATTATTTTATAAGTGATATAGAAGAGTTTAAAGAAAGAATGCAGGAGATAGATTTAGAAGAAGAGGTTAAGTTAGTGGTAAATACAATTTTAAAATTATTAATAGGGGGCAAAAAATGAAAAAGTTATTAGGATTATTAATTTTACTTTCAACAGTAGCGTTTTCTAGAGAGTTAACATTAGAAAGTGCAATTGATTTAGCTTTAGAAAATGGAAAAACAATAAAATCAGCAGAATTTTCTAAAGAAAATGCTAATTTGAATGTAAAAAGAGCTTTTAAAGCAGCGTTACCGACAGTGACTTACAATGGTCAGTATCAGATGTCAGAGCATACAAAAAGATCTATGAATGACATGAATTCAGACGAAAAAACAGGTTATACTCAAACCTTAGGAGTATCACAACCATTATTTAGAGGTGGAGCAATAACAG